>CBIHOW010000036.1:0-58151 GCA_966211695.1 uncultured Massilia sp. | reverse complement strand
GCATCTGGTTGGCGATGCCGAACAGCGGCCACAGCGTGTTGATGCCGCCCAGCGGATCGACGACGCCCTGGTACAGGAAGTAGCCCCAGGCGGCCACGCACAGGCCGGTGGCGATCAGGTTCGCCGGCAGCGAATCCGTGCGTTTCAGCGACGGGACGAAGGCGCCCAGCAGGTCCTGCAGCATGAAGCGGCCGGCGCGGGTGCCCGCATCGACGGCGGTCAGGATGAACAGCGCCTCGAACAGGATCGCGAAGTGGTACCAGAAGGCCATCATCGCCTTGCCGCCCACGACGTTGGACAGGATGTGCGCCATGCCGACGGCCAGCGTCGGGGCGCCGCCGGCGCGTGAGATGATGGTGTTCTCGCCGACGTCCTTGGCCATCTGCGTCAGCTGGTCAGGCGTGATCACGAAGCCCCAGTTGGAGACCGCGGCGGCGGCCGTCTGGGCGGTCGTGCCGAGCACTGCGGCCGGGCTGTTCATCGCGAAGTAGACGCCCGGGTCGATGGTCGACGCGGCGACTAGGGCCATGATGGCGACGAACGATTCCATCAGCATGCCGCCGTAGCCGATGAAGCGGGCGTGCTGTTCATTCTCGATCATCTTCGGCGTTGTGCCCGACGAGATCAGCGCGTGGAAGCCGGACACGGCGCCGCAGGCGATGGTGATGAACAGGAACGGGAACAGCGTGCCGGACCAGGCCGGGCCGGTGCCGTCGATGAAGCGGGTGATCGACGGCATCTGCAGCATCGGGGCGACGAACACGATGCCCAGCGCGAGGCCGACGATGGTGCCGATCTTGAGGAAGGTCGACAGGTAGTCGCGCGGCGCCAGCAGCAGCCACACAGGGATCACGGAGGCGATGAAGCCGTAGCCGATCAGCATCCAGGTCAGCTGGGTGCCGGTGAACGTGAACATCGGGCCCCAGGTCGGCGAATCGTGCACGAACTGGCCGCCGACGATGGCGCCGATCAGCAGCACGAAGCCGATCAGCGACACTTCGCCGATGCGGCCCACGCGGATGTAGCGCGAATAGATGCCCATGAACAGCGCGATCGGGATCGTCGCCATCACGGTGAACGAACCCCACGGCGAACCGGTCAGGGCCTTCACGACGATCAGCGCCAGCACGGCCAGGATGATCACCATGATCATGAAGGTGCCGAACAGGGCGATGACGCCGGGGATCTCGCCCATCTCGGACTTGATCAGGTCGCCGAGCGAGCGGCCGTCGCGGCGCATCGACAGGAACAGCACCATGAAGTCCTGCACGGCGCCGGCGAACACGACGCCGGCCAGGATCCACAGCATGCCGGGCAGGTAACCCATCTGCGCGGCGAGCACGGGGCCGACCAGCGGGCCGGCGCCGGCGATCGCGGCGAAGTGGTGGCCGAACAGCACGTAGCGGTTCGTCGGCACGTAGTCGAGGCCGTCGTTGTACTTGTACGCCGGGGTCTGGCGGCGGGCGTCGAGGCCCATCACCTTGTCGGCGATGTACAGGCTGTAGAAGCGGTACGCGATCAGGTAGACGCAGACGGCCGCCATGACGACCCAGACCGCGTTGATGGATTCGCCGCGCTTGAGGGCGACGTAGGCGAGCGAGACGGCGCCCACGAGCGAAAGCGCAGCCCATCCGAGCTGGCTTGTTAGACGTTTCATTATTGACTCCTCCGATATGATGCGCTGCGTGACCGGTCGATGCCGGCTTGCACGATGAGCAGCGTGCCTGCCAGTATCTTGCACGGGTCCGCGACTCACAAGCGCATGATTACGCAGCGCTCTACGTAGGACTACGTAGGGCGGGCACCCCGTGCCCGCGCGGACGCAGGCAAACCGCACACGTTGCGCGTGGGCACATGGTGCCCACCCTACACGGTACAATTTCATGTTACGACTAAATTTGATGCGCACGGCATGCAATTACGGCAGAAGGTCATCTTTCTCGCGATCGCCCCGCTGATCGTGGCGCTGTGCGCGATCGCCCTGTTCGTCCGCCAGCAGGCGATCGCGCTCGCGCACGAGCAGCACGCCACCATCCAGCAGGCCTACCTGGCCAGCAAGCAGGCGGAGCTGCGGCACTACGTCGACCTGGCCTCCCATTCGATCGCCCACCTGACGGCGTCCGGCCGCAGCGACCCGGCCACGCTGGCGGAAGCCAAGCGGATCCTGCAATCGCTCAGCTTCGGCGACGACGGCTATTTCTTCGTCTACGACATGGACGGCCGCAACCTGATGCATCCGCGTCAGCCGGAGCTGGTCGGACGCGACCTGTGGAACCTGCACGACCAGTTCGGCGCACCGACCATCCAGAACATCGTCGCCGTCGCGAAGCAGGGCGGGGGACTCGTGCGCTACAACTGGGTCAAGCCTTCCACGAACAAGTCCGCGCCCAAGCTCGGCTACGTCGTGTCGATCCCGCAATGGGGCTGGATCATGGGCAGCGGCCTGTACCTCGACGACGTGCAGGCCGCGCTGGACCAGGTCGACGCCCAGCAGTCGCGCAACATCGAGACGACGATGTGGTGGATCGCCGGTCTCGCCATCCTCGCCACGCTCGTCATCGGCGGCGCCGGCCTCGCGCTGAACATCAGCGAATCGCGCGTGGCGGACATGAAGCTGAAAGCCCTCGCGCAGCGCGTCGTCGATTCGCAGGAACAGGAACGGGCGCGCCTGTCGCGCGACCTGCACGACGGCATCAGCCAGTGGCTCGTGTCGATCAAGCTGCAGATCGAGGCCGGCATCATCCGCATGAAGGGCACGCCGGACCAGCAGCGCCAGGCGCATGCCAGCTTCGAGCGCACGGCGGAAGAACTCAACAAGGTGCTGGGCGAGGTGCGCCGCATCTCGCACGACCTGCGTCCCACCCTGCTGGACGACCTCGGGCTCGCGGCCGCGCTCGACCACCTGGCCGAGGAATTCGCGCAGCACAGCGGCATGCCGGTGACGTTCGCGGCAACAGGCGACCTCGATGCCGAGCACCTGCCGCAGACCGTCGGCACGGTGCTGTTCCGCATCGCCCAGGAAGCGCTGACGAACATCGAACGGCACGCGGGCGCGCACCACATCGACCTGGCGCTGCACGCCGGCGGCGGCCGCGTGCTGCTCACCATCGCGGACGACGGCGCCGGCTTCGACGCCGAGGGCGTGGCCACCCACCCGCAGCGCGGCATCGGCCTGCGCAACATGATGGAGCGGCTGGACGCGATCGGCGGCCACCTCGACATCGCATCGTCCGCCGCCGGCACCACCGTGTGCGCGAGCGTCGAACTGGAGACCTGAATGACAGAACCCGTGCACATCATGCTGGTCGACGACCACCCCCTCGTGCGCGACGGCTTGCGCGCGCGGCTGGAGGCGGTGGCGCATTTTCGCGTCGTGGCCGAAGCGGATTCCGGCGCCGAGGCGCTGGCGCTCGCGGGCAGCACCCGCATCGACCTCGTGCTGATGGACATCACCATGCGCGACGGCAGCGGCATCGAAGCCACGGCGCGCCTGTACGCGAACTATCCGGACATCGCCGTGCTGATCCTGTCCATGCACGACAAGCTGGAATACGTCACGCAGGCCATGCAGGCGGGCGCGCGCGGCTACGTGCTGAAGGATGCGCCGGGCAAGGACATCGTCCTCGCCATCGACACCGTCATGGCCGGCGGCATCTACTACAGCGCCGCCGTCGCGCGCCAGCTCGCGCGCCCGGCCGCGCAGGACAACCAGCTCACGTCGCGCGAACAGGAAGTGCTGCGCCACATCGCCAACGGCGAATCGAACAAGCAGATCGCGAAGGCGCTCGACCTGTCCGTGCGCACGGTCGAGACGCACCGCCTGAACATCAAGCGCAAGCTCGGCATCGAGGGGCAGGCGGAGCTGATCAAGTTCGCCGTGCAGCATGGCCGGGTCGGCGGCGCGGGTGCGTAAATATATCTGAAAAACCGTATCCTAGAGGAAACAGAAACAGTTGCTTTCCACTAAGGCGTGCTCTACTATTAGCTGGTTACTATCAATGCATATTCGCTAATGTCCAGCGCCCCGTTCCCGGTGGTTGAAGTACGCTCCGTCGCCAACGCGCAGAACGAGTGGGTCGCTCTGTTGCTTGGCACGCCGGGGGCAGGGCTCGACGATCCCGCGCTGCAAGGCCTGTTCGGCACGCCGGACCTGCTGGCCGCCATCGCGCCCCTCGACTGCATCGTGCTGTTGGATGATGCGTCTGTCCTCACGCCTCCCGTGCTGAACGTGCTGCCGGCCAACCGCGTGCTGCTGGCCATGCGCGCGGACGCGCTGGCGACGGACGGCACGGCGCGCCGCCTGGCGGAACTGCAGATGACCGGCTACCGCGTGCTGATCGACGGTGTGCTGCCGGAAGGCGTCGCCGCACCGATCGCGCTGCGTACCGTGGCGCGCGACGCCGGCAGCGAACTGCCGCGCGCGGGCACGCTGCCGACGTTGTTCGGACCGCACCTCGCCTACAACGTCGACGACCTGGCCGCATACCGCGCCTGCGAGAACGCGGGCTTTTCCTGGTTCAGCGGCGACTACGCGCTGGAAGGCAGCGTGGCCGAAGGCGACGACGGCACATCGCGCCGGCGCATGCTGACGATGCTCGCGCTGCTGGCGCGCGACGCCGACTCGCGCGAACTGGAAGCGCAGCTGAAAGCGGATCCGGCGCTGTCGTATCACCTCTTGAAACTGGTGAACTCGGCCGCGTTCTCGGTCGGCACCCAGATCACGAGCTTCGGCCAGGCCATCAGCCGCCTGGGCCGGCGCCAGCTGCAGCGCTGGCTGCAACTGCTGCTGTACGCGCGCCAGCACCCGGACAGCCCGCCGAACCTGATGCTGCCGGTGGCCGCATTGCGCGGCGCCGCGCTGGAAGCGCTGTGCAAGCGCGACGGCGGCGACCGCGACGAGCAGGATCTCGCCTTCATGGCCGGCGTCTTCTCGCTGCTGGACCGGCTGTTCCAGATGCCGATGGCCGAGATCGTGCAGGACCTGAACCTGCCCGAACACGTCGAAGCCGCATTGCTGCGGCGCGAAGGCGAACTGGGACAACGGTTGCGGCTCGCCGAAGCGGGCCGGCCCGATCCCGCGACGCTGGAGGCGGCGGGCGTCGACGGGCCGGACTGGTGGCAGAGCCAGTTGCACGCCTATCACTGGGCCATCCAGGTAGCTCGCAATGTCTAGGATGCCAGCCGCTGCGCCAATCGATTTCGTGGGCGGCAGCGCTGCCGTCTGCGACGCCGTGTTGACCCGCCGAGGGGACGACCTGCACAACGAACTGGGACGGATTGCCGGCGCGCTGCTCGCGAGTCCGCATTGCGCCTTCATCCCGGAAGGCGTCCTGCATCCGCACATGGTGGAAGGCGCGCTGCTGCAGGAAGTGCGTGCCGACGGTGTCTGCTTCGGCCGCTACGAAGTCGCCGGCCGCACCTACAGCGTGGACGACCTGCGCCAGCTGGAAGCGCTTGCCGGCCTTACCGGCACGCTGATGCAGGTCCATTCGCTGGCCCAGCGCACGACGCACGCCTATGCCCAGGTCGAAGCGCAACTGGCGCACCAGTCGCAGATCCTCGACCAGATCCACGAATCCGTGCTGACGATGGACCGCCTGGGCTACATCACCAGCTGGAACAAGGGCGCCGAGCGCCTGTTCGGCTACACGGCGCTGGAAGCCGTCGGCCGCAACATCCTGTTCCTGTACGCGGACGACGACCAGGACTTCCAGGACGCCTTCGCGGAGCAGGGTGGCCGCATGATGGAAGTGCGGCGCCGGAAGAAATCGGGCGAGATCTTCTGGGCCAGCCTGTCGCTGTCGCCGCTGTGCGACCTGGAAGACCGCCCGACCGGCCTGATCGCGTATCTGACCGACATCACGGAACGCAAGCTGGCCGAGGAACGCCTGCACCACCTGGCCTACTACCAGGAGCTGACCGGCCTGCCGAACCGCACGCTGTTCGGTCGCCTCGTCGACCAGGCCCTGATGGTCGCCCAGCGCAACGAATCCACCGGGTGCGTGCTGTACCTGGACCTGAACCGCTTCAAGCTGATCAACGGTACCCTCGGCCGCAAGGTCGGCGACGACCTGCTGCGCCAGGTGGCGGAACGCCTGCGCAACGCACTGCGCGACGAAGACGTCGTGGCGCATTTGTCCGGCGACGAATTCGCCATCGGCCTGTTCGACATCCGCCAGCACTTCGAAGCGACGACGGTCGCGCAAAAGCTGCAAGCCGCATTGGAAATCCCGTTCCTCGTGCAGGGCCACGACCTGCGCGTGGGCGCGAGCATCGGCATCGCCGTCTACCCGCAGGACGGCCAGGATGCCGAAACGCTGCTGCGCATGGCCGACATCGCGATGCAGCGCGCCAAGGAACACGCGGAAAACCCGGACCGCAGCGTCGCCTTCTACCGTCTCGACATGAACGAGGGCATGCAGCAGCGCATGCTGATCGAATCCGGCCTGCGCCACGCGCTCGGCAACGGCGAACTGATCCTGCACTACCAGCCGAAATTCGAAATCGGCTCGAGCCGCCTGGTGGGCGCCGAAGCCCTCGTGCGCTGGAAGCATCCGGTGCGCGGCATGGTCCCGCCGATCGAATTCATCCCGCTGGCCGAAAGCACGGGCCTGATCGTGCAAGTGGGCGAGTGGGTGCTGGAACAGGCCTGCGCCCAGGCCGCGATCTGGCAACGCGCGGGGCTGCCGCCGTTCCGCCTGGCCGTGAACGTCTCCGCGCGCGAATTCACGCCGTCGCTGCCGGGCCGCGTCGCGGAAACCCTGCGCCGCTACCGCCTGGACCCGCACTGGCTGGAACTGGAGATCACGGAAAGCACGCTGATGCACGACATCGAACACGTGATCGCCATCATGGACCGCATCAGCGCGCTGGGCGTGGCGCTGTCGCTGGACGATTTCGGCACGGGCTATTCGAGCCTGTCGTACCTGAAGCGCTTCCCGATCGACACGCTGAAGATCGACCGCTCCTTCACGACGGGCATCCCGCAGGACCCGAGCGATTGCGCGATCGCGAGCACCATCATCGGCATGGGGCGCAAGCTGGGGCACCGCGTCATCGCGGAAGGCGTGGAGACGCTGGAGCAGCTGGAGTTTCTGCGCCAGGCCGGGTGCGACGAGGTGCAGGGGTATCTGTATGGGAAGCCGTTGCCTGCGTATGAGTTCGAGAAGAGTTTGCGGGAGAACTGGTTGTTGATGGGGCACGTGGAGTCTGGTCCGGACGTACTGGGGACTGTCCGTTTGCTGCCCGTGGGGCAATGATTTATGTATAATGCCGGTTCCTCAGGAAGCGTGGCCGAGTGGTTGAAGGCAGCAGTCTTGAAAACTGCCGACGGGGGAACCCGTTCGTGAGTTCGAATCTCACCGCTTCCGCCAGGAAATAAAACAGCCGCCCGTGGGCGGCTTTTTTATTGCCTGGCGGAAGCGAGGAGGGCGCCTGCGCGCCCTCCGTGTGAGATTCGAAGGGCTGGGCCTACGAGCCCAGCCCTCTGCGAATCGCCCGTTTGCTGTCCGCGCAGCGGACAGCGCGCCGGAGGCGCATACCATAATAAAAACGCCGCTCCGTTGAGCGGCGTTCTTGACCTCGTGCATACAACGGACAAGCTGGGTATTCAAAGCTCGTATGGCTCAGTTCTCTTCCCTTTTGGCCATTCTCTAAAAGATGGTTTAGGGTAATTATTCTGTTCTCTCTTGTGTTTTTGTGCGAATTCGCCAGAGAACACCTCTTCCTGTAAATCATGTAGCTGCTGATTAAACGCGCCATATTCGTAGTCAGCATCGGGAATCTTGAACGCTAGCTCATCTTCCACTGGAAGCTTGTACAGTACCTGCGGCTCCACAGCGCTAAAGTTAGCTGTGCCATGAGTACCGCTACTTACGCTAGCTATCGGCGCATAGTGGTTGTACGGAGCCTCTGTTATTAAGTTGCAACGAAGGTGTGGCGGAAAATCTTGATAACCTACGTAAACGAGTGGCTTGTCGGTACGCCTTTGCCCCGTCTCGACCTTAACCCAGCTCGGCTCGATAAAATGTTCGGATGACGTTTCCATCAATGTCTCACGCAGGTGCTTCATCGTGTGCTGCCAGCGATTGTTCAAAGTTAAATCAGTGCAGAGCGTGACCGGCTGAGAACCCAAGTTTTCCTGAGTCAGCAAATCCTGAGGGTGGAGTTTGGACTCATTTTTCGAACGTTCCATTAGGTTCCTCCTATCGTAGATAGTTCAAGCTATTGGAAAGTGACTGAGCCAGCTTCGGATCGGACCAAAAGTAGCGGCCGTCGTTCCCGCCCTTTAAGCGTCGCGCCAAGGTCAACCTTGCATTGCTTCCTAGTGATGACATCTTTACATCATCGCGATACCGGCAATAAAGCTCGTCACCCCCTTCCGGGGCAGCATGCAACCCTACGCTACCATCATACCCCAGTTCGTAGCTACGCTGTATAGCTACGTCAATGAGGGCATGCAGAACAAGGTTGGGCTTCGGATAAGTAACCCCCATGGCTACTAAAGCTGAGCTCGGGGCGCTCGCAAGATACCAAAGAAACACGCTCTCCCGCGCGCTCCCGTCAAGCGAAGGGTACCCTTCCGATAAAAGCATTAGTCCCAGGGGTACTGAAGCTCCGACATTGTTGCGGATATTTAGGCACTGCAGACTTACTCTTCTGCCTCTAGCTGCTTCTATGAGGACGGACTGATTAAACAGCCATGGCCAATCCCACTGAGCATCCAGCCTCTTTGTCCCCCGTAGGTGGGGTTGAACATAGGAATCCCAAGCTTCGGCGTCAACTCGGGTTCCTTCATAGATATCAACATCAACGAACGACTTACTACCTTTGAGCGGTAGGCGGCTTAAGACTCTAGGGACCATAAGTAGCAAGGTGCTAAAATTACATTATCGCCGAGTTCAGGTTGGGTTGGTAGTAGGAAACTTTTTTAAGCATGCCTACAGCCGGTGCATGCGGGCTGCAGAAGGCCAGCGCGCACACTGGCGTGCGCGGGACCTGGTGTTCGACCTCGACAACATGTAGGCTGCAGGCCTGTTACCCCCGCGCCATGGCCGGCAATCGATCAAACCACGGCTGTACCTCTTCCAATTGCCGCGCCACCTGCAACAACCTCTCCTCGCTCCCGAACGGCCCCATGAATTGCACCCCCAGCGGCAACCCGTCCGCCGTCCAGTGCAGCGGCACACTCATCGACGGCGTCCCGGTCAGGTTCGACAACTGGGTAAAGGGCACATAACGTAGATTGTCAGTCGCAATCTTGTCGACAGTCTTGTCGAGCAACCCAAGCCGCGCCAACACGCCAAGGATGCCCGTGCCATGCAGGAACGCCAGCAACCGCTGCTCTGCCGCCGACGGATCGCCGGTCCCGTGCGTGATCGGCGGATGCGCCAAGGTCGGCGTCAAAAACAGGTCGTAGCGCCCGAAGTACTCGCCCACCGCGCGCGAAAACTCGTTCCAGCGATTCAGCTCGGTGGTCAGCCGCGTCGCCGACACGCTGTCGCCCAACGTGACGAGAATCCGGTTCATCAGTTCCACCTCATCACGCCGCGCGCCCAGCGCCTGCGCGCGCCGCACGGCAGCCGGGATCTGCCCGAAGTACACGTGCAAATAGCTTTTCGCGAGGGCGGCGCCATCGATCAAAGGTGCCGCCTCCTCGACATCGTGGCCCAAACGAGCCAATAACTCGACCGTCCGCGCAACGGCACGCACTGCTTCCGGATGCACCTCCGTTCCAATCGGCGACACTGTCGAATACCCGATGCGCAGCCGCCCAGGATCGCGCCGCATCAGCTCGACGTAAGGCGCCGCGGGCGGCGCGATGACGAACGGATCGCCCGGTTCCGCACCCTGCAGCACATCGAGCGCGAGTGCCGAATCGCGCACGCTGCGCGAGATCACGCTTTCGCTCGACGCGCCGAACCAGACTTCGCCGATGCCCGGCCCTGACGACACGCGTCCCCTCGACGGCCGCAGCGTGAACAGCCCGCAGCACGCGGCCGGAATGCGCAGGGACCCGCCGCCGTCGTTGCCGGCCGCCATCGGCACGATGCCGGCCGCGACCGCCGCGGCCGCGCCGCCGCTCGATCCGCCCGGCGTGCGCGCCAGGTCCCACGGGTTGTTCGTGCGGCCGTACAGCACCGGGTCGGTGACGCCGCGCGTCGCGAATTCGGGCAGGTTCGTCTTGCCGAAGATGACGAGGCCGGCGTCGAGGTAGCGCTGCACGACGTGGGCGTGGCGGGTCGGCACGTTGTTCGTCATGCTGCGGCTGCCGTAGGTCGTCGGGATGCCCGCGTAGTCCTGCACGCCGTCCTTGATGAGGAAGGGGACGCCGGCCAGCGGGCCGGTCAGTGGGCCCGCGACCCGGGCCCGCGCCTCGCGCTCCATCAGCCGCACGACGGCGTTCACGCGGCCGTGTACGCGCGCGTGTTGCGCGAGCGCGAGGTCGAGCAGTTCGGTGGGCGTCACGTCGCCGGCGGCCACGCGAGCGGCGAGGGCGGTGGCGTCGTGGGCCAGGTAGTCGGCGTGGTTCATCGTGTTTCCTTCATCGTGTTCTGGCCAGCCGGCCATCTTGTCATGAAGGAATTGTTGCCGCAAGGCCGGCCATGCTACGATCCCAGGAATCCGAGGCCAACCTCTAGACCATGTCCGAAGTCACGCAAATCATCGGCACGATCAAGCGCCAACTGAAGCTGCAAGGTAAAACGTATCGGGACGTGGCCGCCGCGCTGGGCCTGTCGGAGGCGAGCGTCAAGCGCCTGCTGACGTCGGACACGCTCGGCGTCGACCGCCTCGTCGAGATCAGCAACATGCTCGGTTTTACCTTGGCCGAGCTCGCGCAGGAGGCGGCGCTGTCCGGCACCCGCCTGCACACCTTGAGCGCCGAGCAGGAGAAGGAACTCGTGTCGGACACGAAGCTGCTGCTCGTGGCCGCGTGCGCGCTGAATCACTGGACGCTGGCGGACATCCTCGCCGTCTATCGCCTGACGGAAGCGGAGTGCCTGCAAAAGCTGCTGCACCTCGACCGCCTGCACCTGATCGCCCTGATGCCGGGCAACCGCATCCGCCTGAACGTCGCGCGCGATTTCGACTGGCTGCCTGACGGCCCCATCCGGCAATATTTCCGCACGCAGGGCCTGGCCGATTTTCTCGACGGCCGCTTCGACCGGTCCGACGAGACGCTCGCCTTCACGCACGGGATGCTGACGGAGAGCGCGCTCGCGTCCATGCAGGTGGAACTGCGCCGGCTGCGTGCCCGCTTCGCCGAGTTGCACGAGGAAAGTCTCGCATCGCCGCTGCCGAAGCGGCGGGGCAGCGGGCTGTTGCTGGCGCTGCGCGAGTGGGAGCCGGCCGGCTTCACCGCGCTGCGCCGCTGACGGATGCCTTATTTGCCGCGCGCGTCGATGCGGTAATCCCACGCCGCCAGCGTCTGCTGCTTGCCTCCCGGCAGGCTGAAACGCTGCGCGTCGTTCGACACGTTGACCGTCACCTGCACGCTGTTACCCTTCAGCGCACGACGGAACGCGAAGACTTTGTCATTGCCGGTCTGCAGCACCTGCACGGGACCGCCGTACTGGCCGTTCCACAGCGCAGGATTCGCGTGCTTGAGCGCCAGCAGCTTCGTGTAGAAGGGCGCGTACGCGTAATCCTTCCACTGGATCGGATCCTTTTCGAAGAACTCGATGCGCTTGTCGAGCCCGGCTTCCTGGCCGCCATAGATCAGCGGCATGCCGGGCAAGGTCGCGGCCAGCACGGCCATTGCCTTGAATGCCGGACCGTACAGTTCGACGTCGCTGCCGGCCCAGGAATTCTCGTCGTGGTTGCTCGTGAAGCGCATCCGATAGGCGCCCGGCGGGAACGCTTTCGGCGGGTGCTCGACGAAGTCCGCCAGCGTGCGCGCATCCGCCTTGCCCTTGGCAATGGCCTTGAACAAATCCTTCGTGTCCCAGCCATAGGTCATGTCGAAGGCGTGCTCGTGCAGCTCGGGCTTGTCGGCTTCGGCCAGCATGAACACGGGCTTGACGCGGTCGAGCTCGGCGCGGGCCTGGTTCCAGAACGGCGTCGGGACCTTGCCGGCGACGTCGCAGCGGAAGCCGTCGATGTCGGCTTCGCGCACCCAGTACAGCATCGCGTCCGTCATGCCTTTCCACAGGCCGGGCTTGGTCCAGTCGAGACCCGTCACGTCGGTCCAGTACTCGGGTTCGGCGCCATCCGTGTAGGTGACGGGATAGATCTCGCCTTTCTCGTTCTTGAGATACCAGTCGCTGTGTTCCTGCGTCCACGGGTTGTCGAACGCGGTGTGGTTCGCGACCCAGTCGATGATCACGTGCATGCCGAGCCCGTGCGCCTGTTTCACCAGTGCCTTGAGGTCGTCGAGCGTGCCGAATTCCGGATTGACGGCCGTGTAATCGCGCACGGCGTAGTAGCTGCCCAGCGTGCCCTTGCGGTTCTTTTCGCCGATCGGCTGGATCGGCATCAGCCACAGGATGTCCACGCCCATCTTTTTCAAACGCGGCAGGTGTGGCGCGAACGCCTTGAACGTTCCCTCGGGCGTGTATTGCCGGATGTTCACTTCGTAGATATTGGCGTTGCGCGACCAGCTCACGTGAGGCATCGGCGCTGCCTCCGTCGTCGTAGCGAACGCGGGCAGGGCGGCGCATAACGCCAGGGAAAGTGTAGTCAGGGTACGGCGAAGCTGTCTCATCGTTATGGTTTTCCTGTAGTTTAGTTACAAATCCTGCCCGTGCGATTCTAAAGCGGAATTCTCGGGCTGTCATCTTGCCGACATGCAGATGTCGGAATATGCTGACAACAACGCGAGACAAGATGAGAGTGGATTTGTGCGATATTGGACAGATAGGACTGCGGTGTAGCGGGTACTGTTAAGGCGTAGAGAGGACACGCCATGAACAAGGGTTTCGTTGCTTGCGTATTGCTGGGCGGATGTGCGTCGCTCGCATGCGCACAGGATTCGGGAAGCGCGGCCGCCAGCGGCAAGCGCTCGGGACTGGACTACGTCGGCGAGACGCCGGGCGGCCACGATATTGCCGTCTTCACGGGCCAGCCGAGCCGGAGCAATGGCAATGGCGCCGCCTGGCACTCGACGCCGCGCCGCACCTATGGCCGCCTCGACGACATCGGCGTGAACCCGGGCACCGGCGGCTTCACGCTGGGCCACCAGTACAACTTCGAATATCTTGCACGGCCGGACGTCGGCGACCCGTTCCACGCCGGCACGGCCGGCAAGGCCAGCAATCTCGTTACGCAAAACGGCATGCCCGTCGACCGGGGCGTGCGCTACTACAACACCCAGTTCAAGCACCTGAGCACGGGCGCCTCGTACACGATCGACACGCTCGGCGGCGATCCCGTGGCCGACCGCGCCTGGGGCATGACGATCGGCTTCGATTACGGCGCGCTGTCGCTGCGGGCGGCGCACCAGAACCGGCACGTTGCCCAGGTCCACTTGTACGACCTGGCCGGCAGCAACATGGACGCCAAGAATTCCCTGATCGCGGCCAACCTGCGCACGCGCTGGGGCACTGCGTATGCCGCGTATTCCGCCAACCGCGGCTGGGGCAGCTCGCCGCTGTACAACCCCGACAATCCATACGGCGCGGGCGTGGCGAGCACGTCGTCGACCGACAGCCGCGACACCCTCGTCGGCGTCGCCGTCCCGGTGACGCGCTCGACCACCTTCCTCGCGTCATTCATCCACAAGAACGACCGCGACTTGGCCAACCGCGACGCGAACCAGTTCGCGATCGGCGCCAGCTACGTCGTCTCGCGCAGCACCGACTTCTACGCCGCATTCTCGCGCACCGTCAACACGAACGGCACCGGCATCCTGATCGGCGGCGCGGCCCGCCCGAGCGGCAGCTCGGCCGTGAACGTCGGCATGCGCCACGCCTTCTAGCGTTCCCACAGCGGCTCTCGTGCGTTGCGCCGTCGCGCGACAAAACCGGGTAGCCTGTCCTCATGATTTTTGCATTATTTTGGAGGCAACATGACTGGCACGAGCACACTTGATCCGGATAACTTTCCGGAAGCACCCGACCGCAGCCTGGGCAAGGGCCACGGCGTCGACTCGCTCGGCCCGAGCGATATTTCGGACACGGGCAGCGACGTCGTCGGCGGCCCCGGTTTCGCCGCGAACCTGGACGACGACCAGAAGATCGACCTGGACACGGGCACGACGTCCGACAACGAAGCGAGCTACGCCCACGACAGCGCCGGCGCCGACATGGGCGACCCGAACTTCGAAAGCGACAGCGACTTCGGCGGCACGGGCGAACGGGCGGCGGCCGGCCGCGACCTGATCGCCAAGGACGGCAACGACATCGATACCGACCACATCGAATCGATTCCGAACCTGTCGCTGACGGACGAGGATGTCGACTTCCTCGGCAGCGAGCCGCCGAAGGGGCCGGCGCCGGGCAGATAACGGCGGCGAACCCAATGACAAGGGCCGGATTTCCGGCCCTTGTCATGTACGGTGGGCACTCCGTGCCAACCGTACGCGGCTACGCGGGCCAGGCGCGGCGTTCCCACGGCCTGCGCGTCAACGCCCACGCCGCCAGCAGCGCCCCGCCGAGCAGCACGGTTTTCGTGGAGGCCGACCGCATTTCGAACGACGTGTACGGACTCCGCTCGACGACGCGGCGCTCGCCGTTGTTGCGCTGCCGGAGCTCCTGCTCGGCGACCGGCGCGTACAGGCTGTCGCGGCGCGCGCTCGAGTTCGGGCGGTCCGATTGTTGCTGGTCGAACATCGTGCGGCTCATGAAGCGGTCCAGCGCGCGCGGCATCAGGTAGCCCGTCAGCGATGTCAGCTTCGAGTGACCGCCCACGTACAGGTCGCGTTCCGGCACCTGGGCCGCGTGCACGATGGCCTGCGCCACCAGTTCCGGCGCGTAGTTCGGCGGCGGCAGGTCGGGCTCGTGTTCCATGTAGCTCTTGGCATGGTTCGGGAACGGCGTCGCGATCGCGGCCGGCTTGACCACCGTGAGCGAGACGCCCGCGTCTTCCTTGTCCAGCTCCATGCGCAGCGATTCCGTGAAGCCCTTGATCGCGTGCTTGGACGCGGAATAGGTGCCTTGCAGCGGCACGGAGCGGTCCGACACTTCGCTGCCGAGGTTGATGATGGCGCCGCCGCCGCGGCCCTTCATGAGCTTGACGGCTTCCAGCGAGCCGTGCACGACGCCCCAGAAATTCGTCTGCATCACCTTGCGCATGTCTTCCAGCGCGACGTCTTCGTTCCTGCCGTAGACGCTGATGCCCGCGTTGTTGACCCATGTGTCGACGCGGCCGAAGCGTTCCATCGCGGCCTGGCTGATGCGGGCCACGTCGGCCGGGTTGCCGACGTCGGCCGTGACGGTCGCCACTTCCACGCCGCGCTGGCGCATTTCGTGGGCCAGGGTGTCGAGGGCGTCGCCGTCGCGCGCGGCCAGCACGAGGCTCGCGCCGCCTTCGGCCGCCATGCGGGCGGTGGCCAGGCCGATGCCGCTCGTGGCGCCCGTGATCACCATGACTTGCTCATCCAGTTGTTTGAGTTTGATCGACATGATGCCTCCTCACAGTGCCTGGCGCAGACGATTCGATGACCACGTGCGCGTCGCCGGACGGCCCGCCAGTTTCCATGCGGCGAACAGCGCGCCGGCGCCCAGCAGCACGCTCATCACCTTGCCCTTGCGCAGCGACAGCGCGGTGTACGGACACGTCTCGATCACGTGCGTCGAGATGCCCTGGCGTTCGCGCAGCTCATGCTGCGGATTCGGCGCGTGCAGGGCGTCGCGGCGGTTCGGCGCGCTGGGGATGTCGGTCTGCTGCTGCTTGAACATGGTCGCGCGCATCATGCGGTCGAGCACGGACGGCATCGCGAAATTGCCGACAGAGAAGGCCTTGGCCGCGCCGCCGACGAACACATCGCGTTTCGGATGCTGGGCCGCGTACAGGATGGATTTCGCCACCAGCTCCGGCGCGTAGATCGGCGGCGGCAAGGTCGGTTCCTTGTCCATGTAGTTCTTCGCGTGGGCGACGAACATCGTGTCGATGGCGGCCGGCTTGATCAGCGTGACGGCGATCGGCGCCTTGTCCTTGTCCAGCTCCACGCGCAGCGAATCCGTGAACGCCTTCACGGCATGCTTCGACGCGGCGTAGATGCCTTGCAGCGGGATCGAGACGTCCGACAATTCGCTGCCGAGGTTGATGATGGCGCCGCCGCCGCGTGTCTTCATGTGCTTGACGGCTTCCAGCGAGCCGTGGACGACGCCCCAGTAATTCGTGTCGAACAGGCGCTGCATGTCGTCCAGGGAGACGTCTTCGTTGCGGCCGAAGATCGAGATGCCGGCGTTGTTGACCCAGGTGTCGATGCGGCCGAAGCGTTCCATCGCGGCCTGGCCGATGCGTTCGACGTCGGCCGGGTTGCCGACGTCGGCGACGACCGTCGCGACTTGCGTACCCGTGCGGCGCAGCTCGCTCGCCAGCTGGTCGAGCGCGTCGGCGCTGCGGGCCGCGAGGACCAGTTTCGCACATTGCTCGGCGGCCATACGTGCCGTCGTGAGGCCGATGCCGCTCGTGGCGCCGGTGATGACCATCACCTGTTCGTTAATCTTGCGTAATTGCACTGACATGAATGCTCCTTCGCTCAGGTTGGAGGACGGCCGCCGCGGTGCGCGGCAAGCGGATCCGCGCGGCCGGTTCGGTGATAACGCGTTCGTTGCTGAACACGACAATCGTAGCCGCACGGCGGATTTCAAGTCATTCGTTACGAGATGGCGCTGTGTTCAGGCTTTGCAAGCCTCGGATTCGCGGCGCAGCCAGTCGGCGACGGCCAGCGCCGCGGTACTTGGCGGCGGTGCGGCGCGCGTCGCCAGGTGGTACGTGTACCCGGGGATGGCGGGCCCGAACGGTTGCACGAGATAGCCCGCCGCGATCTCTTCGGCCACTAACGCCAGGCTCAGCAGGGCGACGCCCTGGCCCGCGACGGCCGCCTGGACCGCGTGGCCTTCGTCCGAGTACCGCAGTTGTCCGCGCGCCGGGTGCCATTCCAACCCGGTGCGCGCGAACCAGGCATCCCACGTCGGATTGGCGGCGGACGCTTTTTTCCAGTCGAAATGGATGAGCGGAACGGACGCCAGGTCCGCGACGGCGCGGACGCCCAGCATCGGGTTGACGACCGGTGCGTACGTGTCGGCGAACATGACCTCCGTCGCCAGGCCGGGGTAGGGGCCGGTGCCGTAACGCACGGCGATGTCGATGCCGTGCGCGTCGAAGTCGACGGTCTCGTCGGACGCGTGCAGTTGCAGGTCGATGTCCGGATGCAAGGCGTGAAACCGCGCCACCCGCGGTACGAGCCATTTCGCGGTGAATGCGTGCGTTGCGGACACCGTGACCCGCTCCCGCCGGTTCGTCTGCGTGAGCCGCGCCAGCACGGCTTCGATGGCGTCGAACCCCTGGCGCAGCACGGGGTACAGCTGCGCGCCCGCGTCGGTCAGCGCGACTTGGCGGACCTGGCGCACGAACAGCTTCAGGCCCGTGTGTTCTTCGAGGACGCGGATGCGGTGGCTGATCGCCGTCGGCGTGACGGCCAGTTCATCGGCGGCGCGCTTGAAACTGCCGTGCCGCGCCGCCGCCTCGAACGCGCGCAGCGAGGAGAGGGGCGGCAGCCGGCGCGTCGTCCGGTCGCTGAATGGGTGATCTGAAATCATCTGATGCCTGAGAAATCGTCGTTTGTCGCTGAAGCTCCTGGCAGCGATTATTCCAGACATGGGTGAGTTGAGCTCATCCCATCCTCATATTTCAGGAGCCAGACATGCTTGAACGCATCATCACGCAGCCCGACCCGTACGAACCCTATCTGCTGTCGCAGGGCATCCGGTTCGGCGACCTGCTGTTCATCTCCGGCCAGGCCGGCGCCGGCGACGACGGCCGCATCGTGGAAGGCGGTTTTCTCGCCCAGGGCGAGCAGGCATTTGCCAACCTGCGGCGCGCGCTGGAAGCGGGCGGTTCCAGCCTGCGCGACGTCATCAAGGTGACGATCTTCGTCACCGACATGGGGCATTTCCAGGACGTCGTCGCGCTGCGCAGGAAATTTTTCTCCGCGCCGTACCCCGCCGACACGATCGCCGAGATCAAGGCGCTCTACGACCCGCGGGCGATGATCGAGATCGAGGCGATCGCCGCCGTGCGCCGGCAGGGGGGCGACGATGCGCGATAACGGACACGCAGTCACTCTCTTCGAGCCGGTGGCCTTCGGGCCGCTGACGTTGCCCAACCGCCTGGCCGTCGCACCGATGACGCGCGTGAGCGCCACGGCCGCCGGCTTGCCGACGGCGCGCGTGGCCGACTACTACGCGCAATTCGCGCAGGGCGGTTTCGGCCTCGTCATCACGGAAGGGCTGTACACGGACGAGGCGTATGCGCAGGGGTATCTGTACCAGCCCGGGCTCGCGAACGCGGCGCAGCGCGATGCGTGGCGGCCCATCGTCGCGGGCGTGCAGGCACGCGGTGGCCGCGTGATCGCGCAACTGATGCATGCCGGTGCGCTGTCGCAGGGGAATCCGCATCGGACGGGCACCGTCGGGCCGTCGGCCGTGCAACCGAAGGGCAGGCAGATGACGTTTTATCGGGGAGCGGGCGACTACGCCGTACCCGCCGCGATGACGCAGCACGACATCGACACGGCCGTGGCCGGTTTCGCGCAGGCGGCCGCGCGTGCGCGCGAGGCGGGGTTCGATGGCGTCGAGATCCATGGCGCGAACGGTTATCTGCTGGACCAGTTCCTGTCGGCAGGTATCAACCTGCGCGACGACCGCTACGGCGGCGGCATCGACGGCAGGCTGCGCCTGCTCGTGGAAGTCGTGGAGGCGGTGCGGGCCGCGGTGGGGGCGGACTACGTCGTCGGCGTGCGCCTGTCGCAGGCGAAGGTCAACGACTTCACGCATCGCTGGGGAGGAGAGGAGGAAGCGGCCACGATCTTCCGCACGGTCGGCGGACTGGACGTCGACTACCTGCACGTGACCGAATACGAAGCGTGGCGGCCCGCGTTCGAGACGGGGCCGAGCCTGGCCGCGCTGGCGAAGCGCCACGGCGGCAAGCCGGTACTGGCCAACGGCTCGCTGCACGATCCGGTGCAGGCGATGGGCATGGTCGAGCGGGGCGAGGCGGACGCGGTGTCGCTCGGCCGGGGCGCGCTCGCCCAGGCGGACTGGCCGCGGCGCGTCAGGAACGGCGCGCCGCTGGCGCCGTTCGATCCGGCCATCCTGGCGCCGCTTGCGGATCTCGAGAACGCGGACCGGTGGCGCGCGCAGGTGGATGACTAGCGGCCCGGCTGATGGATCCGGTCGAACAGCCCGCCGTCCGCGAAGCGCGTCTTCTGCGCCTTCGACCAGCCGCCGGCGATCTCGTCGAGCGTGAACAGTTTGATGGCCGGGAAATGTGTTGCGTATTGCTTGGCATACGGCTCCACGACGGGGCGATAGTAATGCTTCGCGGCGATCTGCTGGCCTTCCGCGCTGTACAGGTATTTCAAATAGGCCTCGGACACGGCACGGGGCCGCGCTTGTCGACCACCTTGTCGACGACGGCGACGGGCGGCTCCGCCATGATCATCATTGGACACGTTCAATCACGTTTAGTCCGACTAGCGTCGTACTCCAGGCGCTGCTGCCAGTTGTGCGCGATAAGGCCGCGTTCGCTGATAGCATCGATGTCATACGCGAGGGCCAGCGTGACGACGTCGGCCTGCAGTCCGTCGATCACAGGCCGCTATGTGACTGCCTGACGCCCATCCTGACCTTGTACTGCCGCGCGAACGCGGCATTACGGTTCTGGTACAACTCGCGCGTCGGGTCGTAGGACACGTTCAGCAGCGTGATGTCCGCCGCCTGTGCAACGGGCGAACCCAACGAAGCGGCTGCGACGAAGACAGCTCTGACAACAGAAGCGAACGCGAAGGCGAACTTTTTACTGAACATCGTTTTCTTCCGGTTGAGTGTTCACAGCCAACGCCGTAGGGCAGGCGCCTGCTCAGCGAAAGAAAACGAACGAAAACGATGAGGCTTATTAATTTAATGCGCTTTGGACAGGATGAGCAGCCAACGGCGCAGCAGCAGCACTTCCACGTGGCCCGGCTCGACGCCGGTATCGCACTCGATGATCGGGTTGACCGGGTAGAAACGCTTGCGGAAGTCGCGCGTCACCAGGATCTCGCGGCGACCGAAGCGCACGAGGAAAGGCGTCGGAGCATATTCAAGGCCGAAGGAGCTGTTCAGAGTGGACATGACGATCCCTTTATCGAGTTAGGTTACGTTAGCGTTGGCAAGTTGTCTTGCTCGAGTAGGCACAGAATAGCACAACCACTGTACAAATTCACAGGTACTGTACAAAAAAACAGTTGTTGCATATTTGTGTGGTTTTTTCGCCAAGTCGCCCCATCTGGAGCGGTATGCTGAACACCGTTCCGTCACGCCTGCGCCGCTTCATTGCTGCCCGCCTGTCGCCCGAATCGCAGATGGGCCTGCACCTCACCGTCGGCCTCGCGCTGCTGGTGCTGGCGGCCTGGATCTTCGGGGAGATCGCCGAGGACGTCGTCACCGGCGACACGATCACGCTCGTCGACGTCCAGCTCGCACACTGGTTCCACGAGCGGGCCACGCCCGGCTTCACGCGCGCCATGCTGGTCGTCACGCACTGGAACGGCATCGTCGGATCGAGCATCATGGCCGCGCTGCTGGCGTTGTGGTTCTGGCGGCGTCACGCGCACTACTGGCTGATCGTCTGCGTCGTAGCGGTGCCGGGCGGCATGCTGTTGAACGTCGCGCTGAAGCATGTGTTCCGGCGCACCCGGCCCAGTTTCGACGATCCGTTGCTGAGCCTGATGACCTACAGCTTCCCCAGCGGCCACACGGCGGCGGCCACCGTGTTCTACGGCCTGCTGGCGTGCTACTTCGTGCGCCGGGTGCGGACGTGGCGTGCGCGCGTGCTCGTCATGCTGGGCGCCGTCCTGATGGTGATGCTCGTCGCGCTGTCGCGCATGTACCTGGGCGTGCACTACCTGTCCGACGTGCTGGCCGCGGCGGCGGAGGGCGCCGCCTGGCTGGCGATCTGCATCACGGCCGTGTCGACCCTGCACCGGCGCCGGCTGGCGCGGGGAGAAACGTCGTGGAGCGAGCGGGCGTACCGTGCGGACGCGGCGGAGGACCTGCAGTGAAGCCCGTGACCGTGATCGTCAACGCGGGCGCGGGCGCCGGCCACGACGAGGCCGCCTGCGATGCGTTGAGAACGCAACTAACCGACGCAGGCCTGGAGGCAGAGCTGGTGCGGGCAGATGGCGGCGACAAGATGATCGGCGCGGCCAGGCGCGCGCTGGCGCAGGGGGCGCGCCTGGTCGCGGCCGGCGGTGGCGACGGCACGATCAATGCCGTGGCCTCCGTGATGGTCGACAGCGGCGTGCCGTTCGGCGTGCTGCCGCTGGGGACGCTCAATCACTTTGCCAAGGACCTCGGCATCCCGCTCGACCTGGGTGCCGCCGTGCGCAACCTCGCGACGGGGCGCCCCGTGAAGGTCGACGTGGGCGAGGTGAACGGCCGCATCTTCCTGAACAATTCCAGCCTCGGCCTGTACCCGGACATCGTGCGCGACCGCGAAAAGCAGCAGCGCCGCCTCGGCCGCGGCAAATGGCCGGCGGCCGCCTGGGCCGCGCTCGCGGCGCTGCGCCGCTATCCGTTCCTGTCGATGCGCCTCACCGTCAACGGCGAACGGCTCGCGCGGCGCACCCCGTTCGTCTTCATCGGCAACAACGCCTACACGATGCAGGGCCTGGCGATCGGCGAGCGGGCGCGTCTCGACGAAGGCGTGCTGAGCCTGTACGTGGCCCAGCATCCGACGCGCCTGGGCCTGCTGCGCTTCGCCCTCGACGCACTGCTCGGCCGCCTCGGCCAGGAGCGCGACTTCGACGTGCTGACGGCGCCCGAGTTCGACATCGACACGCACCGCAGCCACCTGCTCGTGGCGACGGACGGCGAAGTGACGGAGATGACGCCGCCGTTGCGCTACCGGATGCGGCCTGGCGCACTGACGGTGCTCGTGCCGAAGGTAGAGAATGGCGTCCACGAACCATAACGGAAAGGGGAACCCCATGCGCACACTCGTCCACCTGTCCGACCTGCATTTCGGCCGCGTCGACGCCATGCTGCTCGACCCGCTGCGCGAACTGGTCCACAAGCTGGCGCCCGACGTCGTCGTCGTGTCGGGCGACCTGACCCAGCGCGCCAAGAGCGAGCAGTTCGAGGAGGCGAAGGCCTGGCTCGATACGTTGCCGGGTCCGCAGATCATCGTGCCGGGCAACCACGACATTTCGCTGTACAACGTGTTCCGCCGTTTCCTGCTGCCGCTCGACCGCTACAAGCGCTACATTACGGACGACCTCGACCCCGTCTACATCGACGACGAGATCGCCGTGCTGGGCGTGAACACGGCGCGTTCGCTCACGTTCAAGGACGGCCGCGTCAACAAGGAGCAGGTGGAAAAGATCCGCGCCACCCTGTCCGGGCTGCCGAAGGAGGTCACGCGCGTCGTCGTCACGCACCACCCGTTCGACCTGCCGAAGGGCGTGGAAGAAGACGACCTCGTCGACCGCGCGCACATGGCGATGGATGTGTTCGCGGAACTGGGCGTCGACCTCCTGATGGCGGGCCATTTGCACATGAGTCACGCGGGCAACACGCAGGCGCGCTACAAGATCAGCGAATACGCCGCGCTCGTCGTGCAGGCCGGCACGGCGACGTCCACGCGCGGGCGCGGCGAAGTGAATTCGTTCAACGTGATCCGCATCGAGCCCATGCGCATCGAGGTCGACCGCTATGGCTGGGACAGCGTGCACAACCAGTTCCAGGTGCTGAACACGGAAAAGTTCATGCGCAGCGGGAATATCTGGACGGAGGTGCCGGACGGGATGATGGCGGCCGGGCTGTGACGGATCCGCTCACGCGATGACGTCGGATCGCCGCCGTTTGCTCGGCTTGCGGCTGTCGTCCGAGCGGCGCTGGTCGACCCGGCCTTGTACGAACGAACCGATGAATGCGCCCAGCGTCAGCTTGGCCAGGTCGAGGAACGCGGCGGCCGTGCCGTTCACGGAGAGGAGCGAAATCACGGAAAATATCAGCGTCAGGACGACCGTGGTCAGCGGCAGTCCGGTGACGCCGAGCTTCGTGAAGTTGCCCGACATGCCGCTCAGTGCACGCAGGCGGACGTACTGGTCGATCGGATCGGGCTTGCCCTCGATGACGGCTTGCCGCACGAGTTCGAGATCAGGGTAAGGAATCGTGGTGGCACAGTCCATCTGCTCCGCCTGCAGCAGGCCCTTGCCCAGCATGGCCGCGATGACGGCGATGATCAGCAGGCTGATCGTGCCGTTTTCCTGTTCCGCCACGGCGATCCAGGTCTGCGAGTGCGGCAGTACCGTACCGCCAAGCGATTGCTGCAGCTTCAAGTAGGCGATGGCGATGAAGCAGCACACGGATACCAGGACGAAGGCATAGCCCGAGACCATCAGGACGCGGTCTGGTTGACCCTGGCGTTGACGGGGCAATTCGGGAGTGCTCCGATCTTCTTGCACGACAATATTGGTCTCCACAATAGTCTCCAAAGGATGGTGGGTTCGACAGCACAAGCCGTCAAATCCAATACTCCCCCAGCCGCGCCATCCATTCCTTGATGCGATCGGACCATGGCCGGTGCCGCCACCGCGAAAGGAGGACCTCCTTCGAATCTCTTAGATCCTCGTTGAACGCGCTCTCCATCGCCGCGCCGAACGCGGGGTCGATGACGACGACGTTCAGCTCGTAGTTATGGATGAAGCTGCGCCGGTCGATGTTGGCCGAGCCGATCGTCGACCAGGCGCCGTCGATCACGGCCGTCTTGGCGTGCAGCACGGCGATCTGCAGCTCGAAAATGCGCACGCCGCCCGCCAGCAGCTGGTCGTAGAAGCCCTGGCCGGCGTAGCGGATCAGGCTGTGGTCCGACACCCCCGGCAGCACGAGCCGCACGTCCACGCCCCGTTTCGCAGCGGCGATGAGCGCGTCGACGATCTGCTGGTCCGGCACGAAATAGGCCGACGTGATGTGGATCGATTTCTTCGCTTCGCTGATCGCGACGACGAGCGCCTTGTAGATGTCCGATTCGTGGTCCGGGTCGGACGCGAGCACGCGGACGATCTTGTCGCCCACGGGTGTCAAGGTCGGGAAATACTCGGCCTGCGGCAGCTCGCCGCCTTCCTGCCTCACCCACAGGTCGATGAACGACCATTGCAGCGGCGCGACGGCCGGTCCCTCGATCTTGATGTGGGTGTCGCGCCAGCCGACCTTGTCGCCGTCGACCTGGCCCGGCTTCTGGCGCGAGCGGAACAGCGAGCTGTTCGCATACGTGCTGCTGATGTTGATGCCGCCCGTGAACGCGACCTTGCCGTCGACGACCATCAGCTTGCGGTGGTTGCGGTTGTTCAGCTCCCACTTGCCGCGCGCCTTCGCCGGATTCACGGGGTTGAAGATCAGCACGCGGATGCCGGCCTGGCGCATGCGGTCGAAGAAGGCGGCCGGCGTCGCGAGGGCGCCGACGGCGTCGACCATCACGTTCACGGCCACGCCTTGGCGCTGCTTCTCGATCAGCAGGTCGGCGAATTCGTTGCCGACCTGGTCCTGGTCGAAGATATAGGTTTCGAGGTTGATGGAACTGGTGGCGACGCGCGCGGCGGCCATCATTTCGCGCATCGTCGCGGGGCCGTCGAACAGCAGGGTGACCTTGTTGCCCGCAATGAGGGGGACGCCCGTCGCCTGTTCTTCCAGCGCCGCGAGCGCCTTCAGGTTGCCGCTCGCATTGGCCCAGCGCCGCGCGACGAGGGCGGACGCCTGCTTCGGCGGCAACGTCCCCGTCGTCGTCGCGATCGTGGGCGTGGCCTTCGCGGGCGCTTCGGGTTCGACATCCGGCAGCGACTTGCACGCGACGACGCCGCAACTGAGGCACAGGACCAGCAGCCAGGCGAACGGAGAGCAATAACGTGCAAAGCGCTGTCGGAGTCTCATTTGAAACCTCTCGGGTTGGCAACCGCGGCCTCGTCGAGGTCGCGCGGTCCGATGAAAAAGTCGAGCGGCGCCGCGCGCAGGCGGCGGCCCAGTGCGCGCAACAGGCGGAACCCGTGGCGGAAGCGCACCTTGCGCGCCCGCAGCGCCACCCACAGCGCGAGGCCGAAGCTCACCAGCAAATTGACCATGCCGATGAGCGCAATGCCGAGAAACGTGATGGCGATCGTTTCCGGATCGAGCTGCTGGCCGAGCCCGACGAAGCCGATGGCGAAGTTGGCGGACGAGAAGGTCACGTGGCGCACGTCGAGCGGCAGGCCGAGGAGGTAGCCGACCGTGGACGTGACCCCCATCAGGACGCCGAACACGAAGTTGCCCATCAGGCCGCCCAGGTTGTCCTCGACATAGCGGGCGAAGCGGGCGCGCCGCTCCTCGCCGAGCAGCCGGCGCAGCCAGCGCAACTGCTGCACGCGCTGGCCCATGCGCGTGTACATGGCCTTGTTGTCGTAGTAGCCGGACACGAGCCCCGACACGAACAGCCACACGCCGGCGATCGCCGCATGCAGCAGCGCGAGCGAATGCCACGGGTGGCTGTCCGCGATCAGGTGTTCGGCCTTGGCGGGATTCACGAGGTGCGTGCCGAAGATCCAGTACCACGCGAGCGCGATGGCCCACGCGACCGGGATCACGGTCGCGAGGTTGCCCAGCACGGCGACGATCTGCGTCCGGAAGACCTTGTTCACGAGGGCCGCCATGCTGTCGACGTCGACGTGGCGCCGGCTCGAGCCCCGTTGCGCCGTGTCGTGCAAGGCGGCGGCGATGCGGGCGGCCGTCATCGCCGGCTGCTTGGTCGCGATGGTGAAGTGCAGCACGTGCACGAGCATGAAGCCGGCCGCGTAGTTGAGGCTGTAGAGCAGGGCTTCGATCAGCGGGGCCCGGTGCTGGTACGAGACCAGGATCTTGATGAGCGCCATGAAGCCGATGATGATGCCGGCCCCGGCCGACGACGCGAACATGCCGCGCAGGTCCGCGCGCCGTTCGGCGATGTAGTGCTCGCCCGTGCGGCTCGCGTTTTCCGTCACGTTGCGTGCCAGCAGGTCGATGTTGTCGCGCAGCAGGCCGCGCACTTCGTACTTCGTGTTGTGCGCTTCGGCCAGTTCCTGCGCGAGGTCGACGGCCGCCGCGCGGCGCAGGCTCGTCGGTGGTTCGGTCGGTGGAGTCGCCTCGTTGGCCAGCGTTTCCACGTCCACGGTCGGTGCGGCCGGCAGCTCTCCGCTCGTGTCGACGAGGAACAGCAGTTTTCTCAGGCGGTCGATGCTCTGCGTCAGCGCGACCAGCAGGTACGTCAGCGCGACGCTCGTGCCGGAGGCGAGGGCGCCGCGGCGGATCTTCAGCACGACCTCTTCGCACTGGTCGAGCATGACGAGCAGGTGGCGCGCATCTTCCATCGTGTCGACCTCGCCGGCCATCAGGCGGCCGTAGTCGTCGAGGTATTTGTTCGCCTCGATGTTCTGCATGAGGAACGGCGAGTCGACTTCCTCGATCTCCATGTGGGCGTGGATCAGGCGCGGTTCCAGGCCCAGCGCGCAGACGCGGCACGACAGCGTCCGGATGGCGTCGAGCAGGCCCGCCAGCATGATCTTGCGGGCACGCGAAGTCTCGGCATCCTGTTGCGCAGCGCCGTCCGGCGGGGCGGCGTTCGCGACGACGTCGAACAGGTCGAGCCAGTCGGCGTTCGGCACGGCGCGGATCCACTGGTAATCGTCCTCGCGGCACAGCACCCGGTCGAGCGTGTCGGACAGGTACAGGTCGTCCAGCGCGGGCGGCAGGATGCGGTAGGCGATGCGCTTCTTGAGCTCGGTGAAGAAGCCGTCGTTCGACAGGATGCCGACGTCGGAATACAGGCTCGTGTGGCGGCGCGTTTCGAGCAGCCGGGTGAGGTAGCGGCGCAGGGCCCAGGCCTGGCCGGGATGACCCTTCAGCAGCTGGGTCAGCGTGCGCACCTGGGCGCGCGCGTAGTCGTGGTCGCGCGCGCGGCGCGGGCGCAACCGGTCGACCAGGTCGACCAGCAGGTCGATGCGGTCGCTGTCCGGGTCAAGGTGTTCAAGGATCGAGAGCATGGGAATTTTCGCAGCTTGGAAAGGTCAGTGTACGCGTGGATACCCGGCGGTCACTGTACGCTGACGAACCGAGCGGGCAGCCCTGCGGTACACTGGATGATTGACGTCATCACTGGGGGACACATGTACCTGACTTACTATAACGGCCAATGGGCCGAAGGGAATACGCCGTTGTTCGGTGCGATGGACCACAGCGTCTGGCTGGGTTCGTCCGTCTTCGATGGCGCGCGTGCGTTGCGCGGCCACCTGCCGGACCTGCGTCCGCACCTGGAGCGCGTGATCGCGTCGGCGGACAAGCTGGGCCTGCGCTGCCCGTTGAACGTCGACGAGATGGAAGCGCTCGTGCGCGAAGGCGTCGCGCGTTTCCCGGCCGACGCGGAACTGTACATCCGTCCGCTCGTGTTCGCCTCGGAAGGTTTCCTGATCCCGACGCCGGAAGCGGCCGCGTTCGCGCTGACCCTGTTCGACGCGCCGCTGCCGCCGTTCGCCGGCTTCTCGGCTTGCCTGTCGCCGCTGCGCCGTCCCGAGCCGACGATGGCGCCGACGGATGCCAAGGCGTCCGCGCTGTACGCCAACACGGCGCGCGCGCTGCGCGAGGCAAAGGCACGCGGCTTCGACAACGCCGTCCTGCTGGACGCGGCCGGCAACGTGGCCGAGTTCGCGACGTCGAACCTGTTCCTCGTCACGGCCGACGGCGAGGTCGTCACGCCCGCACTGAACGGCACCTTCCTGGCCGGCATCACCCGCGCCCGCGTGATCGCGCTGCTGCTTGATGCCGGCGTGAAGGTCGTCGAGCGCACCGTGAAGCCGGAAGAACTGGACACGGCGCGCGAAATCTTCAACACCGGCAACTACGGCAAGGTCGCGCCATGCACGCGCTACGAATCGCGCGAACTGCCCGCGGGCCCGGTCGCAAAGCAGGCACGCGACCTCTACCTCGCGTTCACCGAAACCACCTGACCGCAAGTCATTGCTCCAATTCGGGGTCAGAGCACATTTTTCGCGAAATTCGGGGTCAGAGCACTTTTTGAGGTAAGGTCCGCAGGGTAAGTTCAGTGGCAGTGGAGCACGCATCCGCGTTCTCAGCGGCGATTTCGACACGTTGCGCTGGTGTGCAGGTAATCGTCGACGTCTAGGTTCATTTGGGACATTGATACGAAATGTGCTCTGACCCCGAATTCGAGGAAAAATGTGCTCTGACCCCGAATTTGGGCATTGTTTTTGGCAACAAAAAAAGCCAGGCGCGTGGCCTGGCTCGAAAATCCCGTTGGGTCAATCCGTACTACTTTGCTCGCGGGATGGGGATGGGACGGATATTGCCGCAATCGGCCGACAGCCACTTGCCGGTGACATCCATGTCCACGGTCTGGTTGCGCCCCTGTTCTTCGCTGCGGATCTTCATGTGGGCGCGGTAGCTCGTGTCGTTGTCGGCGACCAGGTCGCCTTCGCCGCTCACCTTCGGCTTCGTGCAGGTGAATGCGATGTGGCCGCGGGTCGCGGATTGCTGCGTGTACGCCTGCCTGCAATCGCCCTGCTGGACCGGGAATTCCTTGCGCTCGGCCATCTCGCGCGTCATGCACAGCTTCGTCTGCAGGGCGCCGTTCGCGCCGACGTCGAGTTGCACGCCGTTTTGCTGCATGATTTTCTGCATCTGCTGGCGCTGCTCGGGCGACATGTTCGCCATGTGCTGCTGCATGGCCGACATCGCCTGCGACACTTGCGGGTCGTTCGACGTCATCGTGTTCGACAGCGACCACAGGCCGGGCTTCATCGTCTGGGCACCGGCGGGGAGCGCGGCGCAGAGGCACGCCAGCAGGAGCGCCGGTGCAATGGTTTTATTCATCGTTTTGTCTTCCTTTCAGTCATTGTCGCGGCTGGGCGCCCTGCCGAACAGCACCACCGATGGGGGCGTCATGACGCCTCGCCGTGCCGCCCCAGCACCTTGCGCTCCAGGTACATGAGCAGCAGGACGGTCTTGGCATCGGCGATGTCACCCGTCTCGACCATCGCGAGGGCGTCGTCGAAATCCAGTTCCACGACCTCGATGTCTTCACCTTCCTCGGGATTGCCGCCACCGTCGTCGCAGCGCCGCGCGCGATCATACTCCGCGACGAACAAATGGATGCGCTCGGTGGTCGAGGCCGGGCTGACATACAGCTGCAGCGCAGGTTGCACGTGGTCGATGGCGTAGCCGGTCTCTTCGCGCGCTTCCGCGATGGCGCGTGCGGCCGGGTCGGCACCGTCCAGCATGCCGGCCGCCGCTTCGAGCAGGTAGCCGTCGTGGCCGGCGAGGCGGGCGCCGAGGCGGAACTGGCGTGTCAGCACCACGGACCGGTGGGCGCGGTTGTACAGCAGCACGGCGGCGCCGTCCGCGCAGTCGTAGACTTCGCGCGACTGGACCTGCAGCTCGCCGTCCTGGCGACGCTGGGCATACGTGACGTTCTTGAGGGGCAGATAATGGTCCGAGAGGATTTCCTCGCGGACGATGCGCACGGTGTCGCGGGTCATGGCATCTCCTGTGGTTGGCCTTGCCCGAGGATACACCGTGCGCGTGGCGACGGGCGCGCGTCGGCGCGCCCGTCGAGCGCCCGTCGGCGCGCCGTCGTGTCAGCCCTGGCGGGCCGGTTCGCTGACGTAGATCTCGACGCGGCGGTTGCGCGCGCGGCCGGCCGGATCGTCGTTGGTGGCGATCGGCTCGCGGGCCGCGCGACCTTCGACGGTGATGCGGGCCGGATTGACGCCGCGTGCCGCCAGGTAGTCGCGCGCATGGGCCGCGCGGTCCAGCGACAGCGGCTGGTTGATCTGGTCGCCGCCCGTGTTGTCCGTGTGGCCGATGATGGTCACGTTGGTGGCCGGGTTCTCGTTCAGCGTCTGGGCGAAGCGGTCGAGGATCGGGCGGAAGTTCGGCTTGATGTCGGAGCGGTTCGTGTCGAACGAGATGTCGCTCGGGATCTCCAGCTTCAGGCGGTTGTCGGACGTCTGCGAGACTTGCACGCCGGTACCGCGCGTGGCCTGTTCCATCGCCTGGCGCTGCTGTTCCATGTGGCGCGACCAGACGTTGCCGGCCACGGCGCCCGCCGCCGCGCCCAGGATCGCGCCGCGGGTGGCCCGCCCGGAACCGCCGCCGCCCGTCGTGGCGCCGAGGATCGCGCCGAGGCCGGCACCGACGCCGGCGCCGGTGGCGGTGCCGCGCTGGGTCTGGTTCATGTCGGCGCAGCCGGTGGCGGCCACGGCGAACGCGGTGGCGCACAGGGTCGAACGGATCAGGGTGGTTTTCATGATGGTCTCCTTAAAAAAATATCCGTTTCGTAGTCGCACCCGCAGCAGTGGGCACGACCGCGAAACGGATCGGTCAGGTCCGCAGGTCACTGCGGCTCGGCACGGCGGTGCGTGCCGCTGTGACGATGCTATATGCCTCGGCCACTGATCAGGCGCACCAGGATCATGATGACGGCGACGACCAGCAGGATATGGATGAAACCGCCGACGGTGTAGGAGGTTACCAGACCGAGCAGCCACAGAATGATGAGAATGACGGCAATTGTATAGAGCATGATAGTGTCCTCATGGTTGACCGGCGTTGCTGTGCCGTGAGACCAGTATCGAACGAACAAGCTCCGCACTCCGTACGATGCCGTACATTACATCGCGCTTTTTTGTTCCTTGTGCAAGCCGGGGATCCAGCCCATGAATCCCATCAGGCCAAGGACGCCGATCAGGCAGGTCAGGAGACCGCCCGTGATCAGGAAAAACACGTCCTGGGCCGCCATGTCGGCCGTCGTGGCCTGCGGTGCCGGACCCGCGCTGGCGAGGCCGAAGCCCGTCAGGAGAAATCCCCAGAGAATGATGACTATCCATGCCAGGCTGTTCATGTCACGTCCTTTCGCTTGAGTGTTCTCTGCCGTATGAAGCCGATTCTTATGTGCGCAGGCGAACTGATCAGTGCGCTAACGCACATTGCGAAAAAGAAAACTTAGTGAGCGATCGTACAAGGCGCAAACGCTTGCGCGCCTGTTTCCAACATAGCACGTAGCTGGACAAAACAAAACCGGGGCCAAGGCCCCGGTTTGTCCGCGGATGCGTCTTCCCTCAGGCGGAACGCAGCGAACCTTTCACGATGCGTACACGGTCGCCCGTGCGCCACGGCGGCGCGCTGTGCTGGTGGAAGGTGCGCAGCGTGCCGTCGTCGAGGCGGACGCGGATTTCGTAGCTGATATCGGCCTTCATATTGCCTTCGACCTGGTTGCCCACGACGGCGCCGCCGACCGCGCCCGCGACCGTGGCCAGCTGCCGGCCGTGGCCGCTGCCGACCTGGTTGCCCAGCAGGCCGCCGAGGATGGCCCCGCCGGCCGCGCCCACGCCGCTGCCCTGGGCGCGCGTCTTGATCTGGCGGATCGACTCGATGTTGCCGCAGTTGCTGCACCAGTTGCCGGCGGTGTCGTTCGACGCCACCTTGGTCGACTTGCGCACGGCCTTCGGCGCGGGCGCCGGCTCGGCCGGGCCGCGCGCGTAGTCGGCGCCGGCGCTCGTGGAACCCTGGCTGCCGCCGTAGCCGTAGGCCGTGCCGGGTGCCGCATAGGATTGCGCGCCGGCCGGGGCCGGGTAGGTGGACGGCACCGGCGTCTGGACGGGGTAGGCGGTCTGCGGCTGGCTGGCCAGCGGCGTTGCGGGCACGGCGGCCGGCGGCAGCGTCGAAGGCGCCACATAGCCCGGCTGGCCCGGCTGTTGCATGCCGGCCGACAGGGCCGCGCGGTCGGCGTCGCTCAACTGGCCGCGGTTGCCGCCGGTCGACGACGGCAGCCAGCCCATGATGGCCGCCGTGCCGATGGCGCAGAACAGGATGACCGCAATCGCGGCGGCGATCAGGAGGGGATGTTGCCTGGCCCGTGCGGGCGAGGTGGGATGATGGGTGTCCATGGCTTTCCTTTCCGGTGTCGGTGGGGACGAGGTGATGTCGCGAGCCTCGAGTCCGGTACGTTTCCATTGTCCCTGGCAACAACACCCCGTTCCGTGCGTCACCGTACATACTTGCCCTGGCGCGGCCGCTACGCTGACTGAAAGTTGTCAGAAAATGTTTCCGGGCAGTGTAAATAGCCAATTTCCCGAACGTGTGAACCGATGAAGTCCAACCGCGAGGGTCCGATGAATCCAGCCGCTCCACCTGTGGTCGCCGAGCACAATGCCAACCTGCTGCTGGCCGCGCTCCCGCCGCAGGAGCTGGCACGGATGCTGCCGGCGCTCGACCAGGTCAAGGTGGACGTCGGCGCCGTGCTGTGCGAGCCGGGCGACACGATTCGCCACATCTATTTTCCGCATGACTGCCTGATCTCGCTGATGGCCGTGGCCGAAGGCCGCATGACGCTCGAGGTGGGCCTCGTGGGACGGGAAGGGATGCTGGGCGCCACCGTCGCGCTCGGCCACGAGACGACGCAGGTGCGCGCCGTCGTGCAGCGTGCGGGCAGCGCCAGCCGCATCGACGCCGACCGCCTGCGCACCGAATTCGCCCGCAACCCGGCCCTGCAGCGCGTGCTGTACCGCTACACGGATGCGTTGCTGGCCCAGGCTATCCAGATCGCCGTCTGCAGCCGCTACCACGTGCTGGAAGCCCGGCTGGCACGCTCGCTGCTCGTCACGCGCGACCGACTCCAATCCGACAAATTCCACCTGACCCACGAATTCCTCGCCCATGCGCTGGGCGTGCGCCGCGTTGGCGTCACCAAGGCCGCCAGCGCATTGCAGCAGCAGGGGCTCATCAACTACAGCCGCGGCAATATCGAGATCCTCGATCCGGAACGTCTTGCAGCGGCCGCGTGCACCTGCTACGAGATCGTGCGCGAAGCGGGTGCCGGCGTGGGCGCGCCGGTGCTGGCCTGAACCTCTCCGACCCAAAAGAAAATGCCCCGGCGAACGGGGCATTGTTCGTTGCGGTGCACTGCAATCAGTGCGTCGACTTCACCTGATTGCCGATCACGCCGCCCACGGCTGCGCCACCGATGGTGCCGGCTGCGCTGCCGCCCGTCAGGGCACCACCGACCACTGCGCCGGCGCCGGCGCCGATGGCGGTGTTACGGTCTTGCGTCGACATGCCGGCGCAACCGGTCAGGCCCAGGGCTGCGGTTGCCAGCGATGCGGTCACGATGATGTGCTTGATGGTTTTCATGATGATCTCCTTAAGGTGGGTTGCTGACTCACTTCAGGCGCAGCTCATTCCTGACCGATCTGACGCCCCTCACGGTGCGCGCGGCCGCGGCGGCCGCCGCCACGTCGTCCGCGGAGCTCACGTATCCGCTCAGCCGGACGACCCCCTGGTCCGTATCGACGTCGATCTCGTTTGCCTTCAGGCTGGCATCGCCGAGGAGGGCGGCCTTCACGCCGGCCGTGATGCCGGCATCATCGGTTTGCCCTACGACAGCCGCCGGGCTGTCCGTCGCGCATCCCGTGATCCCGCACAGGACCAGAGCCGCCAGCAATGCCGATGTCGAAAGTGCTGCCGGGGTCTTGCCTGTACTGAATCGTTTCATGCCTTCTGCGCTTCCTCGCGATGCCGGCCTGCTGTTCGGGAACGGCGCCGGCCTTACCATGACTCCAGATTACATGTGCATCGCATAGCGGTCTGTACGACAAATAACACTGTGTCATGCCGGGCTCAACGCTTGGCGCTTTTGCCTGGCGGCGGCGCAACAGGTTTCGCGCCGGCCTTGGCCAGCAGCGCGCTGCACGGACTGTCCTTGCCCGGGCCCGTGTTGATCAGCGGAAGCAGGGCGGCCGCCGGCGCCGCGACGACGGCCAGCGCGGCCGCCGCGCCACCCTTCAGCGCGAGCACTTTCTTGTCGAGCGACAGGTCGGGATTCTTGAATGTACCGCGCACATAAAACGGTGTGCGCAGGGTGAACAGGCGCAGCGCTTTCGTCTCCGGTTTGATACGCAGATCCATCTGTTCGGTCGACATGTTCACCCAGCCATTGATATCGACGATAGCCTCTTCCGTGTCGAGTACGAACGTGCGTGTCCGGGCCACGCCATCCGTCACGCCGAGGTCCGCGGCAAGGCAGTTCAGCTTGACTTCCTTGTCTCCGAACAGTTTCGTGATGATGATGTTGCCGACGTTGAGGCCGGCCTCTTCGAGCAGCAGTTTGCTGACGACGCCCTGGCTGACGAGGCCCTTCACTTCGCCGTTCGCGTCGGCCAGCATCGCACCGACGGAATCGCCGGTGGCGCTGAGCTTCGCTTCGCCATAGATCGAGCCGACGGTCGCCTGCATCTTTTCGATTTGCGGGAACAATTCCTTGATGTGGATGTCGCGGGCCTTGACGTCGGCCGTCGCCTTGATCGGGTTGTTGGGATTGCTGCCGTCGAGCTTGATGTTCGAGTTGACGTTGCCGCCCGCCATCGCGAAATTCAGGGGCTCCAGGGTCAGCACGCCATTGTTCATCACGACATGGCTTTGCAGCTTGCTGAGCGGCAGGTCCTTGTCCTTGACGATGCGGTCGGCCGTAAAGCGCACGTCCGCGTCCAGCACCTTCCAGCGTTCCGTGTGGAATTTCTCGACGGGGAGGGCCTTGTTCTCCGGCTGCACGGCCTCGACGCCGCGGGCGCGCTTGCTCGCGTTGGAATCGGCGCCGATCAGCGGGCCGAGGTCGACGAAGCGCAACTGGTGCGACACGACGTTACCGGTCAGCTTGTTGCGCGGCTTGCCCGTCGCGAATTCGAGGCGGCCCGCGATGTCGGACTGGCCGACCTTGCCCTTGAACTTGTCGTACACCCAGCGGCTCTTGTTCTCGCTGATGGCTCCCGTCAGGTGGCCGTCGGTCGAGAACGCGGGCGTCTCGGGCAGCAGCACGCCCGTGAACGGATACAGCCGCGCCATCGACGGCGCCGCCAGGGTCAGTTTCAAATCGATGCCCGCGAGGTGGGCGGGGCGCGTGACCGTCCCTTCGATGGCGACGCGGGTATTGGCCGAGTGGACGTCGGCCTGGATGGGGAAGGGCTCGTCCTGGTCGCGCAGCGACAGCACGGAGCCGGTCTTGCCGCCGCCGCCCACCGGCGCGCCGTTGTACTCGCCGCGCAGCTTGAACGCGATGCCATAGGTCGGGTCGTTCGCGATCGTGTCGATGTCGGCCGTGACGTCGGCCTTGGTGACGGCATCGATCACGTGCACCGTGCCCTTGTTCAGCACGACTCTTTCGAGGTCGAGCGTCCACTTCGATTTTTTTTCCTCGCGCTTGTAGACCCAGTTGTAGTGCGTGGCGTCCGTGCGCAGCAGCTCGGCCTGCGGGCCGTCGAAGCGCAGCACGGGCACGTGGATGCGGTGGCCCAGCAGGGCGAACGGATCGAGCGAGAACGAGAACTGGCGCACGCTGGCCATGTCGCGCTGGGGCAGGCCTTCCGGGTTGCCCACGTGGACATCGTCCGCGTACAGGTGCGGCCACGGGATGTAGTCGCGCCACGTACGCTGGCCTTTCGGTATGCTTTTCGACGGCTGCTCCCAGTGCACGGCGAGATTGCCGCGGATGGCGAACGGGCGCTCGATCGCGTCGCTGACCTTGTCGCTGAGCCAGGGTTTGACGCGGTTCCAGTCGAACGTGAGCAGGATGATGATGGCGATGACGGGGATCGCCACCAGCACGCCGACGATGCCGAGCGTGATCTTCACCGGGCGCGACAGGCGCGCGCCCTGCCTGGGCTGTTGGGTGGGCTGGGTTGTCATGGCCTTCCTTCTGGTGGGATGGGTTGTACGCAGATTAACGTAAAGGTCCTTGTGTCAATGTGCGGTGCCGCACCGTAGCCCGGCTGCGGGAAGGCCAAGCGGGTGCCTATGTGCGCCAGCGAACCGATCTCGTCTAGTGTCAGGGTTATAACGTTACCAACACAATCTATAAACAGGAGTCGCAAGATGGATACGAAATCGATGAACCTGCTGATGCGGGTCGGCGCAGCCACCGTGGTGCTCTCGCTGGCCGCCTGCGCCAGCCCGGAAAAGACCCCGGCCACGGCTGCCGTCGCGGTTTCGCACAATGCCGTCGAGAACGCCGTCACGGCGGGGGCGCCCGAACTGGCGCCGGCCGAGATCTCGGCCGCACGCGACAAGATGATGCGCGCCAACCAGGCGCTCGCCGCGAAAGATTACAAGACGGCCCGCGAACTCGCGGTCCAGGCCCAGGCCGACGCCAAGCTGGCACAGAGCAAGGCCAATTCGGCCAAGGCGACGGCCGCCGCCGACGCCCTCAACGAGGACTTGCGCGTGCTGCGCCAGGAAGTCGACCGCGCCAATTCCGACCAGCAGCAGTAAAGCCCGATAACAAGAACCGCAGAAAGGAAGCATCATGAAAATGAATTTCCTGAAGGCCCTCGTCGTTGCCGGCACGATTGCCCTGGCCGGCTGCAGCACCGTCCCGACCACCACGCCGACCCTGGACGAGGCGCGTGCCGACTTCGTCGCGGCGAACAACAATCCGCAGGTCGCGACGTACGCGCAGATGGAATTCAAGCAGGCCGGCGAAGCGCTCGACCGCGCCAACCAGGCCGCCGCCCAACGCGAAAGTCTGGACACGATCGACCGCCTGGCCTATGTCGCCAAGCAGAAGATCGCCACCGCCCAGGAAGTGGCGAAGACGAAGGCCGCCGAGGCCGAGGTTGCGAATGCGGGCCGCGAACGCGACCGCGTCCAGCTGGAAGCCCGCACGGCCGAAGCGGACCGCGCCAAGCGCGACGCGGCCACTGCCCAGGCCCAGGCCGCGGCCGCCCAGGCCCAGGCCCAGGATGCGCAAGCCCAGGCCGCCGCCGCCCAGCAGCAGGCTGCCCAGCAGGCCGACCGCGCCGCGCGCCTGGAAGCCCTGCTCGTCGAACTGCATGCGCAAAAGACGGAGCGCGGCATGGTCGTCACGATCGGCGACGTGCTGTTCGCCACCGACCGCGCGGAACTGAACGCGAACGGCATGGCGACCGTGAAAAAGCTGGCCGAGATCATGACGCAGAACCCCGACCGCACGGTCATGGTCGAAGGATTCACTGACAGCACGGGCTCCGCGGCCCATAACAAGGACCTTTCCGAGCGCCGCGCGGCGTCCGTGGCCCAGGCCCTGGTCGGCCTCGGCGTGCCGCGCGAACGCATCGGCATGCGCGGCTATGGCGAGGCGTTCCCGGTCGCGTCGAACGACACGGCCGCGAACCGCCAGCTGAACCGCCGCGTGGAGATCGTGCTGTCGAACGCCGGCGCACCCATCCCGCCGCGAGCGGCACAGCGCTGATATTTAAGACCCCACTGAAAGAGGAAGATTCATGGAACAGAACGCATCCAACCTGGCGCACGGCTTCGACATCGCGGAAATCCGCCGCGCGGCCGCGAACCTCGAAGACGGCGCCGTGACCGAGGGCTACGCGGCCGACCGCGAAGCCGTCATCGCCATGCTCAACGCCGCACTGGCGACGGAACTGCTGTGCGTGCTGCGCTACAAGCGCCACTACTACACGGTCAGCGGCCCCAACACGGGCCACATCAAGGCCGAGTTCCTCGAGCATGCGCAGCAGGAGCAGGACCACGCCGACCGCATCGCCGAGCGCATCGTCCAACTGAACGGTTCGCCGAACTTCAACCCGGCCACGCTGACCCAGCGCAGCCATGCGGAGTACGACGATTCGGAAGACGTGCAAGCCATGATCCGCGCCGACCTGATCGCCGAGCGCGTGGCGATCGAATCCTACCGCCAGATGATCCAGGCCATCGGCGACAAGGACCCGACCACCAAGATCATGCTGACCGAGATCCTGGCCACCGAGGAAGAGCACGCCGACGACATGCGCGACCTGCTGGCCTGAACCTTTACCCACCACTACCTACAACAAGGAGTACATCATGTTAGAGTCCATCCGCGCCAACGCCAACGCTTCCCAACTCAACGGCGCAGCGAACAATGCTTCCAGCGACATGAAATCGCTCGTCAAGGACGCACAGTCGCTGCTGAGCGCCGCCGCTTCCCTCACCGGCAACAAGGCCGACGAACTGCGCGAGCGCGGCATGGAACTGCTCGACCAGGCGTTGGGCAAGGCCAGCAAGTACCAGGATCAAGCCGTCGTCAAAGGCAAGGAACTGGCGCACGCAACCGATGTCTATGTAAAAGACAACCCATGGCGCACCGTGGCCGTGGCGGCCGGTGTCGGCCTGCTGCTGGGTGTCATTCTGGGCCGCAAATAATTCCGGTCGGGGGCAGCCATGGATAACAATGAAACCGTCGTGCATAGCCCCGGCCTCATGGGTGGGATTACGGGCCTGGCAAAGAATCTGTTCGGGCTCGTGGTGTCGCGCGTGGAACTCGCCGCGCTCGAGCTGTCGGAGGTGCGCAACCACGTGATCGAACTGGTGGTCATCTTCGCATTGGCTGCCCTGGCCACGTGGTTCGCGCTGGCCTACGGCACCGCGACGATCGTGGCCCTGGCGTGGGAAGAAATGGGCTGGAAGATCCTGCTCGTCATGTTCGCCGTGTTCGCCGTCATCACCCTGATCCTCGTGATGAAGGGACTGTCGCTGCTCAAGCAGGGCAAGCTGGCGTTCCCCGAGACCATGAAGGAATTGCGCAACGACCGCGACATGCTGTTGTAACCGGACCGGAGAAGAGCTATGGAAAAAACGATCGGCCATCACACGCATGGCTCCCTTGAAGAGCGCAAGCGGGCGCTGTTGCGCGACGGCGAGTTCTACCGCAGCGGTGTCGCCCACGCGCGCGCCCAGATCAAGCACGCGGCGCGCCCCGAAGTCATCTTCCATTCGGCGCTCGACCACGCGACCTGGGTGCTGCGTACCCGGGCCGATGCCTTGCTCAAGCCGACCGGCACGAGCATCTCGGTGCTGGCCCCGTATGCGCTGACCGTGCTGGGCTTCATCCGCAAGCGCAACCTCGGCAAGCCGGCCCTGGGCGTGGCCGTCATCCTGGGCGCGCTCGGTTGGTACTTGCAGCGCAAACGCGCGCAGCAAGTGGCATACTAGGTACAACGCGGCGCGATTCGCCACCGGATCGCGCCATTCACGAATATGGTGGGGCTTGAGCGGCGTCGCAATCTCTGATTGGACGCCGTCTTTTTTTGGCCGCTGAGTCCTCAATGAAAAAAAGCCGGCAGAGCCGGCTTCAAGACCACTGCGGCGTACCGCTCAATAACGGTAGACGCGGCCGTCGACGATGCGCACGCGGTTACCCACGCGCAGGTCGTACACATTGTCCTGGACGATGGTGCGGTATTCGCCATTGTCGAGGCGGACATTGACTGCGTACTGTTGTTGTCCTGCTCCGTCGCGGTTCGCTTCCACACGGTTACCGATCGCCGCGCCCGCCACGCCGCCGGCGACGGTTGCCGCAGTCCGGCCGCCGCCGCTGCCGACCTGGTTGCCGGCCAATGCACCGACGAGGCCGCCGACGATCGCGCCGGCACCGCTCGTGCGGCCTTCGCCGCTGGTCACCTGGATCGATTCGATCGTGCCGTAGCCCGTCGAAGCGGTGTTGTCGTAGCCGCTGCGGTAGCCATCGTTGGCGTAGTAGGGCTGGGACGACTGGCTGGCGCAGCCACCGAGGAGCGCACTGGCCGCGACAAGGGCGGCAAGGGTACGAGTAGCTTTCATGACTTGTTCTCCTGGCAAAGATGTAGGACCAGATTACGCAGTCATGCGTATGGGGTCTGTGCGATGACGCACACCTCCGGGCTGCTCATCCGATGCTTTTTCATCATCTTTTTTCGTGTGTTCGTCACCGAACAGAAATCGTCCTTACGGCAGAGTACAACGTCACCATTGGTTGGAAAAAAAGAGTGTCACAAGGAGAACAAGAATGCGAACACCACACATGATCCTGCTGCTGGCTGCTGCCCTGATGTGGGCTGCAGGCCATGTCCGCGCGGCGACGCCGGAAGCGAAGCTGGCCTACCAGCAGGCGCGCGACGCCGCGGCGGCCGAGTACAAGAATGCACGCGCCCGCTGCGATGCCATCACGGGCAATCCGAAGGACGTCTGCGTGCTGGAAGCGAAGGCCGCGCGCGTGCGCGCCGACGAAGAAGCGCGCGCCAAGTATGAAGACACGCTGAAGGCTTATACGCGGGCACGCATGCGCATCGCCTCCGCCAACTACGACCTCGACAAGGCTCGTTGCGCCGGGCTCACGGGCAACGACAAGGACGTGTGCCAGGAACAGGCCAAGGCCCGTCTCGTCGCCGCGCAGGCCGATGCGAAGGCCGACCAGAAAACGATCGAAGCGCGCAACGAAGCGCGCGAAGACAAGCTATCCGCCGCGTACCGTGTCGCCATGGAGAAATGCGATGCGTTCGCGGGCGCGGCCAAGGATCAATGCGTCTCGGCTGCGAAGGCCGAGTTCGGCAAATAAGCGGATTCATCCGCACCCGCTCGTCAAGAGCACAACCAAGTACCACCACTGACAAGGAGTTCACCATGAACGTCACCAAACGCATCGCCACCGCCATCTTCACCGCCACCGTCGCATTCACCGTCGTCGGCTGCTCGTCGAGCCCGACCAAGGAAAGCACCGGCGAGTACATCGACGATGCCGCCATCACCGCGAAAGTGAAGGCCGCGATCTTCAACGAGCCGACCCTGAAGGCTACCGAGATCAACGTCGAGACCTACAAGGGCGACGTGCAGCTGTCGGGCTTCGTGGCCCAGCCGCAGGATGCGCAGAAGGCTGCCGACGTCGCACGTGGCGTGAAAGGTGTGTCGTCGGTCAAGAACGACATCCGCGTAAAATAAGCTGACCGGGCGGCCCGTGCGCGGGCCGGCCCGGCGGTCGTTCGATTGCCGCGCCATGCGGCATCCGCCGGGCAGGAAGCTGCCGGCGGGTGCCTGGGACCGGCTGTTTTTTCCAGGCAGGTATCATGCAGCTCGCCCAATCCGGTCCCGCAACGCCCAAGGCATCCGACCCAGTCACTCCGGTTGCCGTGCCGGCGGCCGACGCGGAACAGGCGGCGCGTGAAGCCGGCCTCGTCGACGCCGGCGGGGCGCCGACCGGCGAAGAACTGGGGGCCGTCCACGGCAACCTGCGCCTGCCCGTCCACGTGAATGCCCGCGGTATCACGCTGGGTATCATCGCCACCGTCGCGTTCATCTTCGGCCTCCAGTGGGCCAAGAATTTCTTCGTGCCGCTATTGCTCGGCATCTTCATCGCGTACACCCTGAGTCCCGTCGTGCGCTGGCTCGAACGCTGGCACATCAGGCGCGCCATCGGCGCCACGCTCGTCACCGGCCTGATCCTCGTCGGCATGGCGCTCACGATGCAACGGGTGCAGGGCGAATTCCTCAACATCGTCGACGAACTCCCGACCCTGACGCACAAGGTCACGCGCATCCTCACGGATGGAACGGACGGGCCGTCGACGATCCAGCAGGTCCAGGCCGCCGCGGCCGAACTCGAACAGGCCGCCGCCAACGCGGGCGGCGCGAAGCGGGCGACGCCACCGCGGCGCGCAGCGGTGCCGACGGTCGCACAGACGCCGGGCGCCAGCAATTTCCGCATCATGGACTGGCTGCTGGCCGGTTCCGTCGGCCTGGCCAGCTTCATTTCGCAAGCGACGATGGTCGTGTTCCTCGTGTTCTTCCTGCTGCTGGCGGGCGACACGTTCAAGCGCAAGCTCGTCAAGCTGACGGGCCCGTCGCTGACGCAGAAGAAAGTCACGGTGCACATCCTCGAGGACATCAACACGTCCATCCAGAACTACATGTTCATGCTGCTCGTCACGAACGTGCTGCTGGCGCTGTTGATGTGGGTGGCGCTGCGTCTCATCGGCCTGGAAAACGCGGGCGCGTGGGCGATCTTCGCCGGCGTGGCGCACGTCATGCCTTACTTCGGCCCGCTGTTGATCACGTCGGCCACGGGCCTCGTCGCCTTCCTGCAATTCGAATCGCTGCAGATGGTGATCCTCGTGGCGGGCGCGTCGCTGGCGATCGCGACGCTCGTCGGCATGGTCGTCACGACCTGGATGACGGGCAAGATCGCCAAGATGAACCCGGCCGCCGTGTTCGTCAGCCTGCTGTTCTGGGGCTGGCTGTGGGGCATGTGGGGATTGCTGCTCGGCGTGCCCGTCGTCGTCGTGATCAAGGTCGTGGCTGAGCGCGTGGAAGGGATGGAAGTCATCGCCGAACTGCTCGGCGAATGACGGCGCCGGTGGCGGTTCAGTGCACGGGCGACGGGCGTGCGCCCGGCGGGGGAGCTCCGGGCACGTGCTTGTCCTTCAGGCTGCCCATCTGCAGCGCGTACTGGCGGGCGAATTCCGCGCCCAGGAAAAAGATCTGCGCCGAGTAATACACCCACAGCAGTAACGCGATCAGCGAACCGGCCGCGCCGAAGCTGCTCGCCGTGCCGCTGTTGCCGATGTACAGGCCGATCGCGAACTTCCCGACCGTGAACAGGATCGCGGTGCCGAGGGCGCCGATCGTCACGTCATGCCAGGACAGTTTTACGCGCGGCAGCAGCTTGTAGATGGCGCCGAACATCACGGCGATCACGAGGAAGCTGACGGCCCAGGCCACCCAGCCCAGGATGATCGTCGCGGAATGCCACATGCCGCCCAGGTATTTTTCCAGCACGGACAGCGCGGCCGACACGACCAGCGTGAACATCAGCAGCAGGCCCAGCGTCAGGATCAGGCCGAACGACAGCAGGCGGGTGCGCACGGTGTCCCACCAGGTGGCGTCCTTCGGCGGCGGGACGTCCCAGATTTCATCCAGGCTGTCCTTGAGCTCGGCAAACGCACTCGTCGCGCCGACCAGCAGCAGGGCCGTCGCGATGATCGTGGCCAGCTTGCCGCTTTCCTTGTTGCGCGCACCGGCCAGGATCGCCTGGATCGTTTCCGCGCCCTGTTTGCCGACGAGGCCGCGCAATTCGTCCAGCAACTGGCCTTGCGCGGCGTCGGTGCCGTAGAAGAAGCCGGCGATCGCGATGACGAGCACGAGAATGGGCGCGAGAGAGAACAGTGTGTAGAACGCGAGGGCGGCACCTTTGCTCGATGCCCGGTGGCTCAGCCATTCGGTCACGGCGCAGCGCATCACGTGGACGACCTGGCGGGAGAAGGGGATCCAGTTTTGTACTGCCATCGGTAACCTCCGAAAAGACGAACGCGCCCGAAGGCGCGTTCAGGGGCCAACGCCCAGCGGCAAGCGGGGACCCGGCCCCGCATTGACGTGTTACTGCACGCGGCGCTCGATGGTGATCGGCTCCACTTCCACGCGGCGGTTCGGTGCCAGGCACTCGATCAGCTCCTTGCGCTTCTTCTGGTGGCAGTCGGTCACGACCGGGTTCTGCTCGCCCTTGCCGTAGGCTTTCAGGCGGTTCGCGTCGACGCCCTTGGCGATCAGGTACTCACGCACGGCGTTGGCGCGGCGCTCCGACAGCTTCTGGTTGTACTTGGTCGAGCCTAGGCGGTCGGTGTAGCCCGTGATGTCCACGTCGGTGATCGACGGATCGGCCTGCAGTGCGGCGGCGATGTCGTCCAGCTTCGGCTGCGGCGACGAGAGGGTGGCGCTGTCGAAGGCGAACAGTTCGCTGGCCGACAGGGTCACCTTCTCGAAGCGGGCCGGCGGAGGCGGCGGCGGCGCGGCCGGTGCCGGTGCCGGTGCCGGTGCCTCGACGACCGGTGCCGGAGCGGGGGCCGGAGCCGGCGCCGGTGCCGGGCGCGGCGGCGGGTTGAAGGCGTAGTTCAGGCTGACCGTTGCGTACTTGGTATTGGCGCGCGAGAAGCCGAACTTGTCGTCGTCGCGCAGGTGGGCGCGCACGTCGCGCACGTCGGCCTGCAGGGACCACTGCTCGTTCATGCTGACCTGGAAGCCGACGCCGGCCTGGTAGTACGGCGACCAGCCGGACGCGTTACGGATCGGATTGCTCACACGGTCGCGTTCGCCGCCGACACCGATCAGGAGGTACGGGCGGAAGGTCTTACGCGACAGCATCAGCAGGGCATCGACGCCGACGAGGGTCTGGCGGTAGTTGGCATTGTCGTCGTCGACGCGCGCCTGGGTGGCGCCGATCTGGATATCCCACAGCGGATGCACGGCCTTACCGAACTTCAACCCGCCGCCCCAGTCCTTCTTCGACGTCCCGAAATCATGGTCGGGCTTGATGCCGACCACCGTCGGGGCGATATACCACGACGGATTGATGACCTCGGTGGTGTCCTGGGCCAGGGCCGTTCCGGCGGAGCACAGAATGGCGGCGGCCAGAGCGATCTTCTTCGTATTATTCACAGGTAACTCCCATAAGTTGTAAAGGTACTTGACATCGCATGGCTTGCAGTGATGTTGATGTCAAGCTTACAAGTCGGCCATTTTTTGGGTCAGTGCGCTAGCGCACCTAACGGCCGGTTGTTGTGGCGATTTTACAACGTAGCCATTTATGCCATGATTGCTGTTTGTTTCAGGATGTTACGAACTGCGGGGTAATCGTCGCCTATTGCATGTAACGTCGCCCTTCGTGCTTTCGCGCTGCGTTTCATTACGAGATTGTCATGTCGCACGGTCGGGTCGATACCGCTTCGATTGCAAGCCGTGCAGCCGGTTCCCGTTGAGCCCCACCAATTTGTCTCTCGTCAATACGCAGTCGAGTTTCTCTTGCTTTTAAGGACGAATAACTTTCAGAAATTTTTAGAAATGTTGGATGGCGCACAGACCGGGCGTGGTGAGGCAGGCAATCTTGTATCCAGTTAAGCGGAACCGGCGTGTTGTCAGGTGGTCATACACGAATACGGCGGTCCGGGCCATACACAGAACATCGTCCTTTTCACGGAGTAGACCAATATGCATGCAGCGACTCACCACAATGCGGTACAAGGCGAACTCAACGCGGTGCACACTTCCAGCAACTCTGCACTGATCGAACGCGTCCCACCGCAGCCGACCGAGCGCGCTCCGATTTCGCTCGCGCCGATCGAGCGGGTGCGGTCGACGTCGGCTACCCAGCGCCGTATCGAAAACATGCAAAAGCTCATCGGCGAACTGCAGACCCACGAAATGCTGGCCGATGAAATCGCCTGGTTCCTCAAATTCTCGCCGTCGGGCGCCCGCAAATACATCCGCGACCTGCGCGAAGCCGGCGTCATCGAACTGGCCCGTTACATCGAAGGTACCGCCACCTACCTGGGCAAGGCCGTGTACCGCATCTCGCCGGATCCGGAACGCGTCAAGGCCTTCCTGGGCGCCATCTGCCAGCCCAAGCGCGAAGGCGCCGCCCCGCGCAAGGAGCGTCCGGGCCTGCGCGAGCAGAGCATGGCCGGCACGGGCCGCCACTTCCACATCCTGGCCGACGACACCCATTACGCGATCCGCGTCAACCGCAGCCCGGTGACCCGCGATCCGCTCGTCGCCGCACTGTTCGGCCCGGCTCCGAGCCAGGTCGCCAAAGAGCGCGTCTGAGCGCGCTGGCGTTGGTGCCGGTCGCGCGACGCGGCCGCCATCAGCTGCGCCACCCCGCCGAAAGGCCGGGTGGCGCTGTTTTTCTGCAGGATTCCAATTGAAAAGGCGACAAGCGTGCGCATATGCCGGGTGCGGCACCCCGACCGCTTCCCCATCAAGGAGACTCCATGCTGCCGAGTGCCGAATCGCTGGAAGGCAAACCCGTTCCCCAGGTGACGTTCAAGGCGCGCCCCGACGACCAGTGGCGCGACATCACGACCGATGAACTGTTCAAGGGCAAGACGGTCGTCGTGTTCGCCCTGCCGGGCGCCTTCACGCCCACCTGTTCCTCGGCCCACCTGCCGCGCTACAACGAGCTGGCACCCGCGTTCCGCGAGAACGGCGTCGACGAGATCGTGTGCGTCGCCGTCAACGATGCCTTCGTCATGCAGTCCTGGCAGGCCGGGCAGGAGGCGGGGAACATCACGATGATCCCCGACGGCAACGGCGACTTCACGGAAGGCATGGGCCTGCTCGTCGACAAGCGCGACCTCGGCTTCGGCAAGCGCTCGTGGCGCTATTCGATGCTCGTCAAGGACGGCATCATCGCCAAGGTCTTCATCGAGCCGGACAAGGAAGGCGATCCGTTCGAAGTCTCGGACGCCGACACCTTGCTGCGCTACATCAACCCGAACGCGACGCCGCGCGAGCCCGTCGTGATGTTTTCCAAGCCCGGCTGCCCCTTCTGCGCGCGCGCCAAGGCCGTGTTGAAGGCGAACGGCATCGTCTTTACGGACATCCCGCAGGATGCGAAGATCACGACCAGCGTGCTGCGCGCCGTGTCCGGCGCCACCACGTGGCCGCAGGTCTTCATCGGCGGCAAGCTGATCGGCGATGCGGAGGCGGTCGCGGCGTATTTCGCGCCGCGCGCTCACGAGACCCAATAACGCCGATACGCGGAGAACACTACGGGGAGAACACGATGGAAGCCGCTCTCGTCTGCGCCGTGCTCGCGCTCGGCGTGCTGCTCGCGTGGCTGCTGCCGCGCTGGCGCCTGCGCCGCGTGCTGGCGCGTCCGCTCACCGCGTCCCAGCTCGGCATCATCGAGCGCAATGTCGCGCAGTACCGGGGCATGCCGCCCGACATGCGCGCGCAGTTGCAGCGCCTCGTCAAGCAGTTCCTGCACCAGAAGACGTTCGTCGGCTGCGCGGGGCTCGAGGTGACGGAAGAGATGCGCGTGACGATCGCCGCCCAGGCCTGCCTGCTGCTGCTGAACCGGCCCAGCCGCGTCTATCCGGGCCTGCACGCCGTGCTGGTCTATCCGGGCGCCTTCCTCGTGCCGCGGCGCGAGCAGGACGCCGCCGGCGTCGTCACGGAAACGCGCCAGGACCTGCTGGGCGAATCGTGGGGCGACGGGCGCGTCGTCCTGTCGTGGGAACACGTGCGCCGCGCGGGCCTCGACGGCGAGGGCACGCACAACGTCGTGCTGCACGAGTTCGCGCACCAGCTCGACAGTGAATCGGGCAGCAACAACGGCGCGCCTTTCCTCGGCAGCCCGGAGCGTTACCAGAGCTGGTCGGAAACGCTGGCGCGCGATTTCGCCCTGCTGCGGCGCGACGCGTACTGGGGCCAGCGCGACGTGCTCGACCCGTACGGCGCCACGAATCCGGCCGAGTTCTTCGCCGTGGCGACGGAGAGTTTCTTCGAGCAGCCGCACGAGCTGGCCGCGCGCCATCCGGAACTGTATGCGGAGTTCCAGGCCTATTACCGCGTGGACCCGCGCGACTGGTTCCCCGCGCCGGCACCGGAACCGGAGCACTACGGAATGGTCTACGGACAGTGGCGCTAGCGGCTCCGCTGCGTGCGCTCGCGTACAGAGACCGAGCCCAGCGGGAGGCATCATGGCCACACCTTTTCATGCAGGAGGTCATCCATGTCCACGATCATTGCAGGGCACTTCCAGCTGCAGGATGACGTCGAGCGGGCGCGCCGTGCCCTGGTCGACGCCGGTTTCCCGAGCGAACGCATCAGCGGTTTCTACCTGAGCCAGCCGGGCCAGCACGACCTGACGCCGATCGGCGGCGACAACATCCACTCGCCGGGCGCCAAGGAATCGCCGGAAGGCGTGGCCCAGGGTGCCGGTGCCGGTGCCGCGGTCGGCATCGTGGCCGGGGCCGCGACGTCCCCCGTGACCGGGCCGCTGGGTCCCGTGGTCGGCGGCCTCCTGGGCGCCCACGTCGGCTCGCTGTTCAGCTTCACGAAGATGAAAGACCCCGGCGAACGCGAGGAGGGCGGGCGCGCGCCGGTGGAAAACCGTCCGGCCGGCATGCTCGTGGCCGTTGCCTTCGACGATCCCGGCCTGGAAGCGCGCGCCGTCGACCTGCTGCGCGACCTGGGCGCCCACCATATCGAGCGCGCCAGGGGCAATATCGTCGATGGCGACTGGGCGGATTTCGATCCGGCGTCGCCTCCCGACATCATTCATTGAGTCCCATGCCGCCGCGTCCGCAGCGGCGGCCCTTTGCGTTTCGTCAAGAACGGCTTTGTCCGTCATCCTAGACTCGGTGCTTCGTGCTGCGCACCCGGCGCGGCAGGTTGATGACAGGACGACGAAACCATGCACGATAACAAAGTAGCCTTGGTGACTGGAGGGATGGGGGGACTGGGCACGGCGATCTGCCGGCGCCTGCAGGCGGAGGGGTTCCGCGTGGCGGCAACCTATTCGCCCGGCAATGCCACGCCTGACGCGTGGCTGGCCGCCCAGCGGGACGAAGGGTACCGCTTCACGACGTATCGCGTCGACGTCACCGACTACGGCGACTGCGAATGGATGATGCAGAAACTGCTGGCCGAAATGGGCCGGCTCGACGTGCTGGTGAACAATGCCGGCATCACGCGCGACCGCAGCCTGCGCAAGATGACGCTGGAGGATTGGCAAGCCGTCCTGCGTGCCGATCTCGACAGCGTGTTCAACATGAGCAAGCAGGCGATCGAACCGATGATGGCGCAGAAATGGGGCCGCATCGTCAATATCTCGTCCGTCAATGGCCAGCAGGGTGCCTTCGGCCAGACCAATTACTCCGCCGCCAAGGCCGGCATGCACGGCTTCACGAAGGCGCTGGCGCTGGAGATGGCGCGCCATGGCGTCACCGTCAACACGGTGTCGCCCGGCTATCTGCGTACGAAGATGGTCGAGGCCGTGCCGGCCGAGGTCATGAACGACAAGATCCTGCCGCAGATTCCAATGGGCCGGCTGGGTGAGCCGGACGAGATCGCCGGCCTCATCGCGTACCTCGTGTCGGAAGACGCCGGGTTCATGACGGGCACTAACCTCGCCATCAACGGCGGCCAGCACATGTATTGACGCTAGCGCCGCTCGGCCCGCGTCTGGCAATCGATGCACAGGCGCGCTTCGGGCCGGGCCAGCAGCCGCGATGCGCCGATCGGCTGACCGCATTCTTCGCAATAGCCGTAGCTGCCGTCCTCGATCCTGGCGAGCGCCTGGCGCAGCTGGCGCATCTCTTCCGAGTGATGGCCGGCCGCTTCGCGCGACAGATCGTTCAGCAGGCGGACGGTGGCGCGGTCCAGCGGGGACGTCTCCACCTCGTCCACAGGCAATTCTCCCGCGTCCGGGCGCGGTTCCTCGACGCGGGACAGCGCAGCGAGGCGCTGTTCCAGCATCGTCTTGAGCAGCGCCAGCTGCTCGGGTGTGAGGGGTTCCATGGTCACGCCCGGTCCACGACAGCAAAGACGTGACGGCAGGCGCCGGACTCGGCGTGCGGATTGGCTTTCATGGATGTCCCCTCGTTCGTGTCATTGGAAACCGCGCGGCGGCGATTTCAGTGTAGCGCGGAACGAGGGGCATGGATACCGCTGTACGGCGGCGGCATTCAGGCCGACGAGGCGGGCAGGGCCGGGGCGTTGTCGATGGCGACGATGTCGAGCTGGGTCTTGAGCCCTTCGACGGCCGCGAGGATGGGCACGACCTGGCCCGTGCTGGCGGCCGCGGCCAGTCCCAGCAGGCGCGCGACGAGCGTGATGCCGTCGCCGATGCGGGTGATGCGCTTGATCTTGTCGGCGGCATCCACCGTCAGCTGGATCAGGTGCTGCTGCGGCTGGCCCAGCGACGACACGATGCATGCCGCCGCTTCCGCATACAGCCGGTTCGCGCGCTGGCGCAATTCCATCTCGGCGTTGAGCAGCGCGCGCGCGGCCATCTGCTCCGGCTCCGGCACGTCCTGGCCCTGGTGGCGGCGGATGTCGCGCATGACGCGCTGGTGGATGCTGTCCGCGCACTCCGACAGCTTGTCGGCCAGTTCCTCGACCTGGTGCGCCGTCGACAGCGCCTCGGCCGGACTGGGCGGCGGCGCCTTCGCGGCCTCTTGTTTCGCGCCGTCCAGTTTCAATTTATCGTCGTTTCCCATGTTCTCTCCTCAAGCGCTCAATCGGACAGGGCGTCGCGCAGTTTCGTCAGGTCGCGGGCATAGGTGGCCAGCAGCTTGCGCACTTCGTCGCCATGCAGGTTATTGAGGTTTTCGCGCAGTTTCTGATGGCCCAGGGCGACCTTCGTCAAACCCTGCAAGGCCAGGTCATAGCGTTTGTCGACCAGTTTGTATTCCGTCGACTTGTTGAGGTAATGGACCTTGGCCAGGGTCACGAGCATGCGGTCCGATGTCTTCGTGGAAAAGGGGATTTCGACGTCGAAGATGCCGAGCACGGTCTTCTTTTCGTTGTCGTTGGTCTTGGCGTACAGGCGGGTCAGCTCGATCATGGATTCCAGCAAGACCTGCACGTCGGCGTCGCCGTCGCGCACCATCGTCTCGACGCTGCGGTTCTGGTAGCCGGACGCGATGACCCGCGTCAGCAGCCGCGTCAGGCCCGTGTACGCGGCGATCTGGCGCTGCTGCAGGCCGGATTCTGCGTTCGCCTTGAGACCATTGCCGAGGTCGTCGATCCGGTCGGACAAGTCGTAGCGCGCATCGCCCGCCAGCACGCTCAGCGTCTGCATGTACAGCACGACGGTCTTCTGGATGCTGACGAAGTCGTCGTACACGGCACGCCGGCGCGCATCGTTTTCTTTTGCGATGCGGTCGGCGGCGGGCGACAGATACGGCTGTTCGCGCTCGTAGGTGTCGCGGTAGCGGCGCGAGAGTTCGCCGTAGCCGCCCAGGCGGGCCGAGGCGTCGGCGAATTGCCGCACCTCCGCCAGGCTCACCGGGCCGGTACTGGCGCAGCCGCCGAGCACCAGGCTGGCGGCAAGGACGATCAGGGTAAAACAGCGTCGCAGGTCCATGGGTCCTTTCTGGACGGCAAAAGGCCGGCCCGAAAAGCCCTCATTCTTTCAAACCTGGCGAATGCTGTTATTGCCAATGCTCAAGTCAGAGCCGCGCGCCAGCCCAGACCCGCGACGGTGTCGCCCAACGGGATGTATTCGCAGCCGACCCAGCCGTCGTAGCCCAGTTCGTCCAGGGTGCGGAACAGGAACGGGAAATTGATCTCGCCCGTGCCCGGTTCATGGCGGCCCGGCACGTCGGCCAACTGGATGTGGCGGATCAGCGGCATGCGCTCGCGCAGCGTGTTGGCGAGGTCGCCCTCCATGCGCTGCATGTGGTAGATGTCGTATTGCAGGAACAGGTTCGGCACCGCGGCTTCCGCGATGATGGCGGCCGCCTGCGCACTCTTCGTGAGGAAATAGCCGGGGATGTCGCGGTCGTTGATCGGCTCGATCAGCAGGTCGATGCCGTGCGGGGCCAGCGCCGCGGCGGCGAAGCGCAGGTTGTCGACGAACGTCGCGTGCGCGCGCTCGGGCGCGACGTTCGGCGGCAGCTTGCCGGCCAGGCAGTGCAGGCGCTTCACGCCCAGGTCGAGCGCGTATTCCAGCGCCAGCTCGACGGTGTCCTGGAATTCGCCCACGCGGCGCGGATCGCAGGCCATGCCCCGTTCACCGGCCGCCCAGTCGCCGGCCGGAAAATTATGCAGCGCCAGTTCCAACTGGTAGCGCTGCAGGCGGCCGGCGATCTGCTCCGCGTCGAAGGCGTACGGAAACAGGAACTCGACGCCGTCGAAGCCGGCCGCGCGGGCGGCGGCAAAGCGTTCCAGGAAGCCGAGCTCATTGAACATCAGGCTCAGGTTGGCGGCGAAGCGGGGCATGCGGAATCCTTTGCGATACGATAACCCCCTATGTTACCTCCCATCTTGCTAAACCATCGTGCCTGCCGGCGCATCGCGCAGCGCGCGCATCGGCGTGAACAGCCAGGCCAGCAGCGCGGCGCCCACGAGGAACAGACCGGCGCCGCCGAACAAGGTCGCCAAGGTCACGCGGCTCGCGATCCATCCGGCCACGACGGCCGCCAGCGGTGCGAGGCCCATGAAGATGAACATGAACAGGCTCATCGTCCGGCCCAGCAGCTCGCGCGGCACCCGTTGCTGGATCCACGTGAACACGGCGACCTGCACGAACCCGCCCAGCACGCCGATGGCGACGTTGATCAGCATGCCTTGCCAGCTGGCTGTGATCATGCCCAGCGGAACGAGAAGCACACCGGCAATGCCATCGATCAACAGCAAGGTCATGCCGAGATTGCCTGCACGCCGTTTCCCCGCGATGCCGCTCATGGCCATGCCCAGCAGCGCGCCGGCGCCGTGCGCACCCATCAGCAGGCCCAAAGCCGACGCACCGTGAAGGCGGCTGCTGGCCAGGAGCGGCAGCGCGACCTGCATCACGCCGCCGATCACGCAGGCGCACAGGCCCCAGTAGATGAAGCAGGTGCGCATCAGGGTGTCGCGCCACACCGCCGCGAGCCCGTCCGCCACGGACTTCAATACCGGCTGTCTGGCCGCCGGTGCGAACGGGCGCGGCTGTACCTTGGCGAGCGTCCAGGCGGACACGGCGAAGCTGATGCAGTCGAAGCCGAACGCGAGTGCCAGGCCGCGCATGTGCTGCGGACCGCCGCTGCCGTCGCCGGCCAGCGCGAACAATAGCCCCGCCAGCAGCGGCCCGGCCAGCATCGTGATCTGGCGCAGTCCCATCATCATGCCGTTCGCGGCCTGCAGGTGCTGCGGGGCGACGGCATGCGGCAGCATCGACGTGCCGGCCGGGATGCTGAATGCCGACGCGAGCGACAGGCCCAGCGCCAGCGCGAGCACGACGGGCAGGTGCGCCTGGCCCGTGTAGACGAGGAGCGCGAGCACGGCCAGCAGCACCGTGTTGACGTGCTTGGTGAGCATCAGGATGCGCTTGGGCGAGTGGCGGTCGACGAGCGCCCCGCCGAACAGGATCAGGATGGCGCGCGGGATGCCCATCAGCGCGACGGCCATGCCCAGCGCGACGGCATCGCCCGTGAGCTTCAGCACGAGCCAGGGCAGGGCGATCTGGGTGAACTGGTCGCCGAGGGTGGAGATGGCGCCGCCGCTCATCAGCCAGGTGAAGTTACGGTCGCGCAGCAGGGCGGCGCGCGGGTTCGGATCGTCTTGCATGCCCGGTCTCCTTGTCGTTGTGCGGGCGTGCGGGGGCCTGGCCCGCACGCCATCGTGTTCGTGAAGCGAAAGTGGATCAGTGGATCAGCGCTGGATGCCGGCGATCTGCGCGAGCAGGTCCGACGTCGCCCGCAACTGGTCGCCGGACGGCGCACCCAGCATGGCGCGGCTGATGTTGTCGACGACGGTCGTCGCGTTCGTCACCAGCTCGTCGCCCGTCGGCGTGATCAGGGCGTAGCCGACGCGGGCATCGCGCGGATCGCTCTGGCGTGTGACGAGGCCAATCTTTTCCAGCGGCAGCAGCGAGCGGGTGACGCCGGACGCGGTCAGGCCCAGCCGGTCGGCCAGGTCGACGCGTCGCAGCCGCCCGCCCGGTGCGCGCTGCAGGTGCAGCAGCAATTGATAATCGGCAAAGCTGATGCCATGGTGGCCGCCCAGCGCGCTGTCGAGACGACGCACGAGCGTCGCCCAGGCGCGCGCAAGGCGCAGGCAGAATTCGGTGGTGAGGCTGTCGGACATGATGACTCCAGGTACTTAATGGTTACTTGATTCGTCAAGTATATAAACAATGTCGACCATTGGCAAGTACTTGAGTGCGCAAATAAATTCGGGGTCAGGTCCCATTTTTCTGCAACTTCGGGGTCAGAGCTCATTTTCGTGAACGATCTTCGAAGTAAGTTTTGCTGGCCAAAGCCGATCTGATCACAGCCGCAACGCGTAAACCGCACGATTTCTTGCTTACCGGACATTGATCGAAAAAGTGCTCTGACCCCGAATTTTGGCGAAAATGTGCTCTGACCCCGAATTTGGGCAAAAAAAGACCGGGAACTGGTCCCGGTCTCGTTGTGCGGACGGCGTGGTGTCAGCGCTCGCCGCCCGAACGGGCTGCGGATGCGGGACGCGGGCCACGGCCCTGGCCGCGACCGCCGCCATTGCTGCCGCTTCGGTTGCCGCCGCCGTTACCGCCATTGCGCTGGCCCGTCGCTGGCGCGCCCTGGACGCGCGGCTTGGCGCCGGCGGACGTGCCATTGCCGGCACCGCGGTTGCCGCCCGGGCGGCCGCGGTTCGGGTGGCCCGGCGCGCCGCTGCGCAGCTGGATCGGTTGCGGCTTCGCCGTCGGGTCCGGTTCGAAGCCCGGGATCACGTGGCGGGGCAGTGTCTGCTTGATCAGTTTTTCGATGTCCTTGAGCATCTGGTGCTCGTCCACGCACACCAGCGAGACAGCTTCGCCCGTGGCGCCCGCACGGCCCGTGCGGCCGATGCGGTGGACGTAGTCTTCCGGCACGTTCGGCAGGTCGTAGTTGACCACGTGCGGCAGCTGGTCGATGTCGATGCCGCGCGCCGCAATGTCGGTGGCGACGAGCGCCGTCAGGCTGCCGTCCTTGAACTCGGCCAGCGCCTTGGTGCGCGCCGACTGGCTCTTGTTGCCGTGGATCGCCATCGCGCCGATGCCGTCCTTGCCCAGCTGCTCGACGAGTTTGTTGGCGCCGTGCTTGGTGCGGGTGAACACGAGCACCTGTTTCCAGCCGTTCGACTTGATCAGGTGGGCCAGCATCGGGTGCTTCTTGTCGCGGTCGACCGGGTGGATCTTCTGCGCGATGACTTCGACGGTCGAGTTGCGCGGCGCCACTTCGATCATGGCCGGGTTGTCCAGCAGGCGGTCGGCCAGGGCCTTGATCTCGTCCGAGAACGTGGCCGAGAACAGCAGGTTCTGGCGCTTCGGCGGCAGCACGGCCAGCACTTTGCGGATGTCGTGGATGAAGCCCATGTCCAGCATGCGGTCGGCCTCGTCCAGGATCAGGATCTCGATCTTGTCGAGTTTGACCGTGCCCTGGGCGACGTGGTCGAGCAGGCGGCCCGGCGTGGCGACGAGGATGTCGACGCCGTTCGCGAGCAGCTTGATCTGCGGGTGGATGCCGACACCGCCGAAGATCACGGCCGAGTTCAGGTTCGTGTACTTGGCATAGATGCGCACGTTTTCCTCGACCTGGGCCGCGAGTTCGCGGGTCGGGGCGAGCACGAGGGCTCGGATCGGGCGCTTGGACGTCTTGCTGGTCAGCGAGGCGCCGAATTTGTCGGTCGACAGGCGGTGCAGCACGGGCAGCGTGAAGCCGGCGGTCTTGCCGGTGCCGGTCTGGGCGCCTGCCAGCAGGTCGCCTCCGCCCAGCACGGCGGGGATCGCCTTGGCCTGGATCGGAGTCGGAGCGGTATAGCCCGCTTCAGTGACGGCACGCACGATGGCGTCGGACAGACCGAGAGTATTGAATGACATAGTTATCTGGTAGGGATCGGCCCGTCGCTCCGTGGAGCGCCAGTCCAGCCGATCGGATTACACAACAGGGCGCCCGGTACTGGAGCCGGCACGCCGAGACGCAAACGTAGACACAAACGTCAACGGTCACGCGACATGCGGCACGACGATAAACCTGCTGCGCGTTGCACTGCAGTCCTCCGATGCTCGCTGTACTCTCGTACAGCTGCGCTTCTCGAACTGCATTGCGGCCGCTCGCGACGGTTTCTCGAGGTGCCTATTATAGTTAAATATGTTTCGCTATGGAAATTTTAGCGCGGCCTGTGTCGTTTATGACAGGGCCGGTGAAGGCGGGGGCGCGGCACCTCGTGGGCGCCGGAGGCAATCTTGACAGGCCGACAACGCCGCCTGCGGCGGGAAAGCCGCGCGGCCAGCAAGGCCCGCGGCTTTCCCCGGACTTACACAGGGCGTATTTTACGCGAAACGGCGCGAGGCCGCTCAGGCGAAGGGCTTCAGCAGGGAGACCATGCCGGCGAAGACCTTCGGGCCGGCGGCGATGATGTCGCCCTTGTTCAGGTATTCGGACTCGCCGGTGAACTCGCCGACGATGCCGCCCGCCTCGGTCACGAGCAGCGAACCGGCGGCGATGTCCCAGATTTTCAGGTTCTTTTCGAAGTAGCCGTCGACGCGGCCGGCGGCCACGTTGGCCAGTTCCAGTGCGGCCGAGCCGCTCGAGCGCAGGCCGTGGCAGCGCGGGGCGACCACTTCGTACATGCGCAGGTACTCGGCCAGGTCGCGCGGCTCGGCGCCGTGGCCGGAGCCGATCAGCGCCTTATTGATGCGGTCCGGATTGCGCACGCGGATGCGCTTGTCGTTCAGGTAGGCGCCGGCGCCCTTGGTGGCGGTGAACAGGTCGTTGCGGACCGGGTCATAGATGACGGCCTGCGTGATCACGCCGCGCTGTTGCAGCGCGATCGAGATGCAGTAGTTGGGATAGCCGTGGAGGAAGTTGGTGGTGCCGTCGATCGGATCGATGATCCAGACGTATTCGCTGTCGTCGTTCAGGTTCGCGGTGGGGCCCGATTCTTCGCCGAGGATGGCGTGGTCGGGGTAGGCTTTCAGCAAGGTTTCGACGATCGCCTGTTCCGACGCCTGGTCGATGTCGGTGACGAAGTTGTTGTGGCTCTTTTCGCTGACGGTGATGCGGTCGAGGTCGAAGGATGCGCGGTTGATGACGGTCGCGGCGCGGCGGGCGGCCTTGATGGCCGTGTTGAGCATGGGATGCATAGAGGGCTTCCGTAAAAAAAAGCTGACGCCCACCGCGCGCGGGCGCCGTGAACGATCTGAACGAGAAATAATTAAAGAGCAAAGCGGTGCCGAAGCCGTTAAAATCGCGAGCTTCTTGCCCGCATTTCAACGCTCGTCACCGCGCGATGGCGTTATTTTAAATGAACCCGACCGAAACTGTCTCTTCTCTTTTCAAACGTCTACGCTTCGTGCTGGTGGAGACGAGCCGCGCCGGCAATGTCGGCTCGGTGGCGCGCGCCATGAAGACGATGGGATTTTCCGACCTCGTGCTCGTCGCCCCGCGCTGCAACGATCCGCTGCACGACCCGGAGGCGGTCGCCTTCGCCAGCGGCGCCATCGACGTGCTCCAGGGCGCGCAGATCGTGGATTCCATTGGCGAGGCGCTGGACGGCTGCAATTTCGCAGCGGCCGTGTCGGCCCGGCTGCGCGAATTTTCGCCGCCCGTATGGACGCCCCGGGAATTTTCCGCCCATGCGGCGGACAAGACCGATTTGCGACCCGCCCTCATCCTCGGCAACGAGCGTTTCGGCCTGCCGAACCAGATCGTCGAGCAGTGCAACGTGCTGATCAACATCCCGGCCAATCCCGAGTATTCGTCGCTGAACCTGTCCCAGGCCGCGCAGGTGCTGGCGTACGAGTGCCGGCTGGCGGCCCAGGGAGAGAACCGGACACAGGAAGGGATCGGCTTCCACGGCGAGGCGGCGAGCGTGGCGCAGATCGAGGGCATGTACGCCCACCTGGAAGAGGCGCTCGTCGCGATCGGGTTCCTCAACGCCAGCAACCCGAAGAAGCTGATGCCGCGCCTGAAGCGCCTGTTCGCGCGCACGCAGCTGGAGATGGAAGAAGTCAACATCCTGCGCGGCATCGCACGCCAGATGCTGAAATCCACGGGGCGGGACTCCTAGACGGCTTGCTCTAGTCGGAGTTGGTCGCCTGACCTGTTCTTTCGCTTACACTTTGAAAAACACATACAAAGGGTAGGCATGGAGACAACCCGCAGAACCTTCCTGAAGGCCGGCCTGCTGGCGGCCGCGGTATTGGCCGCGGGCGGCGGCTGGTACCGGCACACGCATCCGGCGCCGCCGCGCGGCTTCGTGCTCGACGGCGAGGCGCGTGCCGCCCTCGACGCCATCGTTCCCGCGATCCTGTCCGGCGCCTTGCCGGATGCGCCCACCGACCGGGCCCGTTCCATCGCCGCGACCACGGAACGCGTGCACCAGGCCATCCTCGGCCTGCCCCTGTCGGCCCAGCAGGAAGTGCAGGACCTGTTCGGCCTGCTGGCGATCGGTCCCGCGCGGCGCCTGCTGACGGGCATCCCGGACGGCTGGGCGAACGCGCAGGAGGCAGACGTCGCCGCGTTCCTGCAGGATTGGCGCGTGCATCGTTTGTCTCTGCTGCGCACGGCGTATGCGGCGCTGCACGACCTCGTGCTGGGCGCCTGGTACAGCGAGCCCGCCCACTGGGACGCCATCGGCTATCCGGGCCCGCTGAAGGAGCTCGCATGAGACATCCTGTGTCAACCCCCATTCTTTTGAAGCGCGACGGCGTTACCG
>CBIHOW010000035.1:0-61965 GCA_966211695.1 uncultured Massilia sp. | reverse complement strand
TCAGCTGCTACTCATCCTCAACGAATTATCCCGGACAGCAGTGCGCGCAGGCGGGGATCCAAGTTTTATGCGCCGCCGCAACGCGTGCAAATTGGGTCCCTGCCTTCGCAGGGACGACGTTGGAAATGCTTCGTCTTGCAATAATTTCCTTTTAAAAACAAAGCACTACGGATCTTCAAAAAAAAGTTCCGAAACCCCCGTTCGTTTCCGTGCGCGTATCGCCTTCCTTAGCGTTTTGACATACCTTGTTGTCAAGCGCTCGTCCGTGGCGGCGGGCGGACAATCAACGAGGAGGAATTATGCTGGCAATGAATTACCGGGGACCGTATCGCGTCCGCGCCGATTACAAGCCCGATCCCGTCATCGAACACCCGGGCGACGCCATCGTGCGCGTGCTGCGCTCCTGCATTTGCGGGTCCGACCTGCACCTTTACCACGGCATGGTGCCCGACACGCGCGTGGGCCACACGTTCGGCCACGAATTCGTCGGCGAAGTCGTGGACGTGGGCCGCGACGTGCAGACGCTGAAAGCCGGCGACCGGGTGCTGGTGCCGTTCAACCTGTTCTGCGGTTCCTGCTTCTTCTGCCAGCGCGAACTCTTCGGCAATTGCCACAACACGAATCCGGAAGCGACGGCCGTCGGCGGCATCTACGGCTATTCGCACACGGCGGGCGGCTACGACGGCGGCCAGGCCGAGTACGTGCGCGTGCCGATGGCCGACGTGGGCCCGTACCCGATCCCCGACGACCTGCACCTGGACGACGCCGTGCTGCTGACGGACGCCCTCCCGACGGGCTACCAGGCGGCCGAGATGGGCGACATCCAGGAAGGCGACACGGTCGTCGTCTTCGGCGCCGGCCCGGTCGGCATCTTCGCCGCGAAGGCCGCGTGGCTGATGGGCGCGGGCAGGGTGATCGTCGTGGACGAGGTCGAGTACCGCCTGGAATTCGTCAAGCGCTTTGCCCAGTGCGAGGTCGTGAACTTCCGCGAAGTGAACGACATGGCGGAGCACATCAAGAAGATGACGGACTGGATGGGCGCGGACGTCACCATCGATTGCGTGGGCGGCGACGCGGCCGGCTCCATCGCGCAGACCCTGACGGGCCGCCTGATGAAGATGCAGGCCGGCGCCTCGACCGTGCTGCACTGGGCCATCAACAGCGTGCGCAAGGGCGGCAACGTGTCGATCGTGGGCGTGTATGGCCCGACGTTCAACGCCGTCCCGATCGGCAACGCGCTGAACAAGGGCATCACGATGCGCACGAACCAGGCCAGCGTGAAGCGCCACTTGCCGCGCCTGATCGAACACATCCGCGAAGGCCGGCTGAATCCGAAGGAAATCATCACGCACCGGGTGCCGCTGGAAGAGGTGGCGGACGCGTACCACATCTTCTCGAGCAAGCTCGACAACTGCATCAAGCCCGTCCTGATCCCGCCGTCGGCGCGCGAGGTCCAGGCCGTGAAGGCCACCGCTTTGCATTGAGGAGACGTCATGGAACACAACCATCATCACGATCATCCGCACCACGACGACGCGGGCCACGTGCATGCGCATCCGCTGCAGGGCGACATGGCCGAAGGCCCACGCCGGCCCAGCCGCGAGGAGCTGTCGCACATCGAGGGCTGGGGCGCCGACCTCGACCGCAAGAACCGCCCGGCCGTGCCGATGGAGCGCATGCCGGCGCGTTTCATCCATCCGCACGAAGGCAAGCTGCCGCAGCAGCCGGAAGACGTCGAAATCCTCGTGTCGACCGAACGGCCCGGCATCACGCCGATCTTCGGCACCGCGCAGCCGCCCAAGGGCCTGTCCGGCGCAATCCGGCGCCTGGCCTACAAATGGTCCGAGAACGACCTGCGCCGCTGGCTGCTGTTGCTGGCGGCCGACCGCGTGAACGTCGTCGAGGGCGTCGGCGAAGATCTCGTCCATGGCAAGGTGCCGAACGTGCTGGGCGAAATGGGCATCAAGGCCGAGTGGGAGCACAATCGGGCCGGGCTCGTGAAGAAGGCCGTGCTGGCCGGCGCCGTCGTCGGCGCGGCCGTGTACCTGATGCGCCGGCGCGAGCGCTGATCGTCCTGCCGGGTGCGCCCGCGCGCACCGGCTTTTGCACCTTTTCATTCCACCCCACGGCTGCCGCAAGGCCCGTGGGGCTCTTTGCGCTTGAGCAAATTCCTTTGAGCGAGCTCGTCCACACTGCATCGGTGTGCCCGCTCAATGAAAGGAAATCTCATGAACAAGCGCAAGATGTTGCTGGCGTCGTTCGGCGCCCTGTCCCTGGCTGTCGTCGTGCCTGCGGGCGCGGCCGGTCCAGGCACCATGAGCCCGGCCGTTGCCGCGACCCCTCAGCCCAACGCGGCGCTGCTGGCCCAGCTGGACGCACGCCGGGCGGCACGCGGGCAGGATGCGCGCTTCGGTTATGCGATCCTCGCGCGGCATCCCGGCACGCAGGGCACGCAGATCGCGCGCGTGGCCCACACGTATAAAAACGTGCGCATCTTCGGCTTCGAATCCGTGCTCGTGCTGGATGCGAACGGCAAGATCCTGTCCGAATCCGATTCCGAGCAGCGCGCCAATTTTGCGAAGGCGGATGCCGCCGGGCCAGGCACGGATTTCAGCGTCGTGCCCGCGATCTCGTCGAAGGCCGCGATCGATGCGGCGCTCGCGTCCCTCGGTTCCTCGGCACGCCACGAGACGCCGCCCAGCGCGGAGCTGATCATCTGGCCCGCGATGCGTACGGAACGCGTGCCGGACGCGCGCGACAAGCACGAGGAGGAGCTGAACGCGCTGGACGTGCAGGACGTCGTCGACCACTATGAGCTGGCCTATCTCGTGCACACGCGCATGGTCGCCGGCGACAAGCCCGTGTACCACGACACCATCGTCAGCGCCCGCGACGGCGCTATCCTGGCCCAGTGGAACATGCTGCAGACGGTGGTCGGCGTGGGCCACAGCCAGTACAACGGCGACGTGCCCATCAACACGACGTTCAGCGAAGGCAAATACAAGATGATGGACGATGCCCGCGGCACGGGCGGCACGTTCGGCGCGATGGCGATCACGAACGCGAACCACGGCACGAGCGCGGGCAGCGTCTACGTCAACGACACGAACACATGGGGCGACGGCAAGCAGTACGTGAACGGCGGCTCGACGACGAACGCGAACGGCCAGACGGCCGCCGTGAACGCGATGTGGGGCCTGATGAACACGTACGACACGATGAAGAACGTGTTCAACTGGCTGTCGCTGGACGGACACAATACGGCCACGTACATCGCGGCGCACGTCAACACGGCGTACGACAACGCGTATTACAGCGACACGTGCCGCTGCATGTTCATCGGCGACGGGTCCAGCTTCAACAGCCTGGGCTCGATCGACGTGATCGGCCACGAGATGGGCCACGGCGTAACGGCCGCCACGTCGAACCTGACGTATGCGGGCGAATCGGGCGGCCTGAACGAATCGTCGTCGGACATCAATGGCGAGGCCGTCGAAGCGTATGCGCGCGGGGGCGGAAAGGGCGACACCATCCCGCTCACGGGCAACGACTGGGTGCTGGGCAAGGAAATCAGCAAGTCGGGCACGCCGCTGCGCTGGATGTACCGCCCGAGCAAGGACGGCAGCAGCCCGGACGCCTGGAACAACTCGATCAAGCGCCTGGACGTGCATTACAGCAGCGGCCCGAACAACCGCATGTTCTACTTCCTCGCGCAAGGCTCGAGCGCGGACAAGGCCAGCGATTATTACAGCAAATACCTCGTCAAGACGCCGGCCGCGATGACGGGCATCGGGCTCGACAAGGCGTATCGGATCTGGTTCAAGGCGAACACGACCAAGTTCACGTCGAACACCAATTACGCGGATGCCCGCGCCAAGATGATCGAGGCGGCGGGCGAGCTGTACGGCAAGAGCAGCAAGGAACTGACTGCCGTGAAGCGGGCGTATGCGGCGATCAACGTGGGCGCGGACGTGGACGAAGCGGCGGGGCAGTAAAGGCGCACCTCATCAGGCGACTTCCAGGACGATGGCCGCGGCCTGGAAGTCGCCGGCGAGGCTGGGCTGGATGCCTTGTCCCATCCAATACGCGCCGCTCGCCTGTTTCGGTGTTCCCGGCGCCACGCCCCCTGCAATGGTGCGCAGCGTGTACGTCTTCCGTGGATCGAGTCCGCGCAACCGGATATGGGGCGTTGCGTTACGCATGCCGCCGGAGTGTAGAAAGGCGAAGAGCACGGCCTGGTTGCCGTCCTGTGCGACCGACAGCGTCGCCGATCGTGCCGAGCCGCCACGCGGCGATATCAACCGGTACAAGTCGCCTTGTTGAACGGTCGGGCGAATGCGCTTGTACTCGGCAATGAGCCGCTTCGCTTGCGCGAAGTCATCGGCAGTCCAGTGGTTCAGGTTCGCGCCGATCCCGAGCGCGCCCTGCATGGACGATAGAAAACGGTATTGCAGCGACGTGGCGCGCTTGTTGACCCAGTTGGGCGAGTCGGTAACCCAGGCCATCATGATCGCCGGCGCATAGGCCTGGCTGAATCCGTCCTGGATCAGCAGCCGGTCGTACGGATCGGTATTGTCGGATACCCAGACCTCGTCGGTCAGGGCCATGATGCCGAGATTGACACGGCCTCCGCCGCTGGCGCACGATTCGATCTCGACCTTCGGGTGGCGCCGGCGCAGCTCGGCGAGCAGCTTGTAGAGATTGTCCACATAGGTCACGTACAGCCGTTGCTGCTCCGCGGGCGGTACCTGCGGCCACCCGGGCTCGGACCAGGCGCGGTTATGGTCCCACTTCAGAAATGCGATGTTGTTCGAGGCGAGCAGCCTGTCCAGGACCCCGAGAAGATGGTCGTGGACGTCCTTGCGCGCCAGGTTGAGCACCAGCTGGTCGCGGGCTTCGGAGCGCGGCCGTCCGGGAAAGTGGATGACCCAGTCCGGATGGGCCCGGTACAGGTCGCTGTCCGGATTGACCATCTCCGGCTCGACCCACAGCCCGAATTCCATGCCCAGGTCGTTGACGCGCTTGATGAGCGGCGCCAGCCCGTTCGGGAATTTTTTGGTGTTGACGACCCAGTCGCCCAGGCCGGCTTTCGAACTGTTGCGCGCACCGAACCAGCCATCGTCGACGACGAAGCGTTCGATGCCGAGGCTGGCGGCCTTCTCGGCGAGCGCCATCTGGCCCGCTTCGTCGACGGCGAACTCGGTCGCCTCCCACGAATTGTAAAGAACGGGACGCGGGCGCAATGCCGGCGCCCCCGGCAGGATCCGCGCGCGCTGGTAGCGGTGGAACAGGCGAGACGCGCCGCCAAACCCTTCGCCGGAAAACCCGGCATGGAACACGGGCGAGGACAGCCGTTCGCCGGGCTTGAGTCGATAGGCGAAATCGAAGGGGTTGTACCCGGCCGTCACGCGGACACCGCCAAGAGCATCCATGTCGACACCGATGCGCCACGCGCCGCTCCAGCCCAGCGCGCCGAACCAGACGGGACCGGACTCCTCTTCGGTCATGGCCCGGCTCAGCGCAATCCACGGGTTGGCCTGGTGCGAGGTCACGCCCTTGCGGCTCTCGATCACCGTCGCGCCGGGGCCGACCGGGCGGGTTTGCAGCGCGAACTCCCCGGCCCAGCGCCCGGTCAGGTAAGACAGGCGGTAATCGTCCTCGTAAGGCAGATTGAGACTGGTCGCGGCCATCTGGTCGACCTGGATCCAGCCGTTCGTCCGGTTCTCGACGACGGCGCTGCGGGACAGGATGCCGGATGCGGCATCCATGGCATACGCGAGCGTGACGAGCACGGCGCGGCTCACGTCCTTGAGCCTGACCACGATGCGTTCGCTGTCGAGCTGGTGGCCGACGTAGCGCAGGTCCAGGTCGCGCACGCCGTCGGGAAAGGTGACCTTGAGCGCCGGCTCCACCGTCAGGCCCGCGCCGAAGCCGGGATACTCGAACGGCGTGACAGTGATCGAGGTTTCGTTGCTGGAGTTTTCGGGGACCGGCGCCGGGGCCGGCAGCCGATCGTCCGGCGACAACGCGCTGCCCCAGTACATGGTCTGCAGACGGCCATCCGCGTTGACACCGAACGCATAGGTGACGGCGCCGCCGTCGAGGCGGAAGACGCGCGCCGCGTCGTCGATGGTAGGGCGTGCCCGGGCGGCGTTGCCCATGGTGAGTCCGGCGAGTCCGCCCAGCATGCCCATGCATACGGCGCGACGGCGCCGATCGATATTCTTCATAGTCTCCTCAGCCAGCGTTTTTGTTCATCTTATCGCAATGGCTGAGGAGTAGCCGAGCAGAACACTTCAGGGTTGCAGCAACGGGTACGGATTTACCGGCGTCCCTTTCCACCACTGCTTCTCGGGCGTCAGTTCGAACACGGCGAAATGCAGGTGCGGCGCGTTCGGATCGGCATTGCCCGTCGTGCCGACATAGCCGATCAGGTCGCCGCGCTTGACCTGCGCGCCTTCCTGCAGGCCGTCCGCATACCGGTCCAGGTGCGCATAGTAATAGGCATATTTTTCGGTCGGGTCGAACTGGTAGACCGTCAGTCCGCCCGGCTTGCTCGTGAAGAGTTTTACGATCTTGCCGTCTGCCACCGCCACCACTTTCGTCCCCTTCGGCGCCATGATGTCCAGCGCTTCGTGGTGCCGTTCGTTGCCCCGCGGCTGGTCGTACGTGTCGGTGATCTTATTCAGGGGAATGCCGTCGACGGGCACCAGCAGCTTGCCCGGCGGGACCGAAGGCGCGGGCGCCGTGCCCGATGCGGACACAGGCGTGTCCGAGCCGGCGGGACGCAGCGGCAGGTCGAGTTCCGTGAGATCGGGCATCACCTGCGGCGCGGGCGGCAGCTTGCCGTCGATGCCGTTGGACGGCGGCGGCGGCGCGGGCAGGGCGCCCGTGTTCGCGGCCACGGCGGGCGCCGCGGGTTCGTGGGGCATCTGGCGCAGCCAGACGAACAGGCCGCCGGCGCCCACCAGCACGCCGAGCAGGAAGGTCATCAACCATCTCATCGCCGTCTCCTTTGCTTCGGTTTAGTCCTGCAGTACCACCTCCGTGCCCGCCTGGACGAGGCCGGCCACTTCGGACGCGCTCCAGTTCGTCAGGCGGATGCAGCCATGCGATTCGCTCTTGCCCACCGACCCCGGCACCGGCGTGCCATGGATGCCGTAGTGGGGCTTGGACAGGTCGATCCACACGACGCCGACCGGGTTGTTGGGGCCCGCCGCGACGGTCGTCTTCTTGTCGCCCGGCTTGGCGTCCCAGAACAGTTTCGGGTTGTAGTGGTAGGTGGGATTGCGGTGCACGCCCTCGATCTTCCAGGTGCCGATCGGCAGCGGATCGTGTTCGCTGCCGCTCGACACGGGGTACTGGGCCAGCACGGTGCCCGCCGCGTCCTGCAACTGCAGGATGCGCGCCTCCTTCGACACGACGACGCGCGCGGCCGGCATCAGCGCCGGCGTACCGACGACGTTCGGCACGACGATCTGTTCGCCCGCGCGGCCCAGGTCCTTGCCGGGGTTGAGCTTTTCCAGCAGCGCCGGGCTGGCGTGGAATTTTTCGCCGAGGCCTTCCGCCGGCGTGGCGTAGCCGAGCGTGGGGAGCTTGGCCTTTTCCATCATGTCGTCCGGCACGCGCTGGAACGGGCCCGCGACGTCGGTGTCGGCCAGCGTGTAAGTCAGGAGTGTCGGCGTCTGGTCGACGTTCAGCGCGTTCCACGTGGCGTCGTCGAGCTTGCCCGTCGCATTCAGGCCGCGCGCCTTCTGGAAGCCGGCCAGCGCCTGGCGCATGTTGGAACCGTAGGCGCCGTCGATTTCGCCGGGCGAGAAGTGGGCGCGGTCGAGCAGCACCTGCGCGCGCAGCAGGCGCTCGAATTCAGCCGCCTGCGCGGCGGCCGGGTCGGGATGCGCGGCCGGCTGTGCCTGCGGTTGCGCGGCGCCGGCCGGACCGGCGAGGCCGGCCAGCAGGGCGATCAAAAGGGGTATGGTAGTCGTTTTCAAGATATGTTCTGCCTGAAGATGCGTTGGCTTCAGGTTAGTGCCGCGCAAAACAGGGCTCTGTGCGGGAACGAACCCAGCATCGCCGGGCCGGCGGTACAATCCGCCGCATGACCACGTTGACCATCACCTTGCAGCCGTCCGGCTGGTCCTTCGACACCGACATGGAGACGACGGTGCTGCACGCTGCCGAACGGGCCGGCATCGACCTGCCCAGCTCCTGCCGCAACGGCACGTGCCGCACGTGCATCTGCCGCCTTGCGGGCGGCAGCGTGCGCTATCTCGTGGAATGGCCGGGGTTGTCCCTCGATGAAAAGCGAGAGGGCTATATCCTGCCGTGCGTTGCCGTCGCGCAGGAAGATCTCGTGGTGGACCAGCGGCTTGCGAAAAAGATTTTTGCCGACTGAACCGCGTCAGCGGCCTTGCGGGCGTCCCAGCGCCGATTCGATGACGCGCAGCACGTGCGGCCACGCCGCCGACGTCGCCGCCACCTCGTCGTAATGGCTGGCACCCGGCAGGATCACGACCTCCGCGCTGTCGCCGGCCGCACGGGCGCGGGCCGCGAAATCGTGCGCGACGCGCGGGGGCGAGATCGTGTCCAGTTCGCCGGTGACGAGGATCGTGCGGCTGCCGTTCGGCATCAGGTCGCCCGCATTCGTGTCCGAAAAGACATCCGGCCGGTCCGCGCTGGGCGTGCCAGCCAGCTCGGCGATCTCGCGGTCGCAACTGGTTTTCAGCAGGGCCGCTTCGCGCCGCAGGTCGGCCAGGCCGCCCAGGCTGACGACCTGGCGCACGGGGACGATGTCCTTGCGGTACAACGGGCTCGTCGCGGGGATGCGGGGCCGTGCCGCCAGCCATTGCACGAGCTGGCCGCCGGCCGAGTGCCCGACGGCCACCAGGCGGCCCAGGTCGAGCGGGTGCTCCCTGGCCGTGCGCGCGAGCAGGTCGAGGGCCGCGTTCATGTCCTGGTACGTGCCGGGGTAGCCGCCGCCGGCCTCGTCGACGCGGCGGTATTCCACGTTCCACACGGCGATGCCGCGCGCGACGAGCGCCCCGGCCATGTTGCGCAGCTGCGTGATGCCGCCGAATTCCTTCGTCCAGCAGCCGCCGTGCACGAGCACGGCCACGGGGAACGGTCCCGTGCCGGACGGCAGGAACAGTTCGGCGTACTGCGACGGCGCGGCGCCATAGCGCAGGGTGGCGGCGGGCGCGGGGCCGGACAGGGCCAGGTAGTCGGCCAGGGTCATCGGGGCGGCGTACACGGAAGAGGTCATGGCGAAGGTGAGCGCGAGGGCGGCGAGGCGCGACATGGTCGAGGACGCAAGGTCAAAACCCGACTATACCAAGCCCCGGGGCGGCCCGCACGATTGAAAACCCGTCATGTTCTTCCATGCTAGGCTGCACACAACGTCAACCGCCAACCATAGGAGATCATCATGACCCAATCGAAATCCACCGGTAGCCAGAACAAGCAGTCGGGCAATCAGTCCGAGGAAGACGTCCAGAAACAAAATGCGGGCGTCAAGGAGAAAAGCAGCCACGACCACATGTCGACCGTGAAGGCCGGCAAGGACAAGGGCGCGGGCGGCGGCGCCAAGCAGAAAGAGGGCCGCTGAGCCCGTTCGCTGGAGAAAACCGATGAGTTTGCCTGAACAGGCCCACTCGACGCCGGATCCGACGACGCCCGACCCGGAGCTGCCGCCGCCGCAGCCACGTCCGGACCCGGACGATGTGCCGGCGCCGGCGCGCGCACCGGTGAAGGAGCCGGACGCGCCGGAACCGCCCGTCAAGGCGGCGTAATGAAGTAGGAACAGGAGGATGGGGCGGACCGTCGTGTCGCCCCATCCTTTGTCATGAGAGGGTCAGGCCTTGCCCGGCTGGTCGCCGCGCGTGGACTGCTGGTTGCCGGCCCGGCCGGCGTCCTGCTTGTTGCCGTCCGTGCTGCCGCGCTTGGGGATGTCGCGGATCATCTCGTCCGTTTCGTGCTGGCCGGGCGAGCGTTCGCCGCTGCCGATGTCCGCTTCGTGCATGTTGGGCGGGGCGTCGGCGCCCGGATCCGGTTTCGGGATGTCGGTTCTCATGGTGTGCTCCGTTGCGTTGTCGTGTTGGCGCGATACTAACAGTCCGAGTCCCGCCCCGGCGCGCAATAGGATCGCCGCTTTTGTACGCTGGCGCACATATGTCTTTCAGGAACTTTTTAATAATAGGCCCGTGGCCAACGACTTTCGGAGGAGAGAAGCATGAGCACCACCCTGTACAACAAGATTCCGCTGGGCCGTGGCCCGCTGCTGGGGTCGCACAAGATGCATGCGGCCGTGGCGCTGGGTGTCCTGGCGGGGGCGGGCCTCGTCTGGGCCGCCGTGCGGGCGCTGCGCTGACGGCCAGACAGGTTGCCGAGAGGGCCGGCCGCCGTTACCATGGCGGGCTTGTTCTCTTGGAAAGTGGTAATGAAGAATCTGAAATTGACGGGCGACGAATACGATGCGCTCGAATTCATCCGGCGCGGTGCGAAGAGCGACCGCGTCAATGCCTGTGTCGGGCGCAATGCGAAGCGCCTGTCGGGCCTGAAACTGATCCAGTACGCGAAGAATGGGAGCCTGTCCTTGAGCCCGCACGGCACGGAACTCCTGTTCCTGCGCCGCTGCGTGCAGGCGCTGCGCGCGCTCGAGGCGGACCCGGCGGCGAGTGTGGATGACGACGTCGTCCAGTTCCTCAGCCGCAAGTCGCACATCGCGGCGCGGGCCGAAGGCGGGTTCGAGTTGACGGCGCGGGGACGCGAATCCCTGGCCGACATCGCTTCACAACAAAATTAATTCGTGCGGCGGCGGTTCGGGTACACCAGCGCCCGCACCGCGATCTCCGCCGGCACGCCCATCGCCGCGAGGAATTCCGCGGCGCGCTGCAGCCCCAGCGTGGGAACGGACGCGACGGCCTGGTTGACGAGGTCGCGCGTGCGCATGTCGGTGCGCGGCCTGCGTTCCGCCAGGGTGGCCGTGGCGGTGTCGATATTCAGTTCAGTCATCATCATCAATGCTCGGTGAGTGTATTGCTAAAGAGTCACGGAGTATTGTATGAGAACGATGTTCATTAAGCCACAGGAAATTGCACGAAATATCGCACTTGTCATGCAAACTTAAAGCGGATTCGAGATTTCTTCAGGCGACGGCCGTCTGCGGCTCGTCTTCCGGGGCCGTCAGGCCGCGCCGCTGGCGCAGTAATTGCTCGAATTCATGGGCCGGGAGCGGCTTCGAGAAATAGTAGCCCTGCATTTCGTCGCAGCCCTGGTGGCGCAGGTAATCCAGCTGTTCGGCCGTCTCGACACCCTCGGCGATCACGGACAGGCGCAGGTTGTGCGCCAGCGCGATGATCGAGGCGACGATGGCGGCGTCGTTGGCGTCGTGCGTGATGTCGTTGACGAACGAGCGGTCGATCTTCAGCACGTCGATCGGGAAGCGCGACAGGTACGAGAAGCTGGAATACCCGGTGCCGAAATCGTCGATGGACAGGTTCACGCCCAGCGATTTCATGCGATGCAGCAATTCCACGGCCGGCGTGACGTCGCTCATGAACAGGCTTTCCGTCAGTTCCAGCTCGAGGCAGGACGGATCCAGGCCCGTGTCGTTGAGGACGGCCTCGATGCCCGGCAGCAGGTCGGCCGCGCTGAACTGGCGCGCCGACAGGTTCACGGCCACGCGCAGCTTGCCCAGGCCCGCATCCTGCCAGGCCTTGTTCTGGGCGCACGCGGTGCGCATCACCCAGGCGCCGATCGGCACGATCAGGCCCGTGTCCTCGGCGATGCTGACGAAGCGCGACGGCGGCACCATGCCCAGTTCCGGATGCTTCCAGCGGATCAGCGCTTCCATGCCGACGATGCGGCCCGTCTGCAGGTCGACCTGCGGCTGGTAGTGCAGCACGAATTCGTTGCGTTCGAGGGCGTTGCGCAGCGCGCTTTCGATGCGCACGCGTTCCAGCGATTCCTCGTTCATGGCCGGCGTGTAGAACTGGAAGTTGTTGCGGCCCAGTTTCTTGGCGCGGTACATGGCGATGTCCGCGTGCTCGATCAGGTTCTCGGCCGGCGTGCCGTCGCTCGGGAACGCTGCCACGCCGATGCTGCAGGTGACGAAGAATTCCTTGGTGCCCAGGATGACGGGCTGCGCGACGGAATCCATGACGCGCTGCACGATGTCCGCGGTCAGCGGCTGGTCGGTATGTTCGGACAGGATCACGACGAATTCGTCGCCGGACAGGCGCGCCACCGTGTCGGTGTCGCGCAGCGACGAGCGCAGGCGCGCCGCGACCGTCATCAGGAGGACGTCGCCGGCCTTGTGGCCCATGCTGTCGTTGACGAACTTGAAGCGGTCCAGGTCGATCAGCATCACCCAGACCTGGTGGCCGCTGCGGGTGGCGTACGCGACGGCCTGGCCCAGGCGGTCCTGCAGCAGCGAGCGGTTCGGCAGGCCCGTCAGCACGTCGTGCTGGGCAACGTGGTGCACGCGCTGCTCGGTGACCTTGCGCGCCGTGATGTCGCTGCCGGTGCCGCGGTAGCCGGTGAAGCGGCCCGTCTCGTCGAACGTCGGCTGGCCGTTGATGCAGAACCAGCGCTCCTCGCCGTTGTCGTCGACGACGCGGTATTCGAGGTTGCGGAAGGGTTCGTGGGCTTCCAGGGTGGCGATGTGGTCGCGGCCCAGTTCCGTGTCCGTCAGCGCGGGCACGTAGTCCCAGCGGCGCCGGCCCAGCACGCGCTCGGTGGCGATGCCGGATTTTTCCGTGAAGTCGCCCGTGACGTGGGTAAAACGGAATTCGTCGTCCTGTTCCCAGTACCAGTCGGACGACATGGCGACCAGCTGGCGGAAGCGCTGCTCGCTTTCCTGCAGGGCTTTCTCGGTGCGCTTGCGCGCGAGGACGTCGTCGATCAGGCGCTGGTTCGTCAGTTTCAGGTCGGCGGTACGCTCGCGCACCAGTTCCTGCACCTTGCGCGCGCGCTCGCCGGCCGCCTGCACGAACGCGCACAGGAGCAGGGTCGACAGCACGCCGCCGGCCAGCAGCAGCGTCGAGCCGAGGTGGTCGGCCAGCCACGGGCTGGGCGCGGCGATGGCTTCCACGGACCAGGACTGGCCGCCGACGGTGAACGTCGTCAGCGAGCGCCCCGTGTACCCGGCCGACAGCAGCGGCATGGGGGACTCGGTCGCGACGCCGTCGCGGCTGGCGTAGACGAGGTGTTCCGGGTCGGCGCGGCCGCCGGCGTAGAAACGGAGCTGGATGCTGTGGTCGTCCAGCAGGCCGGCGCGGGCCAGCGCCGCCTTGACGAGCGTCGGCACGTAGATCACGGCAGCCGTATCGCCCAGCAACTTGCCGCCCTGGGCGTAGACCGGCATCAGCACTTCGAAGCTGGGCGCGCCGGGTGCCTGGGCGATGCGCAGCAGGCCCGTGACCGCGGCGCGGCCGCTTGCCTGGGCGCGCGCGAGGGCTTCGCTCACCTGGCGGTACTCGCTGACGTTCAGGCCGAGGGCCGCTTCGTTGCCCTGCATCGGTTCGAGATAATCGACGACGGTATAGCTGGGGCGCTTCGGTGCCGGCACGCGTTTGCCGTCCTGCATCTCGCGCAGGACGAGGTCCGGCTGGAACTGGCGCAGCTCCGCCTCGACGGCGGCGCGCTCGCTGTCGAGCACGACGCGGTGGAAATTGAAGGCGCGGATGTACGGGTTACGCTGCAGCAGCGGCGTCGTGAAATCGTGGAATTGCGCGCGCGTGACCGGCTGGACGGTCGTAAACAGCTGGTTGGTGACGTTCAGGACTTCGACCGCATCGTCCATGCCCTGGCGCAGGGCGGCCACGCGCACGCCGGTGCCCTGTTCGAAGGCCAGCGCCTTGTTGTCGTATTCGAGACGGCTGACGGCGACCGTCAGCACCGCGGTTGCGGCCAGGCCGCCGGCCAGCGTGAGGCCTGCTGCGAGCGTGAGCGAAAACGGCAGTCGGCGACGCGACATCCAGTGATCCCTATGCATGAAAGATGAGAGCTTGCCCTGAGGCATGAAGAGGCATCAGTTTGTCACAGAAACTCTAGTTTCCGCAAACAAATTGTCACAGGCGGGACCGCGTGGCACCAAGGTGTGGTAGCGCCAAAACAGATCGCGATGCGATCCAGGCAAGGATGATTCGAATGGCTAGCCGGTTCAATAATCCCAGGCCGAGCCCGCGCCTGCGCGCCAGGTTGCGCAGGCGGCGCGCGACGGCGTCGGACGGCGCGTGCACCGCGTACACGATGCGGTTGTTGCCGGCGACCTTGTCGAACCAGCAGGTGCGGCCGGCGAACACCGTCTCCAGCGCGTCCATCACGTCCGGGTAGCGCGGATCGTACGTAAACACGTTGGCCACGAGCACGCCGCCGGGCTGGAGTGCCCGCCGGCAGTCGGTATAGAAGGGCGCATCGGCCAGCCGGGCCGGCAGCCCGCGCGCGTCGAATCCGTCGACCAAAAGTACATCGGCCGAACCGGGGTGCGCGGCCAGCCAGTGGGCCGCGTCGGCATGGACGACCGCGAAGCGCTCGCTGTCGGGCGGCACGTGGAACGCGTCGCGCAGGGCGATCACGTCGGCGCGGAGTTCGATGACGGTGATGTGCGCGTCGGGAAAATGGCGGTGGCAGAACTTGGCCAGCGAGCCGCCGCCGAGCCCCACCATCACGATACGGAGGGGAGACGGCGCGAACAGGATGAAACCCATCATCGCGCGCAGGTAGTCCAGCACGAGGGCATCCGGCCGTGCCAGCAGCATCTCGCTCTGGATGTCGCCGGGGACGAATTCGAGCGTCCGGCGGCCCCGGCGCGTACGCACCAGCGGCGGGGTGGGGCTGTCATGGGGCATGCCGTCAAGTATAGGCGAACTTGTTGCGTACGATGGGTTTCTGATAAGCTGGCCTTTGCAGCCCAAGCGGAGACCTCATGTTCCTGGACCACCCGACCATTACCGCCACCAACAGCCAGACCGAGCCGGACCGCATCGAGCGCCTGGATCGCGTCTATGGATATGCGATGGCGCTGGCGGACGTGGACGGCAACCCGGATTTCGTCGAGAAGCTGACCCAGATCCACGACCACAAGGGGACCCTGATCGTGTTCTGGCACGCGCCGCCCACCGAGGCCGAGCGGGAGTACTGGACGCGCGCCTGGTCCAGCCGCGTCGGCGACGGCACGACCGCGGTCGTGCACGAAGTCTGAGGCGCCGATGGATGCCACCACGATGGTCCTGGCACTGGCACTCGGCAACCTGGCCCTGTGCGCCACCCTGTTTTTCTTCGAACAATCCGCCCATGCCGGGCGTCCGGCCGTGCCCACGTGGGGCTGGGCGCGCCTGTACCAGGGCGCCGGCTGGCTGCTGCTGGCGATCGGCGCGGCGGGTGTCGTGCCGGAAGGCCTCGCACTGCCCGTCGCCTATGTCCTCGTATTCGCGGGCGTGGCCTGGGAATCCGGCGCCGCGTGGGAACGCGCGGGCCGCCCGCGCTGGCGCCGCGCCACCGTTCCCGTGCTGGGCCTGGCCGTCGCCGCCTTCCTGCTGTGCTGGCTGATCGACCCGATCGGCCTGCGCGCCGTGGCCGCGTCGCTGGTCCTCGGCGGCTTTTATCTGTCGCTGGCGGCGGCGCTGGCGCGCGGCTGGGCGGCCGCGTCGATGCTGCAACGCTTCCTGGCGCTGGCGACGCTTGCGCTGGCCGTCGTCGTGGGCGCGCGCGGCGCGCTCGTGCTGCTGGCGCCGGCGGGATGGGGCTGGATGACGAGCGATATCCTGCGCCAGCTGCACTCCGGTGCCCTGTATTTACTGGCGCTCCTCGGCGGCTTCGGCTGGCTGCTGCTGGGCCGCGAGCGCGAACAGGCCGAGCTGGCGCGCCTGGAAGTCGTCGACCCGCTCACCGACGTGCCGAACCGGCGCGGCTTCTTCCAGGCCCTGGCCCCGTGGATGGCGCTCGCGCGCCGTCCCGGCCAGCCGACCGCGCTCGTCGTGTTCGACCTCGACCAGTTCAAGCGCATCAACGACAGCTACGGCCACCCGGCCGGCGACGTCGTGCTCGCGCACCTGATCGAGTCCTGCAAGCGCCAGTTGCGCGACAGCGATTTGCTGGGCCGCCTGGTGGGCGTGGAATTCGCGATCCTGCTGCCGCGCACGAACCTGGACGATGCGACCATGGTCGCCGAGCGCATGCGCGCCGCGATCGAAGCGGAGCGCGTCAAGACCGAGCGCGCGATGATTTCATTGACGGCGAGCTTCGGCGTCACGACGATCCGCCCGGACGACAGTACCGTCACCCTGCTGGCCCGCGCCGACGAGGCATTGCGCGTGGCCAAGAAGGCGGGGCGCAACCGGGTCGAAGTGGCGGCGTCCGCGCTGGCGCCATTAGAAGAATGAACGCCCCGGCGCAGGGGCGCGTACGAACCGCCGTGTCCGCCATGGCGCCTTGCTCGCGCATGGCTTATGATGATGCGATCAACGATGCTCCTGTCATCGATCCGTCATCCAGCCCCGCTATCGTGGCGCCGTTTTCGACTTCGGAGTCTGCATGAGCACCACATCTCCCATCCACGCCGCACTCGTCCTTGGCTCGGACAGTTTCCGCCTGCTGGTCGGCACCGTCGAGGACGGCACGCTGCGTCCCCTCGACAGTTTCCATGCGCCGCTGCGCCTGGCCGCCGCGCTGGACGCGCAGGGCTGCCTGAGCCCCGAGGCGATGGACAGCGCGTTCGAATGCCTGCGCACGATCCGCGCGCGCCTGGCCGACCACGCGCTGGCCGCCGTGCGCGTGGTCGCCACGTCGACCCTGCGCATGGCGCGCAACAGCCATCTGTTCCTGCCGGCCGCGCAGCAACTGCTCGGTCACCCGGTCCAGGTGCTGACCGGCGAGGAGGAGGCCGTCCTGACCTATCTGGGCGTGGCCGACGGCGCGCCCCATGATGCCGACACGCGCACGCTGGTGCTGGGCATCGGCGGCGGCTCGACGCAGCTGGCGCTGGGCACCGGGCGCCACGTGCAGAAGGTGGCGTCGCTGGGCCTGGGCACGTCGCGCCTGGCGCTGACGTTCTTCAGCGGCGGGCGCATCGACGCGGTGTCGTTCGCGGCCGCGATCGCCTCCACGCGCGCCAAGCTGGGCGACGAGACGCCCGCGTTCGGCCCCGGCCGGCGCGACCGCGCATGCGGCGCGTCCGGCACGATCCACACCCTGGCACGGCTGCTGGCCGACAACGGCCTGGCCGGTCCCATCACCCGTTCCCGGCTCGAGACGCTCGCGGCGCGCGCGCTCGACCAGGGCGGCGGCGGGGCGGCGCTGGCCGGCCTCGGCCACTTGAGGCTGCGCGACGTGACGGCCGCGCTGGCTATCCTGCTGGGTCTCATGGAAGAGCTGGAGATCGAGGAACTGGAGGTTCCGAAGACCGGGCTGCGTGCCGGCGTGCTGGCCGAGTTGCGCCATGGCCGCACCGCCCTGGCGGCTTGACGGTCCAGGTAGGTTTTATCGGCAAGGTCTGGCATACTGTTGTCTGTTTTTAATCATTATTGCCGTCGTCGCCATTCCTTCGCCATGCCGCGCTTCCTTCGCTACGGATTGATCGCCTGCTGCCTCCTGGCCGGCGCGCCGTCGTTCGCGGCGGGCACGGTGTCCCTGTGCTTCGAGCGCCAGGAAGTGCTGCCGTGGCGCACCCTGGACGGCGGCGGCCTGAATTTCGAGCTGCTGGGCGAAGTGGCGCGGCGCCTCGGGCTCACGCTCGATTACCAGAGCATGCCGTGGAAGCGCTGTCTCGCGCAGGTCAAGGCGAACCAGGTCAACGGCGCCTTCGCGGTCAGCTTCAGCCGCGAACGCCTGGCGCTCGGCGCCTACCCCGGCGTGAAAGGCGCCGACGGCCAGGCCGATCCCGCCAGGCGGATGCACGTCGACCGCTACGTCCTGGTCCGGCGCAAGGGCGGCAAGGTCGACTGGGACGGCAAGCGTTTCACCAACCTCGACGGCCGCGTCGGCATCCAGCTGGGCTACTCCGTCGGCGACTTCCTGCGCGCCCAGAACGTGGCCGTGGACGAGGGCAGCCAGCAGGCCGACGAGCTGGTCCAGAAGATGCTGGCCGGACGCCTCGTGGCGGCGGCCCTCGGCGGCGGCGACGCGATGCGCCTGATGCGCTCGCCCTACGGCAAGCAGATCGAACTGCTGCCCGTGCCGCTGATCGAAAAGCCGTACTACCTGATGCTGTCGCACGCGTTCGTCGCGCAGCAGCCGGACCTCGCGGAGCGCATCTGGAAGACGATCGAGGAGGTGCGCACGAGCCCCGCGTACCGCCGCCGCGAGCGCGAGCTGGGCGGCCATCCGGGAGGCGCCCATTAATTCCCTGCCATCTTCCGCGCCACGCCGTCCCGCTGGACTGCTGCGAGGCCTCGTCGACAGCTGGCGCCAGAACATCGTGTTCCGGCTCGGCGCCGGCATCGTGCTGGCGGTGGCGCTGTCGACGACGGCATACACGACCTGGGTGATGCATTCGCTGCACCGCGAAGCGAGCGCGCGACTGGGCGAACGGGTCGAGCGCCAGGCCAACGTGGTGTCGCACGCGCTGGCGCGGCCGCTGTTCGACATCAACAGCGCGGCCGTGTCCTCGGTCGTCGACGCGCTCGGCGGCACACCGGAAGTGATCATGCTGCGCGTGCTGGCGCCGAACGGCACGGTGCTCGCGTCGCTCGGCTCCGGCGCGGACGAGGAGGGCGCCGAGCGCGTCCAGCAGAAGGTCGTGTACCACGACGGCAACCGCGAATACGTGGTCGGCTCGATCGACCTGGCGATCTCGCGCCGCCAGATCGACGCCGACCTGCGCCGCCAGATCATCCAGACCGTGCTGGGCAACCTGATCCTCACGTTGACCATCACCCTGTGCGTGCTGCTGATCGGCCGCCGCATGACGCAGCCGTTCGCCGACATCCAGGAAGCGCTGGAAAAGCTGGCGCGCGGCGAGACCGACATCCACCTGTCCGGCATCGGCCGGCGCGACCAGATCGGGCGCCTGTCGTCGGCCGTGCGCAGCTTCCGCGACACGTTGAACCGGCTGCGCCGCGCCGAGCAGGTGACGAACGGCCTGCTGCGCGAAAAGAGCGTGATCGAACAGCAGCTGCGCGACCTGAACGAAGACCTCGAACAGAAGATCGCCGCGCGCACGCGCGAGCTGCTGGACTCGATGCGCATGGCGCAGGGCAGCCAGGCCAAGCTGCAGGCCATCGTCGACACGGCGCTGGACGCCGTCGTGCGCATGGACCGCCAGGGCCGCATCGTCGGCTGGAACGCGCAGGCGGAAAAGATGTTCGGCTGGAAGGGCGAGGAAGTGCTGGGCCGCGACCTCTCGGAATGCATCGTGCCGGAACGCCACCGCGCCGCGCACCGCAATGGCCTCGCGCGCTACGAACGGAGCGGCGTGGGCGGGGTGCTGGACAGCCGCATCGAGACGTATGCATTGCGCCGCGACGGCGTCGAGTTCCCGATCGAGCTGGCCATCACGCGCGTGCAGCTGGCCGCCAGCGACGACTACGAATTCTGCTCGTTCATCCGCGACATCTCCGAGCGGCGCGAGCGCGAGCAGTCGCTCGTCGCTGCCAACGTGCGCGCGGAGGCGGCGAACGTGGCGAAATCCGAATTCCTCGCCAACATGAGCCACGAGATCCGCACGCCGATGAGCGCGATCATCGGCATGGCCTACCTGACCTTGCGCACCGAACTCTCGCCCAAGCAGCAGGACTACGTCGGCAAGATCCACCGCGCCGCGCTGTCGCTGCTGGGGATCATCAACGACATCCTCGATTTTTCCAAGATCGAGGCGGGCAAGCTGGACGTCGAGCACATCCCGTTCTGCCTGGACGACGTGCTCGCGAACGTGGCCAGCGTGACGAGCCAGAAGGCGGCCGACAAGCACCTGGAGTACCTGTTCCACGTGCCGCACGCGATCCCGCGCATGCTCGTGGGCGACCCGCTGCGCCTGGGCCAGGTGCTCATCAACCTCGTCAACAACGCGGTGAAGTTCACGCCCGCGGGCGAGCTGGAACTGTCGTGCATGCGCCTCGACGATCCGGCCACGGACCGCTTCCGCAACGGTTATGCGACCCTGCGCTTCGCCGTGCGCGACACCGGCATCGGCATGAGCGAACAGCAGCAGGCGAAACTGTTCCGCGCGTTCAGCCAGGCCAACGGCAGCACGACGCGCGAATACGGCGGCACGGGCCTGGGCCTGTCGATCTCGCAGCAACTGGTCGGCCTGATGGGCGGGCGCATCGTCGTCGAGAGCAGCCCGGGCAAGGGTTCGACGTTCCACTTCGACCTCGACTTCCCGCTGTCCGGCGAACCGGAACGCGTGGCCGTCGCGCCGCCGGAACTGGACGGCGCGCGCCTGCTGCTCGTCGACGACTCCGACGTCGCGCGCGAGATCATGAGCGAGGCGCTGCAGACGCTGCCGCTGCGCGTGGATCTCGCCGCCAGCGGCGCCGAGGCGGAAAGCGCGCTGCTCGCGGCCGACGCGGCCGGCGACCCGTACCGCGTCGTGCTGACGGACTGGCAGATGCCGGGCATGAACGGCATCGAACTGGCGCGCCGCATCGCCGGCAATCCGGCGCTGCGCCATCCGCCGTCGACCGTGCTCGTGACGGCGTTCGGCCGCGAGGAAGTGCAGAAGGAAGCGGAAGCGGCGGGCATCCGCGGTTTCCTGTGCAAGCCGATCGGCCAGTCGGCCCTCGTCGACACGCTCGTCGCCCTGTTCGCGCCGCCGCGTGCGCCGAACGCGCACAACCGCAGGAATGGAAAATGCGCATCGGGCGACCACGTGGCGCGCGTGCTGCTGGTCGAGGACAACCAGGTCAACCAGGAGATCGCGCTGGAACTGCTGCAGGCGCAGAACATCGCGGTGGACGTCGCGGCCACCGGCAACGAGGCGCTGGACATGCTGTACGAAGGCGGCCCGCAGGCCTACGACCTCGTGCTGATGGACCTGGAGATGCCGCAGCTGGACGGGCACGCGGCCACCGTCGAACTGCGCAAGGATGCGCGCTTCGACAAGCTGCCGATCGTCGCCATGACGGCGCATGCGCTGGCCGAGATCCGCGAACGCTGCCTGCGCGAGGGCATGCAGGACTACATCACCAAGCCCGTCGAGCCGGAGAAACTGTACGCCACGCTGGCGCGCTGGATCGGCCAGGCCGTGCCGCCGCCGCTGTCGGGAGGCAGCGCCGTCGTGGCGGACGGCCCCACCTTGCCGGGCCTGTCGACCGTGTCCGGCATCGATTCCGCGTACGGCCTGCGCCACGTGGCCGGCAACGTCGCGCTGTACGTGCAGCTCCTGGACCGCTTCCGCGCCACCCAGCGCGACGCCGGCGCCCAGATCCGCGCGGACTACCAGGCCCGCCGTCTGCGCCAGGCGGCCGCGCGGGCGCACACCTTGCGCGGCGTGGCCGGCAACATCGGCGCGCGCGAGCTGCAGACGCTGGCGCAGTCGGTGGAAGAGGGCCTCGGACTGGCGGCGCCCGACCGCGGCCGCCTCGCGTCCGGCGTGCGCGCGCTGGAAGCGGCCGTCGATGCGACAATGGAGTCGCTCGACCGATATTTTGCCCGCGCCGCGATCGCCCCGCCGCCGCCCGCGCCGCCCGCGCCGCCGTTGGCCCCGCCGGATGCGGACGGCGCCGCGCTCGACGCCGTGTCCCAGCTCGACCAGCTGCTCGCCGAGTACTCGGGCGATGCGATTGACTACTTCGAGACGGTGCGCGCGCACCTGGCCGGCGTGCTCGACGCCGAGCACATGGCGCGGCTCGAGCAGCACCTGTCCCGTTACGAATTCGAAGAGGCGCGCCAGCAATTGCCGAAGACGGCCGCCGCAACCCGCCCCGATACCGCGGAAACCTGATGAACATTGCAGCCACCGGAATGACGAGCACGAGCAACAAGGACAAGCCGACGATCCTGATCGTCGACGACACGCCCGACAACATCATGCTGTTGTCGCGCCTGCTCAAGGACCGATACAACACGAAAGTCGCCAACAACGGCAGCCTGGCGCTGCAGATCGCGCAAGGCACCCCCGGCCTGGACCTGATCCTGCTCGACGTGATGATGCCCGGCCTGGACGGTTACGAGACGTGCCGCCAGCTGAAGGCGAACCCCGTCACGGCCGACATCCCCGTGATCTTCCTGACCGCGAAGAACCAGGTCGAGGACGAGGCGATGGGCCTGTCGCTGGGCGCCGTCGACTACATCGCCAAGCCGATCAGTCCTCCGATCCTGTTCGCCCGCGTGGCCACGCAACTCACGCTGCTCGACGCGCGCCGCCAGCTGCAGGCGCACAACGAGAACCTGGAAAAGCTCGTGCAGGACCGCACGGCGCAGCTGGCGCTGATGCAGGAAGCGATCATCATGGCGATGGGGACGCTGGCCGAGACGCGCGACAATGCGGCCGTGTCCAAGGGCGACCACCACATCCGCCGCACCCAGCACTACGTGCGCGCGCTCGCGCGGCACCTGCAGCATCACCCGCGTTTCGCGGCCGACCTCACCGACGAGAACATCGAGCTCCTGTACCGCTCGGTGCCGCTGCACGACATCGGCAAGGTCGGGATCCCCGACCGCATCCTGCTGAAACCCGGTGTGCTGGACCGCGAGGAATTCGAGGTCATGAAGCTGCACGCCGTGTACGGGCGCGACACCATCATGCTCGTCGAGAAGCACATCGGCGGCACCAACGGCTTCCTGATGTTCGCGCGCGAGATCGCCCACTCGCACCAGGAGAAGTGGGACGGCTCCGGCTATCCGGACCGCCTGGCGGGCGAGCAGATCCCGCTGTCGGCGCGCCTGATGGCCGTGGCCGACGTGTACGACGCGCTGATCTCGCGCCGCGTGTACAAACCCGCGTTCACGCACCAGCAGGCGCTGGACGTGATGCGCAAGGGCCGCGGCACGCATTTCGACCCGGACGTGCTGGATGCGTTCTTCGAGATCGAAGGGGAGTTCGCCGCCATCGCGGAGGAGTTCCGCGACGCGGACGCCTGATCTTCCGGCCTTCCGGATACGGGCCAAATGATATATATTGTTTGGCTTGTTTGTTGAAGGAGGTCCCATGGCGAGGACGAGCAGGGCCCAACCCGTGGCCAGAACGGCCGTAAAGACAGCTGCAAAACCTGCGGCGAAGAAGGCGCCGGCGCCGAAAGCCGTGCCGGCAAAAAAGGCGGCGGTGAAGAAGACTGCGGCTGCCCCCGTGAAAGCGGTGCGTGCGAAGGCCGCGCCCACGCCGGCAAAGGTCGCGCAGCAGGCGGCGCGCGCCATCGCGGCGCCGGCGAAAACCACGCGCGCGAAGGCAGCTCCCACGCCCGCGCCTACCGCGCGCCCGCGTCTCGTGCGCGACAGCTTCACCATGCCCGAGCAGGAATACGCCGTGCTCGCCACCGTCAAGCAGGGCTGCCTGAAGGCCGGCTTCGAAGTCAAGAAGAGCGAGCTGCTGCGCATCGGCGTGGCGCTGCTCGGCCAGCTCGACACGGCCTCGCTGCGCGCCGTGCTCGACAGCCTGCCTCAACTCAAGACCGGCCGCCCGCCGGGCGAATGAGCCGCGTTCAGTGATGGGTCGGCGGCGGCTGCGTGCGCGCTTCCGCCGTCAATTCCTTCAGCTCGCGGATCGGGATGTTCGACTTCTCGTGCATCCGCAGCAGGATCGTGGCGCCGACGTTCAGCTTGCGGTGCCGGATCTTGCTGATGATGGGCGGCTGTACCTCCAGGACGCGGCACAGTTCCGCGTCGTTCTTCAGCTGCATACGCTGAATCAAAGTGTCGAGCAATTTGTTCGGAACAAAACTCGACGGTTCCATGGCCCGGGCGCGGTGCATCGCCTCGAGCAACTCCTGTTTTTTCTGCCGTACGCTCATGAACTCCTCCGCATTGGGAAATATGTTCAAGACAGATCGACTGTTTTGGAGAGTTGCAGGTCCGTCCGGTTGTTGCCCCGCCCAAACGGAATCCTGGCCCGACCGTATTCATTGATGACTTATGCCTGGTGGGTTTGTTGGAATGCTACTACGGACTTGACAAGTATGACGCACTGTTCATGACTAAAACGCCATAAGATGCGTCTTTCTTCCCGGAATTTACGCTAATTTCAAACCGGCACGGGTCAGTACGAAGGTCCGGTCGGCCAGCGCGGCCGCCGCATGCGAGTGGGTGACCATGATGGCGCCCGCGCCGCTGGCCTTGATCTCGGTGCGCAGCAGGTGCAGGATGCCGTCGGCCGTGTCGGGGTCGAGGTTGCCGGTGGGTTCGTCTGCCAGCAGCAGCGCGGGGCGGTGCACGAGGGCACGCGCGATGGCGACGCGCTGCAGCTCGCCGCCGGACAGCTGGCGCGGGAAATCGGTGCCGCGGCCGCCGAGGCCGACGGCTTCCAGCATCTGCATGGCGCGGGCTGGGTCGGGGCCGCCATTCAGGAGCAGCGGCAGCGCGACGTTTTGCAGCAGGGTCAGGTGCGGCAGCACGTGGAACGCCTGGAAAATGAACCCCATGCGCGTGCGGCGCAGCCGGGTGGCCGCATCGTCGTCCAGCGCCGAAATCGGCGTCCCGTCGACGCGGACCTCGCCCCCATCGGGCGCGTCGAGCCCGGCGATCAAATTCAGCAAGGTGGACTTGCCGACGCCGGACTCCCCCATGATCGCGACGAACTCGCCGGGTTCGAACAGGTGCGAGAGGGCCGCCAGCACGGTGCGGCCGCCATACGACTTGCTGAGATTGACGAGTTCGAGCATGGAACGCCGATTGACAAAACCACTACTCTAGCACGCCACCCAAATCGGGGTCAGAGCACATTATTGCCAAACTTCGGGGTCAGAGCCCTTTTTGGAGCAATTGATTTTTGGCCGACTCGATGGCTTCGCATGCGCGAAACGGCTTGGTTAGGACGGCCGAGAGGGTGCGAAGGCGAAATTTTGCGCCAAATTTAATTGTGCTCTGACCCCGAATACGCGAAAAAATGTGCTCTGACCCCGAATTCTTGCAGGGTACGGCCGTGCGTGCGAAATCGCGGATTCGCGTATCATGGCCGGAACGGCAACATTCCAGCCGGCCGCACGGTGCGGCCGCACCACCGAGGACACCCGATGCTGAACGCCACGTCGCCCGCAGTGCCCGTAGTCAACAACGATGGATTGCACGTACCCGCCGAGCTGGCCGCGAGCCTGACGGCCCGCCAGGCCTGGATCTCGCCCAAGTTCCTGTACGACCCGCTGGGTTCGAAGCTGTTCGAAGCCATCTGCGAATTGCCCGAGTACTATCCGACGCGCACGGAAGCCGGCATCTTCGACCTGCACGGCGCCGAGATCGCGCGCACGGTCGGCACCGGTTCCACGTTGATCGACTTGGGGGCCGGCAATTGCGCCAAGGCGGCGAACCTGTTCCCGCTGCTGCAGCCGCGCCAGTACGTTCCTGTCGACATCTCGGCCGAATTCCTGCTCGACGCCGTCGAGCGCCTGCGCCAGCGCTTCCGCCACATCGAGATGCGGCCGCTCGGCATGGATTTCTCGGGCAGCCTCGAACTGCCCGATAGCGTGCGCGAGGAGCGCCGCCTGTTCTTTTATCCCGGCTCGTCGATCGGCAATTTTACGCCGGACGAGGCGCGCGATTTCCTGCAGCGCGTGCATGCGCAGTGCGGGCGCGACGGGGGACTCCTCATAGGCATCGACCTCGCCAAGGAACATACCGTTCTGGACGCCGCCTATGACGACGCGCTGGGCGTGACGGCCGCGTTCAACCTCAACGTGCTGCGCCACGTGAACCGGCTGCTGGGCGCCGACTTCGATATCCGCCAGTGGCGCCACCGCGGCTTCTACAACCCGGCCCAGGGCCGCGTCGAGATGCACCTGGAAGCGCAGTCCGCGCAGCAGGTGACGTGGCGCGGCGGCAGCCGCCGGTTCGCGGCGGGCGAGTGGATCCACACGGAGAACAGCTACAAATACCGCCAGAGCGACGCCGTCGGCCTGCTGGCCCAGGCGGGCTTCGCGGCCACCCGCGTGTGGACCGATCCGAGGCAGTGGTTCGCCGTGATCTACGCGCGCGCACTGTCGCATTGAAGGAGTGGCGATGGGAGCTTCCGAACACCGTCTGTCGACCGCGTTCGAACACGTGCGGCAGCGCACGCTGCACCTGGCCGAACCGCTGACGGCCGAGGACTGTTGTGCCCAGTCGATGCCCGACGCGAGCCCGATAAAATGGCACCTGGCGCACACGACGTGGTTCTTCGAGACGTTCATCCTCGAACCGCGCGAACCCGGCTTCCGCCCGCACAATCCGGCCTTCCGCGTGCTGTTCAACTCGTACTACAACGGCGTCGGCGCGAAGCACCCGCGCGCGCAGCGGGGCCTGCTCACGCGGCCGACGCTGGCCGAGGTGCAGGACTACCGCGCCGTCGTCGACGCCCGCATGCTGCGCCTGCTGTCAGCCGCATCGGGTGATGGTGAACTCGCCGCCCTCGTCGAACTGGGCCTGCAGCACGAGCAGCAGCACCAGGAACTGATCCTCACGGACGTCAAGCACCTGCTGTCGCACAATCCCCTGTACCCGGCCTATGTCGATTCGCCGCTGCCGGCTTCAAGCCCGGTCGAGCCGCTGGCGTGGATCGACTTCGACGGCGGCCTCGCCGAGATCGGCCACGCGGGCGGCGGCTTCGCCTTCGACAACGAAAGCCCGCGCCACCGCCAGTACCTGCAGCCGTTCGCGCTCGCGTCGCGCCTCGTGACGAATGGCGAGTACCTCGAGTTCGTCGACGCGGGCGGCTACCGCGATCCGTCGCTGTGGCTGTCCGACGGCTGGGACCTCGTCGCGAACGGCACGCTCGCCGAGCCGCTGTACTGGGTGAGCGACGGCGAGCGCCGGCGCGAATTCACCTTGCACGGGCTGCAGGCGCTGGACCTGGCGCGGCCCGTCACGCACGTGTCGCTGTACGAGGCCGACGCGTACGCGCGCTGGCGCGGCGCGCGCCTGCCGACGGAAGCGGAGTGGGAGTTCGCGGCGCGCGACGCGGCGCTGACCTGCGGCGACCTGCATCCGCGCGCGGCGGGCAGCAGCGGCCTCGCGCAGATGTTCGGCGAGTGCTGGCAGTGGACCGCGAGCAGCTACGCGCCTTATCCGGGCTTCGCCCCGGCCGCGGGCGCGATCGGCGAATACAACGGCAAGTTCATGGTCAACCAGTACGTGCTGCGCGGCTCGTCGTGCGCGACGCCGCATGGGCATGCGCGGGCCAGCTACCGCAACTTTTTCCCGGCCGGCGCGCGCTGGCAGTTCACCGGGATCAGGCTGGCGCGATGAAACCGGCGCGCGGCCTGCGCCTGCGCGTGCTGAACCGGCGCGCCAATGCGTGGATCGTCGCGCACCCGCTCGACTTCACCCTGCAGTGCGTGCGCGCCTTCCGCGCCAACCAGGGCCTGCTGCTGGCCGGCGCCGTCGCCTATTACGCGCTGCTGTCGATCGTGCCGTTCCTGATGCTGGTCGTCGTCGTGCTGTCGCACTTCATCGACCAGGTCAATTTGCTGCTCACCTTGCGGCGCTACCTGGAGCTGCTCGTGCCGGGACAGTCCGGGTCCATCGTGGCGGAGGTTGCCCACTTCCTGGACACGCGCGACCTGATCACGTGGGTCCTCGGCTTCACGATGCTGTTCTTCAGCTCCCTCGCGTTCACCGTGCTGGAAAACGCGATGAGCGTGATCTTCGTGCACCGCGTGGCCGTGCGCCGGCGCCACTTCCTCGTGTCGGCCGTGCTCCCGTACTGCTACATCCTCGCGCTGGGCTTCGGCGTGATGATCGTGACGCTCGTCGCCGGCACCTTGCAGGTGATCGGTTCGGAGAGCGTCGAATTGTTCGGCCACACGTGGTCGCTGCACGGCGTGTCGGGTGCGCTGCTGTACCTGCTGGGCCTCGTGGGCGAGATCCTCGTGCTGACGTCGATCTACCTCGTGATGCCGGTGGGGCGGCTGTCGCTGTCGCATGCGCTCATCGGCGGCGTGACGGCGGCGCTGCTGTGGGAAATCGCCCGCCACGTGCTCGTGTGGTACTTCACGACGCTGTCCAAGGTGAACCTCGTGTACGGCTCGATGAGCACCGCGATCGTCGTCATGTTCAGCCTCGAGATCGCGGCCAGTCTGCTGCTGTTCGGCGCGCAGGTGATCGCGGAATACGAGCGCGTGGGGCAGAAGGGCCATGGACAGGATCCGCAGCCGATGCAGACGGCACCCTGATGGCCAATATCGTCTTTTGCTGGGAACTCGGCGCGGCGCTGGGCCACGCCGGCCGCCTGAAAGCCCTCGCTGAGCCGCTCGTCGCGCGCGGCCACGCCGTGTCGTTCGTGCTGCGCGACCTCGTGCACACGCGCCGCCTGCTGGCGGGCACCGGCATCCCCATCTATCAGGCGCCCCTGTGGCTGCACCGCGTAGAAGGGCTGCCGCCCGGCGAGGCCAGCCTGGCGGACATCCTGCTCGCCTGCGGCTGGCTCGATGCGGACGCGATGGCGGGGCTCGTCGACGGCTGGCGCCATTTATTCAGCGCGCTGCGGGCGGACGTCGTCGTGGGCGATTACGCGCCGGCCGCGCTGCTGGCGGCGCGCAGCCTCGGCATCGCGAGCAGCGCCGTCGGCGCCGGGTTCCAGATCCCGCCGGCGGGGCCGTTGCCGCCGCTGCGCGACTGGGAGGCGATTCCGCAGGCGCGCATGGCGGCGACGGAAGCGCGCGTGCTGGCCACGGCCAACGCCGTGCTGGCTCGCCACGGCGCGGCGCCGTACGTGCGCGCGGCCGACCTGCTGCGGGGAGATGTGCCGCTGCTGTGCACGTGGCCGGAACTCGATCCATGGAATCGCGCCGAGGCCGATGAGCGCTGGGCCGGGTCCACGATCGGCGGCCCCGGCACGGGCGTGCCGGCCTGGCCGGACGGCGCCGGCCCGCGCGTCTTCGCCTACCTGCGCGGATCGCATCCGGAGCATGGGGCGATGCTGGAAGCGCTGGCGCGCGCCGGTTGCCGCACGCTGTGCTACCTGCCCGACGTGGCAGCGGGCGCCGCGCCGCCGTTCTCGCATCCGCGCATCGCGTGGGCGGCGGGGCCGGTGGCGCTGCCCGACGCATTACGCGAGTCTGCGTTCGCCATCTGCCACGCGGGCGAGTCGACCGTGTCGCAAGCGCTGCTGGCCGGCGTGCCGTTGCTGCTGCTGCCGCGCACGGCGGAAGCGTTCCTGACGGCGCGTCGCGTGCGCCGGCTGGGTGCCGGACTCAACGTGAACGAAATGGCGCGGCCGCTGGACTGGGATGCCGTCGTGGGCCGGATGCTGGAGGGGAGCGACTTCCGCGTGGCGGCGCAGGCATTCGCCCGGCGCCACGCGGAGTTCGATGCGGCACGGCAGGCGGAAGCGATTGCCGGTGTGCTGGAGGCGCTGCTGTAGGGTGGGCACCCGTGCCCACGCGCGACGTACGCGGTATGCGGACGTTACGCGTGGGCGGAGGGCCGCCCACCCTACGCGGCCTGCTGCTGCGCCTGTTCCGCGCTGAGTGCCAGCTGGCGGTTCACGGCGGACAGGACGGCCTTGAACGACGCGGTCACGATATTGCTGTCGATGGCGGCGCCGAACAGGGTCGGGCCGTTCGCGAGGCGCAGCTCGACGTAGCAGGCGGCGCGCGCATCGGCGCCCGAGCCGATCGAGTGCTCGTGGTAGTCCATCAGGCGGATGTCCAGGCCGAGCGCGTTGACGAAGGCGTCGATCGGGCCGTTGCCGGTGCCCTGGTGCGGTTCCGTCACGCGGTTGTGCTGCACGGTCGTGTCGATCTGCACGCGCTCCTCGCCTTCGCTGTTCTCGACCAGGCGGTGCGAGACGTAGCGGTAGGCGGCGTTTTCCTGGTTGAAGTACTCACGATCGAACAGGGCGTGGATGTCGGCGGCGGCCACTTCGCGGCCGGTGGCGTCGGCATGCTTCTGCACGACGCGCGAGAACTCGATCTGCAGGCGGCGCGGCAGTTCGAGGCCGTATTCCTGCTCGAGCAGGTAGGCCATGCCGCCCTTGCCGGACTGGCTGTTCACGCGGATGACCGCATCGTAGCTGCGGCCCAGGTCGGCCGGGTCGATCGGGAGGTACGGCACTTCCCAGATGGCGTCCGCCTGCTGCTTCGCGAAGCCTTTCTTGATCGCGTCCTGGTGCGAACCGGAGAATGCCGTGAACACGAGGTCGCCGACATACGGATGGCGCGGGTGCACGGGGATCTGGTTGCATTCCTCGACCAGCTGGCGGACGCTGTCGATGTCCGAGAAATCGAGGCCCGGGTGCACGCCCTGGGTGTAGAGGTTCAGCGCGAGGGTGACCAGGTCGACGTTGCCGGTGCGCTCGCCGTTGCCGAACAGGCAGCCCTCGACGCGGTCGGCGCCGGCCATCACGGCCAGCTCGGCGGCGGCGACGGCGGTGCCGCGGTCATTGTGCGGGTGCACGCTGATCACGAGGTGTTCGCGCTGCTTCAGGTTACGGCACATCCATTCGATCTGGTCGGCGTAGACGTTCGGCGTCGCCGCTTCCACGGTCGACGGCAGGTTGACGATCACCTTGTTGTCCGCGCTCGGCTGCCACACGTCGACGACGGCGTCGACGATGCGCTTGGAGAAATCCAGTTCCGTCGTCGAGAACGATTCCGGCGAATACTCGAGGCCCCATTTGGTGTCCGGATGCTGCGCGACCAGTTCCTTGATCAGCTTGGTGCCGTTGACGGCGATCTGCACGATCTCGTCCTGGTTCATGCCGAACACGACGCGGCGGAACACGGGGGCGACCGAGTTGTAGACGTGGACGATGGCCTGCTTCGCGCCGACGCACGACTCGACGGTGCGGCGGATCAGTTCTTCACGGGCCTGCGTCAGCACGATGATGGTGACGTCGTCCGGGATGCGCTTTTCCTCGACCAGCATGCGCACGAAGTCGAAGTCCGTCTGCGACGCGGACGGGAAGCCCACCTCGATTTCCTTCACGCCGATCTGCACGAGCTTTTCGAAGAAGCGCAGTTTCTTTTCCGGGCTCATCGGCTCGATCAGCGCCTGGTTGCCGTCGCGCAGGTCGGTGCTCATCCAGACCGGCGGCTTGTCGATGATGCGGTTCGGCCACTGGCGGTCGGCCAACGGGACGGCGGGGAAGGGGCGGTATTTGGCGGAAGGATTGGTCAACATGGCGGTGGCTCCTGAGTTCTAAATGCTGGTGAAGGTGTCGTTTCGATCGTTGTGGCGGGAGGCTGCCGGACGGGCCACGGACGCTAGGCCCGGCAACCGATCGGTAGGGTTAGCAGCGAACGAAACACCACACGTGCGCCGGCAGACAGCAGGAAAGCTCCGGCGGAAATAACAGACAGCGTGGATGTGGTAGTGGCAAACATCGGTACAACTTTCCTTGGGCTACGAATCCGGCAAGCTTGGCCGGGCGGGACAGCGGCGATTTACGCGCGTAGTAGCAGGGCTGCCAGCGTTAGCGCGCGGGCAAGCGATAGGGAAGTCGACAGAGGCAGAGGGGAGAACATTTCTCCACTCTAAGTGAATTTTGTTTGGTGTGTCAAGCGTTTCGTGTGTTGTCGTTTGGTTACCACGGTTGCGCCCGCTTTGCGACAAGCGGTTTTTGCGAACAATCAATTGTTTAGAGGTACGAGAATGGCACAGTACCCGCTTCTTGTCGCCAGGGAGGCCAGCATGTCGGTACTGAAAGGCTTGGACACGACGATGGAATTGACGCGCCACGCGCAGGCGCTGAAGGACCAGGGCTATGCATTCGCGCTGCGGTATTACAGCCACAACGCGGCCAAGAACCTGTCGCTGGGGGAGGCGCGGGCGCTGTCGCAGGCGGGCCTGTCGCTCGGCGTCGTATGGGAAACGAGCGGCACCCGCGCCGGCTTCTTCACCCGCGCCCAGGGCCTGGCGGACGGCGCGGCGGCCTTCCAGATGGCCCGTGACGTGGTCAAGCAGCCGTTCGGCTCCGCCATCTATTTCGCGGTCGATTACGACCCGACGCAGGCCGACCTCGACGGCGCCGTCAGCAATTATTTCACAGGCGTGCACGCGGCGCTGTACGTGGCGGCGGAAGGCAAGCCGTCGTACCGGGTCGGGGTGTACGGCTCGGGCCTGTGCTGCGGCACGCTCGTCGAACGGGGCCAGGCGGCCCTGTCCTGGCTGTCGCAGTCGACCGCGTTCGCCGGCTCGCGCCAGTACGCGGAACAGAAGCGCTACGACATCATCCAGTTGCTGCCCGTGCGCATTCCCGGCGCCGACGGGATCGTGCTGGACATCGATCCGGACGCGACGCATCCGGACCGCGACGGCGGCTTGTTTACCGTTTAACCGACGACGACCTTGGGCGCGCCCGCCGCCATCGAACCGATGACGGCCGCGTCCCCGAAACCTTCGCGGCGGAACAGCGCCAGCACCTCCTCGACGCTGCCCGGATCGCACGAGACGAGCAGGCCGCCCGACGTCTGCGGATCCGTCAGCAGCACGCGCTGCGTGTCGTTGATCGCGGCACCCAGTGCGACGTCGTGGCCGTACGCATCCCAGTTGCGGCCTGACGCGCCCGTGAAATAGCCGGCGTGGGCCAGCGCTTCGACACCCGGCAGCAGCGGGATGTTCGCCATGTCGAGCTGCGCGGTGAGTTGCGCGCCCCGCGCCAGTTCGAGCAGGTGGCCCAGCAGGCCGAAGCCGGTGACGTCCGTCAGCGCGTGCACGCCCGCCAGTTCGGAGAACGCCTTGCCCGGCTTGTTCAGCTTCGTCGTGTTCGCGACCATCGCGGCATAGCCGTCCGCATCCAGTTGATCCTTCTTCAGCGCGGCCGACAGCACGCCCACGCCCAGCGGCTTGCCGAGGACGAGTACGTCGCCCGCGCGCGCGTCCGCGTTGCGCTTGACCTTGGACGGGTGCACGAGGCCCATGACGACGAGACCGTAGATGGGTTCCACCGAATCGATCGTGTGGCCGCCCGCGATGGGGATGCCCGCTTCCGCGCAGATCGATTCGCCGCCCTGGATGATCTTGCCGATGGTCTCCAGCGGCAGCTTGTTGATCGGCATGCCGACGAGGGCCAGCGCCATGATCGGCGTGCCGCCCATCGCGTACACGTCGGAGATCGCGTTGGTGGCGGCGATGCGGCCGAAGTCGAACGGATCGTCGACGATGGGCATGAAGAAGTCGGTCGTGGCGATCAGCGCCTGCTCGTCGTTCAGCTTGTAGACGGCCGCGTCGTCGGCCGTCTCGATGCCGACCATGAGCTCTTTCGGCACGGGGAAGCCGCTCGACTTCTTCAGGATCTCGGACAGCACGCCGGGCGCGATCTTGCAGCCGCAGCCGCCGCCGTGGGAGAACGAGGTCAGTTTGATGGGTCGGTCGGCGGATGTGTTCATACGGTGCTCTTTTTTAAACTTGCGTTGGTCTGGAGAGAAGATTATCCACCAAGTCGAGCAGGCGCGCTCGCTCGGCCGCGGGCGCGAACAGCGCCGCGCGGGCGGCGCACTGGCGGCGCAGACGCCCGGCGAAACGCGCATCGGTCGCGCTGCGCTCGATCAGGCGGGCCAGCGCCTGCGCGTCGCCGGGGTCGAACAGGCCCGCGTAATCCTCGCCCAGCATCCCGACGTTGCCGGAGATGTTCGAGGCCAGCACGGGCACGCCGCTCGTCACCGCTTCGATGATGACGTTGGCGCCACCCTCCATGCGCGACGCGATGACCATCGCGTGGCAGCGCCGCAGCCGGCGCCGCGTCGCCATGTGGGGCAGCGCGCCGAGCCAGCGGTAGGCTGGCGTGGCGGCCTGCGTCGCCTGCGCGCGGCGGCCGAGTTCCGGGTCGAGCGCGGCGCCGATGTGCACCAGGCGTACGGCGGGCGCGCGGACGAGGCGGGCCGCATCCATGAACGTCTGCGGATCCTTTTCGATACGCAGGTGGCCGATCATCGCGACGTCGCGCGGCATGCGCGGCCGGGCAGGGTGCAGGTGCGGAGCCGATTGATAGATCACGTGCGTCTTCGCGCGAACGGCGTCCGGCAGCTCGTCCAGCCCGCGCGGCTGCAGCACGACGAGCGCGTGCGCGCGGGCGAGCGAGGCTTGCGCGGTGGCGTCGTCGTGGATGTCGCGGTACAGGTCCGTGCCCGTCAGGACGAGCAGGGTCGGGCGGTCCGGATGCGCAGCGTCGAATGCCGCCAGCGCGGCGGCGGAGCGGCGCGCATGCAGGGCGATCAACAGGTCCGGCACGACATCGCCGGGCTGCCAGCCGGGGCCGATCGTGACGCGGTAGTCGCGTGCGAGGTGGCGGCGCCAGCGGCTGGCCGTCTGCCAGTTGCCGTTGTTTTCGCGGGCGGATGCGGGACTGACGATGTGGATATGCCTTCTAGCCATCGGGTCGGAATCGGAGTGGGAATTGGTCGTACAATGATGCATGACCGTCAATCAAGCATCGTTCCGCCACGCGGGACCCAGGGAACTGGCCGTCGCATTGCAGGATGCGCGGCATTATACGCTCGCGCTGTTCGAAGCCCTGGCGGCCGCCGGCTACGACGACGCGGCCCGCGTGCCGCGCCTGCCGATCGTGAATCCGCCGCTGTGGGAACTGGGCCATACGGCCTGGTTCGCGGAATGGTTCGTGCTGCGCGGCGCGCTGGACAGCCGGCCCGGCGCCGCCGGCGGCCACTCGCTGCTGGCGCGCGGCGACGACTGGTTCGATTCCGGCACCGTCCCGCATGGCGCGCGCTGGACCCTCGACCTGCCGCCGCCGGGCGCGGTGAAAACCTATTGCCACGAAGTGCTCGACCGCATCCTCGACCGCCTCGCGCACGAGGCCCACGACGACCTCGCGCTGTATCCGTATCGCCTGGCCCTGGCCCATGAAGACATGCACGGCGAAGCCTTCCTGTACTCCTTGCAGACGCTGCAGTCGCGCGGCGCGCCCGCGCCGGCGGGCTCGCTGGCACCGCGCGCGCAATCGACGGCCGCGGGCAGGGCGGGCGAGATCGCGTTCCCCGGCGGGAGTTTTCTCCGCGGCGGCGACCAGTCGACCGGCTTCGTGTTCGACAACGAGAGGGACGCCGCGCGCGTGAAAGTGGCGCCGTTCGCCATCGACGCGGGACTCGTCAGCACGGCCGCCTATCTCGACTTCGTGCACGACGGCGGCTACGAACGTCCGCAGTACTGGACGGACGCCGGCCGCGCCTGGCTCATGACGCAGGAACGGTCGGCGCCGCGCTACTGGGCACGGGAAGGGGAGGATTGGTACACGGTGCGCTTCGGCCGGCCGGTCGCCCTCGACCTCGCGGAGCCCGTGCGCCACGTGAACCTGTACGAGGCGCAGGCCTGGTGCGCATGGGCGGGCCGCCGCCTGCCGACGGAAGACGAGTGGGAATACGCGGCGGTGTCGAACCAGCCGGGTTTCGCTTGGGGAGCGTTGTGGGAATGGACGGCGTCCGCCTTTTTGCCGTTCGCCGGTTTCGAGGCGGACCGCTACCGCGATTATTCGGCGCCGTGGTTCGGTACGCGCCAGACCTTGCGCGGCGCATCGTTCGCGACGCCGGCGCGGTTGCGTTCGCCGCACTTCCGCAATTTCTTTACTCCGGAGCGGGACGATATCTTTGCAGGATTCCGCAGCTGCGCGTTATAACGCGGCCCATAAAACGTCGTCCCCGCGAAGGCGGGGACCCAATTTTGCCGGCGTTTCGTTGACGCATGCAGAACTTGGATCCCCGCCTGCGCGGGGAGTCATTTCCGGCAGTGCCGGGAACGACGGATCAAGCTTTAACTAAATCAGCGATCGCCGAACGTACGGCGGGCCGCATCGGCCGAACGCGGATGCGCGCCGAAGCCCGAGCGTTCGCGGCGCTGGCCGCCTTCGCTGCGATAACCGCCTTCGCGACGCTGGCCCTGGTAGCCGCCTTCGCTGCGCGGTGCGCCTTCGCTGCGGTAGCCGCCTTCACGACGCTGGCCCTGGTAACCGCCTTCGCCGCGCGGTGCACCTTCGCTGCGGTAACCGCCTTCGCGACGCGGCGCATCGCCGCGATAGCCTTCACCGGCCGGCTTGTGGAAGCTGCGCTGGCCCGGTTTGCCGTTGCGGCCATCGCCCGGCTTCCAGCCCGGACGCGCGGCCGACCGGGGTGCCGGCGAACGCTTCGGCTCGAAGCCTTCCACCACGTCGACCGGGATGGTCTGCTTGGTGAAGCGTTCGATACGGCGCACGTTCATGCTTTCCGCGTGGTTCACGAGCGAGACGGCGATACCGTTGCGGCCGGCACGACCCGTGCGGCCGATGCGGTGCACGTAGTCTTCCGGGAACTTCGGCAGGTCGTAGTTCACGACGTGGGTGATGTTCGGCACGTCGATGCCGCGCGCGGCGACGTCGGTTGCGACGAGCACCTTGACCTGGCCGCGACGCAGGCTGTCCAGCGTGCGGTTGCGGGCGCCCTGGTGCATGTCGCCATGCAGTGCGGCGGCCGCGAAGCCGGCGATGTTCAGGCGGTCGGCGATCATGTCGGCGTCGCGCTTGGTCGCCGTGAACACGACGGCCTGGTCCAGCGTGTCGTCACGCAGCAGGTGGTCCAGCAGGCGGTTCTTGTGCGACAGGTCGTCGACGAAGTGCACCTTTTGCACGATGTTCTCGTGGCGCTTGGTGGCGCTGGCGATCTGGATCACCATCGGATCCTTCGTGATGCGACGGGCCATGTTGCCGACGACGCCATCCAGCGTGGCCGAGAACAGCATGGTCTGGCGCGATTCCGGCGTCGCGGCGACGATCTTCTCGATGTCCTCGATGAAGCCCATGTCCAGCATGCGGTCGGCTTCGTCCAGCACGAGGATCTCGAGCTGCGAGAAATCGATCTTGCCCGACTCCATGTGGTCGATCAGGCGGCCCGGGGTCGCGACGAGGATTTCCGGATTCTTGGCCAGCAGTTGCATCTGCTTCGGATACGGCATGCCGCCCAGGATCGAGACGGCGCGGATGCGGCGCATGAACGCGGTGTATTGTTCCGTCGCGTTGGTCACCTGCAGGGCCAGTTCGCGGGTCGGGGTCAGGACCAGCATCTTCGGCTGGGCCGGTTTAAAACGGACGCGCTCGCCACGAGCGCGGGCCGCCTGCGCTTCCTGCGCGGGCGTACGGCCGGCCGAGACCGGTTCGGTATTGGCAAATTTGTTCAGGGCGGGCAGCATGAAGGCTGCCGTCTTGCCCGAACCGGTTTGCGACGACACCAGCAGATCGCGACCCGCGATCGCCGCCGGCACCGCCTGCTCCTGCACCGGGGTCGGCTTTTCGTAGCCGGCGTGGGCAACTGCTTTGACGATGGACGCGTGTAAGCCTAGTGCTTCAAAACTCATTGTTTAACTTTACTTTCGGTATGGATCAGTGAGCGTCCGCGCTGTTTTCTGGAGCGGAACGCGAAATAGCAACGCGAGCCAACAATACGAAATGACTCTGAAACGAAAGAAATTTCGGCACAAAAGCTTTGCGCCGGGGCGGTGCCAGTTTCGGCACGCAGGGCGGGAGGGCTTTATAAGGGACATCCTTCGTGGATGCCTGGGCTTGCGTAGCTGCTAGTGGTACTGCTGTCGGTGAACTGCCGTGTTTATTGCAGCGCACAACCGACACTATACCGTACTTTTGAATAGCGTGCACGGCACGCGTCGAGATGTGCGTGTATTGACGGGCCGGGAGCCCGTCGCGTGGTCAAAAAGACACGAAATCAGCGGCGCTTGCGGCCGTTGGCATTGACGGCAGGCTTGGAACCGCGCGAGACGCGGCTCTTGATCTCGGCCACGGCATGCGCGGCGCTGGCCTTGATGCGCTGGGCGCCGGTCAGCTTCCGGCCGTTGCGGCGGGCATCGCCGCGGTCCGCTTCCAGCATCACCGACGCGTTCTCGACGATGCTCTCGGCGATATCGTTGCCCGCGGTGGCGTTCGTCTTCGGCACGAGGATGGTCGAGCCGGCCTTCAGGCGCATCTGCGGCGGGATGTTGTTGGCCTGGCGGATGACTTCCGGGGTCGTCCCCAGTTTCGCGGCCAGCGAAGCGATGCTTTCGCGGGCCGACGTGATCTTGTGCGTGGTCCAGGTCGACAGGGCGCGGCCCCATTGCGCGAGGTTCAGGTTGAACTTCTCGGCGTTTTCCTTCGGCAGCAGGATCTTGGTCGACTCGCCCGTGATCACCGGCTTCTTGAATTGCGGGTTCAGGGCCTTGAATTCGTCGACGGACATTTCCGCCAGCTGGGCCGCCACGGCCAGGTCGATGTCGGAGGTCTTGTCGACGGCGACGAAATACGGCGTGTTGTCGATGGTCGGCAGCGCGACGCCGTACTGGGCCGGGTTGGCGATGATGTTCTTGACGGCTTGAAGCTTCGGCACGTAGTTGCGGGTTTCCGCCGGCATCAGCTCGGCCAGGCTTTCGAAGTCGGTCGGCTTGCCCAGCGAGCGGTTCTTCTGGATCGCCTTCTGCACATTGCCTTCGCCCCAGTTATAGGCGGCGAGGGCCAGTTGCCAGTCGCCGAACATCGTGTACAGGCGCTGCAGATAGGTGAGGGCGGCGTCGGTGGAGGCGAGCACGCCGCGGCGCTCGTCCTTGAACATGTTCTGCTTCAGGTTGAAGTCGCGCCCGGTGCCCGGCACGAACTGCCAGATGCCGGCCGCGTCGGCGGTCGACAGCGCCTGCGGGTTGAACGCGGATTCGATCACGGGCAGCAGGGCCAGTTCCGTCGGCATGCCGCGCTTTTCCAGCTCCTGCACGACGTGGTACAGGTACAGCGACGCGCGGCCCGAGGTGCGCGCCAGGTAGTCCGGACGGCTCGCGTACCACTGGACGTGCTTGGCGACGAGGGCGTTGTCGATGTCGGGAATGGCGTAGCCGCTGCGGATGCGTGCCCACAGGTCGGGGTCCTTGTAGTCGTCGGACTTGGACGGCGTCAGGGCTTGCGGCAGGATCGCCTTGGCCATGGCGGCCGCGCTGCTGCTGCTCTGGGCGATCGGGCTCGGGGCGCTGTCGGCGGCGTGGCTGATCGCGGAGACGGACAGGAGCGCGAAGGCCAGGGCGTAAGTGGAGCGAGTCGTTTCGTTCATAGCTTTCCAGTGTTGCGTCCAGGAACGGCAGGACTGACGAGTGAAGACGGAGTGTACGGACCAGTTACGGAGTCAGTCAAGAAATATGTCGGCGCGGTTACAAAAAATCTTGTCTATTCTTTTTGCTAACGCAGGCACCCGTTAAGACGATATAAGAGGGGGTATGGTTCCTGCGAACCCGTCCTTGCCTGAGGAAGATCAAGATCGTTGATGGATACCCTGGGGTGTATCAGGAATTTCCAAGGCGAAAATTGGTGCGTCCGCCAGCCCGGCATTGTCAAATTTGTACCTGGACTTCATTGACTGGCCATTAATACCAGCGTGTCATTCAAGTTAGACCGGCTTGTCCGACATTCCATGAGAGGACGCAAAAAGCGTACAATTGCCGTCTCCGCATGACGCGGGTATGCATTTTTGGAAAGCATCAAATGAGCACTGCCAACGAGAACGTGGACGATGACGCCATCATCGCCGCCACCCGGCGCTGGGTCGACCGCGCCGTCATCGGCCTGAACCTGTGTCCGTTCGCGAAGGCGGTGCAAGTGAAGGACCAGGTCCGCTACGTCGTCGCGCACGCGCGCACGCCGGAATCCCTGCTGGACACGCTGATGGACGAGCTGCAGCTGCTGGCCGACACGGATCCGGAGCAGGTCGACACGACCCTGCTGATCCACCCGTACGTGCTGCAGGATTTCCTGGACTTCAACGAATTCCTCGACGTGGCCGACGCCGCCGTGGAAGACATGAGCCTGGACGGCGAGCTGCAGATCGCCAGCTTCCACCCGGACTACCAGTTCGCGGACACGGATCCGAACGACATCGAGAACTATACGAACCGTTCGCCTTACCCGACCCTCCAGCTGCTGCGCGAAGACAGCATCGACCGCGCGGTGGAAGCGATTCCCGACGCGGCCGAGATCTTCGAGAAGAATATCGACACCATGGAAAAGCTCGGCCATGAAGGCTGGGACAAGCTCGATGTCGGCCCCGCTCGTTGACGCGCACGGCGTCTCCCTTCCGGAGCGGCCGGACACGCCGTGTGTCGCCGTCTGCTCCACGACGTTCGACGAAGTCTGCCGCGGCTGCGGCCGGACCGTCGTCGAGGTGGCCCATTGGGTCTCGATGACGGCCGAGCAGAAGGAAGTGGTGTGGCAGCGCATCCTGGCGCAGGGTTACCCGCGCCGCAATGGCTGATCAGAACGTGCCGACGAAATCCCGCTTGCCGATCTCCAGCCCGTTATGGCGCAGGATGTCGTACGCCGTCGCGGCGTGGAAATAGAAGTTCGGCAGCGCGTAGTGCAATAGATAGACCTGGCCCTTGAACTGGCGCTGGTTGGCGCCCGTGCCGACCGTCACGTCGCGGTCGCCGCCGGCGTCCACCGCCTCGCGCGCCACCGAGTCGAGGAAGGCCAGCGTCTTTTCCAGGCGCGCCTGCAGGCCCGCGAAATCCGTCTCCACATCGTCGTAGCGCGGCACCTCGACGCCCGCGAGGCGCGCGGCCGCGCCCTTGGCGAAATCCGTCGCCAGCTGCACCTGGCGCACGAGCGGGAACATGTCCGGGAACAGGCGCGCCTGCAGCAGGGCGTTCGGGTCCAGCTTTTTCGCGTCCACGTGCGCCTCGGCCTTCGTCAGGATGGCGGACAGGCTGCCCAGGATCTGGCGGAACACGGGGACCGAAGCCGTGTACAAGGAAAATGTCATCGATGCCTCCTCAATATAAAGAGTTCGATGATAGCAAGCCTGCATCGTTGCCGCTTGGCGGACGCCAACGTGGCGGCTTGGTCACGGTTATCGCTACCACGGGCCGTCCGGGTCTAAAAAAGTTGTGACGTACGGCAACTGTTGCGTGCATAATCGAAAAAAACATTAACGTATTGATTTACCGCAAAAAAGTTGTCGTACCGGCTACGAGCCGGGCGCCAGTGATCCCCCGCCATGGCCTTCCTGTCCCGCGTTGCCTTGTCCGCGTTACCGTCGCGCCTCGCGCGGCTGTACGGCCATTCGCTGTACGCCGCACTGCTCGTGCTGGTGGCCGGCGGCCTCGCGATCCCGGCCGTCGTGGGCGGCTATCTCATGATCGGCGTGCAGGAACAGCAGGCGGCGCGCCGCGAGCTGGACGAGACCCTGCAGCGCAATGCCGACATCCTCGCGCTCGGCATGCAGGAATCGCTGTGGAACATGAACATCGACGCCGCCCGCTCGCTCGTGGATTCGCTGATGCGCGACCCGGCCGTCGTGCGCGTGCACGTGGGCGCGCAGGCGGAGGGCGATTTCATCGACCGCCGCGCGGCCGCCGCGCCCGGCGGGCACGTGCTGCGGGCCGAGCGCGAGGTCGTCGTGCACGGCCAGCCGATCGGCCACGTGACGGTCGAGATGGACGACAGCCTGAGCCAGCAGTCGCTGCGCGCCAAGCAGGCGCGCTATGCGCTCGTGCTGGCCGTGCAGCTGGGCGTGTCGCTGCTGCTGATCCTGATCCTGCTGCGGCGCCGCCTGCTGGCGCCGCTGGGTACCCTGATGAGCTTTTCCGACCACCTGTCGCGCGGCAAATTCGACGCGCCGCTCGCGCTGGCCACGAACGACGAACTGGGCCGGCTCGGCGGCCAGCTCGAACACATGCGCGTCGCGATCGGCGACCTGTTCCAGGACATCGCGCGGCGCGAGGAACGCTTCCGCACCATCGTCACGCAGGTGCCGGGCGCCGTGTTCCGTGCCCGGCCGGGCGGTCTGATCGACTTCGTCAGCGACGCCATCGAAGACATCTCCGGCTACCCGGCCGACCGCTTCATCGGCGCGCACACGGACCGCTGGGCCGACATTATCTGCCCGGAGGACCGCAAGATGCAGCGGCACTTCGTCAAGGAGGCCGTGCTGGGCGTGCGGCCGTACGAGATCGAATACCGCATCCTGGATGCGGCCGGCATCGAGCGCTGGGTGCTGGAGAGCGGCCAGCCGGTCGGCTTCGACGGCAACGCCACCTTCTGGATCGACGGGATCATTTCCGACATCAGCGAACGCAAATATAACGAGATGCGCATCGAGGCGCTGCTGGCCGAGCAGGGCGCCGTGCTGGACAACGTCATGTTCGGCATCATGTACGTGCGCGAGCGCCGCGTCGTGTCGACCAACCGCCGCTTCGACGAATTGTTCGGCTACGACGAGGGCGAGCTGCTGGGCGATCCGATCGGCGTGCTGTTCCCGACCGTCGACGATTACGTGCAGGGCATCGAGGCGGCGGAGCCCGTGCTGGCACGCGGCGGCGATTTCGGCGACGAACGCCGGTTCCGCCGCCGCGACGGCAGCCTGTTCTGGTGTACCGTCAGCGGCCGTGCGCTCGACCCGGAACGCCAGGACGACGGCAGCATCTGGGTGTTCGCCGACATCACGGAACGGCGCCAGGCCGAGGAAAAGCTGCGCCTGTCGGCCACCGTGCTGGAGCACATCGCCGATGGCGTGATGGTGATCGACCTGCACGGCAAGATCGTCGCGACGAATCCCGCCTTCACGCAGATCACGGGCTACACGGAGAGCGAAGCGGTCGGCACGCATTCGAGCCTGACGCGCCTGGCGAGCCACGACGCCGGGTTCTCCGAAACGCTGTGGGCCGACCTGGCGGAGACCGGCTTCTGGCGCGGCGAGCTCCTCAACCGCCGCAAGAACGGCGACACTTATCTCGAGTGGCTGACCGTGTCGGCCGTGCGCGACGACGCGGACGCCGTCACGCACTACGTCTGCGTGTTCTCCGACATCACCAAGGTCAAGGAATCGCAGGACAAGCTGGACCACCTGGCGCACCACGACCCGCTCACGGGCCTGCCGAACCGCCTGCTGTTCCACGACCGCCTGCAGCACGCGATGGTGCGCGCGGCGCGCAGCCACCGCCAGCTCGCGGTGATGTTCATCGACCTCGACCGCTTCAAGACCGTCAACGACACGCTCGGCCACCACGTCGGCGACGAGCTGCTGAAACAGGTCGCGGGCCAGCTGGCCGGGTGCCTGCGCGACGGCGACACCCTGGCGCGCCTGGGCGGCGACGAATTCATCGTGCTGCTGGAAGACGTCGACGGCGCGCACGGCGCGCGCCAGGTGGCGGAAAAACTGATGCAGCTGTTCGAGCGCCCCGTGCTCGTCTCGGACTACGAATTGTTCGTCACGGGCAGCGTCGGCATCAGCCTGTTCCCGCAGGATGCCGTCGACATGAACATGCTGATCCGGAATGCCGACGTGGCCATGTACCAGGCCAAGGCGCGCGGGCGCAACGGCTACCAGCTGTATGCGCCGTCGATGGACGGCGACGGCGCCGAGCGCCTGCGCATGGAAGGCCTGCTGCGGCGCGCGATCGAGCGGGGCGAGATCCGCCTGCATTACCAGCCGCAGGTCGAGATCGAGACCGGTCGCCTGATCGGCGTCGAAGCGCTCGTGCGCTGGCACAGCGCGGAATTGGGCCACGTGCCGCCGGTGCGCTTCATTCCGCTCGCCGAGGACATCGGCTTCATCGGCCAGCTGGGCGCCTGGGTGCTGGAAGAGGCGTGCCGCCAGGTGGTATGCTGGGAAGCGGCCGGGCTGTACGTGCCGAAGGTGGCGGTGAATCTGTCCGGCCGCCAGTTCGACCGCGGCAGCGTCGCGCCGCTCGTCGCGCGCGTGCTGGCCGACGCGGGCCTGGCGCCGCAGCGGCTGCAGCTGGAGGTGACGGAGTCCGTGATCATGAATACGGGCGACGCGCTCCAGTACATCAACGACCTGCACGCGCTGGGCGTGGAACTGGCGATCGACGATTTCGGCACGGGTTATTCGTCGCTCGCGTACCTGAAGCAGCTGCCGGTGCAGACTTTGAAGATCGACCGCAGCTTCATCAAGGACATCGCAGCCGACAAGGATGACGAGGCGATCGCGGTCGCCATCGTCCAACTGGGCAAGAGCATGGATCTCGCCGTGATCGCGGAAGGCGTGGAGACTGCCGAACAGGCGGCCTTCCTGCTGCGCCACGGCTGCAGGCGCGCGCAGGGCTATCTGTATGGCCGGCCGGTGGAGCCGGGCGAATTGTTGGACACATGGAGGCAGGACGATGCGGGACACGGGCGGACCAGGTTCGGATAACGAGGACGGCGGTCCGGTACGCACCGTACGCAAGGGCCGGCGCCGGTTCCTGCTGGGTGGCCTGGCCGCGGGCGGCGCGCTCGTCGTCGGATGGGGCGTCGCGCCGCCGCGCCAGCGGTTGCGCGCGACGGTGCCCGCCCTCGTGCACGATGCCGGGACCGTCGCGCTGAACGGCTGGGTCGCGATATCTCCCGACGGCACCATCGACGTCGTCGTCCCGCGCAGCGAAATGGGGCAGGGCGTGCACACGGCGCTGCCCGTGCTGCTCGCGGAAGAACTGGACGCGCCGCTCGAAGCCGTGCGCGTCGTGCAGGCGCCCATCGACAGGATCTTCGCCAACCTCACCATCCTGCGCGACACCTTGCCGTTCCACCCGGACGATGGCGGCAACTTCCAGCTGGGCGCGCGCTGGGTCGCGGGCAAGGTGGCGCGCGAGCTGGGCATCATGTTCACGGGCGGCTCGACGAGCGTGAAGGATGCGTGGCCGACGATGCGGACGGCCGGCGCCGTCGCGCGCGCGATGCTGCTGCGCGCGGCCGCCGAACAGTGGAACACGAACGCCGAGACGCTGTCCACGCGCGACGGCATGGTGCTCCACCCGGACGGACGGCGCGCCCCGTACGGCCTGCTGGCCCAGCGCGCGACCGCGCTGGGCGGCGGCATCGATGCGGACGACGTCCGCCTCAAACAGCCCGCCGAATTCCGCCTGATCGGCAAGCCGCTGCCCCGGCGCGACACGCCGTCCAAGGTCAACGGCCGCGCCGTGTTCGGCATCGACGTGCGGCCGGAAGGCCTGCTGTACGCGGCGCTGCGCATGGCGCCCGTGCTGGGCGCCGGTGTCGCCGGTTTCGATGCGGCCAAGGTGGCATCGATGCCGGGCGTGGAGCAGGTCGTCGACGTGTCGCCGGTGCTCCAGCCGTTCTCCGGGGCCGGTGCCGGCGTCGCGGTCGTGGCGAAAGGCTGGTGGCAGGCGAAGCAGGCGGCGCTCGCGCTGCCCGTGCAGTGGACCGCGAGCCCGCATGCCGCGCTGTCGAGCGAGTCCGTGTTCGCCGGCTTCGCCAAGGCGCTCGACGAGGATTCGGGGTACGCGTACTTCGAGGCCGGCAGCCAGGATGCGCCCGAACCGGCAGATGCCCGCACGGTGCAGGCCGAATACCGCGCGCCTTTCCTCGCGCACGCGACGATGGAACCGCAGAACTGCACGGCGCAGGTCCTGAACGGCAAAGTGAAGCTGTGGTCGCCGACGCAGGTACCGAGCATCGCGGTGGACGTCGCGGCGAAGATCGCCGGCGTCGCGCGCGAGGACGTGACCATCGAGGTGACGATGCTGGGCGGCGGCTTCGGCCGGCGCCTGGAGACGGACATGGTGGCGCAGGCCGTCGCCGTGGCGATGCAGACGCGCGGCCGTCCCGTGCAGCTGATCTGGACGCGCGAGGACGACACGGGCCACGACGTCTTGCGCCCGGCCGCGCTGGCCCGCTACACGGCGCGCATCGGCGCGGACGGAAAAGTACTCGCATGGGACAGCAAGCTCGCGAGCGGTGCCATCGGCCACCAGTACTTCCCGCGCAACCTGGGGCTGCCGGGCGTCGGTCCGGACAAGGCGACGGCCGAGGGCGAGTACGACATGCAGTACGCGATCGCCAATCGCCGCAGCCGTCACGTCACCGTGGACAGCGTCGTGCCGATCGGGTACTGGCGCTCCGTGGGCCACTCGCACAACGCGTTCTTCAAGGAGAGCTTCGCGGACGAACTGGCCCATGCGGCGGGGCAAGATCCGGTCGCGTGGCGGCGCGGGCTGTTGAAGGACCATCCGCGTCACCTGGCCGCGCTCGACGCCGCGCTCGCGCGCGCCGGTACGCCGCCGGCAGGGCGCGCGCACGGCGTGGCCGTGCACCAGGCGTTCGGCACCGTCGTCGCGCAGGTTGCGGAAGTGTCGGTGGACGAGAAGGAGATCCGCGTGCACAAGGTCGTGTGCGCCGTCGATTGCGGGCTCGTCGTGAATCCGAACATCGTCGCGCAGCAGGTGGAGTCGGGCGTCGTGTTCGGCCTGTCGGCCGCGCTGGCGGGGGAAATCACGTTCAAGGACGGCCAGCCGCAGCAGACGAATTTCGGCGATTATCCCGTCCTGCGGATGGCGCAGGCGCCGGAGGTCGAGACGATCATCGTACCCAGTGCGGAACCGCCCGAAGGCATGGGCGAACCGGCCGTGCCGCCCGTCGCGCCGGCGGTGGCGAATGCCGTGTTCAAGCTGACGGGGCAGCGGTTGCGCAGCCTGCCTTTGCGCCTGGCGTGATCAGTCGCCGGCGTTGGCGAAGAGGGTGCGCAGGTTGCACTCGCGCTGCCACGCCTGCCGTTCCGGCGTGGACGCCGCCTGGCGCGCGAGCTCGGCGGTGCTGAGTTCCGCCTGCGCCTGGATCAGCCGGTCGGCCACCTTCGGATCCGGCAGCATCGTGCCGAAGAACGCGACGGCATCGCCGCGCTGCACGAGCAGGGTCGGGAAATTCTCGACGTCGAGGTCGCCGACGACGTCGGCCTGGTCTTCCACGTCGATCCAGACGAAGGTCTTGTCGGGATGGCGCGCGGCCAGGCCGTCGAACGCGGCGCGGTAGGACGAGCAGGTGCCGCACCAGGCGGCGCACAGGCAGGCGACGATCCAGCCGTCGCCGTGCAGGGCGGCGGCGACCTGGTCGCGGGTATCGGGCTCGAGGGTCAGACTGGACATGGGCGCGATTCTACAACGGTTCCGCGCTTTTGGCTGGCCGGGCCGCCGGGTTACAATACGCCATGCCTATCATCCTCGCCATCGAAACCTCGTCCGAGCTGGCGTCCTGCGCGTTATTGAACAGCGCGGACGGCGCGGACAGCTCCGTATTGACCCGCGTATTGACCCGCGAAACGTCCGGCGTGCGCACGCATTCGCAGTCCGTCCTGCCCATGGTGCAGGAACTGCTGCGCGCCGCCGGCATCGCGCTGGCCGACTGCGACGCGATCGCGTTCGGCGCCGGCCCGGGCTCGTTCACGGGCGTGCGCACGGCGTGCGGCGTGGCGCAGGGTCTCGCATTCGGCGCGCGCAAGCCCGTGCTGCCGCTCGTGACCCTGGAAGCGATGGCGGAGGCGTGCCGCGCCCGCACGGGCGCGACGGACGTGCTGGCCGTGCTGGATGCGCGCATGGGCGAGGTCTATTGGGCGCAGTACCGCTGGACCGGAGAATGGCAGATCGTGCGCGAGCCCGCGCTGTGCGCGCCGGGCGACGTCGCGCCGGAACCGGTCGCGGGCCTGGTCGCGTGCGGCAACGGCTTCGCGGCCTATCCGGAGGCGTTCGCGGGCGCCGCGTTCGCCCAGGGCGCGCACGGCGACATTCTCCCGCATGCGCGCGAATTCGCGGTACTGGGCGTGGCGGCTCTCGCCGCGGGCCGCGCCGTGCCGGCCGACGAGGCGCAGCCGCTCTACCTGCGCAACAAGGTCGCGTACACGAGCGCCGAACGCCAGGCCATCAACGCGGCCAAGGCGGACGCGCGATGACCGACCCTGCGCACCTGGAACTGCGCCCGATGGTCGTGGGCGACGTCGACGAGGTGCATGCCCTCGAATGCAGCGTGTTCCCGCACCCGTGGAGCCGCGCGAATTTCATGGACTCGCTCGCGAGCGGCTACGACGCCTGGGTGCTGCGCGAGCCGGCGGGCGCGCTGGCCGGCTATTTCCTGTTGATGTACGCGCTGGACGAAGCGCACCTGCTCGACGTGGCCGTCGCGGCGCCGTTGCACGGGCGCGGGGTCGGGCGCTATCTGCTGGACCGCATCGCGGCCAGGTCGCGGGCGCAGCGCATGGCGTCGATTCTGCTCGAGGTGCGGCCGTCGAACACGCGCGCACTCGACGTGTACCGGCGCTACGGCTATGAAGAGATCGGCCGGCGCAAGGGCTATTATCCCGCGCACGAAGGGCGGCGCGAGGATGCGATCGTGATGAGGTATGTGTTATGAACGGTGTCAGCGAACGCGACGCCATCTTCCTGAACGAGATGGGCCTCGGGCCGCTGTGGCAACTGCGTACGGCGCCTGCGCCTGCACCCGCCGAGGCGGACGTGGCCGTCGCCGTGGAACCGACCCCGCTGCAGCCGGTGGCGCAATCGGCGTCCGCGTTGGCGCCGGTCGCGGAGCCGGCCCCTCCGCCGTCTGCCCCGGTCGCGCCCCTGCCGCGGCCCGCGCCGGCCGCGCCGCGTGGCGATGGACCGACGCCGCTGCAACCGGTGGCGCAATCCGTGTCCGCGCTCGCCCCGGTCGACGTCGATTCCGCCTGGGATGATGCCGCCTTGCCGAGCGACGCGACGCCGGAAGAAATCGCGACCATGGACTGGGACCAGCTCACGATCGCCATCGCCGCGTGCCGCCGCTGCAGCGCGTGCCGCGAAGGCCGCGCGCCGGTGCCGGGCACGGGCGCGAAGCAGGCGCGCTGGGTCGTCGCGGCCGGCGCCACGACGGCCGCCGACGAAAAAGCGCGCGTGCCGCTCGCGGGCGATCCGGGCAAGCTGCTGGACAATATGCTGGCCGCCGTCGGCATGGGCCGCGAGCGCGACGTCTACGTGACGAACCTGATCAAGTGCCGCCCGACGACGCCGAGCGGCGGCGAGCGCGCGCCCACGCCGCAGGAGGCGGCCGCGTGCCGTCCCTACCTCGAACGCGAAGTGGCGTTGACGGGCGCGGAGACCGTGCTGACCCTGGGCCAGATCGCCGCCAACACCTTGCTGGGCCGGCCGCTGCCGGAACCGCTGGCGGGCGCGCGCGGCAGCAGCCATACGCTGGAAACGGGCGGACGCACCGTGAATCTGGTCGCCACCCTGCATCCGGGCGAACTGCTGCGCCGCGGCGCCGACAAGGCCCTCGCGTGGGCCGACCTGTGCAGGGCAAGGAACGCCCGTGCACGATCGGGCTGACACCTACCAGGCACTGTTCGAGCGCCGCTGGCGTCACCTGCGGCGCGCGCGGGTGCGGGCGCTGGCCTGGCTGCTGGACGCCCCGGACCTGCTCGACATCCACGACCCGCACTGGCAAGGCCGCATCGCGACGCTCGGTCCGATGACGGAGGAGACGGCGCGCTGGCTGGCCGGACTCGATGCGGATCCCGCGCCGCTGGACGCCGCGCTCGGCACGAAAATGCATACGCGACTCGGCTTGTACGCGGAAAAGCTGATGGCCTTTTATTTCGCGCACCAGGGCCGCCTCGTCGCACATGGCCTGCAGGTTCGGGCGAGCCGCAACGACACCGTCGGCGAATTCGACTTTTTACTCGATGCGGGCCCGGGTGGGGTGGAGCACATCGAATTCGCGACCAAGTTCTATCTGCTGCAGGGCGATGCCGCGACGGGCTTCGACACGTTCGTCGGCCCCAACCTGGCCGACAGCCTCGGCCGCAAGATGCGCAAGGTGTTCGACCGGCAGCTGAACCTGGGCGACCATCCGGCCGCGCGGGAGGTGCTGCCGCGGCCCGTCGTCGCGGCGCGCGCGCTCGTGAAGGGCTGGCTGTTCTACCCGCGGGGGACATTCCAGGCCATGCAAGGCATCACGGCGGGCCACTGCCGCGGCTTCTGGTGCGCACTGGAGGAACTCGACGCCTTGCCCGGCGACCGCTTCCTGATCCTGCCGCGCCTGCAATGGCTGCCGCCGTTCCGCGCGCAATCGGCCGTGTGGATGCTGGACAAGGCCCAGCTGGCCGCGGAACTGGAAGACCACTTCATGGCGTCGGACGCGCCGGTGCTCGTGGCGCTCGTGCGCGAAGAACCGAACAACATCGTGGAATTCGAACGGGGTTTCATCGTCCCGAACGACTGGCGCGACCGCGCCAACGCCCGCCTTCACCCTTGACCGGGGCAGCCCCCGTTTCTGGCAATTGCTCCGAGGCCCTTACCAAGATTCGGGGTCAGAGCACGTTTTCGCAAAAATTCGGGGTCAGAGCACATTTCAGCGCACTGTGTTTATCAACATTGTTAGATGCGGCGCGCCGGCTTGCAGGCCCTCGCGCAGTCACGGATTGCGCGCTGGTCCCCGTACGGATCAATTTCTCGAAAATGTGCTCTGACCCCGAATTTCGAGAAAAATGTGCTCTGACCCCGAATTATCGAATCAGTGTTTGTGCTCGCCGATCAGCGCAAGCGAGTCGTGCTCGCGCTGGTTTGCCGCGTGGCGGCGGCCGATCAGCCACATGATGCCGGCCAGCGACAGGCCGAACAGGACGATGATGAGGTTCAGGTCCAGGTTCAGCGTGATCATGCTGGCGTACAGCGCCAGCATGGTGAGGATGGAGAGGTTCTCGTTGAAGTTCTGCACGGCGATCGAGTGGCCGGCGCTCATCAGCACGTGGCCGCGGTGCTGCAGCAGGGCGTTCATCGGCACGACGAAGAAGCCGGACAGCATGCCGATGATCAGGAGCAGGGGCACGGCGATCGTCAGCGAATACACCATCGTCATCGAGGTCACGACGAGGCCCATGATGATGCCGAGCGGGATCACGGTCAGCGATTTCTTCAGCGGGATCATCTTCGCGGCCGCGGCGGCCCCGACCGCGACGCCGATGGCGACGACGCCGATCAGGCTCGTCGCTTTGTCGAGCGGCATGTGCAGCGAGCGCTCGGCCCACTTCAGCACGATGAATTGCAGGGTCGCGCCGGCGCCCCAGAACAGCGTCGTTACCGCCAGCGAGATCTGGCCCAGTTTATCTTTCCATAGCGTGGCGGAGCAGTCGGCGAAATCCGCGATCAGCTTGAGCGGATTGCGTTCCTGGTGCTCGTAACGCGCGCCCGTGTCCGGAATGCGCAGGTTGAAGCCGGCGGCCAGCGCGTACACGCCGATCAGCACGGCGAGTTGCGCCTTGGTCGGGGTGTTGATGCCGGTGTCGATATAGGGCACGTCCCAGGTCATCAGCCACGCGCCGCCGTGGGCGCTGACGAGGGCGCCGCCCATGACGGTGCCGAGGATGATGGACATGACGGTGAGACCTTCGATCCAGCCGTTGGCCGCGACGAGTTTTTCCGGCGGCAGCAGTTCGGTCAGGATACCGTATTTGGCGGGAGAATAGACGGCGGCGCCGAAGCCGACGACGGCGCAGGCGATGAGCGGATGCACGCCGAAGAAGATCAGGCAGCAGCCGAAAACTTTGATTAGATTCGCAATGAACATCACGCGTCCCTTGGGCATCGAATCGGCAAAAGCACCGACGAAAGCAGCCAGCAGGACATAGAACAGGACGAAAGACTCGCGCAGCAGCGGAATGAAGGAAGCCGGGGCTTTCATCGCCGTTAGCAGACCGATCGCGACAAATATCAGCGCGTTGTCTGCCAGCGACGAGAAGAACTGCGCCGCCATGATGGTATAAAAACCACGATTCATTCGAAAGGTTCAAAAAACTGGATGGGTTGCTTTATACCATGAAAGACCGGTTAGCCCAAGGAATCGACAATACGGCATTTCACTGCCGGGAGTAAAATAAACCTTTCGTTCTCAGCCGTCGCCCCCATCTGCAAGCCATGCCTCGTCCCCTGCACGCCACCATCCACCTCGATTCCATGCAGCACAATCTGGCCCGTGCGCGCGCCTGTGCGCCGCAGGCGAAGATCTGGGCCGTGGTGAAGGCGAACGCGTATGGACACGGCCTCGAACGAGGCATGCGCGGCTTCGCGCAGGCCGACGGCCTGGCGCTGGTCGAGACGGACAATGCGCTGCGCCTGCGCGAGCTGGGCTGGGTGAAGCCCATCCTATTATTAGAGGGAATCTTCGACACGTCGGACATTCCCTTGCTGGCTGAGCAAAATATCAACAGCACGGTCCACTGCATCGAACAGGTCAGGATGCTGGAGTACACCCAGCTCTACCGCCCCATCGACGTGCACCTGAAGATGAACACGGGCATGAACCGCCTCGGCTTCCGGCCGGACGAGTTCGCGGCGGCATATCAGCGCCTGCGCGCGATCCCGGGCATCCGCAATATCACGTTCATGACGCATTTCGCGAATGCGGACGAGCTGGAGCATCCGCGCCTGTCGATCGGCGAGCAGGTGCGCCGCTTCCGCCTGGGCGCGGACGGCTTGCCGGGCGAGCGCAGCCTGTCGAACTCGGGCGGCGTGCTGCACACCGCCGAACTTGTCCAGGAGCTGCAGAGCGATTGGGTGCGTCCGGGCATCATGCTGTACGGCGGCACGCCGGGCGGGCGCTCGGCGAAGGATTACGGCCTGGTGCCGACGATGACGCTGAAATCGGAAATCATCGGCATCCAGCAACTGCAGCCGGGCGACAGCGTGGGCTATGGCAGCCGCTTCCAGGCAGAGAAACCCATGACGGTGGGCATCGTCGCCTGCGGCTACGCGGACGGTTACCCGCGCCACGCGGAGCACGGTACGCCCGTCCTGGTGGACGGCATCCGCACGACGCTCGTGGGCCGGGTGTCGATGGACATGATGGCCGTCGACCTGTCGCCCATCCCGAACGCGCGGGTGGGCAGCAAGGTCACACTATGGGGCGATGGCCTGCCGATCGACGACGTGGCGCATGCCGCCGGCACGATCGGCTATGAATTGATGTGCGCCGTGGCGCCGCGCGTGCGCGTGGCCGAGGCGCCGCTCGGGTGCGATCCCGTTTTATAGAAGGAATCATGGCTAAACCCCGTACCAGTTTCGTCTGCAGCGATTGCGGCGCCGTCGCCAGCCGCTGGACCGGCCAGTGCACCGATTGCAAGGCGTGGAACACGATGACCGAGCAGGTCGAGACCGCCGGCCTGAACCGCATGTCGCAGACGCCGCACATGCACAAGAGTCTCGCGCAGACGGCCCCCGTGCTGTCGCTGAAGGATATCGAGGCGATCGACGTGCCGCGCTTCGGCACCGGCATCGACGAATTCGACCGCGTGCTGGGCGGCGGCCTCGTCGCGGGCGGCGTCGTGCTGATCGGCGGCGATCCCGGCATCGGCAAGTCCACGCTGCTGCTGCAGGCGCTGGCCAACCTGGCCGCTACGCGCAGCACCTTGTACGTGTCCGGCGAAGAATCCGGCGCCCAGATCGCGCTGCGCGCCCGCCGCCTGCAGGTCGAGGCGAAGGACCTGAAATTGCAGGCCGAGATCCAGCTGGAAAAAATCCTGGGCACCATTGCCGACCTGAAGCCGGACGTGGCCGTCATCGACTCGATCCAGACCTTGTATTCGGATGCGCTGACGTCGGCGCCCGGTTCCGTCTCGCAGGTGCGCGAATGCGCGGCCCAGCTCACGCGCGTGGCCAAGCAGACGGGCGTGACGATCATCCTCGTCGGCCACGTGACGAAGGAGGGCGCGCTGGCCGGGCCGCGCGTGCTGGAACACATCGTCGACACCGTGCTGTATTTCGAAGGCGATACGCAGTCCAGCTTCCGCCTCGTGCGCGCCATCAAGAACCGTTTCGGCGCCGTCAATGAGCTGGGCGTGTTCGCGATGACGGAAAAGGGCCTCAAGGGCGTGTCGAACCCGTCCGCGTTGTTCCTGTCGCAACACGACAACCAGGTGCCCGGTTCCTGCGTGATGGTGACGCAGGAGGGAACGCGACCGCTGCTCGTCGAAGTCCAGGCGCTCGTCGATGCGAGCCATCTGCCGAACGCGCGCCGGCTGTCCGTCGGCCTGGAGCAGAACCGCCTCGCGATGCTGCTCGCCGTGCTGCACCGCCATGCCGGCATCGCCGCGTTCGACCAGGACGTGTTCATCAATGCGGTGGGCGGCGTCAAGATCACGGAGCCGGCGGCCGACCTGGCCGTCCTCCTGGCGATCAACTCGTCGATGCGCAACAAGGCGCTGCCGCGCGGCCTCGTCGTCTTCGGCGAGGTGGGCCTGGCCGGCGAGATCCGTCCCGCGCCGCGCGGGCAGGAGCGTTTGCGCGAGGCCGCGAAGCTGGGCTTTTCCGTCGCCGTGATCCCGAAGGCGAACGCGCCGAAGCAAAAGATCGAGGGGATGACCATCGTGGCCGTCGAGCGGATCGACGAGGCGTTCAGCAAGCTGCGCGAGCTCGACTGATCGCTATCACTTGCATAGCGGTAATACGCAGGTTGTCGTTTCCGCCTTATAATCCCACCTCGTTTTCAAAAGTAACACAGGCTGATCGTGGCGATAGAACAAAGGCAATCCGCACGCAAGATCCTGAAAGTGAGGGCAATCCTGGCGATGGAAGGCCAGGCCCCCGTTCAGGGACGCACTTCCGACATCGGCGCCAACGGCGTCAGCATCACCGTGCCGCATCCGTTGCAGACGGGGCAGACGGGCCAGGTCGGCTTCGACCTGCTCGTCGACGGCACGCCGTTCCCCCTGCATGCGCGCGTCAAGGTCATGTATTGCATTTTCAGCAATGGTGAATTCAAGGCCGGGTTGCAGTTCATGAACCTGGACCTGACGGCGATGAGCCAGGTGTCGCGCTTCTTGCGCTGACTTCTGCGCTGACTGCGCAGACAAGAAAAGCGGCGGGCGCCTTGGGCCCCGCCGCTTTTTCTTTGATGAGGCCTCTCCGGCCCCCAATGCCGGTCGTGCACCTCCATACCGAATAAACGCTTTCAAATTAGCATAAGAAAAAGTATTTACAAGGCGCTTTTCTCGACGTGGGAAGAGATGGAACGGCGGAATGTGACAGCGGTCGAAGCATTGTGTGACATGTCGTTTTCGGTTGTCACAGTATGCGCCGTGCATGTCATATGGACAGGATGGCCATGTCATAAAGCCGTCATATTTGCTCACTACACTGCGCAGCATCAACCGTGTCACTACCCTAACCAAAGGACCTTGATATGCGCATGAAGCAACTGCTGGCAACCATCATCATCGGCACCACCGCCGCGTTCGCGAGCACCGCGACGCTGGCCGCCGACATCACCGGTGCTGGTTCCACCTTCGCCTACCCGATCTATTCGAAATGGGCGGAGATGTACAAGAAGACCAGCGGCAATGGCCTGAACTACCAATCGATCGGCTCGGGCGCCGGCATCAAGCAGATCAAGGCCAAGACCGTCGACTTCGGTGCATCGGACATGCCGCTGCCGGTCGAAGAGCTGAACGAAGCGGGCCTGATGCAGTTCCCGACCATCATGGGCGGCGTCGTCGCCATCGTCAACCTGGACGGCGTGGCGCCGGGCCAGCTGAAACTGACGGGTCCGGTCATCGCCGACATCTACCTGGGCAAGGTCACCAAGTGGAACGACAAGGAAATCGTCGCCCTGAACCCGGGCGTGAAGCTGCCGGCCGAAGACATCACCGTCGTCCACCGCGCCGACGGTTCGGGCACCTCGTTCCTGTTCACCAATTACCTGTCGCAGACGAACCCGGACTTCAAGGCGAAGATCGGCGCCGGCACCGCGGTGAAATGGGCGGTCGGCGTGGGCGGCAAGGGCAATGACGGCGTCGCCGCCAACGTCCAGCGCATCAAGGGCTCGATCGGCTACGTCGAATGGGCGTATGCGAAGAAGAACAAGCTGGCCCACACCCAGCTGAAGAACCGCGACGGCAACTTCCTGCAGCCGGACGACGACAAATTCAAGGCCGCCGCCGCCAACGCGGACTGGGTCAAGGCACCGGGCTTCGGCGTCGTCCTGACCGACCAGGCCGGCAAGGACGCGTGGCCGATCACCGGCGTGACGTACGCCATCGTGCACAAGTCGCAGGCCGATGCCGCCAAGGGCAAGGAAGTGCTGAAGTTCTTCGACTACGCCTTCAAGAACGGCGCCGCCGCTGCGGCCGAGCTGGACTATGTGCCGATGCCGGATTCCGTGACCAAGCTGGTGGAAACCGCCTGGAAGAACAACGTGAAAGACGGTTCGGGCAAAGCGATCTGGTAATTGAGCAATATCCCATCACGTGGGTAGCGTCGCTCCCACCTCCCGGCGCGAGGTCGGGCAGGTGGGAGCGGCGCGTTTTTGCTTCTAGGTAATAAATTGGATAAACACATGAACGCACACCCCGCGCTTGCCGCCGACGAGGCCGGCCAGGCCGCGCTGCAGGAAGAAGCCCGCAACGTCGCACTGCGCAACACCATGCGCGTGCAGCGCATCCAGGACTTCATCTTCCACAAGGTGACCCTGCTGTTCGCCGCGAGCGTATTGATCGTCCTCGTCGGCATCATCGTTTCCCTGGCGATCGGCGCGGCGCCTGCGTTCCGCGAATTCGGCGCTTCCTTCCTCACGACCAACGAGTGGGATCCCGTCAACGACAAATTCGGCGCGCTGATCGCCATCACGGGCACGCTGGTCACGTCGATCATCGCGCTGCTCGTCGCTTTCCCCATCAGCTTCGGCATCGCGCTGTTCCTTACCGAGATCTGCCCGGCCTGGCTGCGCCGCCCGATGGGCATGGCCGTCGAACTGCTGGCCGGCGTGCCGTCGATCATCTACGGCATGTGGGGCCTGTTCGTGTTCGCGCCGCTGTTCGGCGACACCATCCAGCCGTTCCTGAAGAAGACGCTGGGCGTGCTGCCGTTCATCGGCCCGTTCTTCCAGGGCCCGACGATGGGCCTGGGCCTGCTGACCGCTGGCCTGATCCTGGCCGTGATGATCATCCCCTTCATCGCCTCCGTGATGCGCGACGTGTTCGAGATCGTACCGGCCGTGCTGAAGGAATCCGCATACGGCCTCGGCTGCACCAAGTGGGAAGTCGTGCGCAAGATCGTGCTGCCGTACACCCGCGCCGGCGTCGTCGGCGGCGTGATGCTGGGCCTGGGCCGCGCCCTGGGCGAGACGATGGCCGTCACCTTCGTGATCGGCAACGCCAACGACATCAAGCTGTCGCTGTTTTCGGCGGGTAATTCGATTTCCTCGACGCTGGCCAACGAATTCGCCGAAGCCAGCTCGCAGCTGCACGTGTCCTCGCTGTTCGCGCTGGGCCTGATCCTGTTCGCCATCACGTTCATCGTGCTGTCGGCCGCCAAGTTGATGCTCGTCGGGATGTCCCGCAAGGAAGGGGTGAAGTAATGGATGCCGTTGTCAATTCAGTGTACCGCCGCCGCCTGCTGGGGCACCGCGTCGGCATCGCGCTGTCCGTGCTGGCGATGGCCGTCGGCCTCGGCTTCCTGCTGTGGATCCTGGAGACCCTGCTGGTCAATGGCTTCGGCGCACTGTCGCACACGCTGTTCACGATGGACACGCCGGCGCCGGGCAGCCCCGGCGGCGTGCGCAACGCGATCGTCGGCAGCCTCATGATGGTGGGCCTGTCCACGGCGATCTCGACGCCGGTCGGCATCCTGGCCGGCATCTATCTCGCCGAGTACGGCCAGAACAACAAGTTCGCCACCGTCACGCGCTTCGTCACGGACATCATGCTGTCGGCGCCGTCGATCGTGATCGGCCTGTTCGTGTACGCCCTGTGCGTGGCGCGCTTCGGCCACTTTTCCGGCTATGCGGGCACCGTGGCGCTGTCGCTGATCGCGATCCCCGTCGTCGTGCGCACGACGGACAACATGCTGCACCTCGTGCCGAACAGCCTGCTGGAAGCCGCGTTCGCGCTGGGCGCGCCGCGCTGGAAAGTGTCGATGATGGTGCGCCTGCGCGCCGTGAAGGCGGGTGTCGTGACCGGCGTGCTGCTGGCCGTCGCGCGCATCGCCGGCGAGACCGCACCGCTGCTGTTCACCGCGCTGAACAACCAGTTCTTCAGCCTCGACATGAAGCAGCCGATGGCCAACCTGCCGGTGGCGATCTACCTGTTCGCGATGAGCTCGTACGAAGACTGGCGCAGCCTCGCCTGGGGCGCCGCCCTGCTGGTGACCTTCAGCGTGCTGCTCCTGAATATCCTGTCGCGGACCCTGTTCCGCCAAAAGAACCCGCAATGATGACCTCCATGATGACCCAGACCCTGTCCACCCCGTCGCAAACGACGCAAGGTTCGAAGCCCAAGACCAAGACCATCGAGATCTCCGGCCTGGACTTTTATTACGGTAAGACGAAGAGCCTGAAGAACGTCAGCCTGGACGTCCACGACAAGCAGGTCACCGCGTTCATCGGCCCGTCGGGCTGCGGCAAGTCGACCCTGCTGCGCACGCTGAACCGCATGTACGACCTGTACCCGGGCCAGCGCGCGGAAGGGGCTATTCTGTACCGCGGCCGGAATATCCTGGAGCCGGGCGTGGACGTGAACATGCTGCGCGCCAAGATCGGCATGGTGTTCCAGAAGCCGACGCCGTTCCCGATGTCCATCTACGACAACATCGCGTTCGGCGTGCGCCTGTACGAAAACCTGTCCAAAGGCGAGATGGACGAGCGCGTGGAATGGGCGCTCAAGAAGGCCGCGCTGTGGACGGAAGTGAAGGATAAGCTGAACAAGAGCGGCCTGTCGCTGTCCGGCGGCCAGCAGCAGCGCCTGTGCATCGCGCGCGGCGTGGCGGTGAAGCCGGACGTGCTGCTGCTGGACGAGCCGACGTCGGCGCTGGACCCGATCTCGACGTCGAAGATCGAGGAACTGATCAGCGAGCTGAAGGGCGACTACACGATCGCCATCGTCACGCACAACATGCAGCAGGCCGCGCGCTGCTCTGACTACACGGCATACATGTACCTGGGCGAACTGGTGGAATTCGGCGAGACCGACCAGCTGTTCCTGAACCCGGTCCGCAAGGAAACGCAAGACTACATCACCGGCCGTTTCGGTTGATGCGGTAAGATTACATTATTGAACAGGATGAAGACATGGTAGGCGAGCACTCTTCCAAGCAGTACGACCAGGAACTGGAAGCGATCCGGTCGAAAGTGCTGCTCATGGGCGGCATGGTGGAAACGCAGTTCGACGAGGCAGTGAATGCTTTCCGCGTCGGCAACACCGAGCAGGCCGACAAGGTGGTGGCGGACGACCACGCCGTCAACCAGCTCGAAGTGCAGCTGGACGATGCCTGCAGCCACCTGATCGTGCGCCGCCAGCCGGCCGCCAACGACCTGCGCACGATCATGGCGACGATCAAGGTGATCACGGACCTCGAGCGCATCGGCGACGAGGCCGCCAAGATCGCGCGCACGGCGAAAAGCCTGCACGAGCGCGGCATGGTCAGCTTCAACCACTACGAGACGGTGCGCACGATTTCGCGCGCCACGGCCGACATGCTGCACGACGCGCTCGACGCGTTCGCGCGCCTGGACGGCAAGGCCGCCGTGCAGATCATCGCCCAGGACGACGTCATCGACCATGAATTCCGCACCATCATGCGCAGCACCATCACGTTCATGATGGAAGACCCGCGCACGATCTCGTCGGCGCTGGACGTGCTGTGGGTCGCGAAGGCGATCGAGCGCATCGGCGACCACGCGAAGAATATCGCGGAATACGTGATCTACGTGGTCGAAGGGCGGGATATTCGACACAGCAAACCGCAAGCCGTCGCGGCAGGCGGAGAAGGGTGATCGATGGCGGCCAACACGAGCGTCCTGATTGTCGAAGATGAGCCGGCGATCGTCGAACTGGTGAGCTATTCGCTGCGCGAGACGGGCTGGGAGATCCGCACGGCCGCGAACGTCGCATCGGCCTGGGATTCGATCGTGCACGGCAGGCCCGACCTGCTGCTGCTGGACTGGATGCTGCCCGACCAGAGCGGCCTGCGTCTGCTGTCGCGCCTGCGCGGCGACCGCGATTTCCAGGACATCCCCGTCATCATGCTGACGGCGAAAAGCATGGAAGAGGACAAGATCGCGGGCCTGAATACGGGCGCCGACGACTACGTGACGAAGCCGTTCTCGCCGCGCGAACTGGTGGCCCGCTCGAAAGCGCTGCTGCGCCGCAAGAGCCCGCACCTGGCCGAGGCGCCGCTGTCGGCCGGTCCCGTGACGCTCGATCCGGCCAGCTGCACCGTCACGCTGGACGGCCGCCAGCTCGACATGGGCAATGCCGAATACCGCCTGCTGAAATTCCTGATGGCGCACCGCGAGCGCGTGTTCTCGCGCAGCCAGCTGCTCGACAAGGTGTGGGGCGACGCGGCGGCCGTCGAGGAACGCACGGTCGACGTCCACGTCCTCCGCCTGCGCAAGGCGCTGAAGGAAGCGGAAAAGCTGATCAAGACCGTGCGCAGCGTGGGCTACATGCTGTCCGAAAAAGAAAAATAGAAAGGTCGACCGCTTGAATCCTCGCGTCATGTTCTGGGTTCCGGCGCTGCTGCGCCTGGGCCTGATGCTCGCGGTCGCCGGCATCGCGTGGTGGCTGCTGGGTCCCGTCTCCGGGCTCGCACTCGCGTTGCTCATCACGCTGGGCCTGCTGATTTCCCAACTGGCGTACCTGCACAAGCTGGGCGAATGGCTCGACGATCCGCAGAGCACGAAGCTGCCGGACGGGTGGGGCGCGTGGACCGACGTCTTCGCCCGTTTGTACCGCCTGCGCCGCGACGACGAACGCAACCGCGACGAGCTGACGGAGTGGCTCGCGCGCTTCCGCCAGGCCATGCATTTGCTGCCGGAAGGCGTGGCGATCATGGACGACGTCCTGTTCCTCGAATGGTGCAACCCGGCGGCCGAGCGCCACCTGGGCCTCACGCTGGAGCACGACAAGGGCCGGCGCGTGACGAACCTGATCCGCCACCCGGAATTCATCGACTACCTGATCCTCGGCCGCTACGAACAGCCGCTGACCCTGTCGATCCGCGGCCGCAAGCTGATCGTGCAGATCATCCCGTTCGAGAACCGCCGCCAAATCCTCGTCACGCACGATGCGACGGAGACGGAACGCATCGAAGCGATGCGCCGCGACTTCATCGCCAACGCGTCGCACGAGCTGCGCACGCCGCTGACGGTGATCGTCGGCTTCCTCGAGATCGCGCTGGCCGACCCGGGCCTGGACGAAAAGACGCGCACGGCGCACCTGATGCTGATGACGGAACAGGCGCAGCGCATGCAGCGGCTGATCGAGGACATGCTCACCCTGTCGCGCCTGGAATCGGACGAGTATCCGCTCAAGCGCGAGCGCGTGGACGTGCGCGCGCTCGTGGAGCAGGTGGCGATCGATGCGCGCGCGCTGTCGAACGGCCGTCACGAGATCGACTTCGCCGTCGACGGCCCGGACGTGATGGGCAGTGCGGAAGAGCTGCGCAGCGCGTTCGGCAACCTGGCCAGCAACGCCGTGCGCTACACGCCGGAAGGCGGCAAGATCGAACTGCGCTGGCTGCGCGGCCCGAACGACCTGCGCTTCGAAGTGATCGACAACGGTATCGGCATCGACGAACAGCACATCTCGCGCCTGACGGAACGCTTCTACCGCGTCGACAAGAGCCGCTCGCGCGAGACGCAGGGCACGGGTCTCGGCCTCGCCATCGTCAAGCACGTGCTGCTGCGCCACGGCGGCAAGCTCGCGATCCGGTCGGTGCCGGGCAAGGGCAGCGTGTTCACAGCCACGCTGCCGAATACGTCGCTGCCAGGGTAAGGTTGAAAAAATTGGGCCCCTGCCTGCGCAGGGGCGACGGTCTTTGGGCCAGCGGCCACAAATCCGTCGTCCCCGCGAAGGCGGGGGCCCAAGTTTGCCTGCACTGCCGGATCCCACGATAAACGCCAGGATCGGGTTACAATCCCATCTTTGCCCCCGTTTATCGGCTCGCTCCGGATGACCTTCTCCCGACGTTCCCTTCTTGCCACGCTCGGCGCCGCGGCACTGCTGGCCGGCTGCGGTTCCACGCCCACCCAGCCGGCCGCGCCGGTCGCCGCCACGCCCGCGCCGGTTCCCCTGCGTCACGTGAAAATCGCGCTGGCCCTCGGCGGCGGGGCCGCGCGCGGCTTCGCCCACATCGGCGTGATCAAGGCCCTGGAAGCGCAGGGCATCGTGCCCGACATCGTCGTCGGCACGAGTGCCGGTTCGGTCGTCGGCG
>CBIHOW010000034.1:0-62217 GCA_966211695.1 uncultured Massilia sp. | reverse complement strand
CGTTCGCGGCGCTGCACGGGGTGTCGCAGGTGTTGTACCTGGCCGAGAGCATCCTCGGTGCGATGCTGGTCGTGAAGGCGCGCTGAGGCATAAAAAAACCGGGGCAGCGGCCCCGGTTGTCATTTGAACGGACGAGGATTATTTCAACGCCGTCTTCTTGGTGCTGCTCTGGCGCGCCTTGGCGCGCTTGATGTTGCCGCCTTGCGTGACGCGCTCGTTGCCTTTCAGCAGGACCTTGGTCACGGACGGCTTCTTGGTGCCGCTCGGGCTCGGCTTGACGATGGTGACTTCGCGCAGGCCCTTGCCGGACCTGGTCGAACGTTCCTTGGCGGCTTCCTTCTTCGGGCGATACAGCACGAGCAGCTTGCCGATGTGCTGGACCGGCGCGGCGTCGAGTTCCTCGCAGATGCGTTCGTAGATCGCGATGCGCTCTTCACGGTCGTCGCCGAAGACGCGTACCTTGATGAGGCCGTGTGCGTCGAGGCTGGACGAGATTTCCTTCAGGACGGCCTCGGTCAGGCCGTCTGCGCCGATCATGACGACAGGATTGAGTCCGTGGGCTTCCGCACGCAGCGCTGCACGCTCGACCGGTGTAAGTTTGATCATGATGTTATTTTGAGATACCTATTAAAAGCAGTATTTTACGCGAATGGCCAAGAACAAATTCAATAAAAACTGGATCCACGATCACATCAACGATCCGTATGTCAAATTGGCACAGAAAGAGGGCTATCGGGCCCGTGCGGCCTACAAGCTGAAGGAAATCGACGAAAGCGAAAAGCTCATCAAGCCGGGCCAGGTGATCGTCGACCTCGGCTGCACGCCCGGCAGCTGGGGCCAGTACACGCGGCGCAAGCTGGCCGGCGGCGACGAGGGCGGCATCAAGGGCACGATGATCGGCCTGGACATGCTGCCGATGGAGCCGATCGCCGACATGCATTTCATCCAGGGCGATTTCCGCGAAGAGAGTGTGCTGGACGAGCTGGCCGGCATCCTGGAAGGCCGCATGGCCGACCTCGTTCTTTCCGACATGGCCCCGAACCTGTCCGGCATTCCCGCTGCGGATGCGGCACGCATGGAGCATTTGATTGATCTCGCTATTGAGTTCTCTCAAATGCACCTCAAACCTTCGGGGGCATTGTTAGTGAAATGCTTTAAGGACATGGGGTTTACCCAGATCCTGGAGAAGTTTCGCACCGAATTCAAGGTCGTCAAACAGATCAAACCGAAGGCCAGCCGCGACAAATCGTCGGAAATTTTCCTGCTGGGGCGTGGTCTTAAGAATCCGGCTTCCTGAAACTGCGAAAATCGACGGAGACGCCCTTGATTTCCTGCGGTGCAACCGCACATCAGCAAAGGACAGCCACGTCTGTGTACATGATGGCTGCGCAACGGAAATAAAAACCGGCTATAGTGGAGAAAAGGGAACCTTGAAAAACCGTCGCGAGCGGCCGCAATGTTGTGTGAGAAGCGCAGCTGTACGAAAGTACAGCGAGCATCGCAGCACGACAGTGCAACGCGCAGTAGGTTTTTCAACGTCCCCGAAGGCACTATGGCGGTCGTGCGTGGCACGGGCTGCTTATTGCGGTAAAATCTGCCTTTGAAAAAATGGGAAAAGATGCGTTCGCATCAGAGGAGTCTTCGTGAATAATATGTTTTCCAAATCCGCCATCTGGGTGGTGGTCGCGCTGCTGTTGTTCATGCTGTTCAAGCAGTTCGACAACCACAGCGTCGCGGGCGGCAGCAAGACCATTGCTTATTCCGAGCTGCTCGATGACGTCAAGGCGAAACGCATCAAGGACGTCGTGATCGAAGGTTCGAGCATCACCGCGACCCGCACCGACGACACCAAGGTGCGCACCACCGCGACCATGCTCGACCGCGGCCTGATCGGCGACCTGCGCGACAACAACGTGCGCTTCGACGTCAAGCCGCCCGAGGAGCCGTCGTTCCTCCAGCAAGTCTTCATTTCCTGGTTCCCGATGCTGCTGCTGATCGGGGTCTGGGTGTTCTTCATGCGCCAGATGCAGGGCGGCGGCAAGGGCGGGGCATTCTCGTTCGGCAAGTCGAAGGCGCGCATGATGGATGAAACGAACAACACTGTCACGTTCGCCGACGTCGCCGGCTGCGACGAAGCGAAGGAAGAAGTGGGCGAGATCGTCGACTTCCTGAAGGACCCGACCAAGTTCCAGAAACTGGGCGGCCGCATCCCGCGCGGCGTGCTGATGGTCGGTCCCCCGGGTACCGGTAAAACGCTGCTGGCCCGCGCCATCGCCGGCGAAGCCAAGGTGCCGTTCTTCTCGATCTCCGGTTCCGACTTCGTCGAGATGTTCGTCGGCGTGGGTGCATCCCGCGTGCGCGACATGTTCGAGAACGCGAAAAAGCACTCGCCGTGCATCATCTTCATCGACGAGATCGACGCCGTCGGCCGCCACCGCGGCGCCGGCATGGGCGGCGGCAACGACGAGCGCGAACAGACGCTGAACCAGCTGCTGGTCGAGATGGACGGCTTCGAGGCGTCGTCGGGCGTGATCGTGATCGCCGCGACCAACCGCGCCGACGTGCTGGACAAGGCACTGCTGCGTCCGGGCCGTTTCGACCGCCAGGTGATGGTGGGCCTGCCGGACATCCGCGGCCGCGAACAAATCCTGAACGTGCACATGCGTAAAGTGCCGATCGGCACCGACGTGAAGGCCGACATCCTGGCCCGCGGCACCCCGGGCTTCTCCGGCGCCGACCTGGCCAACCTCGTCAACGAAGCCGCGCTGTTCGCCGCGCGCCGCAGCAAGCGCCTCGTCGAGATGAGCGACTTCGAAGACGCGAAGGACAAGATCTTCATGGGCCCGGAACGCAAGTCGATGGTCATGCGCGAGGAAGAGCGCCGCAACACGGCCTACCACGAGTCGGGCCACGCGGTGATCGCCAAGCTGCTGCCGAAGGCCGATCCGGTGCACAAGGTCACGATCATGCCGCGCGGCTATGCCCTCGGCCTGACCTGGCAGCTGCCGGAGCACGACAGCCTGTCCGGTTACAAGGACAAGATGCTGGAAGAGATCTCGATCCTGTTCGGCGGCCGTATCGCCGAGGAGATCTTCGTCGGCCAGATGTCGACCGGCGCCTCGAACGACTTCGCCCGCGCGACCAAGCTGGCCCGTTCGATGGTGACCCGCTTCGGCATGTCGGAAAGCATGGGCGTGATGGTGTACGAGGATGATCCGAACGAAGGCTTCTTCGGCGGCTCCGTCAAGACCATTTCCGAAGCGACGCAGCAAAAGGTCGATGCCGAGATCCGCAACATCCTCGACACGCAGTACACGCTGGCGCGCCGCCTGCTCGAGGAAAACCGCGACAAGGTCGAAGTGATGACCAAGGCGCTGCTCGAATGGGAAACCATCGACGCCGACCAGATCAACGACATCATGGCCGGCCGCGAACCGCGTCCGCCGAAGTCGGTGGTGCTGACCAAGCGCACGCCCCCGAGCGACAACGGCGGCGGCGTCGCCCAGAACGCGACCGCACCGGCGTAATCGCCGCGTAGCGATCCATACGAAAGGCACCCCGCGCGGGTGCCTTTTTATTCTTCTTTCCGTTGGCTTTTCGTCATGCGTCAATACCTGCAGTGCGGCCGTTTCGGCTATGACCTCGCCCAGCGCCCGCTGGTCATGGGCATCCTCAACGTCACCCCCGATTCCTTTTCCGACGGCGGCCGCTACCAGGCCCTCGAATTCGCCGTAGAGCGGGCCGAGCAGATGATCAAGGACGGCGTCGACATCATCGACATCGGCGGCGAATCCACGCGCCCCGGCTCGCCCAGCGTCCCCGTCGACGAAGAACTGCGCCGCGTCATGCCGGCGATCTACGCGTTGCGCGAACTGGGCTATCCGCTGTCGATCGATACCTGCAAGCCGGAGGTGATGCGCGAGGCAATCATCGCCGGCGCCGACATGATCAACGACGTCAACGGTTTCCGGGCGCCCGGCGCCATCGAGGCCGTGAAGGACAGCGACTGCGCGCTGTGCGTGATGCACATGCAGGGCACCCCGCAGGACATGCAGGCCCACCCCGAGTATGACGATGTCGTCACCGACGTGATCGCCTTCCTGCGCGAGCGCATCGATGCGCTGCTGGCGGCGGGCGTGGCGCGCGAACGCATCACGATTGATCCCGGATTTGGTTTTGGGAAGAGTGTCGAGCATAATTACGCTTTGCTCCGAAGCATAAGCCGCATGGAAAGCGAAATGGGCCTGCCCGTACTGGCGGGCCTGTCGCGCAAATCGATGATCGGCGCCGTGACGGGCCGCAGCGTGGAGCAGCGGCTTGCCGGCAGCCTGGCCGGCGCGCTCGCTGCGGTAGCGCAGGGCGCCCGGATCGTGCGGGTCCATGATGTGGCAGAGACGGTGGATGCGCTGAAAGTCTGGCAAGCGGCCACTACGAATAATCAATAGACGAAGAGAATTTAATTAATGGCACGCAAATATTTCGGTACCGATGGCGTACGCGGCCTGGTGGGCAAGTCGCCCATCACCCCTGATTTCGTGATGCGGCTGGGCTATGCCGCCGGCAAGGTGCTGGCCAAGGACAAGGCCGGCACGAGCGAACGCCCGACGGTCCTGATCGGCAAGGACACGCGCATTTCCGGCTACATGCTGGAAGCGGCGCTGGAAGCCGGTTTCTCGGCAGCCGGCGTCGACGTGATGCTGGCCGGCCCGATGCCGACCCCGGCCATCGCCTACCTCACGCGTGCCCTGCGCCTGCAGGCGGGCGTCGTGATTTCGGCATCGCACAATCCTTTCCAGGACAATGGCATCAAGTTCTTCTCCGGGCACGGCACCAAGCTGCCGGACGCCGTCGAGCTCGAAATCGAGGAGATGATCGACCAGCCGATGGGCTGCGTGTCGTCGGAAAAGCTGGGCCGCGCCACGCGCCTGCGCGACGCCCAGGGCCGTTACATCGAATTCTGCAAGAGCACGTTCCCGAACGAGCTCGACCTGCGCGGCCTGAAGATCGTCGTGGACTGCGCCCACGGCGCCGCCTACAACATCGCGCCGCACGTGTTCCATGAACTGGGCGCCGAGGTCGTCGAGCTGGGAACCAAGCCGGACGGCTTCAACATCAACGACGGCGTCGGCGCGACGGCACCGAAGGCGATGGCGGCCGCGGTCGTCGAGCACAAGGCCGACCTCGGCATCGCGCTGGACGGCGACGCCGACCGCCTGATCATGTGCGACGCCGAAGGCCGCCTGTACAACGGCGACGAGCTGCTGTACGTGATGGTGCGCGCGCGCATGGCGACCGGTCCGGTGGCCGGCGCCGTCGGCACCCTGATGACCAACATGGCGCTCGAAGTGGCGTTCAAGGAAATGGGCATCGGTTTCGCACGCGCCAAGGTCGGCGACCGCTACGTGCTGGAAATGATGCAGGACCGGGGCTGGCTGCTGGGCGGCGAAGGTTCGGGCCACTTGCTGGCGCTGGACAAGCACACGACCGGCGACGGCATCGTATCGGCACTGCAGGTCCTGACGGCGCTCAAGCGTTCCGCCAAGGGCCTGGCCGATTGCTGCAGCGACCTGACGCTGTATCCGCAGACGCTGATCAACGTGCGCGTGCAGCCGGGCACGGACTGGACGAAGAATGCGGCCGTCGTGGCCGAAAAGGAAAACGTCGAGCGCGAACTGGGCGACAATGGCCGCGTGCTGATCCGCCCGTCCGGCACGGAACCGCTGGTGCGCGTCATGGTCGAGGCAAAGAGCGCTGAACTGGCCGAATCGTCGGCCAAGCGCATCGCCGCGCGCTTCGAAGTCTGACCGTCGGCGGGGGCGGGCCCCTTCATTGACGCCTCCCGCCCGGCGGGGTATGATCGTCCCAATCGGAGTGTAGCGCAGCCCGGTAGCGCACCTGCTTTGGGAGCAGGGGGTCCAAGGTTCGAATCCTTGTACTCCGACCACCGTTTGCAAACGGGCTGTCCTCGACGGCCCGTTTTCATTTATGAAGCCGTACTGCCCATAGCTCAGTTGGATAGAGCATCAGCCTTCTAAGCTGAGGGTCGCTGGTTCGAACCCAGCTGGGCAGGCCATCCCCACAATCCTTTCGTTGACCGCAGGCTAGCGAACGCCGGCGTGCAGACCCCCATGCTAGTCTTGACTCGACATTGGCGAGGGGGAGATATGGTGCTGGTCCGGATGGTGCTGATGGTGGCGATGTTCTTGTGGGGTTGCATGGTCGCAAGCGCCCAGACGAGGGCACCGGAATCCGCCACCCTCGCGCTCAGGCTCCCGCCCGCGGGCGCGCCCGCTGAAGCGAACGGTACCGTGCAATTCATCGGCACGGCGACGGTGCTGATCCGCTACCAGGGCTTCACGATCCTGACGGACCCCAATTTCCTGCACAAGGGCGACCAGGTGCACCTCGGCTACGGCATCACGTCCGAGCGCCTCACGAACCCTGCTTTGGATCTCGAGCAATTGCCGCCGATCGATCTCGTCGTGCTGTCGCACTTGCACGAGGATCACTTCGACAAGCTCGTGCAAGAAAAACTCGACAAGAACATTCCCATCATCACGACCAAGTCGGCCGCCAGGAAGCTCAAGGACATGGGCTTCCAGCGCACGTTCGGGCTGTCGACGTGGGACCGGATCGACATCGAAAAAGGCGAGGCCAGGCTGCGCATCACGGCGGCACCCGGCCGCCACGGCAAGGCGGGTATGCAGGCTTTGCTTCCGTCCGTGATGGGATCGGTAATCGACTTCGGCCCGAACACGGCGGCACCGAGCTATCGCATGTACGTCAGCGGCGATACGTTGATCCACGACGACCTGAGGGCGATTCCGCAGCGGTTTCCCGGCGTCGATCTCGCCCTGCTGCACCTGGGCGGCACGCGCATCCTCGGCGTCTTCAAGGTCACGATGGACGGCAAGGATGGCGTGACCCTGATGCAGATCGTCCAGCCGAAAAAAGCGATTCCCATCCATTACGACGACTACGACGTGTTCAAGTCGCCGCTGTCGGACTTTGCGCGGGAAGCGAAGGCGGCCGGGCTCGACGAGCAGGTCGTTTACCTGGCGCACGGCGAGACCTATACGATCGCGCCCAGCGCGCATTGATCTTCCAGGCTATTCGCGCTCCTCGGTGCGTGGGGCGAGGGTCGCGTCCTCGTCGAACGGCCAGCCGCTGGGCGGCGGGACATGGCGCTGGAATTCGTGCGGCATCACGATCGGCACCTGCAGGCACACGCTTTGCGTCGGCAGCACTTCCATCCAGGCGCGCACGAGCTCCTTGTAGGCGATGCCGACAGGACGGATCTTGCGGTCGAGGTCGAACAGGCCCAGCGCGTTGACGTTGCCGTTGTTCTCGCGCAGGGCCGTGTCCCAGTCGACCTGGTCGGTCAGCGAATACCACGTGAACCCGACCAGGGGAACGCCGTTGTTGCGCACACGCAGGACGTTCGCCCATTCCTTGCGCAGCCAGTGCACGGCCTCGTCGCCGCGCGGTCCCTCGCACAAGTTCGTTTCCGTGTGCATCACGGGCAGCCGGTAGCGGTTGTAGTACTGGTGCGTGATGACGGCATAGCCGAAGATTTCCCCCGCCGCGCGTGTGAGCCCGTCCGCCGACACGTAGTGCTCGTTGGTCTGGTAATAATCGTTGCCCATGATGCAGTGGTGCTTCAGATTATTGTTCAGGAAGAAGTGGTACTCCTCGCGCGTCATGCCGTTGTCCATCATGTATTCGTACATTTCCGAATCGACGCGGCGGCCGTAATTCAGGTCCAGCGAGAGGAAGCGACGGGCGTTGTACAGCTCGGCCGGACCGATGGCGGACGGGCTTTCGGCGTGGAAGTATTCCGTCGATTCGCTTTGCACGAACAGCGCATCGGGGCGCACTTGCAGGATCGCATGCATGGCCAGGATGTTCGCCTTGACGAGATTCTTGGTCGCCGTCACGAAGCCGCGGTCCGTCGTCATCTGCTCGTTCCACCAGCCGTACAGGGCCGAGAAGAGGGCGCAGATCGACATCTCGTTGATCGGCGTGTACAGCTGCAGCCATGGGTAACGTCGCGCGAACGTGCCGGCATACTCGGCGAACAACTCGGGAAAATCCGGATTCTGGAAATTGCCGATCCAGTCGGGCACGCCGAAGTGGCACAGGTCGACGATCGATGCGATGTTCCGCTGACGCAGGTCGTTGAGCGCGAGGTCCGCGAATTCCCAGTCGTAGCGCTTGGGCCCGAGCCATGTCTTGTGCAAGGGCGGCCCGTAGCGCAAGACTTTCAGCCCGAGTTCCTGCACGAGGTCGAAATCCGTGCGCCAGTACTTGTAATGGCCGCACTTTTCCATCTCGTCCATGCGCACCCGACCGTTCTCGATCGTGGGAATGCTGTTTTCGATACCCGTAGCGAAAATAAATCCTGGCGACATGCAAACCTCTGCCTGCTGATCGGTCCAATTCATTGTAGCCGGGATTGCAAACAGCGTTCCGAACCGTGCGCGCCCCTATTTGTGCGCGCCCCCTTTACTGTCGCGTGTAAGCTGTGCTATCAATCCAGCAACATTTCATGTTCATCTCCTGACGCGACACGACCAGCATGCGCCATGCCACCGCGGCACGACCCGTCATATCGAATGATGTCTCCGAACGCCGGCTGGCAATGGGCCTGTTCGTTTCGTTGCTGCTGCATGCGCTCGTCCTGTCGCTGCAGTTCGGCATTCCCGGGCTGCGTCCCGGACCGGGCGGTCCGATCACGGTCCGGCTGACCACGCCCGCGGTAACTGCGCCGGTGCGGACACCCGTGCCGGTGCCACCGCCGCAGGTACCCGCATTGCCGCCGACCATCGTCGCACCTGCACCTGCACCTGCACCTGCGGCAGTGGCACCGTTGCCCTTGCCGCCGCTACGGCCCGTCACGCCGCGTCACGGCTTCACGCTCGTCGATCCCGTCGTGCCCGTACCTGCGCCCGCGGCACCGGCACCCACGCCCGCACCGCCGCCGCGGCGGGTCGCCAAACGCCGCCGCAAACCGCCCGCCACGCGCCTGGCGGACGGCTTGCATACGCGGGTGATCGCTCAGGAAACCCATCGGGACACCACGTTCGAGGTGCCGCTGCCGGCCGTCGAGCCCGATCCCGCACCGGAGCCCATGGCCCGCGCCGAGCCGCCGGCCGAGGCCGATGCGCCCGTCGAGGATGATGCGACGGCTCAGGAAGCCGCACGGGCTGCGCGCACCCACCTGGCCGAAGAACGGGAGCGGGAGTGGGCGCTGCGGCGCGACGCGGACGAAGCCCGGCTGCGCGCCGACGCCGAGGACAGGCTGCGGGCCGAGGCCGCGCAACAGCGGCAGCGTCTCGCCGAGCAGTCCGCGCAATACGAGAGGGCGCTGGCCGAGCAGCATGCGGCCGAAGAAGCGCAGGCGCGGGCTCGCCAGGAAGAGGAAGAGCGGCGCCTGGCCGAGCAGCGACGCCTTCAGCAAGCCGAGCAGGAACGCGCGCAGCAGCTGGCCGAGCAGCAGCGTCTCCAGCAGGCCGAACAGGAGCGGGCGCAGCAGTTGGCCGAGCAGCGCCGCATTCAGCAGGCTGAGCAGGACCGTGCGCAGCAACTGGCCGAGCAGCGGCGTCTCCAGCAGGCCGAACAGGCGCGGGCGCAGCAGTTGGCCGAACAACGCCGGGCGGAGGAGGTCGTGCGGCAACAACTGGCAGACCAGGAACGGGCCCGCCGGCTCGCGGAAGAACGGTCGCGTCAGGAGCAAGCCCAGGCCGAACAGGCGGCACGCCGCCAGGCGGAAGAGAACGCGCGACTGGCACAGGAGCAGGCTCGCCAGGCACGCGAGCGCGCCGTTGCAGACGCCCCCACGCGCGCAGGCGAGGACGGTGGCAACGGCGCTGGCACCGTCCGCGGCAACGGTGCCCTCCCGCGCGGGGCGCTGGGCAGCGACCTGGCCTCGCGGGCGCGCGAGATGATGCGCGGCATCGACATTTCGAAACCCGTGCCGCGGGCCGTGCAGCCCGCCGAGGACGCGGCACGTGCCGTCCGGCGCGCGCTGGCCGAAGCGGCGCGCCACGATATTCCGCTACGCATGTACATGGACAGCGTGCGCCAGAAAATCGAGCGCAACGCCGTCCTCAGCGACGCCCAGTTGTCGGTCGATATCGTGCGCACGGATCCCGTCGTCAGCGTGGCGATCCGCAGCGACGGCAGCGTCGAGGACGTGACCATCCTGCGTTCCAGCGGGCGCACCGACATCGACGACTTCGTGCGCCGCATCGTGCGTCTGAACGCGCGCTACTCGGCGTTTCCACCGAATGTCGCGGCGAACTACGACGTGATCGAACTGCGGCGCGTCTGGCGCTTTGCCGGCGTCCTGCGGCTGATGGAAGAGATGCGCTGACGGCATTGACCTCGGCGGTCGGCGAGGCGATCCGACGTCGATCCATCCAGTCGCCGTTCAAACGTCAAAGCATACAAGATGCTTTAGCGCTAATTCGCACGTCCATCATTCCCACGGTCCGGCTAACCCAATCCGGTCCAAGGTGCCTGCCTGAGCTTTTCCACCGCTAAAGGCATCCTCTCCGTGAATTGCTTAACAGCAATCATCTGCGCATCGTTCGATGACAAACAATGAATGATTATCCTCTCAAGAAATTTTTCTTGGAGGGAATTGTTTTGTATTGTTCATTACTCCCAAAAAATTTTTCTGCAGATTCATTGAACTTAGGAAGTTTCCACGCCTCAAAGCTACTCCTTTCACTTGTTGAGGCAGTTAAATGCAAAACGCAGTCAAGTTTGTTCCGAATGTTCGTATCAACCTGTTGTCGTGCTTTGGCGCTGTCGCGCTGCTGGCGGCTGGGGGCAGCGCCGTTGCCGCCACCAATATCTACGTGTCGCCCACGGGCTCGGATTACAACCCGGGCACCCAGACAGCGCCGGTGAAGACGATTGCACGTGCGGACGCGTTGGCAAGCGCCGGATCGACGATCCACGTTGCCGCCGGAACGTACTATGTGTCGGCACCTTCCCTGAGCAGTTCCGGCATCATCACCAGGAAGAGCGGTACCGCCAGCGCGCGCATCCGCTTCGTGTCGGATGTGAAGTGGGGCGCCAAGATTGTCGTGTCCGGCACCGGTATCACGTGGGATTCCCGCGGCAGCTATGTCGATATCGACGGGTTCCAGATCACCGGCTCGGGCCGTCACGGCCTCCTGGCTTCCGGCGCGTACCTGACGTTCAAGAACAACTTCATTCACGACCTGACGGTCAGCGGCGGTTGCAATGGCAGCGGCGGCGCGGCAATCGACACGTATGGTCCTGTCGGGAATGTCCTCATCGACCGCAACGTCGTGCGTAACATCGGTGCTCGCTATATCGGCGCATGCAACACGATTCAAGGCATCTATATCGCCAACGCAAACAACGTCGTCACGAACAATATTGTGTCGGGCGTCGCGATGGCCGGTATCCAGCAATGGCACGGCGCCACGGCGTCGACGATCGTCAACAACACGTCGTTCCACAACAAGATCGGTATTCTGCTGGGCCAGGGTGACGCTGGCACCACGACCGGCTCCGCCAACAACTATGTCGCCAACAATATTGTCTACGACAACGTTGCTTACGGCGTCATCGAAGCTGGCTTAATGGGTGGTAACAATCGTTATGCCAACAACCTGGTCGCGCGCAGCGGCACCGCTTGGAAAGTGAAGGGCTATGTGACCGGTTCGATTTCTTCGGATCCGCTGTTCCGCAATTATCTGGCCAACGGCACCGGTGACTATCGCGTGTACAGCAGCTCGCCTGCAATCGACCGCGGCACGTCGACCAAGGCACCGACGATCGACTTCGCAGGCGTGGCACGTCCGCGTGGCGCGGCAGTCGACATCGGCGCGTACGAGTACTGATAGCACCGGCTCACGCCTTGATCTGATCATCTCGCAATAGCGAGCACGATACCCGCATCGATAGGTTGATGCGGGTATTTTTATTTCTGCGCCGCATAAGTGCGCTTCTACGTGAAATGTCGCCGCTGGAGTAATGCTGACCTGAGCCTGCCGTTTGACGTGCGCCAAAGCCATTCTGGGTAGCGGGCTTACGCTGACTCGGATCGCCAGGGGTTGGCAGCACATTCCGACAGGCAAATCATGAAAGCTTCCTCGACGCAGTTTACGGCGGCCGCCTTGCTGGCGCTTGCCCTCGTGGGGTGCGCCCCCACCATCCAGTTCCGCTCACAGGACAAGGCAGGGGCCGAAACATCCCCGCCGCCGACGGAAATGATCACGGAACAGCTGATCGCCGCGGAACGCCAGCAGCATCAGGACGTGGCCAACCAGGGCCTCGACGAGCTGCTCGTGCCGAACCCGCCTCCCTACGCGATCGGGAGCGGCGACGTGCTGTCCATCGTGGTGTGGGACCACCCCGAGCTGGCCGGGACCGCCGTGAACGCGCCTCCCGGCCCGCCCGACCCGAGCGGGGCGAACGCGTCGCAGCCGGGCTTCGTGGTCGATCATCTCGGGCGCATCCAGTTTCCCCTCATTGGCCTCGTGCCCGTCGACGGCCTGACCGAGGAAGAAGCCCGCGCGGTCCTGACGAAGAGGCTCGCCAAGTATCTTGCGGGCCCCAACGTGACATTGCGGGTCCAGTCCTTCCGCAGCAAGCGTGTGTACATTGACGGCGAGGTCAAGGCCCCCGGCTTGCAAGCCATCAACGACATCCCGATGACCCTGGTCGAGGCGCTCAACCGAGCCGGGGGGCTGCTGCCCACCGCCGACCAGAGCCGGATCGTTCTCGAGCGCGGCCAGCAGCGCTACCGCGTCAACCTGCGCGACCTCGTGCAGAAGGGCATCAATCCAGGCCTGGTCATGCTCAAGCCGGGCGACGTGGTCCGCGTGCAATCCCGTGACGAAAGCAAGATCTTCGTGTCCGGCGAGGTCATCACGCCGAAAGCGCTGACGATGCACGATGGGCGCCTGACCCTGAACGAGGCGCTCGGCGAGGTCGGCGGCATCAGTCCGCTGAGTGGCGACGCACGCCAGGTCTACGTGGTGCGCAAGACCTCCGACCGGACCCGCGTGTTCCGGCTCGACGCCCGCGAGGCCAGTTCGCTGGCGATGGCCGAATCCTTCGAATTGCAGCCCAAGGACATCGTCTATGTGGCGGCAACGCCGCTGGCCAACTGGAACCGGAACCTGAGCCTCCTGATTCCGGGTGCGTTGACCTCGGCCGTCAGCGCCACCACCCGGCCCTGAAGCACGCGCAGACGGACGTACGCCACCTCAAGCACACGGAACCCTGCAGGAGCATGACCATGAGCACCCTCGGCGAGTCGCATTCCCTGACCCCTGTGGTCCATACGCCGCCTATCGTCAGCGTCCCCTTCGACCCGCGCGCGACCGCGGGCGGGGCAGACGAAGCACCTTTCGACCTCAAGGGTCACTTGCACACACTCTATGACAGCCGTTGGCTGATCGGCGGCATCACGGCCCTCATCACGCTGGCGGCCGTACTGTACGCACTGCTTGCGATGCCGGTGTTCGAAGCCGACCTGTTGATCCACGTCGAGGAGGAAAGTCCGAACGCCTCGAAGAACATCCTGAGCGAGGCGTCGTCGCTGTTCGAGACCAAGAAGGCAGCCATCGCGGAGATGGAGCTGCTGCGCTCGCGCATGGTGGTGTCGCGCGCGGTCGACAACCTGCAGCTGTACATCGACACGCAACCGAGGTACTTCCCGGTCGCCGGATTCTGGTTTGCCAAACAGAACAGTGGCACGCTGTCCGAGCCGGGACTGTTCGGTTACGGCGGCTATGTCTGGGGCGGCGAAAAGGCCGAGGTTTCGCTGTTCGAAGTGCCCGAGGCGTGGCTGGGACGCGAATTCGCCCTGACGTCATTGGGTGGCGGCCGCTTCCGTTTTTCGGGCGGTGTGCAGGGTACCGTTTTCGACGGCAACGTCGGCCAGCGTTACCGCGTGCCGACGCCGGAGGGGACCATCGAGTTGAAGGTCGAGCGCATTCAGGCGAAGCCGGGCGCGCGCTTCCGCCTGCGCCGCATCTCGAGGGTGGCCATGATCCAGGCGATCCAGAGCGCTCTCGTGATCTCGGAACAGGGCAAACAGTCCGGCGTGATCGAGGTCAAGCTGCAGGGCGAAAATGCCCAGCGAACCTATGCGGTCCTGAGAGAGATCGGCCGCGAGTACATGCGCCAGAATCTGGCGCGCAAGACCGAGGAAGCGGAAAAGTCGCTGGCCTTCCTGAACCAGCAGCTGCCGATCCTCAAGCGCCAGCTCGAACAGGCCGAAGACCGCTACAACCAGTTCCGCAACACCCACGGCACCGTGGACCTGCAGGAAGAGGCGAAGGAAATGCTCGCACAGGCGGCAGCGACGCGCACGCGCAGCCTCGACCTGATCCAGAAAAAGACCGAACTGCTGGGACGCTTCACGGAAGACCATCCGATCATCGCCGCCATCAATCGCCAGCGCAAGGAAGCCCAGGCGGAAATCGATGACGTCAACGCGCGCATCAAAGCCTTGCCGGCACTGGAGCAGGAAGAAGCACGACTGACCCGTGAGATCAAGGTCAGTACGGACCTGTACACGGCACTGTCGAACACGGCAGAGCAGTTGCGGCTGATTTCGGTGGGCAGGGTGAGCAACGTGCGCATGGTCGATGAGCCGGTGCCGCCCGAAAAGCCGCTCAAGCCGAACCGCCCCCTGATTGTCGCGCTTGCGGTGGTCACAGGGCTCTTGCTGGGTACCATGATTGCGTTTACGCGCAATGCGATGAAGGGCGGCATCGACGATCCGCAGAAGATCGAGCGCTTGCTGCACGCCCGCGTGGTCTATGCCACGATCCCGCACAGCAGCAATCAGGACAAGCTGATGCACAAGGCGCGGGGTGGAATGGAAGCCTTGCCACTGCTGGCTCGTGTCATTCCGGGCGATGCTGCCGTGGAAAGCCTGCGCAGCTTCCGCGCCGCCCTGCAGTACGCGATGCCGCACTTCAGGAACAACATCGTCATGTTCGCCGGACCGACGCACGGTCTGGGCAGGTCCTTTGTTCTGGTGAATTTCGCAGCCGTGATGGCGGCCAGCGGCAAGCGGGTGTTGCTGATCGATGCGGATTTCCGCAGCGGCCACCTGCACCGCTACTTCGGCATCAGCCGCGACCAGGGATTGTCCAAGGCCATCAACGGATCGATGCGGGTTGAAGACATCGTGCACCACGAAGTCTACGAGAACCTCGACTTCATTCCGACTGGCCCACTGCCGCCGAACCGTTCGGATTTTTTGCTGCACGTGAATTTCACCACGTTACTCGAAGCTGCGGGCACCAACTACGACCTGGTACTGATCGACACACCACCCATCCTGCTGGCCTCGGACGCCCTCATCATCGGCAACCACGCCGGCGCCATCTTCCTGCTCGCGCGCGCGCGCGTCACCACCGACGCCGAGATCACGGAATCGATCAAGCGTCTGAACCATGCAGGCCTCTCGCCGCGGGGGGTGCTGTTCAACGACATGGCCTTGCGCATCGGCGCCGGTCGTACGCAATACATCGACGACGCCGCCCAGCTGGGATACTCGGCCTAGCGCTTCGCCGGCGCGGAGCTCCAACTGGCAGGATCAGAACCCAAACCCGGCAAGGCAACGATGAAGACAATGATGCGAAGCCTGTTTGCAGCTTTCTCATTGGGGCGATCTCCGGATTCGCGCTTGAACCTGTCTGCAACCATTGGCGCGACTGTCGCGCGCCAGATACTGTCAGGTTCCTTGTATTTCGCCGGGATGTGCATCACGGCACGGATGCTCGGGCCGGCAGGCAACGGGATCCTGGCCACGGCGATGTTGCTGCCGCAGGCGCTGTACGCGTTTCTCAACCTCGGCATGGGGGCGAGCCATGTGTACCACCTGAGCTCCGGTTCCGGCAATCCGCGGCAGATGCGCATCGCGAACTGGGTCCTCGCGGTCCTGCTATGGATGGCGGTCGCGCTGGTGTTGGTGGCAGGCAGCGGGGAACAGATCGCACGTTACCTTCCGGGCATACACAAAGGTCTGGCCTTGTATGCGAGCCTCCTGTTTCCGCTGCTGCTGCTGGCCGGATGGTCATCGTCGATGATCCGGGGCCAGCGTGACTATCGCACGTACAACAGGACATTGCTGGTTCACCCGTTCATATTTTTCGCCACGGTTGCCCTGTTGGGCGTGACCGGGAACGTCAGCGTGATGGCTGTGGTGACGTGCCACCTGATCGGCCAGCTGTCGCTCTGGCTGATGAGCGAGTCGCGCCTCGGCAAGATCGCGCCCGGCGCCGCCGGCCAGTACCGATTGCGCAAGGCGATGTCGTTCGGGCTGCGCGCCCATGCCAGCAATGTCATCACCTTTCTTAACTATAGGCTCGCGCTGTATCTCGTCAGCTTCATGTTGGGCGCTACCGCGACCGGATTCTACGCGCTCGCGGTACAGCTCGCGGAGATGTTGTGGCTGTTTTCGGGAGCGGCGTCGTCGATCGTGTACCCGGAGTCGGCCGCCAACAGCAGATCGCCCGAGGCGCTGGAAGCCATGGTGGCGAAGGTTGCGAGACTGGTGGTGCAGGTGACGCTGGCCGGCGCGCTGGGCGCCGCCGCCATCTCGTGGTTCGCGATCCCGCTCGCGTTCGGCAAGGATTTTCAGGGCAGCGTGGCACCGTTCATCATTTTGCTGCCGGGTATCGTCACCTGGAGCTATATGAGCATCATCTCCAATGCCCTTGCCGGGATGGGATTTCAAAGAGTGAACATCCAGGGTGCGCTTCTGTGCCTGGTGATCAATGCGGTCTGCGGCGTCCTCGTCATTCCGGTCCTGGGAACGAGCGGTGCGGCACTCGCGTCGACGGTCGCGTTTTCGATCACGGCCCTTTTTACCGTGGTCATGTACAGGAAGATCATGGCAGTGAAACGGGCAGAGGCCGGTGGCACGCGCGCCGATGTCGTGACCCTTGTCGATGGAGACGAGTGAATGAGACAAGAACGCATCCTGGTGGTGACCACCTCTTACCCTTACGGCCGGAACGAACCCTTCATCAAGGCCGAACTGGAATATCTTGCCCGGTGTTTCGCCCATGTGGAACTTGTGCCGAGTTTCTATGCGCAGGACGCCGCGCCGCGCCCAACGTCGCTGCCGGTCAATCTCGACTACGCGAATGCGCGTTGGGGCGTGCAGCGGAGCCTTGTCCTGGTCAGTTCATTTTTGGGAGGATTGTGGCGCTACGCGTGGCTCGACGATGCGCGACGTGTGTTGCGCGGCGCGCACCGCTGGGAGAACGTGAAGGAATTGGCGCGAGCCTTGTACCGCGCTTGCCTGTTCGAGCGCTTTCTGGTCGAGCAGGTCAAGCACGCGAACAAGAAAATCGACATCGTCTATTTTTACTGGATGTTTCCGGAAATCGCAGGAGCAATCCGTTTCCGGGATGTCTACCAGCCCTCGCTCAAGGTGGTGTCGCGAGCCCATCGCGGCGACTTGTACGAGGACAAGCGCAGCGGTGGCTACGCAGGCTTGCGACAAGGCGTGCTGGCCGGGATCGACGCGGTGTTTAGTATCTCCGACCACGGCAGGGCCTACGTGGCGCGCGAGCATCCGGCCGCGGCGCGCAAATGCTTCACGGCGCGCCTCGGTGTGGATGACCCCGGGTTCGAGAACGCGCAGCCGCAGGAGGAAGCGCTGTCGATCGTTTCGTGTTCCTTCGTGGTTGAGGAGAAGCGCCTCCACCTCGTTGTCGACGCGATTGCGCACCTGCTGGAAGTTGCACCATCGCTGAGCGTCCGCTGGACCCACATCGGCGACGGCGGGCTGTTCGAAGAGCTACGGGCATACGCCCACTCGAAGCTGGGAGGAGGGCGCGCCGAGGTCGTGTTCACAGGCTATCTCGCTCAAGAGGACGTGATGAAGCTGTACCGGGAGCAAAAGTTTGATGTGTTCGTCAACGTCAGTTCAAGCGAAGGGATCCCGGTCAGCCTCATGGAGGCCAGTTCGGTCGGCATCCCGATGGTGGCCACCGACGTCGGCGGCAACGGCGAAATTGTCAACGAAAGCAATGGCATCCTGATCCCGGCCGATCCGGAAGTCGCGACCATCGCCGACGCGCTGGCGCGCTTCCGCGACAGGGCCTTAGCGGCGGCGTACCGGACCCGTGCACGCTCCGAGTGGCAGGAAAAATATAGCGCCGCGCACAATTACCCTCGGTTCGGCCAATCCCTGGTCGACATTGCATCTCGTCCCTGACATGCGCGCGCCGAACCGCCTTGAGTCGCCTCTGGTGTTCATGGTGTTCTTTTGCACACTATTTCTGTTCTTTACGCCGTTCGAGCAAGGCGGTCCCAATCCTTCGATGATTCCGCGGTATCTGGTGGCAGGCGCGTCCCTGATGTTGCTGTTTCCCTTGTTAGCGGTTCGATCGGTGCGGCCGCGCGCGCCCACCATGCATGTGTTACTCCTCCTGGCGTTAATCTTCATGCACGCAACGCTGGTCATCTCCGGTCCCGGCCAGTTCGCCATGCTCATCGCCGCCGACATGTGCGCGGCGATGCTTCTTTACGAGCTCTCGTTCCATTGGCGACGGGAATTCCGGACGGCGATTGCATGGCTGCTGGCGATTAACGTCCTGTTTATCGTCCTGCAGGCATTCCTGTTCTTTGCGACGTCGGCCGGGATCGTCGACTTCTACAAGATGATCTTCGGTTCGGACAGCCGCTTTTCCGAAGACTACCTGAACATTACGCGGTTCTCCGGCTTCCACGTGGAGCCGGGCACCTATGCGAACTATATGGGCTGCCTGCTGGCGATCATGATGCTGGTCTCGGAATTCAGCGAGCGCCTGGTGTTGCTGACTTGCGTGTCCATCATCGGGATCTTCCTGACCAATTCGGGCTCGTCCGTCTATTTCGTCCCGTTGGTCACCGTGCTAGGCCTCTACCTGTGGCGGAAAGAGGTCCGGCCACTCCACCTCATTGTCCTCGCCGCGGCGATCGTGACATATCTGATTGCATCGGGCATCGTGACGCACCTGGAAGAGCGGTTCATCAATCAACCATCCGATGGCAGCTTGACACATCGGATCGAGGGCCTTGCCGCGTACCGCGCGAAGAGTCCCGAAGAAAAGTTCGTGGGCATCGGCTTCGTCAGCGATCCATGTGTTCGTTGCCACTACCAGGACATCGGCGTTTTGTTCAACCTGACGACACGAGGCGGTGCGGTGGTGTCGCTCGCTCTGTTGGGGATGCTCGTGCGTATGATCCGGGTCAACGGGGTTGTCCTAGCGACCTTGCTGGTGCTCGTGCCTTTGAACGAGAAGATGTTTTTCTACGAACCGCCGGTGTGGCTGTTTTTGTTGTTTGCGCTGACCGGTCCAAGCTACGCAGCGCGGCGTAACGTGGTCTTGCCAGGGAAGGTGCAGTCCGGCGGACTCGTCCCGCCAAGGGAGCGCTTGCCGTAGAGTGGCGTCGCCTTTTGCTCGACGCGAGCGTCCTGTTGTCCTGCGCCGCATCGAGGGGTAGGCGGGACAGCGCCGAAAGTCGGATGCCCATGCAACTGCGGCGTTCTTTCGTTGGCCCGTCCGCGCGCCTCAATCGGCGCGAAAGGTTGGCGAAACAGGGGCGCGAGCGGGGCGCTGCAGCAGCATGCGTTTGAGCAGCCGCCGAATCTGGTAAGTGCGCGATTCGAACAGCCGGTAGGACAAGTAGGCTCCTGCGAGCAATGTGGCCAGCATGCCCAGATAAATCGCGAAGTGCAGCGACTCATGCGGGGACAGCTCGCGCAGGCCCCAGCGCTTCAATGCCCAATGCTGCAGCAGGCCGATCAGCGGTACGTGCAGGACATATAGGCTGAAGGAAAATTCGGCGAAGAAGGTGCCGATCCTGGCCAGGAGCGGACGCAGCTTCGACGTTGCGGCGGCTTTGAACTGCAGGCTCGACAAGAGCACCAGGAACACCAGGCTGCACCCCAGGTCCGGCAGCAGGTTGGCCAGGGTGAACGCATTCATGTCACCTGTCAGTCGGTAATACGCCCACAGCACTGTGACCAGTATCACCCAGACCGAACGCTGCGCGGTGCTGCACTCGATCCGGATTCGAGAAAATGCCACGCCCAGTAACCAGATCAAGAAATAGCCGACGATTGCGGCGGGCAACATGGCTGCCAGCAGGAGAAGTGTGGTGGCGCATGCTACGCGCGTAGCGCGACCCGGGGCGCGCCACAGCACGACCACCAGCGGGAACAGTATGTAATACCAGGTCTCGTTGGCCAGGCTCCACAACGGAAAGTTGCCGCCGAAAGCAGGCACTACGATGGTCTGCAGGCCGATCAGGTTGGCGCCGAAGACGACGGCGGAGTAATCGTTAGCAGGATGAAAATCGATGCCTTGCGCATCCACGACGCCGGCAGACAAGCCGAACAGCAATGTCAGCACGAAGGTCGGAATCAGCACGGTCCACAGACGCGTTACACGGTCGATCGCATAGCTGGCAATCGCATCGGGCTGCTTCGTCTTATCGAGCAGGCTGCCCCCCACCAGCCACCCGCTGATAACGAAAAACACCAGCACTGCGTGGTGCGCGAAGCCGGTAGCGAACGAGAATCCCTTGAACCAGATCGATGGATCCGCCACGGCGCGCAGGCCCGGATACATGTCTGCGCGCAAGTGCGCGGCGGCGACCTCGATAGCCGCCAGTCCCCTTAACAACGAAATCAGTACCGAATGCCAATAGTCATCGCCGACCTGACTGTGAGCCTGGAATGTGACACTCGGTATTTTATTGATTCTCATGACAGATCCCCTTTTTTGGGATGGCTGCGCCCAACCGCCGGCGCAGCTGGCTATGCGATCGGTTCTCTATCGGACGATATCGATCTGGCAAGGAGGGTTATTGATGCCGCATAAGGGATAGTTAATACGCAGCGGAGAAAGATCCTGTGCAGTAATGTTAAAAGGGGGTATTAAATTCCCTGCGGAATTATTAAAAACATAGGAAAGTAATCTGGCTCCAGCCATTGAATACGTCTCAATAAAACATGGGAAAACTGGGCTAAATATCCGCACTGCTTACGATTGATTTTAATCAGCGCGAGTAATTTTTTGGAATATGATAATCGTTTCTGATGATCGATCATCATGGTGACTTATCAGGTTTTGAAGCAATGCGCATTCTCTACATCAATCATTATGCGGGATCCCCGCACCATGGCATGGAATACCGGCCATATTATCTGGCGCGCGAATGGGTGCGCATGGGGCACGATGTGAAGATTGTCGCCGCCTCTCAATCGCACATTCGAAGCCGGCAGCCTCAACTCGTCGGCCAATATCGCCTGGATGACATCATCGATGGCATTCGATACACATGGTTTGAGACACCCCGGTATTGCGGCAACGGCATTGGACGTGTGCGCAATATGGCTTCCTTCGTGAGCCGTTTGTACCTTGAGAGCAAGCGAATTGCCGAAGCGTTCAAGCCGGATGTGGTAATTGCGTCGAGCACTTATCCAATGGATATCTGGCCAGCGCGACGGATAGCAACATTGGCCGGCGCCAAACTCGTTTTCGAGATACATGACTTATGGCCGCTGACGCCAATCGAACTGGGGCGGATGTCGAGACGGCATCCTTTCATCATGCTGCTGCAAGCAGCAGAGGATTATGCCTATCGTCATGCGGATACGGTCGTGTCAATGCTTCCAAAAGTGCATGACTACGTGGAGTCCCGCGGCGTGCCGAGAAACAGACTGCACATCGTCCCGAATGGAGTCGATCCGAGGGAATGGGCGACCGGGACTTCCGGACTCCAGCCAAACGTCGAGGCGACACTTTCCGCGATCCGGGATGCAGGAAACTTCGTGGTTGGCTATGCGGGCACGCACGGCGTCTCGAACGCACTGCACACCTTGCTTGACGCTGCAGCGCTCATGCGCGACGAGAAAGCGACTTTCGTGCTGGTCGGAGCCGGTCCGGAAAAAGCCGGCCTGCAGCGTCGGGCGCATGCGGAGCAGCTGCAAAACGTCCGCTTCATCGATCCGGTCCCCAAGGAGCAGATCCCGGCACTGCTTCGATGTTTCGACATCGCTTACATCGGCTGGCAACGCCAATCCCTCTATCGATTTGGCATCGCGCCAAACAAGCTGATGGACTACATGATGGCTGCGCGCCCAGTACTGCATGCCGTCGAGGCGGGTAATGACCCGGTCGGCGAAGCAGGCTGCGGTTTGACGGTTGCGCCGGAAAATCCGGAAGTCGTAGCGCAAGGTATCCGGAGTCTGCTGGCTTTGAGCCCAGGTGAACGTCAAGCCATGGGGCTGTGCGGTAAGCGTTTTGTCATGGATAACCACACTTATCCAATTCTGAGCGAACGTTTCCTGGCTGCCTGTTGTTCTTGATAGGCAGGGGAGCAATATGGCAGATTTACGAGGTCGATAAGATGTCGAGAGCTGACATTTTATTTAAAAGAGCATTTGATATCGTTGCGTCGCTTGCGGGGCTGCTGTTGCTTGCGCCAGTCATATTCTTGTGTTGGCTTGTCGCGACGCTCGATACCCGCAGCAATGGATTTTTTATACAAAAGCGCATTGGGCGCCACGGCCGTGTCATACATGTTTGCAAAATCAAGACGATGTATCCGGGCGACGACAAGCGCAGTCCCATCGCATCAAGAAACATCGCCTCGATTTCGCATTCCGGTCGCTTTTTTAGAAAATATAAACTCGACGAGTTACCTCAATTGTTCAATGTGCTGGTCGGAAGCATGAGCTTTGTCGGTCCCAGGCCGGATGTGCCTGGGTATGCGGACCGTTTGCAAGGGGAGGACCGCATCATTCTCTCATTGCGGCCAGGTATTACCGGACCGGCCTCCATCAAGTACAAGGATGAGGAGACGATATTGGCGGCGGTCGACGATCCGGAAGCTTATAACGACCGGATCATCTGGCCCGACAAGGTGAGAATAAACAGGGAGTACTTCAATAATTACTCCCTGCTGCGCGATCTTCGGTACATTTTCCACACTATTCTCGGATAACGTCATGAATATTTCTTGCGCCACCTGGCCAAGCTTTTCCGACGAGGAAGCAACGGCTGTCAAGAATGTTATCTTGTCGAATAAAGTCAATTATTGGACGGGCATGGAATGCCGGGAGTTCGAAAAGGAATTTGCGGCGTGGGTCGGGACCCGCTATGCGGTCGCGCTGTCGAACGGTACGCTGGCGCTGGACGTCGCTCTCAAGGCGCTGCACATATCGCCGGGCGACGAAGTGATCGTGACGCCAAGGACCTTCCTGGCTTCCGCGAGTTGCATCGTCAATGCAGGCGCGATACCCGTGTTCGCTGATGTGGACCGGGACAGCCAGAATATCACGGCCGAGACCATCCGGGCAGTGCTGACACCGCGCACCAGAGCCATCATCTGTGTACACCTGGCGGGCTGGCCATGTGACATGGACCCGATTATGGAGCTGGCCCAGGAACACGGCATCTTCGTGATCGAGGATTGTGCCCAGGCCCACGGCGCGCGCTATAAGGGACGGATGGTGGGAGGTATCGGCCACATCGGCGCCTGGTCATTCTGCCAGGACAAGATCATGACCACCGGCGGGGAGGGCGGCATGGTGACCACCAATTCCCGCCAGTGGTGGACCACCATGTGGTCGTACAAGGATCATGGCAAGTCGTGGGAGGCCGTGTACGAACGTCAGCATCCTCCTGGCTACCGGTGGGTACACGAGTCCTTTGGTACCAACTGGCGAATGTTGGAAACCCAGGCCGTTATCGGGCGCATCCAGCTCCAGCGCATGCCCATGTGGACGTCCCAGCGGCGGGCGAATGCATCGAGGATTGCTGCAACATGCAGGGAATGTGCGGCATTGCGGGTCCCGATCGTGCCGCGTGATGTGCAGCACGCCTTCTACAAATTCTATGTGTTCGTGGAATCCGAAAAACTGGCAGCCGGTTGGACGCGTGACCGGATCATCGAGGAAGTCTCTGCAAGAGGCATCCCGTGCGTTCAAGGCACCTGCTCCGAACTCTATATGGAGAAGGCCTTCGATAACACGGGTTTCCGCCCGAAGAACCGGTTGCCGGTCGCGAAGGAATTAGGCGAAACAAGCCTGATGTTCCTCGTACACCCGTCCCTCAGCAATCAGGATATCGAGAAGACGTGCCGGGTTATCCGGGAAGTCATGGCCATGGCGGAAGGCGCTGAACTGCCGGCGAGTCCATGATGTCGTGGATGCAGGTCATCGATATCGGGCATACGGCGGTGATGGTGCCAGCGGCGGGTGCGATCGCTGCCTGGCTCATCTCCGCTCGGGCATGGAAGCTGGCATCGTGCTGGTGCCTGATCTTTGCCGCTGGCCTCGGACTGGTTGCGCTGTCCAAGATTGCATTCCTCGGATGGGGGCTGTCGGTGCCTCCGCTTGGTTTCAAGGCGCTGAGCGGTCACGCATGGCGGACAGCGGCAGTATTGCCCGTTTTGTTCTTCGTCCTTTTGCAGGGAGCCCCCGACAACTGGCGCAAGCGCGGCTTCGCGTTCGGTGTCGCGCTCAGCATCGGCCTCGGCGCACTGCTCATCATGTTCAGGTTTCACACGACATCGGAGGTTTTCGCGAGCCTGGTCCTTGGCGTCGCGACGGGTCGTGTCTTTGTACATCTGTCGGCGACGCTGCCGGCGCCTCGCGTCAATCGGCAGGCTGTGGCGATGAGCTTGATCACGTTCTTCATCATCTGCAGCTTAAAACCGTCTGCGATCAACCACCGGCTGGTCGACGTAGCACTTTATTTTTCCGGGCGTGACCAGCCTTATCGATGGACCAGCGATGTAGACGCGTGTGCCGCTCGCCGGCCGGGTGCATTGCACGGTGCGTCGACAGTGCATCTGCACAGCCCCGGTTAATGTCCGGAGGCTTGTGCGCTCTTGCGGATAGCCGGCGAACTTTTCCGTAGACGATAATCACCCGTGCCGTCTGCCTGATAATTCACGAACTCGGGATCGGCCGAGATCGTCCCGCTGACGTGGCCATCCGCCCGCACATCGGTCCCGCTCAAGTACACCAGGTTATCGACGTAGCGGTTGTTGGAGCCGACTTTGCCCCCTTCGATAATGCCGTAGGCGATGTTGTCGTAGACGATATTGTTGGCAACGTAATTGTTTTCTGAACCGTTCGGTAAGGTTCCGGCGTCACCTCCGCCGATCAGTATGCCGATTTTGCAGCCGAAGACCGTGTTGTGCATGATGGTTGAATCCGTGGCGCCATGCCACTGCTGGATGCCTGCCAACGCAACGCCGGAAACGATGTTGTTGACGACGGTATTCTTTGGGTTGGCGATGTAGATCCCCTGAACCGTGTTGCACTTGCCGATCATCGCGTACCCGATATTCCTGATCACGTTACCTTTGATGAGTACGTTGCCGGCGCCGCCGTTGGTATCGATCGCGGCGCCGCCGTTACCCGTGCAGCCGCCGCTCACCGTCAGCTCGTGAATGAAGTTATTCGCGATTCTGAGATGCGTGCCGTCCGCCAAAATGCCGTGTCGTCCGGTGCCGCTGATGTCGAAACCCTCGATATCGACATAGCTTCCTTTGGAATGCCAGGCGATGCCGGTTCCCGATACGATGATTTTTGCGCCCCATTTGACGTCCGAAATGAATTTGAGTCGAGCGGAGGATGTGCCGCTGCGCAGCGTGCTGATGCCCGCGCTGTCGGCGTCCGGGGCGGAGACCCTGTACTCGCCGGGCGCGACATGGATGATGTAGCCGGGAGCAGCGGCGGCATCCGCTCGTCCGATCGTCAAGAATGGCTTGTCTTTCGTTCCCGGGTTCGAGTCGGCACCAAAGGGCGCCACGTATAGCTGTCTCGTGTCGGCGCAGGAGGCGAGCAGGGCGGCCAGGCTGATGAGTAACACGCCGCGCGCAGTCATGCCAAGCCACACGTCAGTGCGGGGCCGGGTTGCATGAAGACCTGGTAAACGGCATTGGATATTGCCGTAGAGCGTAGTCTTTCTCATGAGTACCTCCTTGTTGTCAGCGAGGTTCAGGCAAGCTCGTTCGATAGGCGCTTTACGATCCGGACTGCGGCGTCCCCCGAGCCATAAGGGCTGATGTTTTCACCGGTACTTCCCAGGCTGGCGCGCAGGGACGGCAGCACGGAAGTGGCATCGACGGGTGGCGCCAGCCGGTTCCATCCGGCGTCCACCAATTCTGTCCACTCGGTTTCGTCCCGCAAGGTCACGCAAGGAACACCGTAGAAGAAGGCTTCTTTCTGGACGCCGCCGGAATCGGTAGCAATGACCGCAGCGTACTTCTCTAACTGCACCATCGCCAGATAGCCCAGCGGATCCAGCACGACCACCGTGTTTTGCAAGGCCTGTAATTTGCCTTGTTCCGCGAGGGTGCTGCGCGTACGGGGGTGCATGGGCAGTACCACTTTGATATCCCTGGCGAACAGCGAAAGGGCTTCGACAATCGTTGCGAGTCTGACGGGATCGTCGGTATTTTCTGCACGGTGTATGGTTGCCAGACAATACTCGCCAGGCCGGACGCCGTGCTCTTTCTGCAGTCGGCCCAGTACGCCGCCGTCGGACGTGACCCGCTCGCCGTGTCGTAGTGCGACATCGAACATGACGTCGCCGACCTGATGAATCCGATCGGAGCTGGCGCCTTCGCTCAATAAATGGGCACCAGCCTCATTGTTGGGTGTGAAGAGCCAGCGCGAGACCCGGTCCGTGAGGATGCGGTTGACTTCCTCTGGGGATCTCATGTTGAAAGAACGCAAACCTGCTTCGACGTGCGCGATCGGGATATGTAGCTTCACCGCCGCGAGGGACGCTGCGAGCGTGGAATTGGTGTCACCATATACGAGGACGGCATCGGGCTTTTCTGACAACAGTATTTTTTCAATGTCGATCAACATGCGTCCAGTCATGTCGCCATGAGTGCCGCCGTGAATCGCGCACTGATAAGCGGGCGGCTTCATACCCAACTCGGCAAAAAAGACATCCGACATGTTGGTGTCGAAGTGCTGGCCGGTGTGCACGACGATTTCACAAAGCCGATCGGATTCGGCAAGGACGGCTGAGACTGCACTCGCCTTGATAAATTGGGGGCGGGCGCCGACCACTGTGACGATTTTCTTTGGATTCATGAGCTTTCTTTGCTTACCGGTTGAGTACGGGGTCAATGCTTACCAGGTCACAGCTTCATAAAAGCGGAAAAGATTGTCCTTGGTGTTTTCCTTCCAGTTCGTTTCAAATTGTCGCGGGTGGGTCACGAGGCAAATGTTGCGATGTGCTGAGACCGCATTCAGGGGCGAGGTCGGCCAGTAATATTGTGGAGGTGGCCGATCCACGATATACAGGTCGATATGGTCGAGAAGATCACGGTCGTAGGCTTCGCACTCGATGCCGCATTCGTCGCGCAACTGCTGGTCTGCGAGAATTTCTGTATTGTTCACCTTCAGGCGGCGGTTCGCGAAGTCCCCATGGCCGGCAACGGTGCGGAGCTTTTTTCCGAGCTGCTGCTCGAACCACTGGAAGTTCTTGCGAAAGGCATTCCTGATCTCGGGGAGACGTTGCCGTACGAGAGCAGGATCCTTGATCTTGTTCTTCTTGGCGAAAGAGGCCACTTCTTCGTAGTGGTAGCTGGCCTCGCTGCCGTAGTCTTCAATTTCCCGCATCAGGCCAAAATCAAGCGTAGACAGTCTGAAGTAATAGCTCGCCTTGACGCCATACTTCTTTTCCATCTCGAACAATTTTCTGGTCGTTCGCAGATCCGTATCGATATCATGCCGGTGCACGATGAATGTGGACGTCGCCGATTGTCCGGTCCTTGAGCGGTCGACGAAATCCCGGAGCGAGGTCTGGAGATAGCCGGCGTCCCTGGCGGCGCAAATCAGTTTTTCATGCGTACGCAGGCGCGACGGCATCCCATAATCGCTATAGATGCGCCTCAGTAATGAAGTCATTGGAGTGAATATTTTGCGCGATAAGGTTCAAAACCGAGCATCGTCTTGAAGGTCCTGAGCCCGGGACTGGCACCGAAGAACGTGTCATACATGAGGTAGCTGTAGGCATGGCTTTCGATCATCCGGCAAATAATCTCCGTCACCATCAGGTGCATGGCGCCGTCATTGTTGCGCAGGCCGAGCAGGCGGTCGAAGGCGACAAAATTGCCGAACAACCCGACGTCACTGTAGGCTGTCAGTTTTCCGGCGGCGTTCATAACGCCGAAATATTTGTAATTCTTTTCCGGGTGGAATTGCGTCTGTTTTTGCCGGTATGCCTCGGCCATCGGCCGGCCTTGGCGCTGATCGAGCGAGGTGTTGATCTCATGGATGTCCTCGACGAAATCGTTCTTGTCGATCTCGACGATCGCATAGCCACGCGACCTGGCTTTTCTGGCGTGGTATCCCGCCGAGTTACGGCCCTTCACGTTCGCCATATACGCCTCGGGACTGGCAAAGCGCTTCAGGTCGACGAGCGCGGCACCTAACGATTTGTTCTGGAAAATCTTGTACTTCGGGTGCGGCTTGGTGAAATGGGCGTGCATGCGCCGCACTGCATCTGGATTCAGGTCCAGCCGGAATTCGAGGCATGCGACCGGAAGCTTGCTGATGTCGAGGGCCAGGTTAAACAGCTGCGACAGCTTGCTTGTCATGGGATATCGCTCCGTAGAAGTCGGTCAGCCTGGTTGCCTGGACAGTCCAGTTGTACTTTTCCAGAATGGCCCGACGGCCGTTTTCGCCCATTGCCTTCGCAGCCTGCGGGTGGGCAACGAGGTAATCTATCGCTGCCGCGATCGCCTTGGGATCGAGTGGGTCGACGCAAATTCCGCACTGATTCCCTTCGATGATGTCGCGCCAGAGCGGGAAGTTCGAGGCGATCACGGGAATACCGGACGACATGTACTCGAACATCTTGGTCGGGTGGGAGTCCAGGTGGTTCGGTAGGGGATGAAAGGTCACGATACCTGCCAAGGAACGCTTCAACACCTCGCGCACACCCCGGCGGTCGAGGAACCCATGGGCAGTCACGCGGCGCCATCCACGGCTGGCCTTCATTTCCGCCTCGACCAAGGGCTCGGAAAACGTCCCGACCAGGTTCACCCGTGCCGCCGAGGACAGGAACTCGCCCGCCTGGACCAGCTCGCGGATACCGCGGATACTGCCGATACCGCCGACATAGCAGACCTCGGCCTGCTTGTGTTCCCAAGGGCCCCCACCATCGAGTTCCCCCACCATGGGAAAATTGTTGACGTCGACGGTCAGCGGGTGAATCTTGAGAAAGTTTTCTCTAATGAAAGGGGTTGCAGCGATGATCCCGTCGAAGCGCGAGCAGGCATGACGCTCCATGGCTGAATAAGCCGAGGACAGCAACCGGCGCGACAACGGTCCCAGGTAAGGCTTGCCCAGCAGTTGGCGCGCAACATCCTCGTGCGAATCGAAGATGACTTTTTTGCCATGCCGCTTGAGCCGCAATCCGACGGGGAGCAACTCGGGATCGTGCAGTTGATAGATATCGGCATCGAGTGCGACCGCCTTGTCGCCGACACGGCGCGTCGTTTTCAGGATGCGCTCGACGCGGCCACGCAGGTGGCCGACATCGGCGATCGCCACCCCATCCCGCTGTTCGTCGCCCAGGCCGTCGGCAACGACCAGGGTCACGTCGTACCCGTGTGCGGCCAGCGTCCGACACTGCTTGATGAAGATGCGCGTGTCGTTGCGAGGGTGGGCCGACGTGAGATGAACGATCTTGCACATTGTGGAGCATCCTCCGGCGTGAACAGCCTACTCCGGCAATGCCGCGGGTTCCGTGCTGCTGCGCCGGGCCGCGTCCGCCGCGTCCAGCAATACCGTCGCAACCTGTTGGGCACACGCCGTCGACAGATAGGGCCCCATCGGCAGACTCATCACTTTCCCGGCCATCTCGACGGAAACGGGACAGGCGTCAGCCGAGCCCAGCGACGCATAGGCAGGCTGGCGGTGGATGGGTACCGGATAATGAATGGCGGTCGGAATCCCGGCCCGGTGCAGCGCCGCCTGTAGCGCCTCGCGTTGTTCCAGTACCACCGTGTACTGGGCGTAGACGCTGGTACGGTCCTCCCGCCGGCCGACAGGATGGACCTCCGCGTCCTTGCCGAGCAACATTGCGTCGTAGACGGCGGCGGCGCGCTGGCGCTGCTGCAGTTCCCAATCGAACAGCTCCAGCTTGGCCAGCACGATTGCGCACTGGAGGGTGTCCATGCGGCCGCCCACGCCGACGCGGGTGTGCACGTAGCGCTTCGACTGGCCGTGCACGCGGATCTCGCGCATGGCCCGGGCCAGCTCGTCGTCACTGGTGAACAGGGCGCCCCCATCACCGTAGCAGCCGAGTGGCTTGCTGGGAAAGAAGCTGGTGCAGCCGATGCCGGACAGGTTGCAGCTCTGCCTGCCGCGGTAGGTGGCGCCGAAGCTTTGCGCGGCGTCCTCGATGACGGTGAGGCCATGGCGCAGGGCGATCGCGTTGATCTCGTCCATGTCCGCCGGCTGTCCGTATAGCGACACGGGGATGATGGCCCGGGTGCGTGCCGTGATCGTTTCTTCGATCAGCCCCGGCGCGATATTGCAGGTCGCCGGATCGATGTCGACGAACACCGGTGTCGCGCCGAGCAGCACGATGGCCTCGGCGGTGGCAATGAAGGTGAACGGGGTCGTGATCACTTCGTCGCCGTGACCTACGCCCAGTGCCATCAGCGCAATCAGCAGCGCTTCGGTGCCCGAGGCCACGGTGATGCAGTGGCGGGCGCCCGTGTACTGCGCCAGGCGCTCCTCGAGTTCGACCACCTCGGGGCCCATGATGTACTGCCCATGGTCCAGGACGGCCTGGATACGACCATTGATCAGGTCGCGCGATGCCTGGTATTGGGACTTGAGATCGATAAATTCCATGGTTGTCGGTCCGTTCGCGAGTCGGGGCGGTTCAGGGGCGGGAGGGGGCGGAAACGAGGCGGCAGACGCCGTCGACCAGCAGGTACGAGTCGCCGGTGTGCGGACAGACCGCCTCGCCGTTGCCGGACACGGGTAGCGGCAGGCGCTCGCCGAACCGGCTGATCCAGCCGACCTGGCGCGCCGGCACCCCGGCCATCAGAGCGAAGTCGGGCACGTCGTGCTTGACCACGGCGCCGGCGCCGACGAAGGCATGGGAGCCGATCGTCACGCCGCAGACGATGGTGGCGTTGGCGCCGATGCTGGCGCCGCGCCGGACCAGGGTGCGCCGGTATTGATCCTTGCGGACGACGCCGGAACGCGGGTTGTAGACGTTCGTGAACACCATGCTGGGGCCGCAGAACACTTCGTCCTCGAGCGTCACGGCGTCGTAGACGGAGACATTGTTCTGGATCTTGACGCGGTCGCCGATGACGACGTCGTTACCCACGAAGACGTTCTGGCCGAGCGAGCAGCCAGCGCCTATGCGCGCGCCGCCGCAGACGTGCGAGAAGTGCCAGACGCGGGTGCCGGGCCCGAGCACGGCGCCATCGTCGACGATCGCGCTCGGGTGGACGTTCCTGCTGTCGATGGGAGCGTTCATGATCAGTACTCCAGCGGCAGGGCCACGCGCTTGCCGTCGCGCGCCGACTTGTAGGCGGCGATCAGCACTTCGAGCGATTTCAGGCCTTCACGTCCGTCGGTCTCTGGCTCCGCCTCGCCGCGCAGCACCTTGATCACATTGTCGTAGTACAGCGGGTGTCCAAAGCCGTAGACCGAGGTCGTTTCGTAGCTGGCGTCGCGCACCCTGTCGTCGTCGGGATCCGGCGTGGCGAATTCCCATTGCTGTATCTCGTTCACCGCCACGCCGCCGATGCGCACCGTACCGCGCTCGCCCAGGATCGTGATCGAGCCTTCGAGATTGCGGGGGTAGGTCAGCATGGTGACGTTCATCGATCCCAGTGCGCCGTTGCGCCAGCGCAGGCTGAGCACCCCGGTGTCCTCGACCTCGATGTCGCGCGCCAGGGTCGCGGTATAGGCCTGCAGGCTTTCGACCGGGCCGACGATCCAGTCGATCAGGTCGACGTAGTGGCTGGCCTGGTTCATGAAGGCGCCGCCGTCGAATTCCCAGGTACCGCGCCATGCCGCGCTGTGGTAGTACTCGGGCGGGCGGGTCCAGAACACGTTCAGGTTCACCATGTAGATGCGGCCGAAGCGATTCTTGTCGACCGCCTGCTTGAGGAGCTGCAGGGTGGCGTTGCGCCGGTTTTGCTTGACCACGAACAGGCGTACCCCGGCGGCGTCGGCCGCGGCGACCATGCGCTTGCCGTCCTCCCAGCGAGTCGCCATCGGCTTTTCGGTCATCACGTGCCGGCCGCTGTTGGCGATCTGGATCGATTGCTCGGGGTGCAACCCGGATGGTGTCGTGACGACGACGATGTCGGCGTCGGCGCGGCGCAGCATCTCCTGGAGACTGGTGTAGCCTTCGGCGCCGGTCAGCCCGACCGCGCGGTCGAGCGCACGCGCGTCGACGTCGCATACGCCGGCCAGCTCGGCGCGGTCCTGGTGCTTGCGCAGGGCCTCGAAGTGGTTGTTGGCGATGCGGCCGCAGCCGACCAGCGCGAAGCGGATCTTGCGGTCCTGGATGGGGGCAGGATAGTGGCGCATCATGGCAGTCCTCAGGCTTTCACGACGTTGGGTAACGCGGTGAGGTAGACGCCCCGCGTATCGACGATGAGACTGGCGTACTGCCGTACGAGGTCGTAGTCGAAGGCGGAGTGCGCCGTGGCGAGGAGTACGACATCGTAGGAAGCGATGCGCTGCGGGGTGAGTTCGACGCTTTTCAGGTCGAAATGGTGTTCGCGCATGCGTGGAAAGACGGGCACATGTGGATCGGCATAGTCAACGACGGCACCTTTGTCGCGCAGGATTTCCATCAGTTCCACCGAAGGCGATTCACGCATGTCCTCGACGTCTTTTTTGTAGGCGATGCCCAGCACCAGCACGCGGCTTCCCATCACGGCTTTCCCGCGCTGGTTGAGCGCATCCGCGAGTTTGCTGACGACCCAGTGCGGCATGTCGCTGTTGATTTCCCCGGCGAGCTCGATGAAGCGGGTGTGCAGCCCGTACTCGCGTGCTTTCCACGTCAGGTAAAACGGGTCGATCGGGATGCAGTGTCCACCGAGGCCGGGGCCGGGGTAATAGGGCGTGAAGCCGAAAGGTTTCGTTGCGGCCGCGCGGATGACTTCGTGGATGTCGATCTTCATGCGGTCGGCGATGATCTTCATCTCGTTGACGAGACCGATGTTGACGGCACGGTGGATGTTTTCGAGCAGCTTGGTCAGCTCCGCCGCGCGGGTCGAACTGACCGGGACGACACGGTCGATGGCCGCGCTGTACAGGGCGATGCCCGCTTCGAGGCAGGCCGGCGTCACGCCGCCACAGACCTTGGGTATCGTACGGGTGTGGAAATCGGGATTGCCCGGGTCTTCGCGTTCGGGCGAGAACACGAGAAAGATGTCGCGTCCGATCACGAAGCTGCGCGATTCGAGGCGCGGCTTGAGTTCCTCGTCGGTGGTGCCGGGATAGGTGGTGCTTTCCAATGACAGTACCTGACCAGGCCGCATGAACGGCAGCAGGGCATCCGTCGTCTCCAGGACGAAGGACAGGTCGGGTTCGCGATACGGGTTGAGCGGCGTCGGCACGCAGATGATCAGGGCGTCCGGCTCGCCTGCGCGGGTGAAATCGGTGGTCGCTTCGAAGCCCTGGCTGCGCGCACGTGCGATGTCGTCGGCGGCGATGTGGTTGATGTAGCTTTCACCCCGGTTGAGACGTTCGACCTTGCTGCCGTCGATGTCGATCCCGAGTACGCGGAAGCCGGCTTCGGCATAGCGGAGCGTCAGCGGCAGGCCCACGTAGCCGAGGCCGATGATGCCGATGAGGGCAGTGCGCTCACTCAGACGGTCAGTGAGCTGTTCGAGATATGCCGGTTTGCTTTCGTCACGCATGTGGTCCTCGCCAAACGGGTTGGGTAAAAGGGGCGTTCCGGTCTCCGCGCCTATATCCGGAACGGCACGAATTTCTTGATCAGGGCCAGACGCTGCTGGGGCGCAGCAACAGGTGTCGGCGTGGCCGGGGCCGGGGCCGAAGAGGGGGCCGAAGCTGGGGCCGGCACGGGCCCTTCGGCGTGCCGGCCGGGGTTGTATTCGGTGACGATGGCCTTGACCATGCCTTCGATCATGCCGCGTTCGTGCGTGTCGCAGGCCATCATCAGGCAGGTGATGAAGGTGTCCAGCACGCTCGGCCGCAAGGCGTTTTCTTTCATGCGCATGATGCGCGGGTGTTCGCTCGGGAAGACGACGCCGTCGGTCAGCAATTCCTCGTGCAACTTCTCGCCGGGGAAGAGGCCGACATAGCGGATCTCGATATCCCCGCCCGGATTCTGGGGTGTTTTCTCGGTCAGGCCGGACAACGCGATCACCGTCCGTGCGAGGTCCACGATACGTACGGGTTCACCCATGTCGAGCACGAACACGTCACCCCCCTTTGCCATCGCCCCTGCCTGGATCACCAACTGGGCCGCTTCGGGAATCAGCATGAAGTAACGCGACACCTCGGGATGCGTGATGGTGACCGGCCCACCCCGTGCGATTTGACGCTGGAACAGCGGAATCACGGAGCCGGACGAGCCGAGCACGTTTCCGAAGCGGACCATGCAGAATGTCGTGTCCGTGCCGGGTCTTGCGGCCGCTGCCTGAAAGATCAGTTCCGCGATGCGCTTGCTGGCGCCCATGATGTTTGTCGGACGCACCGCCTTGTCGCTGGAAATCAGCACGCAGGTTTCGACGCCGTACCTTGCCGCCTGTGTGGCGATCACCTGTGCGCCCATCACGTTGTTGCGCAGGCCTTCGACGATGTTCGTTTCCACAAGAGGAACGTGCTTGTACGCGGCGGCGTGGTAAATGGTGTCGATGTGATGTTCGCAAAGGATCCGTTCGATCATGTCCGCATTACAGACCGAGCCAAGATGTGCCTCTACGGGGACGTCGGGAAAGCGATTGGCCATCTCCTGGCGGACCGTGTATAACGCAAATTCGGAGTGGTCGACCAGGTGCAGCCGGCTCGGTCTCAATGAGGCGATCTGGCGGCAAAGTTCGCTGCCGATGGAGCCGCCGGCTCCCGTGACCATGACGTTTTTCGCGCGGACGCAGAGCGCGAACAGGTCGAGGCGCGGCGGAACGGGAGCGCGGCCGAGAAGGTCTTCGAATTTCAGGTCGCGGATGCTCTCGCGCGGCGTGACCTTGTCGTCTGCTAGATCGACGAGACGGCTCAGGATCTTGGTGCTGATACCGGCCTGGGCCAGGCGTTGCATGATGTCGCGCAGGCGTCCGGGGGCCACGGCCGGGATGGCGATCACGATCGAGCGGATGCCCATTGCATTCACCGTCTCCACCAGGCGATCGGTGTGGAAAACGCGGAGGCCGCCGATGGTGCGTTCACTGAGTGCGCGTTTGTCGTCGAAAAAGCAGACAGGACGATATTCGTCGCTGTTGCGCATGGTCTGCGCCAGCTGCGCCCCCGTCTCGCCGGCGCCGTAGATGGCAACCACTTCCGAAGTGCCGCGCTGATTCCCGTCCAGATTGCGTAAAAGATTGCGCACGCCGATGCGCGATGCAATGACATACGAAAAGGCGATAAACCAGTAAATTGCCAAAGCACTGCGCGGAAAATTCGCTTCATTCACCGAATACGTAATGGTATATGCGCACAGAACGGCTATCGCCAGGGCAAAGCCGGTCGCGCTCAATAAACGCTGGTCGATGAAACGAATCACCGCGCGATAAAGATCCGAAATGGAAAACGCCGCAATCGTGACTATCGCTACAAGGACATATGAGCCGGGGCCGAAATGGGCGGCGAGTTTCAGATCGCCGCCGCGCAGGAGCATCGCGGCCAGGAAGCAGAATGGTAGTGTGATCAGATCGGCTGCGACCATCAGCGCGATTTTCGTCGTGCGATGCAGGGACACCATCCGGGAACAAAATCGACGAACGAATACTAGGTTGAGCTTGGCCATGATTCTGAAGCATTGCGTGAGTTGATGAATGCAAACTTCCAAAGGTTGAAACAGGCACTGGTATCCCGGAAAGGCGTTGTGGCTATATTTATTCGTGGATAAATTGTTGTTTGTTATTCTGATGAGCAGGTTTATTTATTATCTCGATACCCATCGATACAGATTTGACCATGCTCAACCGGCAATGGGGAATTCTTTTTGGAATTCGTGAAAGATAATATTGGGAAATTGATCCCCGGAATATATTTCTTGGATAATCTTTTGAATGGCATCCAGCGCAATTCGAATAGCGAGGCGCCGCCGCAGCCGGGGGGGCGATGAAGAGGAGATGCTGTCGAGCCCATCGGATGTGATGGGCTCGATGGGTGCGGGATTCAGGCGCCGGTCGGACGGCCCGGTCGCGGCTGCGGCGCCATCGGCGGCACCACGATCTCGTCGTTCAGGCGCAGGAACTTGAAGCCGGCGAGCACCTGGCCGTTCTTGCCCGCCTGGCGGTTGCGTTCTTCGCGCGCGGCGGCGCGGGCCATGTAGGACTCGAAGGTCTCTTCGCGCACCTGGGGCTCGGAGGAATGGAGGAAGTGGCGCTCGCCGTCGGGTCCGAGGACGACGAGGCCCACGTGCGAGGCCCAGTACTGGCCGTCGCGCGTCGAGATCACGTTGACGAGATCGCCTTCGCGCAGCTGGCTCGCGACGGCCGCCACGCGATCCTTCGGCACGTAGGCCTGGAGGCTCGTTTCGACGGGGATGCCGGCGTCCGTGTGGTGGCGCGTCTTGAGGAAGCGGGCGCGGTCGATCGTCATCGTGTACGCGGGGCCGTCCGGGCCCGCCAGTTCGGCGCTGATGTCGGTGACGAGCCAGCGGTTCGCCACGTTCCAGTCCATCTCCGTGTAGTGGTTGCGCGTGGCCACGCCGATGATGCCGTCGCGGTAGCGGATGCGCTGCAGCATCCAGAAGAATTCTTCCCACGACTGCGACAGGGCCATCGCATACGTGTGTTCCGCGAACACGACGCAGTCGCTGTGGTCCAGGCTGAACATCGGCAGGTCGTCGTGGACCTGGTACGGGAATTCGCCCAGCAGGTTCAGGCGGTACGGCTGGCCGAGGTTCTTGCGGCCGATGGCGGCGATGCGCTTGCGCAGGTCGGGCTCGGCCTCGTGCACCCACGCGATGTAGCGGCCCGCCTCGACGGGATGCATGCGGTACAGCGGCTTGCCCAGGATCGTCTCGAGCGGCTCCGTGGCCGCGGCCTGTGCGGTCGGGACGGCATCGGCGGCGACGGGCGCGGCGACCTGTGTGGCGGGTGGCGTCGCGCAGCCGGCAACGAGCGTGAAGAGCAGGAGCGCGGGCAGCGCGCGGACAGGACGCATGGCGGAGGATCTCGATGAATAAAACACTACGCTAACCCGGCCGGATGGCGCCGTCAAAAAGAAAATCGCAGGCCGCGCATTCCTTTTAGTTATAGATTCTTCAACAGTAATCATTATCCAAGTACTTTGTCATCGCCAATACTGAGCGCGAGACCGGGAAACACCGGTGCCGACGATGACTACAGAGGAGAGATACATGTTGAAGCAGAAGCCGCTCGCGGCCGCTGTCGCATTGGCATGGCTGGGCGTGGCGGGCACGCCCGCGCTGGCCCAGGACGACGCCGGCAGCACGCAGATGCAGACGGTCGAAGTGACGGGCATCCGCGCGTCGATGGCGAAGTCGCTGGCCGTCAAGCGCGACGCCACCGCCAACGTCGAAGTGATCACCGCCGAGGACGTGGGCAAGATGCCGGACAAGAACCTGGCCGATTCGCTGCAGCGCCTGCCCGGCGTCGCCGTGCGCACCGACTACGACGAAGCGGAAAAGGTGGCGATGCGCGGCACCAATCCGGACATGTCGCTGATCGTGTTCAACGGCCACGCGGTGAGCAGCGGCGACTGGTACATCGCCGACCAGGCGTCGAGCAGCCGTTCCACGAGCCTGTCCCTGATGCCGTCGTCGGTGCTGAACCAGGCCATCGTGTATAAAACCTCGCAGGCGAACATCGTCGACGGCGGCCTGGCGGGCACCATCAACGTCACGACGCGCAAACCCCTGGCGCAGAAGGAGCGCCTGTCGGGCGTGGCCAGCGTCGGCGCCAGCTACGCGACCCTGCCGGGCAAGACGGCGCCCGACCTGAACGCCTCCGTCAACTGGAAGAACGAAGCGGGCACGTTCGGCTTCATCGTGCAGGGCTTCGCGGAAAAACGCTACATCCGCCGCGACTCCGCGTCGCGCCTCGCGTACGGCACGAGCAGCGGCTGGGACGTCATCAACACGACCACCATGAAGGGCATCACGGACGCGTCGCTGGCCGGCAGCGGCTACAAGGCCGCGGACCTGAACGGGGTGCGCCTGCCCGGTTCGATGAGCACGGAATTCGTCGAGGGCGTGCGCGACCGCAAGGGGGGCATGTTCTCGCTGGAGTTCAAGCCGAACCAGGACGTCGACGTCACCGTGACGGGCTTCACGTCCACCCTGAAGGCGCCGAACTACGGCCGCCTGAAGGCCGGCGCCATCTACAGCATGCTGCTCGGTAAGGCGTCGCTGGCCGACGGCGCCACCGGTGCGACCGCGCCGAACACGGCGGGCGCGCAGGGCCAGCAGGTGTTCGCATCGATCCGCAACCCGGTCATCGTCACCGAGACGACGCTGTACGGCGACCAGCTGCGCGTGCTGAAAAGCGCCGACATCATGTTCGCCGACGGCACGCCGCCGCAATACATCGGCAACTCGGAAGGCTTTTATCGCCAGGGCGCGCGTGCCACCAGCTCCTTCCTCGACCTGGACGGCAAGTGGCGCGTGAACCAGGACCTGACCTTGAAGACGCTGCTGTCGACGACGCGCGGCGTCGGCAAGACGGATTACGACCAGGGCCTGACGTATGCGAGCTTCGGCACGGGCGTGTCGTATGCGCTGGCCGGCGTCGACAACGCGCCGTACGTGAAGTACTACGGCACCGGCGTCAAACCGGACCAGCTCGTGGTGCGCACGATCTCCGGCCTGAAGACGACGGACCGCGAGACGAGCGGCCAGGTCGACGGCGAATGGCGCGTCGACAAGGGCTGGATCCAGTCGGTCGAAGGCGGCGTGCGCTATGCCGACCACCACCGCGACAGCGCGCGCCGCTACCCGGCCTACCACAACCGCGACATCGCGATCGGCGCGCCGACCAGCTCGATTCCCTGGCCGTCCGACTTCGGCGCGGGGCTCGACGGCCCGGCCGGCTGGGACAACACCGGCTACACGTTCGCCCCGGCCGTGTTGATGGCATACTTCCAGGGCGCGACGAAGGCGACGAGCGACCAGTACGAGCGCCGCATCGCGACCGAACTGCACATGCGCGAGCGCCAGAGCGCGGGCTATGTGATGGCGAACCTGGAAGGCGAACGCTGGTCCGGCAACGTGGGCCTGCGCTTCGTGCAGACGCGGATCAACGCCGACATCCCGACGCCGATCCCGGCCGGGGTCTGCCTGCGCGCCGCGCCCGGCCAGCCGGCCATCCCGTGCGCAGCCTACCCGGGCGCGATCACGACCTCGGGCGACCTGCAACCGGTCTACGACAACGAGCCGTTCAAGAACAACACCGGCAACACCTATTACTTCACGCAGACGGACCGCCGCTTCAACAACTGGCTGCCCAGCATGAACGTGCGCTACGAGCTGACGAAGGACCAGATCCTGCGCTTCGGCGCGAGCCGCACGGTGGGCCGCCAGAACTACAACCTGCTCGGTGCCGGCTTCGGCTCGCCGACCTGCGACGCGCAAGGCTGCCGCGTGACGGGACCGAATCCGGGCATCAAGCCGCTCACGGCGGACAACCTCGATGCGTCGTGGGCATGGTATTTCGCGCGCCGCTCGATGGTGGGCGTGGACCTGTTCTACTCGCGCATCCAGGGCTATGCGAAGACCGGCACCACGGGCGGCGCCACGATCGACCTGTGGGATGCGGCGGCGCAGGCGATGAAGACGTACGTCGTCCAGACGTCGGAGCAGCAGGGCGCGCACATCGCCGGCCTCGAACTGTCGTACGAGCAGCCGTTCGGCACGACGGGCTTCGGCTTCACCAGCAACATCAGCCGCGCGCACACGAAGGTCGACGACGGCCGGCCGATGGTCGGTGCGTCCGAATGGGCCGCGAACCTGGGCGGCTATTTCGAGAACGACAAGGTGTCGCTGCGCCTCGTCGCGAACTACCGCAGCGAGTACGTGAACAGCTCCACGGCGCCCGCGCCGACGGCCAACAGCCAGGGCCTGTACAGCGTCAACGGCGTGCTGATGCCGACCGCGCCCACGATGGCCGCGCCGGTGACGACGCTGGCCTTCAACGCCAGCGTCAACCTCACGTCCAACCTGCTCCTCACGTTCGACGCCACGAACCTGACGAACGTGAAGCGTGCCTACTACCGTTACAGCGAGGAGGAACAGCAGAAGCTGGACGTCAGCGGCCGTCAGTTCTACGTGAACCTGAAATATCGTTTCTGACGCCGTCGCGGGCAATGCAAGGGGGCCGCGCCCCCATTTTTATTGCATTTTTTGACGTCACGTAGGCCTGTTTGAAGGTGGCATGTAGGACTGGAACTCATGGGGACGTACAGTGTGCGGCAACTAACGGTTGCGACCCGGGTGGACTCGCTACGATGGAGGCGTCGAGTGAGGCGCCAGCGATCTTCCGCAGGCGGCCAACCACCTCGACAGGTCAGCCGGTCGCCTCGAGGACCGGCACCAATTTCGAGGCCGGCGGCGAACGCGCCGGCTTCAACGGAAGCGGAGGTTGCCATGACCACGACGACGACGAACCACCCCCCCAAGCATCTCGTGCGCGAGTACCTCGAGCGGCGTTCGAAAGACACGAAACCGCCGCCGACGCCGGAAGAAATCCGGCGCCAGCTGGGGTGGGGCATGCTGATGCCGTCGGACGACCGGATCGGCGCCTCCCGTTCCTAGGCCAATTTCACCGTCACCGAACAGGAGAAGTATCATGACCGCCAAGATCGGCAGCAAACACGTGGCCCAGCACCGCGGCAAGAAAGAGCGCGAGGAAATCCACAAGATGAACGTCGCGCGCGAAGCCCTCAAGATTGCCGCTGCCCGCGCCAAATACCGCAACCAGCAGAAAGGCCAGCGTCCGCAGGTCGAGGCGGCCGCGTGATCACGGCCTGATCCGCCCGCCACCACGCTTCGTTTCCGCAGGGCCCGCCATGGCGACATGGCGGGCCCTTCGTTATCTGCCGACGGCAGCGCCATTCACCGGCGCCGCGCCGCCGTTGGCCGAAAAGCACTTCCACCCGCGCGCCCCTCTCCGTTATCGTGTCGTCATTCGATCATCACGGAGGAAACATGAATAGCGAAGCTTCCTACCACCTGCGGCGCCAGGTGTTGTGGGGCCTGGTCCTGGTGGGACTGGGCGTGGCCTTCCTGCTGGACCAGATGGATGTGTTCGACATCCGCTCGCTGTGGCATTATGCGCCGCTGCTGCTGGTCGTGGTGGGCATCAACCAGACCATCGGCTACCCGAGCGCCCGCGAATTTTCCAACGGCCTGTGGACCGTGTTCATCGGCCTGTGGCTGTTCGCCGTGCTCGAAGGCCTGTGGGGCCTCACGTTCGGTAACAGCTGGCCCCTGTTCATCATCATCAGCGGTGTCACGATGGCGATCCGGCCGATCGCCGAGCGCCGCTTCGGCCAGAAGGGAGGGGACAACCATGGAAAATAATACGAACCGCGCCTCGAGCCAGGTCGTGCTGGGCCTGCTCGTCGTGGGCATGGGCGTCCTGTTCCTGCTCGATAACCTGGACATCCTGAATTTCCGCCACGCGATCGGCTTCTGGCCGCTCGCCTTCATCGTGGCCGGCTGTGCCGCGCTGTTCGGCAACGGGGCGCGCAGCGGCCGCAGCGGCAATTACATGGGCGGCGTGCTGATCGCGATCGGCCTCCTGATGATCGTCAGCCGCATGGGATATTTCTACATCAGCTGGGGCACGCTGTGGCCGCTCGTGATGATCGCGCTCGGCGGCCTTGTGCTGTACCGCTCGCTGGGCCCGGGGCGGGTGGCCCGCGAAGGCGTCGTGGCGGGGGCGAGTCCGGACAACGTCGTGGACATCGTCGCCGTGCTGGGCGGCTTCGAGCGCCGCGTCAGTTCGCAGGACTTCCGCGGCGGCGAAATCACGGCCGTGATGGGCGGCTGCGCGCTCGACCTGCGCGACGCGTCCATCGTCAAGGAAGCCGTGATCAACGTCTTCACGATCTGGGGCGGCATCAACATCAAGGTCCCGCCCGACTGGACCGTCGTCCTGAACGGCACGCCCGTGATGGGCGGCTTTGCGGAAAAGACGGCGCGGCCGCCCGATGCCAGCAAGCGCCTCGTCATCACCGGCTACGCCATCATGGGCGGCGTGGAAGTGCGTAACTAAAGGCGCGGCCAGTGGACGGCATCTTCGCGAGCTGGCGCGCGACGGCGCTCTATCTGCTGGCCTGGCTGATGCTGGGCCTGCTGCTGGCGGCCATGCTCGCCGTCAGCGGCGCGGGATGGGGGGCGAGCGTGCTGTTCGCCGTGCCGCTGGCGCTCTGGTACGCGTACGCGGCGGGCTTTTCCGCTTACTACGTGTGCCGCGCATATCCGCTGGGCCGGCGCCGTCCCCTCGCCATCGCCGCCGGCGTCGGCGTGACGGCGGCCTGCGTCGCCGGACTGTGGTGCGGCATGGGCGCGGTCTGGAACAGCCTCCTGGCCGCGCTGGCACCGGACGGGTACGTGCCCGTCGCGAGCGGCCCCGTGCTGGCCTCGATGTTCGGCCTCGGCCTGATCCTGTACGGCCTCGCCGCCGCCGTGAACTACCTGCTGATCGAGACCGAGCGCGTGCGCCAGCTCGAGACGCAGCGCCTGGAAATGAAGCTGATGGCCCAGGACGCCGAACTGCGCATGCTGCGCGCCCAGGTCGATCCGCACTTCCTGTTCAACAGCCTGAATTCGATCAGCGCGCTGACGTCGCTGGACCCGGCGGCCGCGCGCGCCATGACCGTGCAGCTGGCCGAGTTCTTCCGCCACACGCTGGGCCTGCGCGCCGACCGCAAGGTGACGCTCGACCAGGAATTGCAGCTCGTGCGCCATTTCGTCGCCATCGAGCAGGTACGCTACGGCGACCGGCTGCGCTTCGAGGCGGCCATCGATCCCGCCGCCGGTCACTGTCTGCTGGCGCCGATGCTGTTGCAGCCGCTCGTGGAAAACGCGATCAAGCACGGCATCGGCCAGATGATCGAGACGGGCCTCGTACGCATCGAGGCGACGCGCGCCGGATCGATCCTGCGCATCCGCGTGGAAAACGACGTCGATCCCGACAGTGTCGATGGCGCGGGTTCCGCGCGCGGCACGGGCCTCGGCCTCGTCAACGTGCGCCAGCGCCTCGCGGCCGACCATGGGCATGAGGCCAGCGCGCACTGGACACGGCGCGACGGCCGCTTCATCGTGGAGCTTGCGCTGCCGGCCGTCACGGCGGCCGAACAGGAATCCGAAACCGAACTGGAAGGACAATGACGATGCGTGTGATCATCGTGGACGACGAACCCCTGGCCCGCGCCGTGCTGCGCGAACACCTGGGCCCGCACGCCGACGTGGAGTTCGTCGGCGAATGCGCCAACGGCTTCGAGGCCGTGAAGGCGATCGCGGAGCTGGCGCCCGACCTCGTGTTCCTCGACATCCAGATGCCCAAGCTGGACGGCTTCGAAGTCGTCGAACTGGCCGGCGCGAAGACGCACTACGTGTTCGTCACCGCGTACGACCAGTTCGCGCTGCGCGCCTTCGACGTCCACGCGCTGGATTACCTCCTGAAACCGTTTACGCGCGAGCGTCTCGCGCAGGCGCTGGCGCACGCGCGCGAACGCCTCGCCACGCCTGCGTCCCAGGGGGAGGCGGCGATGCGCGCGCTCGTGAGCGATGCGCAGGCGCGCCACCAGCCGCTCGAACGCATCCTGATCCGCGACGGCGCGCGCGTGCAGGTGATTCCCGTCGCGCGCATCGACTACATCGAAGCCCAGGACGATTACGTGGCCATCTGCTCGGAAGGCCGGCAATGGCTCAAGAACCAGCGCATGGCGGAACTGGAAAGGCAGCTGGATCCGCAGGCCTTCCTGCGCGTGCACCGCTCCTACATCGTCAACCTGGGCACCATCGCGCGCATCGAGCCGACGGGCAAGGACGGTCACTGCGCCGTGCTGAAGTCGGGGGCGCGCATTCCCATCAGCCGCAGCGGTTACCAAAAAGTGCGCGACCTGATGCGCTAGGCCGCTTTTTCGACGTGCCACCAGGCGGGCAAGAGGGCTTGCACCTCGGGCCGCGCGAACCGGTCGTCGATCAGCCACACGACGCCGCGGTCCTGCTCCGTGCGGATCACGCGGCCCGCCGCCTGCACGACCTTCTGCATGCCGGGATAGAGATAGGTGTAGTCGTATCCCGCGCCGAACATCGATTGCATGCGCTGGCGCAGCTGCTCGTTGACAGGGTTCACCTGCGGCAGGCCGAGGGTCGCGACGAACGCGCCGATGAGACGGTCGCCCGGCAGGTCGACGCCTTCGCCGAACGAGCCGCCCAATACCGCGAAGCCGATGCCGCGGCCGCCCGCGACGAAGCGCGCGAGGAAGTCAGCCCGGTCCGGCTCGCTCATGCGGCGGGCCTGGCGCCACACGGGAATGTCCGGATGGTCGCGCTCGAAGCGGTCCGCCACCTGCTGCAGGTAGTCGAAGCTGGAAAAGAATGCGAGGTAGTTGCCGGGGCTCGTACGGTACTGGTCCGCCATCAAGGTCGCGATCGGCGCGAGCGAGCTGGCGCGCGCCTGGTAGCGCGTGGAGATGCCGTGCGCCACGTGCACGTCCAGCTGGCTCGCGGTGAATGGCGAATCGACGTCGATCCATGCGGTGTTCTCGGGCATGCCGAGCAGGTCGGCGAAGTAATGCCAGGGGCTCAGGGTCGCGGAAAACAGCGTCGTCGAGTGGGCATACGCGAAGCGCGGGCCGAGGAAGGGCGCGGGGACGACGTTGCGGATGCAGAGCGTCGTGTTGCGCTCGTCCTCGCGCGTGACGTCGAACAGGGAGTGTTCGCCGAACGATTCCGCGAGGCGGCCGAACTGCAGCGCGCCGAAATAGAAATCCTGCAGCTCCGGGTCGAGCGGCACGGGGAACGCCGCCATGTGCTCGGTGATGGCGCTGGCGGCACCCTGGAGCGCGTTGAGGAATTTGTCGGGCACGCCGTCCAGCACCTGGTAGGGCAGGGGCGCGGACTTGCTCACGTCCGTCCACGCGCGCTTGACCTTGTCGAGCGGCTTGTGCAGCGCGGGCGGCGCGACGGCCCGCGCCGCGCGCAGGTCCGCGCGTTGCAGCGTCGCCGTGTACATCGAGCGCGCCCGCGCGACGAGGTTGTGTGCCTCGTCGGCCAGCACGCTGACGCGCCAGCCCCGTTCCAGCGCCAGCGCGTACAGCATCGCGCCGCCATCGAACCAGTAGTTGTAGTCGCCCACGACGACGTCGCTCCAGCGCACCATCTCGCTGCCCAGGTAGTATGGACAGACGTCGTGCGCGAGGCCGATGTCGCGCAAGGTGGCGCGGTCGAGCATGTCCGCATTCGCGGCGGCTTCGCGCGCGGCCGGCAACCGGTCGTAGAAGCCCTGGGCAAGAGGGCACGAATCGCCATGGCAGGCTTTGTCCGGATGCTCGCAAGCCTTGTCGCGCGCGCTCAGTTCGAGCACGCGCAGCGGCAGCGTGCCGCCCGAGCGGAGTGTCGCGGCGGCGTCCAGCGCGAGCTGGCGTCCCGGCGTCTTCGCGGCCAGGAAGAACACCTTGTCGAGACCCTGGCCGGGAGCCGCCTTCAGCACCGGGAACAGGGTGCCGATGGTCTTGCCGATACCGGTCGGCGCCTGCGCAAGCAGGCTGCGTTTGCCGGCATTGGCGCGGAAGATGGCTTCGGCAAGCTGGCGCTGGCCCGGGCGGAAGTCGGCATGCGGGAAACGCAGCGCCGTCAACGCGGCGTCGCGCGCGCCCCGATGCGCGAGTTCCCGCTCGGCCCAGGCGACGAAACGGCGGCACTGGTCTTCGAACAGCGCGGCGAGGTCGGCGCGCGTGCGGGTCTCGCGCAGGACGGTTTCCTGCTGGGTGCCGATGTCGAAGTAGACGAGCGCCAGGTTGACGTCGTCCATGCCGAGCTCCTCGCACATCAGGTGGCCGTAGACGCGCAGCTGGGCCCAGGCCAGGCGCAGGTGGTTGTCGGGGATGCGCGCGAACTGGCCGCGGTACGTCTTGACCTCTTCGATCAGGTTGCGGTCGGGATCGTAGCCGTCGGCCCGTCCGCGCACGTGCAGCGGACCCCAGTCGCCCGCGAGCGTCACTTCGCTGCGGTAGTTGTCGTCGCGGCGGGATGCCACGACGGCATGGCCCGCGATGCCTTCCTGCGCCGTGGGCGACGGCGTGAAACGCAGGTCGAGGTCGCCCTGCTTGGCCGTGAATTCGCACAGGGCACGCACGGACACGACGTAACGTGCGTCGTTCATGCGGCGGCCTGCTCCCACTGCAGATAGCAGACCGTGATCGGCATGCCGTGTTCGGCGCAATAATCGATCCAGCGCAACTGGTTGTCCTGCAGGCGGTCGCCCGGGCCTTTTACTTCGATCATGTTGTAGCGTTGCTCGCCCGGCCAGAACTGGATCAGGTCGGGGAAGCCCGTGCGGTTTTCCTTCACGTCCTGCAGGATGCGGCGGAACCACAGTTTCAGGTGCGCGGCCGGGATGCAGTCCAGCGCCAGCTCGATGATGTCGCGATCGAGCCAGTCCCACGCGACGAATGGCGATTGCAGGCCCGCTTTCTCTTCGTACGTCGCGAGCATGGCGGCGCGATGGCGGCCGTCGTCCAGCAGGGCGAGGCAGGCATCGAAATCGTCCTTGCGGCGCTGGTAGAAGTCGGCCGCGAACAGGTCGGCCGGGCCGCGGTGGAACGGGTGGAAGAAGGCCCCCGGAATGGCCGCGAAGATGGCGCGCCAGCACAACAGGCCGAACAGCGTGTTGGCCAGCGTGTTCTCGACGTAGAAGACGGGCGCGTCGGCGCGCGCCAGATGCTCCAGCACGACGCCTTCCACGCGCCATTCGCCGCCCGGGAGCGGCAGGCACAGGTCGAGCCGCGCGGCCGGCGTCGCGCGGCGCGCCGGGCCTTTCGGATGGCCCAGCTTGCGCGCCAGGCGCGGGCCGAGACGCAGCAGGTGCTGGCGTTCCGCCTCGCTTTCCGGGGCCTGCCGCGCCGTTTCGAACAGGGCATAGGCGTCGTCGAATTTTTCGTGCTTTTCCAGCACGCGGATCGCGCGTCCCCGCGCGCCCGGGTAACGGCACTCCGCGTAGACGGCATACGCATTGTCCCAGTCCCGCTCTTTTTCCAGCAGTTGGCCCAGTTGGAACAGGAGACGCTCGCGCCGGCTGTCGAGCCAATCGTTGCCGAACGCGTGACGGGGCAGGGCGGCAAGAATATCCAGTGCCGGCTCGCCCGCATAGTAGCGCTCCTTGCAGGCGTGCAGCTGCAGGTAGTGGTCGATGTCCTGGCGGGCCCGGAAGCCGCGCGACGCCGGCGAGAATTCGACGCGCTCGTAGCGGAACAGGCCCAGGTCGGACAGCACGAACTCCGTCCAGTCCTGCGAGAGGTTGCCGAAGAAGATGAGGCGCAGGCGGTCGCACAGCGGTTGCACGAGCAGGCGCAGCGCGAGGTCGTCGCAACCGGGATGCCAGCGCGAGAACGGGCGGTCGGCCTCGTGCGCGGCATCCGCACGCAGCGCTTCGAGCTGGTCGGCCTTGCGCGCGCTCTTCTGCGCGCCCGTCAGGCCGAACGCCTCGGCCAGTTCCGGCTTGGCCAGCAGGTCGAACAACTCGTCCAGCGTCAGGACCGGATCGGATTCGATCCAGCCGCTGGGCAGCAGGGCCTGCGCCGCCGCGCGCGGGCAGCCGATCTCCGCGTAGTTGAGCTTGCTAGCCCGGAACAGGGTGCCCTTGCGCATCACCATTCGCACGAACAGCGCGCGGGCCGGTTGCGGCAATTGCGGGAAGGCAGCGATGAACGCGTGTTCCTCGTCGACGAGCAGGTCGGCGTAGCGCTCGGCGATCCAGTCCAGCACGCGCTGGAAGTTATCCAGATAATAAAACTCGTTTTCCAGGACTCTGATCATCGTCATACCGCACCAACTGTACTTTTGTACAGTATAACGGTGCCGGCGACGATGGCCCAGCAGTTTTGGCGCAGTTTGATGCAGTTGCCGCCCGCGGCGTGGTTTTCCGGGCTTGCCGCCCTATTGTCGGGGTGGCATGCGCGGGCCACAGGGTTTGTCGGCGCATGCCTCCGTTCCCGCGCCATCGGCCGCCTCGTTACGGGTGCCGGTGTGCTGCAGGATCGCCGAGATCAGGGCGACGTCCGTATCGAGCGTGGCGGACGGCGGCGTTCCCCTGGAGGCGCCGGCGGTCCGCTTCTGGCGCGGCGGAGCCGGGTCGGCATGGACGAGCACCTGGGGCGACATCGTCCGGGATGCCTTCGTCCGGGACTCCGGTTGGGGCCGCGCGGATGGAACGGTCGGCGTCGTGGGATGGATGAGCGGATGGCGCGACGGGGCCGGCGGCGTCCCCGTGCCGGCCGGCGCATGCACAGGCACGTCGGATGCCGCCATGGCCGGGGCGGGCTGCGGCAGGTCGATGATGACGGCGCCGTGGGGCGGGGTGGCCGGGGAGGCGACCATGTCCGGCGCCGGCACGGGCACGGGCACGGGACTTTCCAGGGCCAGTGCAGTACGCATGCCCGGCACGGCGCCAGGGTTGTTGTCGCGTGCATCGCCGGGTTCGCGGCTGTCCGGTACAGGACGGGCGGCTTGCGCGGACTGTGTCGGTTGTGTCGGCTGCGTCGGCTGCGTCGGTCGTGCCGATGCCTGCGCCGCACCGGGCGTGCTCGCGTCACGTGCCGGCGCTGCGCCACGGACGAGCCAGACGAGAGCGACGAGCAGGGAGCACGCCAGCACGCCGGCGGCGCCGTACCAGACGACGGCCGGCAGGGCGCGGAGCCGCCGTCCGGGCGCCTGGCCGTCGAGCATGGCAAGGATATTGATTTCGCCGGTCGCCCGGCGCGACGACGACATCAGGTTGGGACGTCTGGAGCCGGGTTGATTTTCATCTGTAGGGCGCACCGCGTTACTCCTAAGATTGGAAAGCTAATTCCAATTAGAAACAAACCGGAGAAGCCGATGCTGATCTTCCTCGCATTCCTGTACTTTTGCCTGGCCTGCAGCGTCATCTGGCTCGCTCTGTTCCCGGGTGGGCGGGCGTCGGTGCTGCAGATGCTCGGCATGCTGCAACGCCGCCTGCAATGGCGCGTCGGGGGCTGGCAACGCAGCGGCAATGCCACGCTGCAGGCATCCTGGACGGGCGCACGCGGCGTGTTGTACGACGGCCGCAGGCTGCTGCGCCGGCACTGGGCCTGGTTCGCCGTCGGCGTGCCGCTCGTGCTGATTCCGACGCTGCTCGCGTTGTTGATGCGCAAGCCGGACATGCTGCCCGACTACGAGCCCGTCGACACCGTCGTCGACGCCCAGGTGGCCGCGCTGCTCAAGGGCGAGCAACTGGTGCCGCCGGCCGCGTTGCCGCCGCTCGCGTTCGGCACGCGCGAAGTGGAACTGGTGCGTCCGATGCTGGTGGACGCCAGCCGCAACTGGGGGCTGCTGCGGCCGGAGTTCAGCCAGCGCCTGCTGTTGGTGTTCAAGATCATGAAGGAGAAATACGGCTACGAGATGGCACTGCTGGAAGGCTACCGCAGCCCGGCCCGCCAGGACATGCTGGCCGGCATGGGTTCACAGGTGACGAACGCACGCGCGTTCCAGAGCTGGCACCAGTTTGGACTGGCGGCCGACTGTGCGTTCTGGCGGGACGGGAAGCTCGTGATTTCGGAAAAGGATCCCTGGGCCATGCGTGGTTACCAGCTCTACGGCGAGGTCGCCGAATCGTTGGGCCTGACTTGGGGTGGGCGCTGGACAATGATGGACTTCGGTCATGCGGAGATGCGGATGCGCGGGGTGATGCGGCGCTGATGCCGGATGGTTTCCGGAGCGTTGTCTCAACTCAAATTTTCGACAAGGAAATAGTGCCAGTATTGCCGATGGTATTCACCAACCTTCCGAACGAACATGATGGCCCGACTCTGGCAGTTCCTCACCGACAGACGTGTTTTGGCCGTGATCGGCATCGGCGTGCTTGCGGCATTCGTGCTGCTGGGCGCGGAATCCCTCGACGTGGCCGTCATCTGGGCCGCGCTGCTCGGCCTGCTCCTGCTGTGCGCGGGGGGTATCGCCTGGCTTGTCCGAGCCTGGCTGCGCAAGCGCGCGGCCAGCCGGCTGGGTGAGGCGATCCTGACCGCACCCGAGGCCGACGGCAAGGCCCAGTCGGCGCGCAACGACGCCGCCGTGCTGCGCAAAGGCATGCTGGAAGCCATCAATACGATCAAGACTTCCAAGCTGGGCCTGACGCGCGGCGCGGCGGCGCTCTACGAGCTGCCGTGGTACATGATCATCGGGAATCCCGCAGCCGGGAAAAGCAGCGCGATCAAGCATTCCGGCCTGACGTTCCCGATCCCCGGCAGCAAGGCCGTGCAGGGCGTCGGGGGCACGCGCAACTGCGACTGGTTCTTCACCACCGACGGCATCCTGCTCGACACGGCCGGGCGCTATTCCGTATTCGAGGCGGACCGCGCCGAGTGGTTCAGCTTCCTCGACCTGCTGCGCAGGCATCGGTCCCGCGCGCCGATCAACGGCATCCTGATTGCCGTCAGCGTCGCCGAGCTGGCCGGCGGCAGTCCCGAGGCGTCGATCGAGCTGGCCAAGAGCCTGCGCACGCGCGTCCAGGAGCTGACCGAAAGGCTGGGCGTCCATGCGCCCGTGTACGTGATCTTCACGAAGGCCGACCTGATCGCCGGCTTCGCCGATTTTTTCCACGACTGCGAACGGACGGAACGCGAACGCGTCTGGGGCGCGACCTTGCGCTACAACCGGCGCAGCACGCCGCAGGACGTGCTTGCGTTCTTCGACCAGCACTTCGATGAGTTGCACGACGGCCTGAAGGAGATGAGCCTGGCCAGCATGGCGGGCAACCGGAGTACCGCGCTGCGTCCCGGCGTGTTCACGTTTCCGCTCGAGTTTGCCGCGCTCAAGCCCCAGCTGCGCGCCTTCCTCGCGACGCTGTTCGAGGAAAACACATGGCAATTCAAACCCGTGTTCCGCGGCTTTTACTTCACCAGCGCCTTACAGGAGGGCAGCGTCGAGAACCAGTCGGCACGGCGCGTCGCGGGGCGGTTCGACCTGCAGCTGCGTCCGTTCGGCGCGAAGGTCGGCGAGACAGCCGGCGAAGAAGCGGCGCCCGGCACGGAGCAGTCGGGCTTTTTCCTGCTGCAGCTGTTCCGCAAGGTGATCTTCGCCGACCGCGACCTGGTCAAGCGCTATACGAGCCCGGCCGCCACACGCATGAAGATCGGCGCGTTCTTCGCTGCCACGCTGCTGCTCGGCTGTGCGCTGGGCGGCTGGAGCTGGTCATACATGGGGAACCGGCAGCTGGTCGCGAACGTCAAGGCCGACCTGGACAAGGTCATGAAGCTGCAGGCCGGCCGGACCGACCTGCAGGCGCGGCTGGAAGGGCTCGACATCCTGCAGGACCGTATCGAACAGCTCGATAAATATCGCGAGGATCGACCCTGGGCGCTGGCGTTCGGCCTGTACCAGGGCGAGGCGCTGGAGCGCAAGCTGCGCGACGAATATTTCGCCGGCGTGCGCGAAGTCATGGTGCAACCGGTGGCAGGCGCACTGGAAAACCTGCTGACGGAAATGAACGCGAACGCGTCGCAGCTCGACCCGAACGTGCGGGCGACGCCGGCCGCCAAGCCGGGCCAGCCCTACCAGGACGTATCGGCCACGAACGTCGGCGATGCCTACAACGCCCTCAAGACTTACCTGATGCTTGCCGACAAGAGCCATGCCGAGCCTGGCCACCTGAACGACCAGTTGACGCGTTTCTGGCGCGGTTGGCTCGAAGCGAACCGGGGCGCCATGCCGCGCGAACAGATGATCCGCAGCGCCGAGCGCCAGCTGACCTTCGTGCTGGCCCATCTCGACGACCAGGCGTGGCCCCAGATCACGCCCAAGCTCAGCCTGCTGGACACCGCCCGCGAGAACCTGCGCCGCGTCGTGCGCGGTACGCCCGCGCGCGAGCGCGTGTATGCCGACATCCGCACCCGCGCGTCGACGCGTTTTGCCGGCGTGACGGTGGCGCGCATCGTCGGCGAGCAGGACCAGGCGCTGGTCGTCGGCAGTTACGCCGTCAGCGGCGCGTACACCCGCGAGGCGTGGGAAAAATTCGTCCAGGGCGCGATCCGCGAAGCGTCCACTCGCGAATTGCAGAGCAGCGACTGGGTCCTCAAGAGCGTCGCCAAGGACGACCTCACGCTGGAGGGCAGTCCGGAGCAGATCCAGAAAGCCCTCGTCGAGATGTACAAGGCCGACTATGCGCGCGAGTGGAGCAAGTTCGTGCAGGGCGTGACGATCGCCGATCTCAACGGCTTCGACGCCAGCGTGCAGGCGATGAACCGCCTCGGCGATCCGCTGACGTCGCCGCTGGCCAAAGTGCTCAAGACGGTTCACGAACAGACGTCCTGGGACGATCCGACGCAGGCCCGGGTCGACAGCGTCAAGCTCAAGCGCGGGCTCGCCGGCTGGTTTCGCGAAGTGGTGCTGAGGCAGGCACCGAGCGAGGCGCGCCAGGTGGCCGATGCGATGGGGCCGCTGCCGGTCGGTGGCGCGCAGGCAGCCGGCCCGGTCGGGCGCGAGTTCGCCGGCGTGGCGCGGCTGGTCGGGGTCAAGGAGAAGGATGCGTCGCTGATGACGGGATATCTCGATGCGTTGTCGAAGCTGCGCAGCCGCCTGAACCAGCTCAAGAACCAGGGCGATCCCGGCCCCGGCGCCAAGCAGCTGATGCAGCAGACGCTGGAGGGTAACGGTTCCGAACTGGCCGATGCGCTGAAATATGTCGACGAACAGATGCTGACGGGGATGACGGACACGCAGAAACAGATGCTGCGCCCGCTGCTCGTGCGTCCGCTCGTGCAGACCTTCGCGATGATCGTGCTGCCGTCGGAATCGGAGATCAACAAGACGTGGCAGGCGCAGGTCGTGGAACCCTTCCAGAAGACGCTGGCCGCCAAGTATCCGTTCGCGCCGTCGGCCCAGATCCAGGCCACGCCGGGCGAGATCGGCCAGGTGTTCGGTCCGGATGGCGTCGTCGCCAAATTCGTGGGCTCGACGATGGGGCCGCTGGTCGTGCGCCGCGGCGACGTGCTCAGCAGTCGCACCTGGGCCGACATCGGCATCACGCTGGCACCGCAGGTGGTCAGCGGCTTTCCCGGCTGGGTGGCGCCGTTGTCGGCCAATGGCGTCGCGGCCGGCGGCGGCCCGCAGACCGTGTTCCAGCTGCTGCCCCTGACCGCGCCCGGCGTCACCGAATACACGATCGAGATCGACGGCCAGCAGCTGCGCTACCGGAACACGCCGCCGGCCTGGGTCAACATGGTGCATCCCGGCCCGCAGGGCAGCAGCGGCGCGAAGATCAGCGCCGTCACGTTCGATGGCCGCACAGTCGAACTGTTCAACGAGCCGGGCGAGTTCGGCCTGCAGAAGATGATCGAGGCGGCGGCGAAGAAGCGCCTGGATGCGGGCACGCACGAATTGCGCTGGAGTGCCGGCAATGTCTCGGTGGCCGTCAACCTGAAGCGCGTCAGCAGCACGGACACGTCCGCCGGCGATGCCCAGGCCAGCCAGGGCTTCCGCGGCCTGCGCCTGCCGGATGCCATCGTCGGCCGCGCGGGCGGCGTCGGCACCGGCCCCGCGCTGGCGGGAGCGACGCCGTGAACCGCGCCCTGAACCGTGCGGCGCAGCGGGCGCCGGCTGCCAGCCGCATCGGCTATTTCGGCAAGATCCCGGCGCACAGCGACTTCGTCAAGCTGGCCGACGACCAGCCCGTCATCGGCATGCTGGACGACTGGATCGCCCAAGTCATGACGCGGCTGCCGTCCGACGCACGCTGGAAGCTGAACTATGATGCGATGGCCCCGGCCAGCTTCGCATTCGTGGGGCCGGACCGGCGCCATGCCGTCGCCGGCCACCTCGTCGCCAGCCACGACCGCTCGGGGCGCCGTTTCCCGTTCCTGACGATGCGTACCGTCGACGTGCCCGATCCCGCCGGCTTCGTCGCGCGCTGCCCGCTTGCTTTCGCGCCGCTGTGGGATTACCTCGAGGACATGGCATCCCAGGTGCTGGGCAGCAGCGATCCGAGCGCCTGCCTGCAGGCGATCGCGGACGCGCCCGTGGCGCTGGGCGAGCACGATGCCGCGTTGGACAGCTATCTGGCCCTGTCCACCGTCGGCGAACTGACGGCGCAACTGGAGCTGCAGGTCAACCGGATGATCCTCGGACTCGGCCTGCTGCTGCAGCCCGTGATGCACAGCCGTCCCGCCAGCCTGCACAAGAGCCTCGTGCTGCCGCTGCCGCGCGCGGGCGTCCAACGCTATGCGGCGGCCGCCTTCTGGCTGGAGCTGGTGCTGCCGTTCATCCGGCGCAGCGGCTTCGACCTCGTGCTGTTCCTGACCCGCGTGCGCGAGCGCCCGGCGCTCGTCGTCGGCTTCGGCGGGGAAGCGGCCGGCACGCTCCATGCGCTGATCGACCCGATCGTGGCCGCCGACCAGCAGGTGCACCTGGAAGACAATGCCTGGATCGACGAGCAGATCGGCCTGGACGTCGATGTGCGCGCGCTGGCCAGCTACCTCGAGCAGCCGGCGCTGCCCCTGCGTCTCGCTCACGAACTGTTCCTGAAAACCTTTATCGGAGCCGCGTCTTGATGCCGAAGACTTTGATTCTTTATGCCGCCCTCGCGTGCGTCCCTGTCGCCGCGCAGGCCCAGGCCCAGGTGCAGGCACAGACTCAGGGCAGCGCGCCCATCGTCGTTTCCGGCACGGTCGCCGATGACGCCAGCAAGGCCGCTCTGCTGGCCCGCCTGCGTGCGCTGTATGGTGCGGACCGGATCGTGGACCAGCTCGCGGTCGGCCGGGTCTCGATGCCCGCGAACTGGAACGAGCATGTCGGCAAGCTGATCGGGCCCAACCTGAAGCTGATCAGCCGCGGCCAGTTGCAGGTCGACGGCACGAGCGTCAGCCTGCGCGGCGACGTCGCCAGCGAAGCCCAGCGTACGCAGATCGCCAGCGACATCGCGCTGGCGCTCGATCCGGGCTACACGGTCAACAACGGCCTGCGCGTGGCGGCCTCCGAGCAGGGGATGCTGGATGCCGCGCTGGCCAACCGCATCATCGAATTCGAATCGGGCCAGGCCACGTTGACGGACTCCGGCAAGGCGATCCTCGACCAGATGAGCGTGGCACTGCTGCGCCTGAAGGACAAGCGGGTCGAAGTCATCGGTCATACGGACAACGCCGGCTCGCGCGCGGGCAATCTGTCGCTCAGCCAGGCACGCGCGGAGGCCGTCAAGGCGTATGTCGTCGGACGCGGCGTCAAGCCGGACATGGTTGGCGTGTTCGGCGAAGGGCCGGACCGCCCCGTGGCCGATAATCGCACGCCGGAAGGAAGGGCGCGGAACCGGCGTATCGAGTTCAAGGTGGTCCAGTAATCGTTCCCACGCGCTTCTTTGTTGTAGATTTGCAAGGTTAATATCCTTGCAATGGCGCGTATGAAAATCGGCATGCAAACGTGGGGCAGCCACGGCGATATCCGGCCCTTCCTGGCACTCGCGGAAGGGTTGCAGGCGGCGGGCAACGACGTTCACCTCGTGATCACCTGCGTCGACAGTGGTGCCTACGAGGGCATGGTGTCGGCGAGCGGCGTGAAGATCAGTGTCGTGGCGTCCCCCGTGCTCACCCCCGAGCAGCAGGAAAGCGTCGGCCGGACTGCATACGCCATCCGCAATCCCATGACGCAGATGGCGACTATCCTGCGGCTGTGCCTGGACCCGGTCGAAGACGCCATGTTCGACACCGCGCGCCGCCTGTGCGCCGAGTCCGACATGCTGATCGGCCATTACTTCATGCACCCGTTGCAGACCGCGGCGGAGGCGGCGGGACGGCCTTATGTCAGCGTCCTGCTGTCGCACGCGGCGATCCCCAGCGACTTCGACCACCCGCTGACCGTGCCCGGCGCCGGCAAGCGCATCCATTGCGCGCTTTGGTGGCTGACCCGGACACTGCTCAACCGCACGCTGAAACACTATCCCGACCGGTTGCGCCGGCAACTCGGGATGCCGCCACTGAAGGACGTCGTCACGCAGGTCTGGCTGTCGCAACATCTCACGCTGGTTGCCGTGAGCCCCACGATTTGCAGTGCGCAGCCGGACTGGCCGGCCGCGCTCCGTGTGTGCGGTTTCCTCGATACGCCGAACCTGGCCATGGAAGGGGGCATTCCGCCCGGCCTCGCCGGATTTCTCGCCGCCGGTGACGCACCCGTCTATATGACGTTCGGCAGCTGGATGCCGCGCGACCCGACGGGACAGGCGAAGGCCTTGCGCCTGCTGACCGACGCGGCGCGCGAGGCCGGGTGCCGCGCCATCATCCAGGCGCCGTCCGCGGCGGCGTGCGGATTTCATTCCGACGACGATGTCCTGTACGTCGCGGCGGCGCCGCACCACGCCATCTTCCCCCATTGCCGCGCGGTGGTGCACCACGGCGGCGCGGGGACGACGCAGTCGGTCATGCGCGCTGGAAGGCCGTCGGTCGTCGTCGCCAATATCAGCGAGCAGGAGCATTGGGGCCGGGAATTGCGGCGCCTGGGCATCGCCGGCACGCCGGCGAAGCGCCGCAACGTGACGGCGCCCGCACTGGCGCGGCGGCTCCGTCACGTGCTGGCGTCATCGGCGATGGCGGCGCGGGCGACGGATGTGGCCGCCGCGATGAAGAACGAGCAGGGCGTCGACGCCGCGGTCGCGCTCGTCATGCAGACGTTCGCGCAGGCGGAATCGGCCGCGGTGTAGCGAAACGTCAGGGCAGCGTGATCGTCACGTTGGCCGACCGCGGCGGCAGTTTGACGAGGTCGTTGTAACTCGCCAGTGCACGATCCGTTTCGCGCCCCAGCGCGCTGCGGTAGCTCAGGTAGGCACCCAGGCCGGCGAGCACGAACACGCCGCACAGGACCCATAGCGACGTGTCGCTGCCGAGCTTGTGGGCGATCTGGTCGGGCCGCTCCGCGTGCGGCGCGAACGTGCGGCTCTTGCCCCGCATGCGCGCGATCTCGTCGCCCAGGCGTGCCGTCAGGTAGTTCAGCTTGTCCCGGCCATCCAGGGCGAAGCGGCCCTGGAAGCCGAGCAGCAGGCACAGGTGATAGACCTCGAGCGCCTGCAGGTGCGCGCTGCCTTTGGCACGCAAGTCTTCCAGGCGCTGGAAAAAATGTTCGCCCGCCAGCTGGTCGCCGAACAGGCGCAGCTGCAGCGGTCGGGTCTCCCACGCTTCGCGGATGGCGTAGTCGGAGCCGAGGATGATCTCGTCGACGGCCGCGCAGAACGCGTACTTCGCGGCCGTCACGTCGTCCGCGGGGATGCCCAACGACCTGGCGCTGCGGTCGACGTCGCCGAGGAAGCCCGTCATGCGGTCGGCGAAGGCAGCCTGGTCCTGCGGGCCGCAACCGCTCTTGAGAAGGAACAGGGCGTAGAAACCCTCGTACATCAGGTCGACGAGGGAAGTGGGGGCGGTGCCGGCGGCGCCGCGCGGGGAGGGCGCGGCGCGCCGTTCGACGGGAGGGTTCATGCTGCGATCGCAATCAGTTCGAGTTTGAGGTCACGGATACCGTTCGGGACATAGATCGAGATGGCCTGCGCCTTGAGCATGCTGTCGTACAGCACGCCGCGATTGTCGAGCACGAAATACACCATGTCCGGCCGCACGGGCAGCGCGCTGGGCACCTGGGCCGCATGCGTCAGCTTCACGCCGGGCATGGCGGTCAGCACGAGCTTGTCGACGTCTTCGGGGGCGCCGATCTTGAAGCGCAGTGGGACGATGTCGACGAGCTGCAGCGCCGGCAGGTCGGCGGCCACGCCCAGGTACAGGGTCGTCTGGACATTGATCTTGCCGGAGTCGAGGGCGCCCAGGTGATACGAGGGCCGGTCGTTCGACAGCGCGATGGCGAAATAGCGCGACGAGATCACGGTGTCGAGCAGTTCGCGCAGGATGCCGTCCAGGCGGGCGAAGGCCGGTCCGGGATCCTGGTGCGCATAGGCCGGCAGGTCTTCCAGCCGGGCCGTGCGCGAAAACGTCATCAGCCCGCCGGCCAGCGACAGGAGTTCCTGGAACAGGCGCTCCGGATGCAGTTCGCGGTGGGCGAGGTAATGGGTCAGCGTCGCATAGCCGGTGCTGACCGTGTGCAGCAGCCAGAACGACGCGACGTCGCCGCCGCGCAGTTCGACGACGTGCCGGCCCGGTTCGCGGTAATGGCCGTACAGCGCGTTCACTTTGGCCAGCAGTTTTTCCATCAGGCGCACGAGGCGCGCGTGCAGGCCGGACGCGCCCGCGATCGACAGGCTGGGCGGCGTGAACGCCTGGTCGATCTCGAAGCCGCCCGTCGCCACGCGCTGCAGGCGCACGAGCGGAAAGCTGTCGTAGGCGTCGAGCGCATCGAGTTCGGACACGAGACGTACCGTGCGGGTCAGGTAGGCCACGGGGGCCGGCGCGGCCTGGCTGAACAGGTCTTGCGTGTCGTGCTCGCGCCGGCCGAAGCGCGCGTCCGGCCGCGCCGCGCCGGGCTCGGCGCAGTTGTCGCCATGCGGTTTCAGCACGGGCAGGGCGGCGTGAAACGTGATCGTCTGGACGTCGGGCGGCAGCTCGTCCAGGCGGACTTGGGGCGGCAGCGGATCCTGGTCCGGTGCGCGCACGAGGTCGCCGTCCGGGAAGATCAGCGCCAGCTCGGTCACGCGCAGCGTGTCGGCCTTGAGGGCATCGGTATCGATGGCCAGCCTGCGCACGCCCCAGGAATACGGGTGCAGGGCGCTGGCGGTCTCGTTCAGGCGCGCTTCATGGTAGCGGTCCTGTTGCTGGAAGTGCTGGGGACGCAGGAACAGCCCTTCGCCCCATAAAACCTTCGCCGGAATGTTCATGAGCCTCCCTTCGCAAATCTCTAGCTTGCTGGAAACGTCGCGGCGCTTATTGACAGTGGACAAGAGACAAAGGCTTGGCGGCATTGCCGGCCGACAGCGCACAGGCGTGCAGGCCGATGGTCACGCCGGCGCCTTCGGCATCCGCGGCCGGGATGACGGCGCGCCAGGCATTGCCCGCCGGTGCATGGAACAGGGCGACGACGCCGAGCCAGGGCGTGTCGCGGGCGAGCCGGTCGTTGATGTCGAGGCGCTGGCCCGGCACGAGGGTCACTTCCCTGACCTCGACGAGGTCGGCGCCCAGCGCTTCGCGCTCGGCCTGCTGCGACAGGAAAGCGGCGTACGGTGCCTGGTCGAACGCGCCGCGCTGGCGCAGCTTGTAGATGCGCACGAGCAGTGCCAGCGACTCGCCGCGCGCGTCGACGTTCAGCCGCGGCGCCGCATGCAGGTGCATGACGACGTTGCGCGGCGGCTGCTGGGATTCCGGTACGGGCGCCGGCTTGCGCAGCCTGATGGTGCCGCCGGCGCAGCCGCCGAGGAGGCAGGCGATCCACAACACGATCCACGTTCGTTTCATCGGTGCTCCTTGCGTCTGGAAAAGAGAACACGACGATTTAACGGGATCGCCTGCCATGCGCCCTGAGCAGGCGCAATAGCCGCGCAAGCGCCTCTTCGACGGGGCGCAATACGGCGGCAGAGTTGCGTTGATGGCACGCAATTCTCCCCGGAAATCGTTCACCAATAATGGCGTCTGATTTCAACCCGGGAGAGCCAGATGACCTTCGAACGCCTGATGCCGCTTGCGGCGGTGCCCATCACATGTGTCTTGTTGTTGTCGGCCTGCGCCAGTACCGCGCCGGCAGCGAGCCATGCCCCCAAGGCGGCGCCGACGATGGCGAGCGCGATGGCCGAAGCGGATGCCGCCGTGCTCGCGGGCCAGAACGACAAGGCCTACGCGATCCTGAAGAACGCCGGCACGGCCTTCCCGACCGACAAGACGCCGTGGGTGCGCATGGCGCAGATGCATTTCGACAGCACGAATTACGGCGAAGCGATCGTCGACGCGCTGGAAGCGCTCGAGCGCGACCCGGACGATACGCTGGCCAACAGCATCGTCGCCGTCAGCGGCCTGCGCGTGACGAGCAAGGCGTTGTCGGACCTGAGCCAGAAAAACAACCTCACCGGCAACGTGCGCACGGAGGCGCAGGACTTGGCCAAGCTGCTGCGCACGAGCCTCAACGAAGACGTGCTGGTGCCGGGCAACCGTCCCGCCTCGCCGCGCGTGAAGGAGACGGTCAAGAAGGCCGTCGGCGCCGCGTCCACCGCCCGTTCCACCGCGTCGAGCGATCCGTTCAGCGCGCTCAAATAATCCGTCCACAGCCCACTGGAGTCGACATGGCAAAGAATGAAAGCGTGCAGAAACGCCTGCAGAAGGTGCGCGCGCCGCGCGTGCAGATGACGTACGACGTCGAGATCGGCGACTCGATCGAGAACAAGGAACTGCCGTTCGTGGTCGGCGTGCTGGGCGACTTCGGCACGGATCCCGACGCGCCGAAGAAGCGCCTGAAGGACCGCAAGTTCGTCAACGTCGACGCCGACAACTTCGACGAAGTGCTGGGCGGCGTGGCCCCCGCGACGAGCTTCCGCGTGGAGAACCACCTGTCGCCGGAAGGCGGCGAATTCGCCGTGCAGCTGCAGTTCAGGCAGATGGACGACTTCCGCCCGGAAGCCGTCGTGCAGCAGGTGGCGCCGTTGAAGGGCCTGCTGGAAGCGCGCGGCAAGCTGGCCGACCTGCGCAACAAGCTGGCCGGCAACGACAAGCTGGAAGACCTGCTCAGCGACGTGCTGTCGAATACGGAAAAACTCGGCAGTCTCCGCAAGGGCGGCAAGGGCGGCAAGGAGGAAGCATGAGCGCGATCCTCGATGCGGCGAACGCGGCACCGGCGGCGGCCCCCGAACTGGACATGTCCCTGCTCGACCAGATCGTCGAAGAGAGCCGGGTGGCGAAATCGAGCAGCGAACACGAACGGGCGCGCGACATCATCTCCGAGCTCGTGAGCCAGGTGATGGAGGGCACGATGGTCGTGTCGACGAATTTGTCGGCCACGATCGATGCGCGCCTGGCGGAACTGGACCGGATGATCTCGGCCCAGCTGTCCGCGATCATGCACGCGCCGGAATTCCAGAAGCTGGAACGCAGCTGGACCGGGCTGCACTACCTCGTCAAGAACACGGCGACGAGCAATGGCCTGCAGGTGCGCATGCTCAATGCGAGCAAGCGCGAGCTCGTGAAGGACTTCCAGTCGGCGCTGGAATTCGACCAGAGCACGCTGTTCAAGAAAGTCTACGAAGAAGAATTCGGCAGCTTCGGCGGCGCCCCGTACGGCACGCTGATCGGCGACTTCGAGATCACGCGCCAGCCCGAGGACATCTATTTTCTCGAGCAGATGTCGCACGTGGCCGCGGCGAGCCATGCGCCGTTCATCACGTCCGCCGGGCCGGAACTGTTCGGCATCGAGAGCTTCGGTGACCTGGGCAAGCCGCGCGACCTGGCCAAGGTGTTCGACACCGTCGAATACGCGAAATGGAAGGCATTCCGCGAATCGGAGGACGCGCGCTACGTCGGCTTGACGTTGCCGCGCTTCCTGGGCCGGCTGCCGTACAACCCGGCCGACGGCACCGCGACCGAAGGTTTCAACTACGTCGAAGACGTGGACGGCACGGATCACCAGAAATACCTGTGGTGTAACGCCGCGTACGCCTTTGCGACCAAGCTGACGAAGGCGTTCGAGGACTACGGGTGGTGCGCGGCGATCCGCGGCGTGGAAGGCGGTGGCCTCGTCGAGAACCTGCCCACGCACACGTTCAAGACGGACGAGGGCGAGATCGCGCTCAAGTGCCCGACCGAGCTGGCGATCACGGACCGGCGCGAAAAGGAATTGTCGGACCTGGGCTTCATCTCGCTCGTGCACTGCAAGAACACGTCGTATGCCG
>CBIHOW010000033.1:0-62406 GCA_966211695.1 uncultured Massilia sp. | reverse complement strand
GCGCGTGGGCGACGAGTGGCGCAATACGCGCGACGACACGGAGTTCTTCACGTCCCTGTCCGACTTCGCCACCCAGCAGGGCGGCGCGCCGGTCAAGTTGAAGTAAGTCGCGTGGACGGTGACGCCGTCCACGTTAAAACAGCTCGTTGCGCACGGCGTCGCGCGATTTCTGCTCGGCGGCAGGGGCGACCGGTCCCACGTCGAGCGATTGCACGCCCGTGCCCGGCGGGCTCTCGGCGTAATAGAACTCGTCGCCGTACTGCACGAGGCCCGGCGGCACCGGACGCTCGAGCACCGGTTCGCTCTTGAGCGCCTTCTGCATGAAGCCGATCCAGATCGGCAGCGCCAGGCCGCCGCCCGTTTCCTTGTTGCCCAGGTTGCGCGGCTGGTCGTAGCCGATCCACGCGATGCCCACGAGGTGCGGCTGGTAGCCGGCGAACCAGGCGTCGATCGAATCGTTCGTCGTACCCGTCTTGCCGGCGATGTCCGGGCGCTTCAGCACCTGCGACGCCTTGGCGGCCGTGCCGTAGCGGGCCACGTCCTTCAGCATGCTGTCCATCAGCCACGCGTTGCGCTCGTCGATGACGCGGTTGGCGTCGATGCCGGCGCGGTCCGGACGCGCTTCCGACAACACCTTGCCGTCCGCATCCGTCACCTTGGAGATGATGTAGGGGCTGATGCGGTAGCCGCCGTTGGCGAACACGGAATAGGCGCCGGCCATCTGCAGCGGCGTCGTCGCGCCGGCGCCCAGCGCGAGCGTCAGGTACGGCGGGTTCTTGTCCGGATCGAAGCCGAAGCGCGTCGCATATTCCTGGCCGTAGCGGGCGCCGATCTTGTTCAGGATGCGGATCGAGATCATGTTCTTCGACTTGGTCAGGCCGCGCCGCATCGTCATCGGGCCTTCGTACTTGTTGTCGTAGTTCTTCGGTTCCCACGCCTGGCCGCCCGTCGCACCCGCGTCGAACGAGATCGGCGCGTCGTTGATCAGGGTGGCGGGCGAGAAGCCGCGTTCCAGCGACGCCGAATAGATGAACGGCTTGAACGACGATCCCGGCTGGCGCCACGCCTGCGTGACGTGGTTGAACTTGCTGCGGTTGAAGTCGAAGCCGCCCACCAGCGCGCGGATCGCGCCGTCGTCCGGGTTCACCGCGATGAAGGCGGATTCCACTTCCGGCAGCTGCGTGATGTTCCACGACGAGCCGCCGTCCTGCGTGACGCGGATGACGGCGCCGCGGCGCACGCGCCGGGTCTCGGCCGCCTTCGGCGACAGCCAGTCCTTGGCGAACGCCAGGCCGGCGCCCGTGATCGTGATGTCCTCGCCGGAGGCCAGCACGGCCTTCACCTGCGTGGGCGACGCCTGCAGCACGATGGCCGCGACGATGTCGTCCGAATCCGGATGCTCGGCCAGCTCCGCCTCGATGGCTTCGTCGGCTTCGCCCTTGGCGGACGGGATCTCGATGTATTTCTCCGGGCCGCGGTACGGGTGGCGGCGCTCGTAGTCCATCACGCCGCGGCGCAGCGCGAGGTAGGCGGCGTCCTGGTCGGCCTTGGTGATCGTCGTGAACACGTTCAGGCCGCGCGTATAGGTGTCTTCCTTGAACTGCTCGTACACGAGCTGGCGCGCCATCTCGGCCACGTATTCGGCATGCACGCCGAAGGCCGTGCTGTCCGTCTTGATCTTGAGTTCCTCGTTCTTCGCCTGTTCGTACTGGGCGTCGGTGATGTAGCGCAGGTCGTGCATGCGCTGCAGGATGTACTGCTGGCGCATGCGCGCGCGCTTCGGATTGACGACCGGGTTGTACGCGGACGGCGCCTTGGGCAGGCCGGCCAGCATCGCCGCTTCCGCGACCGAGATGTCCTTCAAGTCCTTGCCGAAGTAGATCTGCGCGGCCGACGAGAAGCCGAACGCGCGCTGGCCCAGGTAGATCTGGTTCATGTAGACCTCGAGGATCTGGTCCTTGGTGAGGTTCTTTTCGATCTTGTAGGCCAGCAGGGCCTCGTAGGCCTTGCGCTTGAGGGTCTGCTCGGACGACAGGAAGAAGTTGCGGGCCACCTGCTGGGTGATGGTCGACGCGCCCTGGCGCGCGCCGCCGGTGGCGTTGTGCACGGCCGCGCGCAGGATGCCCCAGTAGTCCACGCCGCCGTGTTCGTAGAAGCGGTCGTCCTCGATGGACAGCACGGCCTTCTTCATCACGTCCGGGATGTCCTTGAAGTGGACGAGGGTGCGGCGCTCCTCGCCGAATTCGCCGATCAGGACGTTATCGGCCGTGAAGATCCGCAGCGGCATCTTGGGCCGGTAATCGGTCAGGGTGTCGAGCGCGGGCAGGTTCGGGTACGCCATCGCCAGCGCGAACACGACCACCAGCACCCCGCAGACGGCCAGGCCGGCCAGCGTGGCGAGGATGGTCAGGAGGATGCGCTTGGGTGTGTGCTTCGGCGAAGGAGACTGCGGGGGCGGGGTGGCCCCTTGTTGGGATGCTTTCATGCGGAATGTCGGTCGCTTTATTGATCCATTTCATTATAAGTCACGCTTGTATCTGAGGCACTCCTAGACAAGTGGACAATAGGTGTGAAAAGAGCGGCAAGATTGATTGATATCAGAGCGAAAAGAGTGTCGTTTTCCCGCTGCGTACTAATATGTTCCCGTGTAGAAATTTCTTGTCCTCATACATCAGTATTGCTAGGATTCAAGGCATTGCCCGATATATGTGCATGTTATTTCTTCCATTTCAACAGTTCCCCAAGCGGGCGTTCAAAGTAGCAGCAGAGAGGGGAGTGCGCTCGTGATCAGTCTAGGTTCCTTGTTCGGACAAAAGAGCCCGCCGTTGGTCGGGCTCGACATCAGTACGTCCGGCGTGCGCCTGGTCGAGCTGTCCGATGGCGGCAAGGGTGAGTTGCGGCTCGAGCGCCATGCGGCGGAACCGCTGCCGCGCGGCGCCGTCGTCGACGGCAACATCGAGAACATCGAGGCGGTGTCGGACGCCGTGCGCCGCGTCGTGCAGAAGAGCGGCACCCGCATCAAGCACGTGGCGCTCGGCATGCCGCCGGCCGCCGTCATCACCAAGAAGATCGTCCTGCCGGCCGGCCTGCCGGAAGACCAGCTCGAAGTGCAGGTCGAGTCCGAGGCCAGCCAGTACATCCCGTTCGCGCTGGACGAGGTCAGCCTCGACTTCGACGTGATCGGCCCGGTCGCCAGTTCGCCCGAGGACATGGAAGTGATGCTGGCCGCCGCGCGCCGCGAAAAGGTCGAGGACCGCGTGGCCATCGCCGAAGCGGCCGGCCTCACGGCCACCGTGATGGACATCGAATCGTACGCCGCCCGCGCCGCGCTGCAGCGCCTCCTCGACAACGACAAGGGCCCGAAGGACCGCATCGTCGCCCTGTTCCAGATCGGCGCCAACGCGACCCACGTCTCCGTGCTGCAGAACGGCGAGACCGTCTACGAGCGCGAGCAGCCGTTCGGCGGCGTGCAGCTCACGCAGGACATCGTGCGCGCCTACGGCCTGTCGTTCGAGGAAGCGGAAACGCGCAAGAAATCGGGCGACCTGCCGGACAATTATCGCGCCGACCTGCTGGCGCCCTGGCTGGAAAACGCCGCGCTGGAAGTCACGCGCGCGATCCAGTTCTTCTACACGTCGACGCCGTACACGCGCATCGACCAGATCGTCCTCGCCGGCGGCAGCGCCCATTTGCCCGGCCTGCCCGACATCATCGCGGGCCGCACGCGCATCGCGACTTCCGTCGCGGCGCCGTTCTTCGGCATGCAGCTGGGCCCCGCCGTGCGCGAGCAGCAGCTGCGCGCGGACGCCCCCGGCTATCTCGTCGCCTGCGGCCTGGCACTGCGGAGGTTCGGCTGATGATCCGCATTAACCTGCTCCCGCACCGGGAAGCGAAGCGCAAGCAGAAACAGGCCGCGTTCGTCGCGCTGATGGCGCTGGGCGGCCTGGCCGGCGTCGCGCTCGTGCTGCTCGTGGGCGCGTACAACGCGAGCCGCATCGCGACCCAGAACGAACGCAACCTGGTGCTCAAGAACGCCAACGCGGAACTGGACAAGAAGATCAGCAAGATCGCCAGCCTGAAGTCCGAGATCGAGGCGCTGAAGGCGCGCCAGCAGGCCGTCGAGGACTTGCAGGGCGACCGCAACCAGCCCGTCTACCTGCTCGACGAACTGGTGCGCCAGACGCCGGAAGGCGTGTACCTGAAAAGCTTCAAGCAGGATGGCCAGCGCGTGCTGCTGAACGGCTATGCGCAGTCGCAGGAGCGCGTGGCGGAGCTGCTGCGCAACCTGTCCGGCGGCTCGCCGTGGCTGGAGCGCCCGGACCTGACCGAGGTGCGCGCGGCCACGCTCGCGCAGAGCAAGACCGGACGCAAGGTCGTCGAATTCACGCTGAACGTCGCGATCAAGCGCGCCCGCGCCGAGGACGACGCCAAGGATGCCAAGCCGTCCGCGACAAAACCAGGCGGCACCAAGTCATGAACATCGATCTGAAACAGTCTTTCGCGGACCTGGCGGCCCAGTTCGAGGGCCTGCAGGGCCGTCACCCCGGCCTGTGGCCGCTGGCGCCGCGCCTGTTGTGCGCAGCCGGCGTGATGGCGGCCGTCCTCGGCCTCGGCTACTTCTTTTACTGGAGCGGGCAGTTCGAGGAACAGGACGTCCTGGCAGCGCAGGAACTCAAGCTGCGCGACGACTACAAGTCCAAGATGGCGCAGGCGATCAACCTGGACGCGCTGGAAGCCCAGCAGCAGCAGGTGAACCGCTACGTCGAACGCCTGGAAAAGCAGTTGCCGAGCAAGGCCGAGATGGCCGCGCTGCTGTCCGACATCAACCAGGCCGGCATCGGCCGCGGCCTGCAGTTCGAACTGTTCAAGCCGGGCCAGGTCGTCGTCAAGGATTACTACGCCGAGCTGCCGATCGCCATCAAGGTCACGGGCCACTACCACGACATCGGCGAATTCGCGGCCGACATGGCCAAGATGCCCCGCATCGTCACCCTGAACAACCTGGCGCTCACCGCCGGCAAGGACGGCGCGCTGTCGCTGGACGCCATCGCCAAGACCTTCCGCTACCTCGACCAGGACGAACTGGACGCGCAGGCCAAGGCCCGCAAGGCGAAGAAGAACGCCAACAAGGAGAAGGCATGAGCGGCCGTATCGTGATGGGCGCCGTGCTGGCGGCCACGCTGCTGGCCGGCTGCGGCGATTCCGACGTGCGCGAGGTGCGCGACTGGATGGAACAGGTCAGGCGCGACACGCGTCCGGCCGTGAAGCCGCTGCCCGAACCGAAGGATTTCCTGCCTTACGCCTATGGCGCGAAGGATGCCGTCGACCCGTTCGATCCGAACAAGCTGCTGGGCGAACTGGCCCGCGCGGCCGCGACGTCGAACAACCCGAACCAGCCTGACCTGCAGCGCCCGCGCGAGCTGCTGGAGACCTTCCCGCTCGACACCATGCAGATGGTCGGCACGATGGAAAAGGGCGGCACGCGCTTCGCGCTGCTGCAGATCGAACGCTCGCTGTACCAGGTGAAAGCCGGCCAGCGCATCGGCCAGAACTTCGGCGTCGTCACGCACGTGGGCGAGGACGCCGTCGACATCCGCGAAGTCGTGCAGGACGCCGCCGGCGAATGGACCGGCCGCATGACGAAGCTGGAGCTGCAAACCAAGGAGAACCGTAAATGACCCGATTCCTTTCCGCCGCCGGCGGCATGCTGCTGGCGCTGGCCACGGTCTGCGCCTGGGCCCAGGACAACGCGATCGAGTCGATCAGCGCCAACCAGCAGGGCGGCAATGTCGTCATCCGCGTGGGCATGAAGGAGCCGCCGAAGCAGCTGCCGATCGGCTTTTCGATCACCAATCCGGCCCGCATCGCGCTCGATTTCGGCGCCACCGCCAACGCCACCGGCAAGAATGTCCAGGACATCAACCTGGGCGACGTGCGCGGCGTGAACGTCGTGCAGGCGGGCGAACGCACGCGCCTCGTGCTGAACCTGAAGCGCGTGCTGAACTACGCCGCCGCCATCGACGGCAAGGACGTCATCGTCACCGTCGAAGGCCCCGGCGCGCCCGCGCACCCGCCCGCCCCTGCCGCATCGCCCGCAACCGCAACCGCGGCCGCGCTGCCCTTGCTGCGCGACCTCGATTTCCGCCGCGGCACCAATGGCGAAGGCCGCATCGTCGTCGACCTGCCGAACGGCCAGGTCGCCGTCGACGTGCGCCAGGCCGGCCCGCAGATCCTCGTCGATTTCCTCAAGACCGGCGTCCCGCCCACCCTGCGCCGCCGCCTGGACGTGACCGACTTCGGCACGCCCGTGTCGCGCATCACGACGACGCCGCAGGGCGAGAACACGCACATGGTCGTCGAAGCCCACGGCAACTGGGAACAGAGCGTCTACCAGAGCGACACCCAGCTCGTCATCGACGTCAAGCCCGTCAAGGAAGATCCGAACCGGCCGGCCGGCGGCGCCGGCGGCGCGGGCTACCGGGGCGAGAAGCTGTCGTTCAACTTCCAGAACGTCGAGGTGCGCCAGGCATTGCAGGCGATCGCCGATATTTCGGGCCTGAACATCATCACGAGCGACTCCGTCACCGGCAACCTCACGCTGCGCCTGAAGGATGTGCCGTGGGACCAGGCGCTGGACGTCGTCCTGCAGGCCAAGGGCCTGGACATGCGCAAGAACGGCAACGTGTTGTGGATCGCGCCGAAGGAAGAACTGCTGACCAAGGAAAAACTGGAGCTGGAGCAGAAAGCCCAGATCTCCGACCTGGAACCGCTGCGCTCCGAGATCTTCCAGCTGAATTACCAGAAGGCCGAGGCCTTCCGCACCGTGTTCGGCCTCGACCAGAACGGCGGCGCCAGCACCGACGGCGGCGGCAAGAACCGCGTGCTGTCCAAGCGCGGCAGCGCCATCATCGACCCGCGCACGAACCAGCTGTTCGTGACCGACATCGCGTCGAAGATCGAGGACATCCGCAAGCTGATCCAGAAAACCGACATCGCGACCAAGCAGGTGCTCGTCGAGGCGCGCCTCGTGGAAGCGAACGACGGCTTCTCGCGCAACCTCGGCGCCAAGCTCGGTTTCGCCGACCTGCGCACCCTGCGCGGCGGCGACTCGGGCTACCAGGTCAGCGGCAACCAGCGCGTGGCCATCGGCGGCAACCTGACGGGCGTGGGCCAGGTCACCGGCCAGACGCCGGACAAGGGCGACGGCTACACCAACACCACGCTCGTGAACCTGCCGGCCGCCGGCATCAACGGCACGAACGCGCCGTCGATCGCGTTCTCGCTGTTCTCGTCGGCCGCGAACCGCTTCCTCAACCTGGAACTGTCCGCGCTGGAAGCGGACGGCAAGGGCAAGATCATCTCCAGCCCGCGCGTGGTCACCGAGGACAACGTCCCGGCCATCATCGAGCAGGGCGTCGAGCTGCCGTACCAGCAGGCCACGAGCAGCGGCGCCACGTCGGTCACGTTCAAGAAGGCGAACCTGAAGCTGGAAGTGACGCCGCAGATCACCCCGGACGGCAACGTCGTGCTGGATGTGGACGTGGCCAAGGATTCGAAGGGCGAGTCGACCGCGTCGGGCTTCGCCATCAATACGCAGCACGTGAAGACCAAGGTGATGGTCGAGAACGGCGGCACGGTGGTCCTGGGCGGTATCTACCAGATGACCGAGACCCGCAGCGACAACAAGGTGCCGGTGATCGGCGACATCCCCGTCGTCGGCAACCTGTTCAAGTCGACGTCGCGCGAGAACAGCAAGACCGAGCTGCTCGTCTTCATCACGCCGAAGATCGTGGCCGAGCGCCTGCAGAACGGTCATTGACAGCATAACCAACAAGAAGCAAAGACATGAACCACTTCAAGAATGAATCCGCGGCGCGCCACGGCGTGCGCGTGGCCGGCCTGCTGATGGCCATGGTATTGACCGCGTGCGGCGGCGGCGGCGGCAGTCCCGGGGCCGTGAGCGGCGGCACCGGCTCCGGCGGCACGGGGACCGGCGGCACCGGCACCGGCACCGGCACCGGCGGTACGACCACACCCGCGGCGCCCACCGTCTCCGTGGGCTTCACGAACGCGGCCGGCGCGTCGAGCAATGCGCTCACCGGCGCCACGCCGCTGACCGTCAAGGCCACCGTGCTGGACGCGAACAAGAAGCCCGTGCCGAACGCGATCGTGACCTTCGCGACCGACAACGCGCTGGCCGTGTTCTCGCCGACGGCCGGTACCGCGCTCACGGACGTGAATGGCGTCGCCACGATCAGCATGCGCGCCGCCAGCCTGGCCGCGGGCGGCGCGGGCACCGTGACCGCCACGTCGAGCGTGGCCGGCACGACCGCGAGCGGCACCGCGAACTATTCCGTCGGCGCCACCACGCTGACGTTCGGTACCCTGTCCGCCAGCCCGGCCAGCATCCAGGCCTACGGGTCGACCGTGCTGTCGGTCGACGTGCTGAACGGCTCCAGCAAATACACGGACCAGCAGGTCAACGTCACCTTCAGCTCGGCCTGCGTCACGGCCGGCAAGGCGACGCTGGCCGCGACCGTGCCGACCAATAACGGCACCGTGCAGACGGTCTACCGCGACAAGGGCTGCGCCAACAACGACACGATCACCGTGTCCGCCGCCGGCGTCGCCAAGTCGGCATCGACGACGCTGACGATCGCGCCGCCGGCCGCCGCGTCGGTGCAGTTCGTGGGCGCGACGCCGACCAGCCAGTCGATCGTCGTGCGCGGCAACGGCGGCAACGGCCGCACCGAAACCGCGATCCTGACGTACAAGGTCGTCGACATCTTCGGCAACCCGCTGGCCGGCCAGCGCGTGGACTTCTCGGCCGTTCCCGCGGGCGCCGACGTCGTCATCAACAAGGCATACGACACGACCGACGCCACCGGCAGCGTGGTCACGACGGTCAACTCGGGTGCGACCCCGATGTCGTTCCGTGTCCAGGCCACGCTGAAGGGCACCGGCACCAACGGCGGTCCGGACATCTCGACCCTGTCCGACTCGATCGTCGTGACGACCGGCCTGCCGGCGCAGCGCGCGTTCTCGCTGAGCTCGGGTTCGTTCAACGTCGAGGGCTGGAGCGTGGACAACCCGGCCGCCACGACCGTGCAGGTGATGGTGGCCGACGCCTTCGGCAACCCGGTCCCGGACGGCACGCCGGTCGTGTTCCAGACGAACATGGGCGCCGTCGGTTCGGCCGACAAAGGCGGCTGCAACACCGTCAACGGCGTGTGCTCGGTCGCGTTCCGCACGCAGGCGCCGCGCGTCGCGATCCCGGGCACGCCGGCCACGCCGTGCAACGCCGTCACCCCGGATGCGACCCGCGCCGGCCTGGCCACGATCTGCGCCAGCTCGACGGACGGCACGAATACCGTCTACGCCCGCACCGCGATCTTCATGAGCGGCAGCACCGTCAAATACGTCTACATGGACGGCGACACGACCCCGCTCGCGGGCGGCACGGTCGACCTGGGCACGCTGCCGGCCAGCGCGACCAAGAACTTCCGGCTGCAATTCAACGACGTGAACAACAACCCGATGCCGGCCAATTCCACGGTCGCGATCACGGCGCTGCTGGGCGGCTCCGCGGCGCCGGTCGTCCCCGCCACGGTGCCGAACGTCGCGCCGCACACGAACAGCGCCGTCGACGATCCGACCGGCCTGACGGTGGGCAGCATCCCGCAGGGCTTCACGCACCTGTTCAGCGTCGGCAGCGCGAACCCGACCAATTGCACGGGGCCGTCCACGGCCACGTTCAACGTCACGGTCACGACGCCCGCTGGCTCCGTAACCAGTATTCCGTTTAAACTGTCGTTCACCTGCCCATAAGTTTTCTTAAGGGATGCCCGATTGCAACAAAACGGCCAGGGATGTCCTGGCCGTTTTTATTTGAACGCGTACACGTGTCTGACTGTAAGAACAACAACATCTTCCTCGTCGGCCTGATGGGAGCCGGCAAGACCACCATCGGCCGCCTGCTGGCGCGGCGCCTGGACATGACCTTCATCGATTCCGACCACGAGATCGAGGCGCGCACGGGCGCCACGATTCCGTGGATCTTCGAAATCGAGGGCGAGGCCAGTTTCCGCCGCCGCGAAGCCGACGTGATCCGCGAACTCACCGCGCAGAACGGCATCGTGCTGGCGACCGGCGGCGGCGCCGTGCTGAATCCGGCCAGCCGCGCGCTGCTGGCGGAGCGGGGCACCGTGATCTATCTGCGCGCGAGCGTCTCCAGCATCCTCGCGCGCACGGCGCACGACAAGAACCGCCCGCTGCTGCAGACGGCCGACCCGCGCAGGAAGCTGGAAGACCTGACCGCGCAGCGGGAACCCCTGTACCGCGAGATCGCCGACATGGTCATCGACACGGGCAGACCTAACGTACAATCGATGGTTCAGACAATCCTGGACCAGCTCGAAGCGAACAACGCCGCACGCGAGCAGGCCAACGCAAAGACGACAATGAACGAACAGGCATGCATCTCTCTTAACGTCGAGCTGGGCGACCGCAGCTATCCGATCGCGATCGGACGCGGCCTGCTGGACGACGCTTCTCTCTTCAACCGCCACATCGGCGGCAGCGGCAAGGTGGCCATCGTCACCAACACGACGGTCGCGCCGCTGTACCTGGACAAAGTGGCCGGCCCGCTGCGCGCGGCCGGGCGCGAGGTCGTCCCCATCATCCTGCGCGACGGCGAAGAGTTCAAGAACTGGGAGAGCCTGAACGAGGTGTTCGACGCGCTGCTGGCGAACAAATGCGACCGCAAGACGACGCTCGTGGCGCTGGGCGGCGGCGTGATCGGCGACATGACCGGGTTCGCGGCCGCGACCTACATGCGCGGCGTGCCGTTCGTGCAGATCCCGACGACCTTGCTCGCGCAGGTCGATTCCTCCGTGGGCGGCAAGACGGGCATCAACCACCCGCTGGGCAAGAACATGATCGGCGCGTTCTATCAACCGCGCGCCGTGATCGCGGACACCGCCACGCTCGACACCCTGCCGGACCGCGAACTGTCGGCCGGCCTCGCGGAAGTCATCAAGCACGGCGCCATCCTCGACGCCGCGTTCTTCGACTGGATCGAGGCGAACATCGGGAAACTGGTGGCGCGCGACCACGCGGCCCTCGCGCATGCGATCGCGCGTTCGTGCGAGATCAAGGCGGATGTCGTCGCCCGCGACGAGCGCGAAGGCGGCCTGCGCGCGGTGCTGAACTTCGGCCACACGTTCGGTCACGCCATCGAGGCGGGCCTGGGCTATGGCGCGTGGCTGCACGGCGAAGCCGTCGGCTGCGGCATGGTGATGGCGGCCGACCTGTCGCGCCGTTTGAACCTCATCGACGACGCCGCGGTCGACCGCGTGCGCGCGCTGGTGAAGGCGGCCGGGCTGCCGGTCGTCGCGCCGGACCTCGGTGCCGAACGCTGGATCGAGTTGATGGAAGTCGACAAGAAGAACGAGGGCGGCGCCATCAAGTTCATCCTCCTGAAACCGCTGGGCAGCCCGAGCATCACCAACGCGCCGCGCGAACTGCTCGACGCGACCCTGGAAGCCTGTATCAAATGATCGACTTCGACGCCCACCTGGCTCCTTACGCGGCGCAGTCGTCGAAGAGCCGTGGGCGTCGCCATCCGGAACCGGCGCCGGGCTCGCGCAGCGAATTCCAGCGCGACCGCGACCGCATCATCCACTCGACCGCGTTCCGTCGGCTCGAATACAAGACCCAGGTTTTTCTCAATCACGAGGGCGACCTGTTCCGCACCCGCCTCACGCATTCGATCGAAGTCGCCCAGATCGCGCGCACGCTGGCGCGCAGCCTGCGCCTGAACGAAGACCTCGTCGAAGCGACCGCGCTCGCGCACGACCTCGGGCACACGCCGTTCGGCCACGTCGGCCAGGACGTGCTGAACGACTGCATGAAGGACTACGGCGGCTTCGAGCACAACCTGCAAAGCCTGCGCGTCGTCGACCATCTCGAGGAACACTACGGCGCCTTCGACGGCTTGAACCTCACGTTCGAGACGCGCGAAGGCATCCTGAAGCACTGCTCGCTGACGAACGCGCGCCAGTTGGGCGAACTGGGCCAGCGCTTCATCGACAGGACGCAACCGAGCCTGGAAGCGCAGCTGACGAACCTGGCCGACGAAATCGCCTACAACAACCACGACATCGACGACGGCCTGCGTTCGGGCCTGCTCACGATGAAGCAGATGGAAGACGTGGACCTGTTCGCGCGCCTGCACCGCGAGGTCGTGCAGCAGTACCCGGGCCTGCCGGGCAGGCGCGAGCTGTACGAGACGATCCGTTTGATGATCACGGCGATGACGGCCGACCTGGCCGCGACGTCGGCCGAGCTGCTGGCGGACGCCGCGCCGCAGAGTATCGAGGACGTGCGCAAGGCGCCGCCGCTGATCCGCTTCTCGCAGACGATGCGCGAAGAGACGACGGCGCTGAAGCGCTTCCTGCACGCGAACCTGTATCGGCACTACCAGGTGAACCGCATGCGCGTGAAGGCGAGCCGCATCGTGCACGAGCTGTTCGACGCCTTCATGACCGATCCCGTGCTGCTGCCGCCGGATTACCAGGTGGCGTCCGGCGACACCATGAAGCAGGCGCGCAAGATTGCGGATTACATTGCGGGGATGACGGATCGGTATGCGATCAAGGAACACCGGCGCATCTATTCGCTCGATACCTTCTGATTCTTATTCGCCGCGCGCGAACACGCGCAGCCGGTGTCCATCCGGATCGGCCGCGGTGAACGTGTAACCGAAATCGACCCTGGTCGGCGCCTGCAGGATGCGCAGCCCGGCCTCGCGCCACTTGTCGTGCAGCGCATCGACCTGGGCATCGTCGGCGACGCGGAAAGCGAGCTCGCTGCCGCTGCCGTGGAAGTCGGCGGCCGGCACCGCATCGGACTTCGCCCACAGGCCCAGCATGCGCCCATTCTCCAGCGGGAACAGCACGAACGTGGGCGAGCTTTCGACGTGCTGCGCGTCCAGCAGCTTGCCATACAGGCGGGCGCTTGCCTGCGGATCGGCGACGTAGAGGATGGTGTAGGTCGGGGTCAGCATGATGATCTCCTTCGTTGGTTGACAGTGCGGCCAGTCTAGGCCGGACCACTGTCAATTCCTGTCAGGAGAACAATGACCCCAATTCGGGGTCAGAGCACATTTCGCCGCAAATTCGGGGTCAGAGCACATTTACGAGACATGGTGCCATGGGCATGTTTTTTGGGCTAACGGTCGATGGCGATGCGCGTCGGCCAGGTTTACGTCGCCATTCACTGCGCCGTCGTACCAGTAGAACATTGCTGCGAAATGTGCTCTGACCCCGAATTTTTCGAATAATGTGCTCTGACCCCGAATTCGAATTTGAGAAGTTGATTATGAGAACAGCGACGGCGCTGCCAGTTGCCCCAGCAGCTTCTTGATCGGCGCCGGCAGCGGCGCGTCCGCGATGGTCGCCAGGTCCCACCACACGTGGCCGGACGGCGTTTCACTGCGTGCGGAGACTCCCATGCGGTAGGGCTGGATGTGCAGGCGGTAGTGCGTGAACCCGTGCACCAGCGGCAGCAGCGCCTCGACTTCGGCCACGGTGCCGAATTCGCCGGCGGCGCCGGCCAGCGTCGTCGGCGACACGTCGTCCGCTTCCTCCAGCGCCACGTGGCCATCGTATTCCGGCAGCGACAGCAGGCCGCCCCAGATGCCGGAATCCGGCCGCTGCTGCAGCAAAACCTGGCCGGCGTCGACGACGGCCAGCATCAGCGCGCGCCGTTCCGGCGTCGCCTTTTTCGGCTTCGGCACGGGCAGCACGGACGTGCGGTCGGTGGCGAAGGCCACGCAGCGGTCCCGCAGCGGGCAGCGGTCGCAATCGGGTTTGCCGCGCGTGCACAGCGTGGCGCCCAGGTCCATCAGGCCCTGCGTGTAGGCCTCGATGCCGTCGCCTTCCGGCAGCAGCGCATCGGCGCGGCGCCACAGCGCGTCTTCCACCGGCTTGATGCCCGGGTATTCGTCGATGCCGAACACGCGCGCGAACACGCGCTTGACGTTGCCGTCCAGGATGGCGGCGCGCGCGCCGCTCGAGAACGCGGCGATGGCGGCGGCCGTCGAGCGGCCGATGCCGGGCAGGTCGGCCAGCAGCGCCGGGTCGCTCGGGAACACGCCGCCGTAGTCCGCCACGACGCGCTTCGCGCACGCATGCAGGTTGCGCGCCCGCGTGTAGTAACCGAGGCCGCTCCAGTGGGCCATCACGTCTTCCGCCGGCGCGGCGGCGAGGTCGTGCACGGTCGGGAAGCGCTCGAGGAAGCGCGCGTAATAGCCCAGCACCGCCGTCACCTGCGTCTGCTGCAGCATGATTTCGGAGAGCCAGATGCGGTAGGCGTCGCGCGTGTTCTGCCAAGGCAGGGCGTGGCGGCCGTGGGCGCGCTGCCAGTCGATGACGGCGCGCGAGAAGCTGGGGTCGGACAGGATTTCGGTGTCGGTGCTGCGTTTCATGCTCAGTGACTCTACCTTCAGGCGGCTCGCAATTCGGGCAGGTCGGCACGCAGGGCGTCCGCCACGACGCCGGACAACGCCACCAGCCGCGCCTTGACCTGCTCCAGGTCGTGTTGGGCCGCCTCGAAGGCGGCGATTTTCTGTTCCAGGCTGTCGGTGGCTTCCAGGATGCGCTGGATCGATGCCTGGCGGTGGCGCAGCTGGTCGCGGTGCTGGCGGATCTGCGCTTCCAGCGGCGCCATGATCACCTTCAGCCACGCCTCGGCGTCGCCGTTCGCTTCGCGGAACGCGAATTTGATGCGCGACGCGATCGTGTCGAAGAAGCGTTCGAGGAGCGTCCCGCGGCTCGTGATGAGCAGGGTCGCCGTGCCGAACTGCTTCACGTAGATCGATTCGATGGCGTCGATCTCGCGGCGGTAGCGCTCCAGCGACAGCGCGGCCGGCAGCGCCAGCGCGAGACCGTGCTCGGTGGAGAAGCGCCGCACCATCGTTTCCATCATCGCCGCGATCTCGGCGATTTTTGCTTCCGCCGCAGCCAGGCTGGCGCGCGCCTGGTCGAAGAACGTGCGCACCGGCGCGCGCATGCCGGTCGAAAAGCGCGCGGCCTCCATCGCGGCGCGCACGGCGTCGACACGGTCCTGCACGACGTCCATGCCGATGATCGAGTAGAGCTCCGTCGACAGCGTGGTGAACACGGCGCGCGTGCCCTGCAGCTTGAACAGGCTGGCGTCGAACTCCTTCTTTTCCATCTCGACGCGGCGCACCATGTGGGCGATCACGCCCTGGTTCTTGCCGCGCAGGCTTTGCAGTTCCTGCAGCTGCTCGACGAGGTCGCGTCCGCGCGCGGCGAGCAACGCGGACTGGGCGGCCGTCAGCGTCGCGAGGTCGTCCTGCAACTGGCGGCGCAGGATGTCCTGGCGCGCCGGGATCAGTTCGTGGAACAGCGCGGATTCCAGCGCGCCCACGCGGCTCCGTTCGAACAGGCCGAGGTCGCCCGTGATCTTGCCGACGAGGGCCTTTTGCGCGGACACGGGGAACACCTGCGCATCCGCCACGCCCAGCAGGCGCGCGGCGTCGTGCTGCTGGCGCGCGATGGCGGCGTCGTTGTCCTGCGGCGTGCGCAGTTCGTCCCACAGCGCGTCGATCTTGTTCAGCACCACGATCCGTCCCGGGCCGGCGTTAATGTGCGTGCGCCAGACGTCGATATCGCTCTTCGTGACGCCCGTCTCGGCGGCCAGGATGAACAGCACGGCGTGCGCGTTCGGGATCAGGTTCAAGGTCAGTTCCGGCTCCGTGCCGATCGCGTTCAGGCCCGGCGTGTCGAGGATCACGAGGCCCTGCTTGAGCAGCGGATGCGGCACGTTGATCAGCGCGTGGCGCCAGCGCGGGATCTCCACGAGACCATCCGCGCCCAATGTCGCCGCGAGGTCGGGATCGTCCGGATCGTACAGGCCGTAGCGCTGCGCTTCGCCCGGCGTGACGCGGCGCGTGAGGCTCACCTGCTGGAAGGTGTCGTGCATGCGTTCCGGCGCGGACAGGTCCAGCGGCAGCACGGTCCACGCGTCCGGCACGTCGCGGTAGTCGCCGGTGGCGAGACGCTCGGCGCGCGTTTCGATCGGGAGCAGGCGGATGGACGGGGCAAGCGCCGCATCCCACGCGAATTCGGTCGGGCACATCGTCGTGCGGCCGGGGCTCGACGGCACGATGCGCTGGCCGTAGTCGGCAAAGAAGATGGCGTTGATCAGCTCGGATTTACCGCGCGAGAACTCGGCCACGAACGCGACCGACAGCCGGTCGTCGCGCAGCCGCGCGAGCGCACGCGCGACGCGCTGTTCCGCCGCCCCGTCCAGCAGCTCGGCCCCCTGGGCCCAGCCGCGATACTGTTCCAGCGCCTGGGCGACTTGCGCGCGCCAGCTCGCGTACTGTTGCAAATCCTGCATGATGTGTGTCCCGCGCCTTGTGATGACCTTACCGCTGGCAGACCGCGCAATAGAACGTGGACCGCTGGCCCTGCTTGATCTGGCGGACCGGCGTGCCACAGTTGCGGCAAGGAACTCCTGCACGATCATAGACGAAATATGTCTGCTGGAAATAGCCCGATTGACCATTTACGGCAATAAAGTCACGCAGCGTGCTGCCGCCTTGTACGATCGCGGCGGCAAGAATGTCGCGGATCGCTTCGGCCAGCTTGTCGTAGCGGGCGCGGCTGATCTTGCCGGCGGCCGTCTTCGGGTTGATCCCGGCACGGAACAGGCTCTCGCACGCATAGATATTGCCGACGCCGACGACGATGTCGCCGGCCAGCAGCACCTGCTTGATCGGGGCGCTGCGGTTGCGCGTGGCCTGGTGGAGCAGGGCGCCGGAGAATTTGTCTTCGAGCGGTTCGACGCCCAGGTCGCGCAGCAGCACGTGCTGATCCAGTTCGCCATCGTCGTGGCCGTGCCAGAGGACGGCGCCGAAGCGGCGCGGATCGTGCAGCCGCAGGACACGCCGGCCTTCCGGACCGCGTACGACGAGGTCGAAGTGGTCGTGCTTTTTCAGTTCGACGCCTTCCGGCAGCACGCGCAAATGACCCGACATGCCCAGGTGGACGATCAGGGTGCCGTGGTCGAACTTCAGCAGCAGGTACTTGCCGCGCCGGCCCGTGCCGAGGATGCGGCGGCCCGCGAGCAGCTCGCGCAAATTGGGAGGAAACGGCCAGCGCAGGCCTTCGCGGCGCAGCACGACGTCTTCGACGATGCGCTCTTCCAGATGCGGGGCAACACCCCGCCGCGTGACTTCGACTTCTGGTAATTCAGGCATGAATGATTGACAACGTGAGAGGAATGTAAATTCGTGTTGCAGCGGCGCACGCGCAGCGGGTGCATGGCGTAGAATCGGACAATCTCGACAACGTGGGACTTGCCTTGAAAAACGCTTTCGCCATTGTAACCCTCTCCGCACTGCTGTCGGCCTGCGCTGTGGCTCCCAAGCAGCAGCAACCGGCCCCGGACCTGTCCGACCAGCCGCTCGCCGCCGCCGAAGCCCGGGACCATCCGGACCAGGCAAAGGAAGGCGAGCAGGCCGAAAAGCTCCCCAATGTCGAGATGACCCCGGCCATGATGGCCCAGCTCATGCAGGCCGAGATGGCCTACAAGAACGGGGACTGGCAAGGCCCGTACCTGACGATGATGAGCCTGGCCCAGCAGACGAAGGACCCGCGCCTGGCCAAGCGCGCCGCCGAGATGGCGCTGTCCGCCAAGCAGGCCGACGACGCGCTCGCCGCCGTGAAACTGTGGCGCCAGTACGCACCGGACTCCGAAGAGGCCAGCCAGTACTATCTGGGGTTGGTCATCCTGTCCGACAACCTCGGCGAGGCCGAATCCATATTGAAACAGCGTCTGGCGGACGCGACCCCGGCCGCGCGCGGCCTCGTGATGTTCCAGATGCAGCAATTGCTGCTGCGCGCCAAGGACAAGGAAGCCGCCGCCGCCATGCTCGAGCGCCTCGTCGCGCCGTATGGCAACCTGATGGAAACGCACGTCGTGCTGGCCCAGGCCGCGCTGGCGCGCAACGACAAGGCGGCCGCGAAGCGCGAGGCGCAGGCGGCCCTGCAGTTGAAACCCGATTCCGAGATCGCCGCGCTGACGCTGGCCCAGGTGAGCGAGGACGAAGGCGGCGCCATCAAGGTGCTGAAGGATTTCCTCGCCGCCCATCCGGAAGCGCGCGAAGTGCGTTCCGCGTACGCGCGCCTGCTCGTCAACGAGAAGCAGTACGAGGCCGCGCGCCAGGAATTCCTCACGCTGGATAAAGCCCAGCCCGACAATCCGGGCACGCTGTACGCGCTCGGCATCCTGTCGATGCAGATGAACGACCGCACCGCCGCCGAGAAATATTTCACCCGCTTCGTGGACCTGATGGACAAGGCGCCGGAGGACGAGCGCGACCCCTCGAAGGCCGTGATGATCCTGTCCCAGATCGCCGAGGAACGGGGCGATTACAAGGCCGCGGCCGACTGGCTCGACCGGCTCGACACCGAGGACCCGAAAGTCCAGTTCGGCGCCGAGCTGCGCCGCGCCCAGCTGACCGCGAAGCAGGGCGACGTCGCCGGCGCGCGCAAGCTGCTGGGCACCCTGAAGACGGACGACAAGACGGAACAGGCGCAGATCGTCCTCGTCGAAGCCCAGATCCTGCGCGACGCGGGCCAGCCCAAGGAAGCGTTCAAGCTGATGGAGCAGGGCGTCAAGCGCTTCCCGGACAATATGGATTTCCTGTACGACTATGCCCTGATGGCCGAAAAGATGGGCAAGACGGCCGTGATGGAAAAGTCGCTGCGTAAAGTGATCGCGAAGTCGCCGGACAATATGCAGGCCTATAACGCGCTCGGCTATTCGCTGGCCGACCGCAACATCCGCCTGAAGGAAGCGTACCAGCTGATTGCCAAGGCTCTGAAAATGGCGCCGGGCGACCCGTTCATCCTCGACAGCATGGGCTGGGTGAATTATCGCCTCGGTAAGCTGGACGAGGCCGAGACCCATCTGCGCAAGGCCTATACCTTGCGTAACGATCCGGAAATCGCCGTCCACCTGGGCGAAGTGCTGTGGAAGAAGGGGCAGAAGGAAGATGCCCGCAAGCTGTGGCGCGAAGCGCAGGCGAAGGATCCGAAGAACGAAGCGCTCAAGAGTACCTTGGCGCGTTTGCACCAGACTCTGTGAAATAATGACAATCGACGGACGCCGCGGCGTCCGTCGGTTCATTTGACTTGCTTTTTATGCCGATGCATTCACTTTCCCGCTTTTCCCGTGTTGCTCTCGCCGCCGCCTGCGCGGCTGCCCTGGCAGGCTGCGCCACCACCGCCAACGTGCCGCTGGCCAACCCGACCGCCCAGGTGGGCGCCTACCGCGACACCATCGACCTGAATGGCCGCCTGGCCGCGAACTACCAGAAGGATGGTCAGCCGCAATCGATCAACGGCAATTTCACCTGGGTGCAGCGCCCCGGCCGCATCGACGTGTCGCTGTTCACGCCGCTGGGCCAGACCGCCGCCGAGATCACTGTCACACCCGAGACCGCGACGCTGAAACAGTCCGGCCGCGAGCCGCGCGTGGAAAAGGACATCGACACACTGACGGCGAAGTCGCTCGGCTGGACCCTGCCCGTGAGCGGCCTGCGCGACTGGCTGCAGGGCTATGCCGTCGACGCGAGCGGCAAGCGTTTTACGGCGTCGCCGGCGCACGACAGCGTCGTCACGAACGACGGCTGGCGCCTGCGCTTCGTGGAATGGCAGAACGGCCCGGGCGGCGCTCCGATGCCGCGCCGCATCGATGCCGAGCGCAGCACGACGGCCGTCGGCGATGCGCTGACGATCCGCATCGTCATCGATCCGGTGGCGTGACATGGTAGCGAGCTCGTTGCACAACTGCCCCGCGCCGGCCAAGCTGAACCTGTTCCTGCACGTCGTGGGCCGCCGGCCGGACGGCTACCACCTGCTGCAATCCGTGTTTCAACTCATCGACCGCAGCGACACGCTGCACTTCGACCTGCGCGACGACGACCGCATCGTGCGCACGACGGACGTGCCCGGCGTGCCGGAAGAGCAGGACCTGATCGTCCGCGCGCTGCGCGCATTGCAGGCGGAATACGAGCGCCGTCATGGCCGCCTGCCGCCGGGCATCGATGTCGCCGTCGAGAAATGCCTGCCGATGGGTGGCGGGCTCGGCGGCGGCTCGTCCGACGCGGCCACGGCGCTGATGGCGGCCAATCATCTATGGCAGGCCGGCCTGACGGATGCCGAGTTGATCGCGATCGGTCTGCCGCTGGGCGCGGACATCCCGTTTTTCCTGTTCGGCGAGACGGCATTTGCCGAAGGCGTGGGCGAAGCGCTGCAGGCCGTGCCGGGGCCGGATTGCTGGTACGTCGTCATCGAACCGGGCGTCGCCGTGCCCACCGTTGCAATTTTTACGGCCCCCGATTTGACAAGAGATACGAAAGCCATCACAATATCGGACTTTTCCAGACGACATGTCGAATCGAATGATCTGATTGGCTTCGGGAAAAATGATTTGCAGGACGTGGCAGCCCGCCTGTTCCCGCCGGTAGCCGAGGCGATCGAATGGTTGGGTCGTTACGGAGCGGCCAGGATGACTGGTTCCGGATCGTGCGTGTTTTGCGCATTTTCCACAGAGCAGGAAGCTGAACAGGTACTGAAGCAGGTGCCGGCTCGGTGGAGGGCGTGGAAAGCCAAGGCGCTGCAGCGACATCCGATGAAAATCGCTCTTGCAAATCAATGAGTTGTAGAATAAAATTTTGCCTGTCGACGCATTCGACGATATAATAATCGAGTGCAGCGACAAGCTGTAAGTTTCAGTGTAGGGGAATCGCCAAGCTGGTTAAGGCACCGGATTTTGATTCCGGCATACCAAGGTTCGAATCCTTGTTCCCCTGCCAAAGTTTCTTTGCCTGAGCTGATGATGACCCGTGCTCCAGCAGGCAGATAAAAAATGGAGCCGCCAATGAGCGGCTCAATTTTTTTTTGTGGTTCAGCGTTAATCATCCGACGATTAGCTGCTTTTCAAGTTCTTTCAACGCTTCTTACATCTCTGGGACTCCCATGGCTTACGAAAACCTGATGGTTTTTACCGGCAATGCCAATCCGGCGCTAGCAGAAGGGGTCGCAAAAAACCTCGGCATTCCTCTCGGCAAAGCCGTGGTCTCGAAGTTCTCCGACGGCGAAGTCATGGTCGAAATCAACGAGAACGTTCGTGGCAAGGACGTCTTCGTTCTGCAATCGACCTGCGCTCCCACCAATGACAACCTGATGGAAATCATGCTGATGGTCGACGCTCTCAAGCGCGCATCGGCAGGCCGCATCACCGCGGCGATTCCGTACTTCGGCTATGCCCGCCAGGACCGCCGTCCGCGTTCCGCACGCGTCGCGATCTCGGCCAAGGTGGTTGCGAACATGCTGGAAGAAGCCGGCGTCGAGCGCGTCCTGATCATGGACCTGCACGCCGACCAGATCCAGGGCTTCTTCGACATCCCGGTCGACAACATCTACGCATCGCCGCTGCTGCTGGGCGACCTGCAGAAGCGCAACTACGACGACCTGCTCGTCGTATCGCCGGACGTCGGCGGCGTGGTGCGTGCCCGCGCGCTGGCCAAGCGCCTCGGCTGCGACCTGGCGATCATCGACAAGCGTCGTCCGAAGGCGAACGTGTCGGAAGTCATGAACATCATCGGTGAAGTCGAAGGCCGCAACTGCGTGATCATGGACGACATGGTCGACACCGCAGGCACGCTGACCAAGGCCGCGGAAGTCCTGAAAGAGCGTGGCGCGAAGAAAGTCGTCGCGTACTGCACGCACCCGGTGCTGTCCGGCCCGGCCATCGAGCGCATCTCGAACTCGCCGCTGGACGAACTGGTCGTCACCGACACGATCCCGCTGAGCCCGGCCGGCCAGGCTTGCGGCAAGATCCGCCAGCTGACCTGCGCACCGCTGCTGGCCGAGACGTTCAAGCGTATCGTCAAGGGCGACTCGGTCATCTCGCTGTTCGTCGACTGATCGATGACGCAATGGTGGGCTCCCCGAGCCCACCAAAAACCAGCCACAGAATTTCTTGAGCGTACGCGAGTGCGCTCTTTTACCGATGCCCCTGGTCGCGGGGGCGTCACAATCCGGGTCACCGGGCCGGCACATGCCGGCATTCGGACCCACACTTTGGAGTAACACCATGAAAGTAGTCGCATTTGCACGTACTCAGCAGGGGACCGGAGCGAGCCGCCGCCTGCGCAACGCCGGCCAGACCCCGGGCATCATCTACGGTGGCACCGCTGCCCCGCAACTGATCGCCCTGGATGGCAACGCGTTGTTCCACGCGCTCAAGAAAGAAGCTTTCCACGGTTCGATCCTGGATCTGGAACTGGACGGCCAAGTCCAGAAGGTCCTGCTGCGTGACTTCCAGATGCACGCATACAAGCAGATCGTCCTGCACGCTGACTTCCAGCGCGTCGACGCTTCGCAGCCGATCCACGCCAAGGTCGCCCTGCACTTCGTCAACGCCGAGATCTCGCCGGCAGTCAAGCTGAGCGGCGCCATCGTGTCGCACGTGCTGAACGAACTGGACGTGTCCTGCCTGCCGGGCCAACTGCCGGAATTCATCACCGTCGACCTGTCGAAGCTGGAAGCCGGCCAGTCGATCCACGTGTCGCAGCTGACCCTGCCGGAAGGCGTGACCGTCGTCGCCCACGGCCAGGACCAGACCGTCGCCACGTCGTCGATCCCGCGCGGTGCCGCAACGGCCGAAACCGCTGCAGAGTAATTTTTACTCAGCATCACAAAACCCGCCGCGACGCGAATCCGGCGGGTTTTTTGTTTTCAGATCAATCCCAGCGTCAGCGCCTTGAGCGTGGCCGCGGCGCGCGTCGAGCATTCCAGCTTGCGGAAGATGCTTTCCACGTGCGTGCGCACCGTCGACGGGCTGATCTGCATGACCCGGGCGGCTTCCTTGTTGCTTTCGCCCAGGCTGATGCGGCGCAGGACTTCGGTTTCGCGGTCGGACAGCAGGCTCTTGCGGGCAGGCGCCGCCGGGGCCGGGCCGCCCGCCGCCTCGATGATGTGGCGCACGGCATGCGTGTCGAAGCTTTGTGCTTGCTCCGCCAGCACGCGCGCGGCCTCATCGGGCGTATAGGCCGGGCGCCACGGCCGCGGCATGCACAGCGCCACGTACGCGCACGCGGCCGCCAGCAGGCGGTGCGGCAGGCCGAGCGCGTCGGCATCCAGGTTGCGGAAATAGCCGCTGCCGTCCAGCCGTTCGTACGCGTGCGACGCCAGCGCGGCTTCCGCACGCAAGGCCGGGATCTGGACGCCGGCCCGCGCGGTCCAGTACGGCACGAGCCGGATCTTTTCCCAATCGGCGGCGCTGAGCTTGCCCTCCCGTTCCCAGATCGTGTTCGACACCGCCGCGCGGCCCATGCCGTGGATGAGGGCGGCGCGGCCGAGACATTGCTGCTGGGCCGGAGACAGGTCGGCGCGGACTGCCGCCGCTTCCACCACCTCGGCCACGCGGCGCGAATAACCCGCCAGCCACGGCAGCTTCAATTCCATCATGTCGGCCACGATAGCCAGCGGCACGTGCCGCGCCAGCAGCGGATCGCTCGCTGCCGGCGCCGGCGTGTCCAGTTCGTCCAGCCAGGCCTGCGCGTGATCGGCAAGCAGGCGTGCGAGCGGCGCCGGGTACTTGCGGTCGGCCATCCGGGCGATCATCCGCAGCGCTTCGTCGAGCCCATGCGTGCGCGCGAGAATCTCGAGGTCGCCGGCGAGGCTCGTGTAGAAGACGACGGTCGGGATGGCCGATCCGCGCAGCCGTTCCGGCAAGCCATTGCCATCGTAATGTTCCCAGACATGGCGCAGGCCCGCCTCGACTTCTTTTGGTAGTCCCAGCAAGCCGGCGATATCGCCCGACACCTCACAGTGGATGCGCGCCAGCGGCGTGACGCTTTGAACCGTCAGCGGATTGTCCGCCGGCAGTGTCTGCGTGAGCATGGCGTCCCGGCCGCCGACGTCGTCGCCGAGCAGGGTTGCGAAGCCGGAGGCGTTCGCCGTGCAGCCGGACCAGCGCAGCAGGGCGACGAGCCGCGCGTGGCAGCACCCATCCGGCGTCGCGCCATCCGCCTGCGCGAGACGCGCCGCGAGCCGTGCCGCGCGGATGGAGCCATCGGTCGGCTGGCCCATGGAAAGGTCGCCGACGAGGGCCAGGGCCTGGACGGCGTCTTCGACGGTGACGGTGTTGTCGATTTGCATCCCAATACTGTAACGACGATGGCGCGTGGCGACAAGGCGGACCCGATCTTCGGATAGACGCCAGGGTCGGTCGTTCAACCGATACTCGCGGCGGGGCCGACTGTCTACACTGGCTTCCATCGACAACCCAACAACGAACCACTTCAAGGAGCCAACATGAAAGCATCGATCACCGCCACTCTCCGCAACGTCGCCATCGCCGCCGCCATCGCCGCCACCGGCACCGGTGTCGCCCAAGCCGCCACCGCAGCCGGGCAGCCGTCCGTCGTCATCGTCCACGGCGCATTCGCCGACGGCTCCGACTGGGCCAAGGTGATCCCGCTGCTGCAGGCCAAGGGCGTCAAGGTCACGGCCGTGCAGAACAGCCTGACCTCGCTGGCCGACGACGTCGCTGCCACCAAGCGCGCGATCGACAACCAGCCGGGCAAGGTCGTGCTGGTCGGCCACTCCTGGGGCGGCACCGTGATCACGGAAGCGGGCGCGGGCGACAAGGTCGCGAGCCTCGTCTACGTGGCCGCCTTCGCACCGGACGCCGGCCAGGCCACCGCCGACCTCGGCAAGGACCTGCCGCCGGCGCCGGGCATCACCAAGCTGACGGTCGACAAGGCCGGTTTCGCCAGCCTGTCGCCGGCCGTCCTGAAGGAAGACTTCGCCCAGGACGTGCCTGCTGATCACGCCGCCGTGATGGCCGCCACGCAGGGTCCGATCGCGGTGAAAGCGTTCGGCGAAAAGACGACCGTCGCCGCGTGGAAGAACCACCCGAGCTGGTACATCGTCAGCAAGAACGACCGCATGATCCAGCCGGACCTGGAGCGCCGTTTCGCGAAGGCCATCGGCGCGAAGACGACCGAACTGCCGACCAGCCACGTGCCGCAGCAGTCGCGTCCGGCGGACGTCGCGAAAGTGATCCTGGATGCCGTCGCGGCCAGCAAATAAGCGCGCATGACCGTTCACGCGGCCGTACACAGCCTGTGCGGCCGCGTTTTACGTGATAATCGAGCTTTACGCTCGATTTTCACGTTTTATATGCACATCCGCCTGATCGTCGGCCTCGGCAACCCCGGCCCGGAATATGAACAAACCCGTCACAACGCCGGCTTCTGGCTCGTCGACAACCTCGCCAACTCCTTGCCCGGCTGCCAGCTGCAGCGCGAATCGCGCTTCAACGCCTTGGTCGCCAAGACATCGATCTCGGGCAAGGACGTCTGGCTGCTCGAGCCGCTGACCTTCATGAACCGCTCCGGCCAGTCCGTCGGCGGCATCGCGCGCTTCTTCAAGATCGCGCCGGAAGAGATCCTCGTCGTGCACGACGAACTCGACCTGCCGCCCGGCGCCGCCAAACTCAAGCGCGGCGGTTCCTCGGGCGGCCACAACGGCCTGAAGGACATCACGGCCGCACTCGGCACGCAGGATTACTGGCGCCTGCGCCTGGGCATCGGCCATCCGCGCACGCTGAACCTGCAGCAGGGCGTCGCCGACTTCGTGCTGCATCGCCCCCGCCGCGAAGAGCAGACCCTGATCGAGGAAGCCATCGATAAAAGCCTGCGCATCATCCCGATGGTGTGCGAAGGGAAGATGAGTGCTGCCACCATGCAGCTGCATACGGACTGACGTTGCCGCAAATCGTGGTCAGATCAGCCCGCGCGCCAGCGCTTTCAGCGTGGCGGCCGGGCGTGAGCCCGATTCCAGCTTCTGGAAGATATTGTCGACGTGCATGCGCACGCTCGCGGGACTGATGCGCATGGCGCGGGCCGCCTCACGGCTCGTTTCTCCCTGGCTGATGTGGCGCAGCACTTCGAGTTCCCGGTCCGACAGCAGGCGGTCGCGCGCGGGCTGCGGCTTCTCCGCACCGCGCGCCGCCGCGAGGACCGCTTCCACGGCCTGGCGGTCGAAGCGTCCGGCCGCCGCCTGTGCCGTCATCAACGTGGACGCGGCCGCTTCGCCATGCGCGGGGCGCCACGGCCGCGGCGAACACAGCGAGACGAACGCGGCGGCGGCGCCGAGCAGGCGTTCCTGCATGCCCAGCGCGTCTCCGCGCGCCTTGCGGAAATAACCGGAGCCGTCGAGGCGTTCGTAGATGAAGGACGCGAGCGTGGCCTCGTTCTGGATCGCCGGGATCTGCGTGCCCGCGCGCGCCGTCCAGAACGGCACCTTGCGGACCTGGTCCCAGTCGTCCGCATCGAGCTTGCCCGGCCGCTCCCACACGACGTTCGGGATGGCCACCTTGCCGATGCCGTGCAGCAGCGCGGCCCGCACCAGCGGACTTTCTTCCAGCGCCATCATGCCGGCCAGCGACGCGCTGCGCCGCGCCAGCGCGGCCACGCGGCGCGAATAGCCCGTGAGCCAAGGCAGTTTCAGTTCGATGACATCGGCCACGATGGACAATGGCACGCGCCGGTCGTGGCCGGGATAATCGGCCGCGCAAGACGGTTCTTCCAGCATGTTGAGCCAGTCCTGCGCGTGCGGCGACAGGCGTTGCACCAGCGTCGCCGGATATTTCACGCCGGCGCGCTCGCCGATCAGGCGCAGGGCCCCATCCGTGCCGTGGGCAGGCGCCAGCACTTCCAGGTCGCCGGCGAGGCGCACATAAAACACGGCGCGCGGGATGTTCGGGGCGAACAGCACGTCCTGCATGTCGCCGCGGTGGTGGCTGCCGAACAGGTGGCGCAGGCTGTTCTCGACGTCCCCCGGCAACCCGAGCAGCACGGCGATATCGCCCGCCACCTCGCACTGCATCTGCGCCAGCGGCATCACGTTGGCAAACGTGAGGCTGCCGTGGCCGGACAGCGTGCGCGTGACCATCGCATGGCGGCCCCGGACGTCGTCGCCCAGCAGGTGCGCGAACCCGGCCGCCGTCGCCGTGCTGCCCGACCAGCGCAGCAGCGCCACCAATCTCGTGCTCGTGCAGGCGTCGGCGCCGTCGCCGTTTTCTTCCGCCAGCCGTGCGGCGAGCCGCGCCGTGCGGATGGAGTGGTCCGGCGGCAGGCCCATGGACAGGTCGCCGACCATGGCCAGCACCTGCACGGCGTCTTCGACGGTAATGGTTTCATCGGGTTGCATGGCACTAATGTAACGGCCATTGCCATGGCGTACAAGGCGCACGACAGTTCACTGTGCTAGGCTGCCCCCATGAAGATCAGTATCCGCCGCTACCGTCCGGAGGACCGCAAGGCCGTGCTGGCGGCTTTTCGTTCCAACGTGCCGGATCACTTCCCGGCATCGGAAGAATCATGGCTGCGTTCCGCGCTGGACGACCCGGACGGTCCGCTGTTCGTCGTGGTGGAGGCGGGCGAGATCGTCGGCTTCGGCGGCTACGAATTGTCCGAGTTCTACGACCTCGGCACGCTCGTGTTCGGCCTCGTGCGGGCCGACCGCCACGGCACGGGCATCGGCCGCGCGCTGCTGGCCTATCGCCTGCTGCACATGGCCGGACGCAAGCTGCGGCCCCGCTACGTGACGGTCGATACGCATTCGCACACGGCCGGTTTTTTCCAACGCTGCGGCTTCGTCGAGATCGCCCGCTGGCCCGGCGGCTACCGTTCGGGCCGGGATCGCGTCGACCTGCGCTTCGACCTCACGGACGAGGCCGTGGCCGCCATGCGCGCGTGTGGGTGGCGGGATGCGTTTGCGCGCGATGCCGCGGCCTGACTCCCCGGCCTTGTTGACCGCCACATCCGTCGCGATTGCGACCCGGCTGCGCAGGTCGCGCCGGATGCGTTCCAGCGCCGGCCGCATGGCGCGATTGTCTTCCGGTGTGCAGGTGGCGCGGCCGTGGCGGAAGGTCAGGCGGCGCTTGACCAGTACGCCATCGTTCGCGCGCGCATAACTCGCACGATAGAAGATGCCGCCGTAAATCACGCTGGCCGGCGCCGGCAGCGATGCGGCGTGCAGGCCTTGCGGCAGGCGCAGGCGGATTTCATCTGCGGCATCGATGGCCGGGCAGACGAAGTCGTGGCGCCGGTCGTGTTCCTGCGTCAGGCCCGCCACGGCGGCGTCGACGGCGCTCCAGGCGCGGTGGCTCGTTGCCAGTGTCCGGCCCGCGCGCAGGGCGCCAAGGTCGTCGGTGCCGGACAGCGTCAACGTGTCGTCGCCCTGTTTCACATTGCGCAGGTTGGGTCTTGCTGTGTGCTCGCTCCCGCGCGTGGCAACGTCGCGCGCCATCGTGCGCAAGGGCTCGGCCAGTGCGCCAGACATGGTCCGGTCCACGGTGAAGGCGACGTGCCCGTCCTGGCCGACGTCCACCGTGGCCACCGCATGCACCTTTTGCGGCTGCAGCACCGGCGTCATCGCGAACGTGCCGCGCGTGAGCAGCAGCACGGGCTTGCCCAGCAGTGCGGGTGGCAAATAGCCGGCCTGGACCGACGCCGTCGTCGGATCGACGAACAGGTCCAGTGCCGGCACATGCACCAACATGTGATCGAGTACGGCCAGCACGGGCACGTTCGGCAGCTTATAGGCGTTGTCGCCGTTGACGAGGGCCGGCGTGCTGTCGATGCCGACGGCCGACAGCATCGCCTGCAGCAGCATGGCGTGCTCCTTATCGCCGCCGTGGCGCGTGTCGAACACTGCGCTTGCCGGATGGAGCGTGCCGGTGTCCACGTGGCGGATGTGTTGCCGGACCCAGTCGGACAGGGCCAGCACGCGGGCGCGGGTGTCGGGTAATTCGTCGGCCAGCCGATGCGCCAGCGTCGCGATGGCGGGGGAGGGCAAGGCCTTGCCGGCCGCGGCGTCGCGCAAGGCGGAAGCGAGCGTCGTGTAGTCGGCGAAAGTCGACACGGCCAGGCGGTGACCGTCGTCCAGCACGCTGACGGCCCCGGCCTCGACGCGCCCATCGTCCCCGTTCACGTAGCGCCATTGGTAGCGCCGCCGGCCTGGGGGACTGTCGGCCGGCACCGGCACGAAGCCGACGGCGTCCGCATGCAGCGGCAATGACGCCGGCATGTCGTAGATCAGCGTGGTGTTCCGGTGGAAGTGAACAGGCATGACCGCCACGTCCTCGAACTGGCCGGGCAACGGCGGTACGCGGCGCCGGATGGCGTAGTGCACGACCAACTGGTCGCCCAGCGCCACATCGGGGAACACGACGGTTCTTGTGGACGCGTCCGGCTGGTCGTGGATGTCGTTTGGCGGCACGGATATGCGCCGTCCACCGGGCTTCTGTGTGTATGCCTCCACCGATACGAGTTCGTCGAGCGCCCTGTGGTAGCGGATGACGAACCGGCCCTGATCCCGCAGGGCGTGCTGCCCGGCGATGGTGCGGACGTCGTCCACCGTAAGCCGGTAGGTGCCGTCCGGCTCGACGACGGTGTGCCGCACGTGGCGCTCGACGATGACGGAAGGGTCGATGCCCGTGCCGGCACGCGCATGGCCGAACGGCGCCAGTAGCGTGACGATCAACACCATTAGCAGGGCACAATATCTACTGGTCATGCTGGCTCCAGAGGGGCACGCCGGAAGGGCGACCGGACCATGGTACGGACGGCGACCCGCTGACCCTTGAGCCTACGCAATCGTGCTCTTCCTGCGATAATTTCGCGATGGATGCACTGACTTTTCACGCGGGCCCGCTGGCCCTGGCCCGGATCCGCACGCATGGCTTGCGCGCGGAAGACATCGCCGTCATGCCCGCGGCGGCCGGCGGACCGAAGGGCCTCGTGTTCCGCGCCCTCGACCAGTGGGTGTTCGGCGAGTGGTTCCCGCGCGCGCCGCGCGAGCGCGTGCTGATCGGCTCGTCGATCGGCGCCTGGCGCATGGCGGCCGCCTGCCAGCGCGATCCGGTGAAGGCGTTTGCGCGCCTGGGTGAGCTCTACAGCGGCCAGCGTTATACGAGCACGAAGCCGTCGCAGGAACAGATCGACGCCGTCGTGCAGGGCCTGCTGAACGAATTCGTGCGCGGCCACGAGGACGACATCGTCAACCACCCGCACCACCGCCTGCACGTGCTGGCGGTGCGCGGCAAGCGTGCCCTCGCGGCGCCCGGCCACCGTCACGCCGAGATGCGCGGATTCGCGGCGGCCGCGCTGCACAACCTGTTTTCGCGCGACAAGCTGGCGCACCTGATGGACCGCGTCGTGCTCGGCGACCGCCGCGCACACACGCCCTGGCTGCGCGACCGCTTCGACAGCTTCGCCACGCATTTCGCGCCGCTCACGCCGGACAATCTCGCGGCCGGCCTGCTGGCCTCTGGCACCTTGCCCATGCTGATGAAGCCCGTGCGCGACATCGCCGGCGCGCCGCCCGGCCACTACTGGGACGGCGGCATCATCGACTACAACCTGGCGCTGCCGTATGCGCGGGTGGCGGAGCAGGCGTCCGGCGACATCGTGCTGTATCCCCATTTCTCCGAGCACATCGTGCCGGGCTGGCTGGACAAGGCGCTGCCGTGGCGCCGCGCCGCCCGCGGGCCGAATCGCGGCTGGCTGGATAACGTGCTGATCGTCGCGCCGAGCCATGAGTTTCTTGCCAAGATGCCGCGCGGAAAAATCATCGACCGCAGCGATTTCAAGTTCTACGGTCTCGATCACGATGCCCGCATCCGCGCGTGGCGCTTGGCGATGGACGAGGGAGAACGGCTGCGGGATGCCTTCACAGCATTTGTGAACAAGCCGGATATTGCACGGATTCGTCCGCTTTAAACGACGTAAACTGGCCAGTTCGCGGCCTGTTTGCGGTCTTTGCAGGCAAGCGGAGGTACAATACGAGGTTTCGTAATTCGACCCTGAAAGCTTCCCATGAGTCTCAAATGCGGCATCGTCGGCCTGCCCAACGTCGGCAAGTCCACCCTGTTCAACGCCCTGACCAAGGCCGGCATCCCGGCTGAAAACTATCCGTTCTGCACCATCGAGCCGAACGTCGGCGTCGTCGAGGTGCCGGATCCGCGCATCGACCAGTTGTCCGCCATCGTCAAGCCGGAGCGCGTCGTCAAGGCCATCGTCGAGTTCGTCGACATCGCGGGCCTCGTGGCCGGCGCGTCGAAGGGCGAGGGCCTGGGCAACCAGTTCCTGTCGCACATCCGCGAGACGGACGCCATCGTCAACGTCGTGCGCTGCTTCGAAGACCCGAACGTCGTCCACGTGGCCGGCAAGGTCAGCCCGATCGACGACATCGAAGTCATCCAGACCGAACTGGCGCTGGCCGACATGAGCACCGCCGAGAAAGTCCTGCACCGCGAGCAGAAGAAGGCGCGCGCCGGCGACAAGGACGCGATCAAGCTGTGCGCGATCATCGAAAAGCTGCTGCCGCACCTGAACGAAGGCCAGCCCGTGCGCACGCTGGGCCTGGATGCCGACCAGATGGAACTGATCAAGCCGCTGTGCCTGATCACGTCGAAGCCGGCAATGTTCGTGGCCAACGTGTCGGAAAGCGGTTTCAAGGACAACCCGCTGCTGGACCAGCTGACGGAATTCGCCAACAAGCAGAACGCGCCGATCGTCGCGATCTCCGCCGCCATCGAATCGGAAATCGCCAACCTGGACGACGCCGACAAGCAGGAATTCCTGGCCGACCTCGGCATGGAAGAGCCGGGCCTGGACCGCCTGATCCGCGCCGCCTTCAAGCTGCTGGGCCTGCAGACCTATTTCACGGCCGGCGTGAAGGAAGTGCGCGCCTGGACGGTCCCGATCGGCGCCACCGCCCCGCAGGCGGCCGGCGTGATCCACACGGACTTCGAACGCGGCTTCATCCGTGCGCAGACCATTTCCTTCGAGGACTACATCACCTACAAGGGTGAAGCGGGCGCCAAGGAAGCGGGCAAGATGCGTGCGGAAGGCAAGGAATACATCGTCAAGGATGGGGATGTGTTGAACTTCCTGTTCAACGTGTAAGCCTCGGATTCGATTCCGATTGATGACGAAAGCCCCGGTTCCCCGGGGCTTTGTTTTATCCGCCCGAGCCCGAGCAGATCGTTTTCAACCAGTCGAGCTCCGCCGCCCGTAGCGTCACCTCGACGGCGCGGCCGTCGACAATGATGGCGACCGCGGTCCTGCTTTTGTTCGCGAATGCCAGCACTGGGCCGAAAGGTTCGCCGATCACGGTATTGCGGACGTCGATGACGCCCAGCTGCACGGGGAACTCCCGTTCGCGTTGTTCGAGCGAGAGGCTGCGCCGTGCGGTCAGTTCTGTCAGGCCACTGAGATGTCCATTCATGTCCGCCGACGCGCGGCACCGCTGCGCCGGCCTTCTATTCATGAACGTGGACAGGACTTCGAATGGTCCGCCCGGAGCGGACCGCTGAGCCGTGGTCATACCGTCCGGCGTCACATACGTCAGCGACATCACGGCATCCGGAAGATAACTCGCCAACGTGGCGCCTTCCCGGACAGCCACGCTGGCAGGCGCAGACATCCAGCTCGCCAGCGTAGCGCCCACGGCCAGCCCCGCTGCGAACAGCCCCGTGCCGAAGATCAGGGAGCGAGAACCCGGCCGAGACTGCATCAGAACACCTCCACGACGGAGCCGAGCGGCGCCCACTCGAATAATGTCCGCGCGTCCTCCTCGCACAGACGCACGCAGCCGTGGGATCCGAACCACTCGGTGACCCTGCTGCGGAATGTCCGAACGACGGTCAGCGGCACCGCGCCATGGTACTGGTGCAGCGCCTTGCCGTCGGCAGTGAAAAACATGGCGTAGTTCATCTGCACATTGTAAATATGGCTGCGGTAAGTCTCAGACTTGCGCTGGATTTTGGACTTTCCGCGATCGGTCAGGTGGTCCTTGTCGCCGCTGACGCATGCCCGATCAGGACGTTCTCGAGTTCAACCTCGAAGTACTTGATCGGCACGCCGTTGCCATCGGCACGCAGCATTTCGAGCTTCGCTTTCGGAATCGTCTTGCCGTACGCACAAGTCTGCGCGAGCATTGGCGACGCCAGGTCGACGAGCTTGCTGATGCTGATTTCGCTAAGCTCGGCGCGCTCCGCGGTGTGTCCGCCGCATTTGGTACGTATCAAGGGCCGGGGCGCCTCAGTCACAAGAGGCGCCCCCCGGCCTCGTCAGCTCAGCTTCTCCGCCAAATCCTGCGCCAGTCCGCACATCGTGAGCGTCGGATTCCACGACCCGGACGTCGGAAACAACCCACCCCCGGTGACATAGACATTCCTGACCCCATGCGGCCGATAATCCAGCCCGACGACGGACGTGGCCGGATCCTCCCCGATCCACAACGACGACGCCTCGTGCACGATGATCGGCAGGCGGATCTGCTGCTTGCCCGGCCGCCGCACCTGCCAGAAGCCCTGTTCCGGCGCGCCGCCTTCGATCCAGTATTCGATCTCGGGCGTCGCGCCGCTGCCCCGGCTGGCCAGGGCGGCGATGGTCTGGTACGTGGCCTCGTCCAGCACGTCCCACAGGTGCTGTTCGCGCGGGCCGGCCTGCAGTTGCACGGTGATGTTCGTCGTCGGGTCGAGTCCGCCGTTCGGGCGGATCCAGTTGTCGGGGTTGTTCTCGCCGACCTCGCCCAGGGTGGCGCACACGAACACGACGTAGTCTTCCGAACCGGCCAGCTGCGCCATCGACGCCACCGCCGCCGCGTCCGGGGCTTCGTAGGCGATCGTGGCGGCGTCGCGGGCCGGGTCGCTGGACGCGAAGGCACTCACCTGCACGTGGTATTGCAGGCCCTGCTCATCTTTCCCGTGCAGGTATTGCGCGCCCAGTTCCAGCGCAGCCAGATCCTTGAACGCCGACCGTTTGACGCGCGCGATCACGTGCGACATGAAGTGGCCCGTGTAGCGCTTGCCGATGTTCGGCAGCTGGTCGCCGAAGGAGTTCATCAGCAGGGTCGCCGGCGGGATCGTCCCCATCGCCAGCACGATGCGCGCATTGCCCACGCTTAGGGGGCCGCGGCTCGTCTCGAGCGCGGTGACCGTGCCCTGGCCGTCGTGCAACAGCTGCTTCACGATGCACTGGTCGACGAGCGCCAGTTCCTGGCCGTGGCCCTGGTCCGCGAGGGCCTGCTGGCGCTGCTGCAGGCCGAGCAGGGTGCCGACCGTCGAGTACTTGTAGAACTTCACACCCTGCCATTCGCTGTGGCCGACGGCCATCGGGGCCGGGAACGCGCCTTTGGCCGACGGCACGAAGCGCTTGAAATTCTCGCGCAGGTTGGTGTCCAGCTGGCGCTGCAGGCTGCCGTAGACGCTGTCGTCGATGCGGTCCGCGGTCGTCACGTGCAGGAAGGCGCGGGCGCCGTCCCAGAAGCCCGGCTGCCGCGTGACGTCGACGAGGGCTTGCGGCCAGTCGCGCATCAGGTCCGGTTCCGGGGCCGGACACCACGCACTCCAGTAGGTCGAGCGGCCGCCCAGCACGGGGATGTAGCCGGCCTGGAAGAACTTCGAGCCGGTCGTGGCCATCGCCGTGCTGCGCGTCCACGGGTACGTCGTGCAGGGCCCGCTGGTGGCCTGGAAGGCCGCCGGCAGCATCTGGTAATGCACGGGCAGCCAGTAGCCGCCGCGCTCCAGCACGAGGATGCGCGCCTGCGGATTGCGCGCCAGCGCGCGGTCGATGAACGCGACGGCGGTGGGGCCGCTGCCGATGACGATGAAGTCGTACGGCGTCGCTTGCACCTGCGCCCAGTCGGTCGTGAAGAAGGCGCTGTGCGCGATGCGGTCGGCGTCCGCCGTCTGCGGGCCCGGCACGGGATAGCCTTCGTTGATCCCGGCCGGCATGGCGCCCGCCTTCGTATAAAAGCGTTTGTAGTTGGCTGACATGCTGTCTCCTTATTTGGCGGTCCGTTTGCCGCGCAGGTCGAGGCCGTTCAGCAGGTGCGGTTTATGCGTCGTGGCGCTGTACCACAGCGGCAGGGACTTGAAGGTCAGCACCATGTCGAAGTCGGCGGCGATGCTGCCGGCGTCCATCGGCACGTTGCCCTTGCGGTTCTGGAACCAGCGCAGCCAGTCCGGGGAGCCGGGCGGCGGCGAGACGATGTACTGGCTGGCGGCGATCTGCGGCGGGTTCGACGTGGCGGGCAGCAGGAACGACGGCATCGTGTTCGTCTTCGGATTCCATTGCGCCGTGCTGTGGCAGCTCATGCACGAGGAGTTCTGGGCATTCTTGACCTCCTTCAGCGTGCCGCCGTCCTGGTACGCGATGTCGTTCATGGCGCCGTCGTTCGGGCCGGACAGGCGGTTGCCCCAGCCGAACGTCGCGCCGCCGTACGCGGGCGCGGCCGGATTGTTCCAGTTCTGCAGCAGGGGCGCGGCCGGGTTGACCGTGCTGTTGGCCTGCGGGTCGTTACCCCATTGCGCGCCGAGCACGACCATCTGGTCCCAGATGCCGTTCGGACCGGGCTTGACGCTCTTGTCGTAGACGAGCGTCGTGAAGACCCAGCCGGTGTCCGGCGCGGACTGGCTGTCCTTGACGATGATGTCGAACTGCATCAGGTACGTGTTCGTCACCTTCGGCAGTTTCGTGTCGCCGGACGTGGCATTGGTCGTGATGTACAGCGGCCAGGCCTGCGTACCGGCCATCACGGGCCACACGTCCGGACCGGCCGTGATGAACGCGGCCTTGACGATCAGCGCGCCTTCCGCGAACTGGGTGCTGGCAGGCGTGACGTTCGGCTTCATGCCGCCGCCCGCCGTCCAGACGTGGTTCAGCGTCTGGGCCGCGACCTTGTCGTAATAGGTCAGCACATAGGTCGTGATCGGCTTTTTCAGGCCGCTGGCGGCGAACAGCGAGGCGTCCAGCGGGTTGCTGCCGACGTACATGCCGTGGATGGCTTCGCGCCCGCCATAGTTGCCGTTGGCGCTGCCCAGCCACGGTTCGTTATACCAGCCGCGCGTGGCCGCGTTCCAGTGCGCGTAATCGAACAGCAGGGTCTGCATGTCCTTGCCGACCGCCGCCTTCAGCGCCTCGGCATAGGCGCCCGCATTCTGGACCGTGATCCGGCCGTTCTGGATGGTGTCGCGCCAGGGCATGGCCGGTGTCGCGGCCTTGGCCGGGTATGCGTGGCTGAGCTTGAACAACGGGCCGGTGTACTGGCTGGACGGCGGCAATGCGCCGTTGTTGTCCGCGTACGGTGTCGCGACCGGTGCGGCCGTCGCGGCCAGCGGGATCAGGCACAGGCCAATGGCGAAATATCCGAGTTTCATGCGATGCGTCCCCTTTCGTCGGTGGTTTGATTGCTCTGGGAAACTAACGCGCCGGAAATGTCGCAACGTTGAAGAAGCGCAAGGATTCCCGTAATCAACACTGACGGTCGCGATTGTCATTGCCGACGGAATTCGGTCCGTGCCGATGGGTATGGCTTTTTGCCCCCACGTAAGGGGTGACGACACTTTTGACACGGCCTCTGCCGCCTGCCATCCAACGGCTTGCGTGACAAAACCGCGCAAATCCAGGCGTTATGCGTCAGGTATATGCATGATTTAGGGAAATTACCCCCAGCGATGGGGTGCCGTTCATGCTGACAGCGGCCGCCAAGTCGTCACGCAAGTCCTTGATTTATCGCGCACTGACGGTCTGGCACACCAATTGCTGAGTATGGGTTTTTCAACAAGGAGGAACTCATGCAAAAGCTGCTCGCTACCCTGATGTGCGCCGCCGGATTCGTACTGGCGGGGGCCGCCCACGCCACCGTCATCAACGGCACGATCCACAAGATCGACGGCGACAAGGATGGCCAGGTGGACGATGTCCGCATCTCGCAGTTCACGTTCACCGTCACGGCCGGGACGACGGTGTTCTTCGATTCGCTGGCCTACGAGGCGACGAACGTCGACCTGAACGGCGACAAGGCCATCACCGGCTTCGACGTCAACATGTGGCTGTTCAAGGGCACGACCCTGTTGCGCGACGAGGACGATTCGTTTTCCACCTTCGGCGACGGCTCCGTCCACCATTACGACACGGCCTTCACCCACACCTTCAGCCAGGCCGGCACGTACACGATGGCGGTCGGCGAACACGGCCGCTCCAGCTTCGATGCGCTGCGCGGCTATGCCGCCAACACCAATTTTTATCCGCGTGCCGGCAACCTGGACTGGGCCGCCTGGCGCGTGACGATGACGGCCACCAACGGCACCATCAGCAACCTGGCGAACCTGAACGCGGACCCTGTCGCGGCCGTGCCGGAACCGGCCACGCTGGGCCTGCTCGGCGCCGGCCTGCTCGGCGTCGCGGCCGCACGCCGGCGCCGCCGCAAATAAGGCGCCGGACTTTTTTCGATTCGCTATTTGCTCAAGCGCAGCTGCAGACCCGTGTCGGTGTAGGTTGGCGTCACGGTGAAACCGTCGACGGCAATGGTCTCGAACTTCCCTTTCAGGCTCGTTGCCGCAATCACTGTCAGCGTGTCGCCAACGGCCGGCGTGTAGCCGTCGATGAACTTGACCCGCAGCGTGCCGCCGGCGATCGTCGCGGTGCCGCTGACGTTGACGCGCCCCTGCTGGGAAGCACCCAGACGCAGTTCGAGCGTTGCACCGGCGAGCTGCGTGTATTTGCCGCCCACGACCAGCGCAGCCGGGGCGTTGCCGACCACGGTACCGCCGCCGGCGACGTAGACGTCGCCGTTGCCGAACGCCCTGGTCGACAGCGCCTCGAGCGTTCCTCCTTCGACCTGGGTGCCGCCAGTCCAGCTGTTCTGACCGCCCAGCTTCAGCGCGCCAGTACCTTGCTTGACCAGCTTCCCGCTGCCGGCAATGTCGTTGCGCCAGCGGTCGGCTGCATTGAAGCCGCCCTTGCTCGCATCCATGTTCACGATCACGTTACCGGTGAAGACGGCATAGCCTTCGGCGGCGGCGAACAGATTCAGGCGGCCCCAGCCTTCAGGGTCGTCCAGGACCGGGTAACCGGAGGCGATCGCCGTGGTTTTCAGCACGACGCGGCGCTGCGCATCGCTCAGGTAAGGCAGCCGTGTCTCGAGCAGCACTTCGGCGCCTTTCGGCACCACGGCCGGCAGGTTCGTGGCCCCGGTCTGCGGCAGGTTGTAGGTCATGCGCCGCACGTAGTTGGCACGGCTGGTGGCGTAGTCGGCGAAGCGGTCGTTGGCGGCGGTGCCCGACACGGCATAGGCCGCAAAGGTCGCCGGCGTGGTGCCGGTCAGCTTCATGAGGGTCGTATGGGCCTGGGTCACGGCAGCGGAGCGGACGGTGGCGCCGGCGGCGTTCAGGTTGGCGGCGGCCACGGCCTGCGCGTGTACCCGGCCACTGATGACGTCCAGCGGCGAATGCATGCCGGCGAGGATGCGGTTTTCGCCCAGTTCCAGGCCGCGGCCGACCAGTTCCTGGTAGCGCTCGGGGAGCACGTAAGCCATGCCGATGGCATTGCGGGTCGCTTCGGCCGCGTGGCCGCTGGTAAAACCGCCGTCGGTGCTCGGGGTCGTACTCTTGGCTGGCTCCAGTTGCGGCACCACCCGCACCGCGCTGCTCCAGCGGTAGGGACGCGCATATTTGTAGAAACGCTTGGCGGGCTCGGTCGAGCCATTGTTGCCCATCGAGTTGATCAGGTCGACGACCTTGCCGAAGTCGGCATTGGCATCGCCGCCGACGCCGTTGTTGTTGCCGCCATCATCGTATTTGACGGTGGTGGCATCCGCCGGAATGTCCGTGATCGTGGTGGTCTGGCGCGTGGCCGTGCGCCAGGCACTGGTCAGCGGGCCCATGCCTTCGGTCACGCTGTAGCCCTTGTTGCGGCGATCGTCCAGGTAAGCCTGCAGGGCCTGCTCGGCGGTGCGATTGGCGGTGGCTTTGACCACGTAGTCGATATTCGCGTTGTGAACGGCCGCGTTGACGATGGTGCCGCCATTGGTGCCGTCGTTGGGCAGGCCGGTCCAGGTCGAGCCGACCACCGCGGGGAAGCCATCCACGGCGGGCGCGGTGACGCCGGCGTCGACGATCTCGGTCAAGGGTTTCCAGATATCGAGCATGCCGCCGAGTACGCGCACACCGGCGTTGGTCGCCAGGGTTGCATAACGGGCGTCGCCACGCTGGTTGGTCGCGGCCGTATCGACGAAGGCCAGCGCGGACGGTACCGGTGCCGTGTCGGGTGCGCCCTGGTCGGCGGGCGCGGCAGGAATGACGAGTACGGTGTCGGCATTGTCGTCGCGATCGGAGCCGCCGCAGGCTGTCAGCGCGAGCAGGGTGCCGGCGGCGATGGCGAGAGAAAGACGTTGCATGCAAAACCCTTCAATGTGGTGTCAAAGCGGAAAAATCGGTCGCATGATATGAGCGGCTGATGACGGCTTAATGACGGACCATTCTTGTAATTAGCGTGAAATATTTGTCAACTAACCTCCGGGGCATTCCTTTTGTGAACCTTGGAGAGTTGACGCATGAACCCGAATCCCGACCTGTCCCGCCGCCGCCTGCTTCGCCTGATGGGCGCCACCCCGATGCTGCCGCTGGGCGCCGGCGGCGTGGCCGCCCTGCTGGCCGGCTGCGGCGGCAGCGACAACGACACCCCGACGACCACTGCGCCGACGGGCCCGGCCGTGACCCTCGCGAGCGTGTCGTTCGGGTCGATGACGGCGCCGACCCTGGCCGCCGCGGCCGCGATGGCGACGACGACCGTCGGCTCGACGATGACGGTCAACTTCAGCGACAGCAGCAAGCTCGATTTCAAGCTGTCGTATCAACCGTTCTTCATCACGGGCGACATGGTCCCGAACGGCAGCGGCGGCACCATCCTCGCCGGCGGCTACTACGACATCAACAACAAACCGATCATCGACACCACCGTCGCCGGCAAGGAGCGCCAGTTCTTCTCGGACTCGCCGGACGGCACGTCGCTGTTGACGGTGCCGAACGCGAACGTGGCCGGCGTGAAGGGCAATCCGGTGTTCGCCGTCGTGCAGTTCGAGTACACGACGTGGGCGCAGGACGGCAAGACGGACATGTACGGCCGGCTGCCGTCGCCGATCGCCGTGCTGACCCTCGACCAGGACAAGACCACCGGCAAGCTGACGCTCGTGAAGTACCACAACGTCGACACCTCCAGCGTGAACGGCTTGTGGATCACGTGCGGCGCCAGCCTGTCGCCGTGGGGCACGCACCTGTCGAGCGAGGAGTACGAGCCGAACGCCTACCTCGCCGCCACCGATGCGCAATTCAAGGCCTTCAGCAAGAACCTGTATGGCGACGAGACGACCGCCAACCCGTACAACTACGGCCACCTGCCGGAAGTGACGGTGAATACGGACGGTACCGCGTCGATCAAGAAGCATTACTGCCTGGGCCGCATCTCGCACGAGCTGGTGCAGGTCATGCCGGACAACCGCACCGTGATCATGGGCGACGACGCCACCAACAGCGGCTACTTCGTGTTCGTGGCCGATAAAGAGAAGGACCTGTCCGCGGGCACGCTGTACGTGGCCAAGGTCGGTGCCGGCTTCTCGCTGGACCCGGCCGCAACCGCCGCGCCGCTCACGTGGATCAAGCTGGGCTCCGCGACGAGCGCCGAGATCCGCTCGCTGGCCGCGTCGCTGAAACCGGCCGACATCATGGACGTCAAGACCAGCGACCCGGCGGACGCCACCTACACGAAGGTCACCGCCAACGGCCGCGTCGAGTGGATCAAGGTGAAAGCCGGCATGGAAAAGGCGGCCGCGTTCCTGGAGACGCACCGCTACGCCGCCCTCGTCGGCGCGTCGATGGGTTTCACGAAGATGGAAGGCACCACCGTCAACATCAAGGACAAGATCGCCTACTCGGCCCTGCAGAACTGCCAGAGATCGATGGTGGCCGGGCACGCGCTGAACGTGCCGGGCAACGGCATCTCGATCCCGAAGGCGCTGAACGCCGGCGCCGTCATGATGCTGAACCTGAAGGGCGGCCAGAAGGACACGGCCGGCAACGCCATCAACAGCGAATGGATGCCGGCCGATACGAAGGCGCTGCTGGTCGGTGAGGACATCGCCGCCGACGCGCTCGGCAACACGGCGAACCCTGACAAGGTGGCCAACCCGGACAACCTGAAGTTCTCGGAAAAGATGCGCACGCTGTTCATCGGCGAGGACAGCAGCCAGCACGTGAACAACTTCCTGTGGGCGTACAACGTCGACACGAAGCAGCTCGCGCGCCTGCTGTCCGTGCCGGCCGGCGGCGAGTCGACGGGCCTGCATGCCGTCGACGACGTCAACGGCTGGACCTACATCATGAGCAACTTCCAGCATCCGGGCGACTGGGGCGGCATCCACGCCAACGTCAAGGGCACGCTGGATCCGCTCATCAAGGCCAACTACAAGGACAAGTTCGGGGCGGCGGTCGGTTATCTGACCGGTGAGCTATCCCAGATTAAGCTTGCCAAAGCCTGATGACGGTAGGGTGGGCACCCTGTGCCCACCATGTGTCGCCGCAACGCATGCATTTGGTGGGCACGGGGTGCCCACCCTACGTCAAAACAATCCGACGAACTCCCTCGCCGCCGAATACGGATCCGGCGCCTGCACCACACTGCTGATCGCCGCGACCATATCGGCCCCGCGCGACACGAGCGGCCGCGCGTTCGCCGCCGTCATCCCGCCGATCACCACCACCGGCACGCACAGGCTGGCCTTGGCCTGCAGGACGATGTCCGGCGGCGTCGTCACCGCATACTTCTTCACGAGCGACGGATAAAAACCGCCGAACGCGACATAGCTCGCGCCCGCGCCCTGCGCGCGGCGCGCCAGTTCCAGGTCGCCGTAGCACGACGCGCCCACGATCTTGTCCGGGCCGACGAGGCCGCGCACGGCCGCCACCGGCGCATCGAGGCCGCCCACGTGCACGCCGTCCGCATCGAGCTCCGTGCACAGCGTCACGTGGTCGTTGATGATCAGCGGCCGGCCGTTGCGGCGGCACAGTGCGAGCAGGGCGGACGCCTGTTCGCGGCGCAGTTCCGGTCCCGCATCCTTGTGGCGGTACTGGATCAGCGCGGCGCCGGCGCGCAGCGCCTGTTCCGTCACGTCCAGCAGCCGGGCGGTGTCGTCCCAGTTCGGGGTCACCAGGTACAAACCTCGCATGTTCTGTTCTCCTAAGGATGGATGCGGCGCGGGATGCGCTGGCCCGGCGCGATGGCGTACGCGTGCGCGAGCGTCCGGTCGCAGTAGCGCTGGCCCAGTTCGAGCGCCTGCGCCATCGTGTCTCCCAGCGCCAGGCGCGCCGCGATGCTCGATGCGAGCGTGCAGCCGCTGCCGTGGAATTCGCCGCGCAGCCGCGGCCAGCGCCATTCGCGCGAGCCGGCGGCGCTGAGCCATCGGTTGACGACGTCGACGCCGTCGGCGTGGCCGCCCGTCACCAGCACGTGCGGACAGGGCAGGGCGCCGCCCGTCGCGGCAATGCCCAGCGCCGCCGCTTCCGGCAGGTTGGGCACGACGAGCGTCGTCACGGCCAGCAGCGGCGCCAGCGCGGCCAGGGCGTCGCCACGTGCCAGGGTGTCGCCGCGGCCGCTGGCCAGCACCGGGTCGAGGACGACGGGCAGGCCGGGCCGGCGCACGCGCAGCATGCGCACGATACCGGCGATGGCTTCCGCGTTCTCCCGGCTGCCGGGGATGCCGATCTTCACCGCGTGGATGGGCATCGTGTCGGCCAGCACGACGGCCTGGCGCAGCAGCAGGCCCGCGTCGACGGGCACCACTTCGCGCACGGCGTTGTTGTCCTGGACCGTCAGCGCCGTCACGAGCGGCAGCGCATGCGCGCCCTGGGCCGAAATCGCTTCGATGTCGGCCTGGATGCCGGCGCCGCCCGACGGATCGAGGCCGGCGCACACGAGGACGCAGGGCCGCAGCGCGGCGTCCATCAGATCCGGCCCGCCATCGGCGACGACGGCGATGCCGCGAACTTGCGCGGCATGCGGCCCGCCAGATACGCTTCGCGGCCCGCCTGCACGGCGAGGCGCATCGCACCCGCCATGCGCACCGGATCCTGCGCGCCGGCGATGGCGCTGTTCATCAGCACGCCGTCGCAGCCCAGTTCCATCGCGATGGCCGCGTCCGACGCCGTGCCGACGCCCGCGTCGACGATCACCGGCACCTGCGCCTGTTCGATGATCAGCGACAGGTTCCACGGATTCAGGATGCCCATGCCGGAACCGATCAGCGACGCGAGCGGCATGATCGCCGCGCAGCCGATGTCTTCCAGCATGCGCGCCTGGATCGGGTCGTCGCTGCAATAGACCATCACGTCGAAGCCGTCGCGCACCAGTTCGCGCGCGGCGACCAGCGTCTCCGGCATGTTCGGGAACAGCGTCTTTTCGTCGCCCAGCACTTCCAGCTTGACGAGCTTGTGCCCGTTCAGCAGTTCGCGCGCCAGCTGCAGGGTGTACACGGCGTCCTTCGCGTTGTAGCAGCCCGCCGTGTTGGGCAGGATCGTCCAGCGCGACGGCGGCACCACGTCGAGCAGGTTCGGTTCGTTCGCGTGCTGGCCGATGTTCACGCGGCGGATCGCCACGGTGATGATGTCGGCGCCCGACGCTTCGGTCGCGGCGCGGGTCTGTTCGAGGTCGCGGTATTTGCCGCTGCCGACCAGCAGGCGCGAGTTGTATGCCTTGCCGGCGATGACCAAGGGCTGGTCCGCAGAGGTTGCATTCGTCATGTCATTACTCCGTATCGTTCGATGATCAGCCGCCGCCGATGGCGCGCACGACGTCTACGCGGTCGCGCGCCCGCAGGGGCGTGTCGCGCCAGCGTTCGCGCGGCACGACCTGGCGGTTCACGGCCAGCGCGAGCTTCTGTCCCGCGAGGCCCAGCGATTCCACGAGGTCGTGCAGGCTGGCCTGCGCTGGCAGCGTGTGCGCGGCGCCGTTCAGTTCGATCTCGACCATCCTCTTATTCCTTGTGATACAGCTCGGCGCCGCGCTTCATGAACTCGACGGCCTTCACCTGCATGCCCTGTTCCAGCGCCGCGTTCGCGGCGATGCCCTGGCCGGCCGCGTAGTCGCGCACTTCCTGCGTGATCTTCATCGAGCAGAAGTGCGGGCCGCACATCGAGCAGAAGTGCGCCACCTTGGCGGAATCCTTCGGCAGGGTCTCGTCGTGGAAGGAACGCGCCTTGTCCGGGTCGAGGCCCAGGTTGAACTGGTCTTCCCAGCGGAATTCGAAGCGGGCTTTCGACAGCGCGTTGTCGCGGATCTGCGCGCCCGGATGGCCCTTGGCCAGGTCGGCCGCGTGCGCCGCGATCTTGTACGTGATGATGCCGTCCTTGACGTCGTCCTTGTCCGGCAGGCCCAGGTGCTCCTTCGGTGTCACGTAGCACAGCATCGCCGTGCCGTACCAGCCGATGTTGGCGGCGCCGATGCCGGACGTGATGTGGTCGTAGCCCGGCGCGATGTCGGTGGTCAGCGGTCCGAGCGTGTAGAACGGCGCCTCGTGGCACTGCTCCAGCTGCAGGTCCATGTTTTCCTTGATGAGCTGCAGCGGCACGTGGCCCGGGCCCTCGATCATCACCTGCACGTCGTGCTTCCACGCGACCTGCGTCAGCTCGCCGAGCGTCTTCAGTTCGGACAGCTGGGCTTCGTCGTTGGCGTCGTAGATCGAGCCGGGGCGCAGGCCGTCGCCCAGGCTGAACGCGACGTCATAGGCCTTCATGATGTCGCAGATCTCTTCGAAATGCGTGTACAGGAACGATTCCTTGTGGTGGGCGAGGCACCACTTGGCCATGATGGAGCCGCCGCGCGAGACGATGCCCGTCAGGCGGTTCGCGGTCATCGGCACGTAGGCGAGGCGCACGCCGGCGTGGATGGTGAAATAGTCGACGCCTTGCTCCGCCTGTTCGATCAGCGTGTCGCGGTAGATTTCCCACGTCAGGTCCTCGGCCTTGCCGTGCACCTTTTCCAGCGCCTGGTACAGCGGCACCGTGCCGATGGGGACGGGGCTGTTCCGGATGATCCATTCGCGCGTCTCGTGGATATGCTTGCCGGTGGAGAGATCCATCACGGTGTCGCCGCCCCAGCGCGTGGCCCACGTCATCTTCTCGACTTCCTCGCCGATCGACGACGTCACGGCCGAGTTGCCGATGTTCGCGTTGATCTTCACGAGGAAGTTGCGGCCGATGATCATCGGCTCCGACTCCGGGTGGTTGATGTTGTTCGGCAGGATGGCGCGGCCTTTCGCGATCTCGTCGCGGACGAATTCAGGGGTGATCTCGCGCGGGATGCTGGCGCCGAACGATTGGCCCGGATGCTGGCGGCCGATCATCTGCGCCATGCGCTTGCCGGTCGGGCCGGCGGCTTCCAGCGCGGCGAGGTATTCCTGGCGGCGCAGGTTTTCGCGGATGGCCACGTATTCCATCTCGGGCGTGACGATCCCCTGGCGCGCGTAGTGCATCTGCGTGACGTTGCGGCCGGGGAGGGCGCGGCGCGGCTTGCGCTGCAGGTGGAAGCGCAGCTCGGCCAGCTTCGGATCGTTCAGGCGTTCGGTGCCGTAGTGCGACGTGGGACCGGCGAGTTCTTCGGTGTCTGCGCGCTCGCGGATCCAGGCGGCGCGCAGCGCGGGCAGGCCGGAGCGGATGTCGATGCGCGCTTCCGGATCCGTGTACGGGCCCGACGTGTCGTAGACCCACACGGGCGGGTTCGGCTCGGCGCCGAACGACGCCGGGGTGTCGGACTGGCGGATTTCGCGCATGGGCACGCGGATGTCCGGGCGGTTGCCCGTCACGTAGACCTTGCGGGAATTGGGCAGCGGCGCGACGGCGGCGGCATCGACGGTGGCGCTGGCGGAGAGGAATTTCGGATCGGCGTTCAAGTGCACTCCTTGTTGGTCACTGAAGATCGGCGATCCAGCTCGAGGAGTGCGGAGAAACGGGCAGCGGACGTGCACGCGGAACTCTGTAGCTTCCCTTCGCTGGCATTATCCAGATCAGGTTCGGAGGGTATTTCTCACCCACGCCGTCGATGACGGTGCAGGACCCCTAGCATTGGTGCCGTTTCGGTTGGCGAAACGACGGGACGGAGTGTACGCGGGTTTTTTGGGATTGGCAAACGGGAACTGCGGGTCCGGATTGGTGCATACTATCGGCCTGTCTTCGAGATCCCACCAGAACGAACCGATCCATGGCCACACTGACCCATCTGCTCCTGTACCCGATCAAATCCTGCGCCGGCATCGCCGTCCGGTCCGCGACCGTGCTCGAATCCGGCCTGTCCGCGCTGGGCGTGCACGACCGCGAATGGATGCTGGTGACGGAAGACGGCCAGTTCCTCACGCAGCGCGAGCACCCGCGCATGGCGCTGATCCGGCCGCTGCCGGACGGCGGCGAGCTGCGCGTCCATGCGCCCGGCATGGATCCGCTGGTGCTGCCGCTCGCGTGGGACGAGTCCGCGCCGAAACGCACGGTGCAGATCTGGGACGACAAGGTGGAAGCCGCCGATTGCGGCGACGCGGCGGCCGACTGGTTTTCGAATGCGGTGCAAGCCCCGTGCCGGCTCGTGCGTTTCCACCGCGACGTCGTGCGCCCGACGAGCACCAAGTGGACGAACGGCGTGGCCGCGCAGACGCGCTTCGCGGACGGCTATCCGCTGCTGCTGATCGGCCAGGCATCGCTGGACGACCTGAATGCGCGCCTCGTCGCGGCCGGCCGTCATGCGCTGCCGATGGACCGCTTCCGCCCGAACCTCGTCGTCGACGGCATCGATGCATGCGAAGAGGATTTCCTGGCGACGCTGACGATCGGCGACGTGGAGATCCGTCCCGTGAAACCGTGCGCGCGCTGTCCGATCCCGTCCATCGACCAGGCGACGGGTATCCCGGGGCCGGATCCGCTCGACATCCTGCAGACCTACCGCGCCAATCCGCGCATGGAAGGCGCCGTGTGCCTGGGCATGAACTGCATCGTGACGGCGGGGGCGGGCAGCGAGCTGCATCTGGGGCAGACGCTGGACACCGAGATCGCGTTTTAATCCATCGCCGCCAGCATCTCGAACGGATAGATCCCCCGCCGATGCCCATCGCTGAACGCGAGGTTCAGCGCATAGGCCCCCACCGGTTCGATGGCGGCGAGGCGCACGGCGGCATCTTCCGGAACCTCGATGCCCGCCCGCCGCTGCGCGCGGCATTCGGAACACGGGCACACGGCGCGCAGCCGCGCGTGCGTGACGTGCGCGCTGCGGCCGTCCGGCCAGTGCAGCGCCAGCACGCCTTGCGCGGCGTGGTTCTCGATGGTTTCAGGCAGCGCCGTCATACTTGCGCTCCGATCTGCTGGAGCGCGAGGTGCACGGACTTGCGCACTTCCGGATCCGGGTCGCTCTCCGCAGCGCGCAGCGCGGGCAGGGCGGCCGGCGAACCGATCTCGCCCAGCGCCAGGGCTGCTTCCTTCCGCAGGTTGCTGATCGTGTGCGTGAGCGCGCCGGTCAAGCCGGGCAGCGCATCCAGATTGCGCAAGCGCCCGAGGCTGCGGGCCGCGCGCAGGCGCACCTGCCAGTAGGCGTCGCCGAGCGCGGCGATGAGCGCGGGGGCCGCGTCGCGCAGGCGCAGCTTGCCGAGCGTCGTCGCCGCTTCCTCGCGCACCTGCCAGGCGGGGTCGGACAGCGCGGCGAGCAGGGCGGCCAGCACGGCCGGCGTCTCGTCGGCAAACCCCAGCGCACCCGCCGCCGCGCGCCGGACGTCCGGCGCCGGATCCCGGATCACCAGCCGTGTCAGCGCATCGACCGCATCGAGGCGCTTCAGGTAGCCCAGCACGGCCACCGCTTCGCGCCGCACGAGCGGATCGCCATCGCCGAGGGCCGCCAGCGCGGGAGAAAAGCTGTCCGGTACGCGCAGCTCGCGCACGCCGCGCAGCGCGGCCGCACGCACGAAAGCGTCTCCCGCGCCGATGAACGGCAGCAGTTCCTGTGCCGATTCCGGCAGCTTCAGTTCGGACAGGCTCTGGGCCGCGGCGGCGCGCACGTCCGCATCGTCGTCCGACAGCAGGCGCGCGAGGCCGCGCACGGTGGCCGGCGACTCGAACGCTTCCAGCGCCCGCGCCGCTTCCGTGCGCACGGCGGGAGCATCGTCGCCGAGCGCGGCCAGCAGCAGCGGCACGTGGGCATCGCCGTCCAGGTCGGCCAGGTCGAGGATGGCGATGCGGCGCACGGTGGCATCGTCGTCCTGCAGGCGTTCGGCCAGGTCGGCGAGTTCGGGGTCGTCGTAAAAATCGGAAGTCACGGTATGTCCTTGCATGCAGGGTTCAGGGAGGGCCCAGTGGGCTCAGGCGCGCCAGCGGCGTGATGCTGGCCTGCGGGTGCAGCAGGTCCAGGCAGTGGCGCTTCAGGCGCGTGAAGTGGTTCGACGTCATGACGTCCGGATGGCGCGGGCGCGCGAAGTCCAGGCGGATCTCGTCGATGATGCGGCCCGGGCGTGGGCTCATCACGAGGATACGGTCGGCAAGGAACAGCGCCTCGTCGATGTCGTGCGTGATGAAGATGATCGTCGTGTTCACGCGCGCCCACACGTCCAGCAGCAGCTCCTGCATTTTCAGGCGCGTCTGCGCGTCCAGCGCGCCGAACGGCTCGTCCATCAGCATCACGCGCGGATGGTTGATCAACACGCGCGCGATTTCCACGCGCTGCTGCATGCCGCCCGACAGCTGGATCGGGTAACGGTCCTCGAAGCCGGCGAGACCCACGAGACCCAGCAGATCGCGCGCCCGCTCGCGCCGTTCGGCCCGGGCTACGCCCTGCATCTTGAGGCCGAAGGCGACGTTGTCGAGCACCTTCTTCCACGGGAACAGCGTGTGTTGCTGGAACACGAGGCCGCGGTCCGGATGCGGCCCGGCGACGGGCGCGCCGTCGACGTGGATGCTGCCGCGGCTGGGCGTCCAGTGGCCGGCCAGCGCACCGAGCAGGGTCGACTTGCCGCAGCCGGACGGGCCCAGCACGCAGACGAATTCACCGGGTGCGATGGACAGCGACACGTCCTGCACGGCGTCGAACGCCTGCGATCCTTCGCCGAGGCGGATGCCCAGCTTGTCGATCTCGATGGCGCCGCCCTGCGCGAGCCGGGCCCGTTCGAGCGAAGTAGTCTGGTTCATCGCTTTTTCCTTTGCATGTGGTACCAGGGCATGGCGAGGTCGCCGATCTTCTTCACGAGCGCGCTGCTGCCCATGCCGATGACGCCGATGAAGAGCATGCCGACGACGATGTCCGGATAGTTCTGGATCGTGTACGCGGCCCACGTGTAGTAGCCGATGCCGAACTGGCCGGAGATCATCTCCGCCGTCACGAGGCAGAACCACGCCGTGCCCATGCCGATCGCCAGGCCCGTGACGATGTTCGGCGCCGCGGCCGGCAGGATCACTTCCGAGAAGATGGTCCAGCGGCCCGCACCGAGGCTGCGCGACGACGCGACGAGGCGCGGGTCGGCGCCTTCCACGCCGTGGACCGTGTTCAGGAGGATCGGGAACAGCGCGCCGATGAACGTGATGAACACCATCGACAGTTCCGACGACGGGAACATCAGGATCGCCAGCGGGATCCAGGCGACGGCCGGGATCGGGCGCAGCATTTCCAGCGGCGGCAGCAGCACGTCTTCCAGCACGCGCGAGCGGCCGATGACGAGACCGAGCCCGATGCCGACGATGCCCGCCGCTACGAAACCGGCGAACACGCGCCACACGCTGGCCTTCAGGTGCAGCGCCAGCTTGGGCGAATCGAGCAGCGTCGCGGCCGCGTCGAGGACGTCCTTCGGCGACGGCACGTTCTGGAACGTGATCAGGCCGAGGTCGAGGTGGTGCGTCGAGGCCCACTGCCAGGCCGCCACGCAGGCGACGAGCGACAGCGCGCGCAGCAGCAGGCGGCCCGCGCGGCGCAGCAGGGCCGGGTCGAGTGTGTGAGGGGCGGTGGTGTCCATTTGAGGGCTCCTGAGAGTCATCGTCGTCCCCGCGAAGGCGGGGACCCAATTTCCTTGGCTACGGCCGCAAAACTTGGGTTCCCGCCTGCGCGGGAACGACGGTCTTTAAGGTAACTAAATAGCTGCAATATCAAATCGCCTTGCCGCCCTTGAGCGTATCGAAATCGACGACCTTGCCCTTCACCTTCGCCGCCTGCGTCTGCGCATCCGCCTTCAACAGGTAAGCGCTGACGTCCTTGCCGTCGGCGGCGACGACGAACCATGCGTCGTCCGCCAGCAGCTTCAGGCCCGAGCCCTGGTCGTGGGCATACACGGTGCGCACCTTCTTGCCCGCCAGCTCCAGCTTGCGCAGTTCGGCGATGGCGGTCGTCGCGCTCGCATAATGGCGCACGAGCGGCTCGCCCTGCACCCAGATCTGCGTGAGGTGGCGGAAGTCGGTGATCGGCTTACCCGTCACCGCATCCTTGGCCTTCAATGGCAGTTTGTCGTAGTTCTTCAACTGCTTGTCGTAGTCCAGGCCCGCCTGCCTGAAGGCGGTGCGAATGAAGCTATCGTCGATGAAGCTGTTCACGTCGATGTCCGAGTCCGTGCGCTTCAGGAGCCGCAACGTCTCGATCGACGTTTTCACCGCCTGGCGGTATTCCGGCTTCCACGTGAAGTCGCGCGCCTGCAGGCCCACCGGGCCGTGGAACAGGTAGTTCACTTCCGCTTCGATGCCGGTGACTTTCGCGATGAGCTCACTGTATTTTTCCGGCTCGGCCGCGATCAGGCGATCGGCCTCGATGGCGGCGCGCAGGTAGGCGACGACGATCTCCGGGTACTTCTTCGCATACGCCGCGTCCACGAGGCTGCCGTGCATCGTCGGTGCCTGGGCTTGCGAGCCGTCGTAGATCTTGCGGGCGAAGCCGCGGTGCGGGAACAGTTCGGCGAACGGGACGAAATCGGCGTGCGCGTCGACCTTGTTGCTCTGCAGGGCCGAGCCGGCGATTTCCGGCGCCTGCGTCGTGATGTTCACGTCCTTGTCCGGATCCCAGCCCTGGGCCTTCACGGCGCGCAGCAACATGCCGTGGGCGGTGGACGCGAACGGCACGGAAATCGTCCTGCCCTTCAGCTCCGCCAGCGATTGCACGGACGAGTTCTTCGGCACGACGATGCCGTTGCCGGAACCGAGCGTGCTGCCCGACAGGACGGTGATGAAGATGCTCTTCTTGCCCGCCTTGGCGTGCGCGGCGCCGTTGAAGGAACCGGGGAAGTCGGCCATCGAACCGATGTCGAGTTTACCGGCCACCATCTCGTTCGTCAGCGGCGCGCCGGACGTGAAATTCTTCCACTCGATGTCGTACTTGACGTCCTTGTACTTGCCGTCGTGCGGCAGGTATTTTTCGAGCAGGTGCAGTTCGCGGATCAGCAGGCCGCCGGTGGCGCAGTTGATGGTGGTGTCCTGGGTGCCGATGGCGACGCGGATGGTTTCGGCAGCATTCGCGCTGCCGAAGGCGAGCAGCAGGGACAGGGCAAGGAATTTCATTGTTGTTCTCCGTTGGATGGTTCAGCGCAGCAGCTATCGAAGCAAATAAGGGATATCGACGTGGACGGCGCCCGTGGGGCAATCCTTCTCGCACGGCATGCAGTACCAGCATTCGTCGAACTTCATGTAGGCCTTGCCCTTGACCATGTCGATGGCCAGCACGTCGAGGGGGCACACGTCCACGCACACGGTGCAGCCCTTGTGTGCGATGCATTTGTCTTCGTCGACGGTGACGGGGACGCTGGTGATGTTGATGGTGGTCGGCATGAGGTTCTCCTGGTCAGGCCGCGAGGGCCTCGGTCTTGTGCACGCGCAGGCGGCGGTAGGCGTCCTTCTCGTTGTCGTCGAGCGGAACGATGTACGGCGCGATCGGGCGCTTGAAGCAGGTCATCTGGTCGCCGTCCTTCTTCAACTGCACGTGCACGAACCAGTCGGCATCGTTGCGTTGCGGGTAGTCGACGCGGTTGTGGTACAGGCCCCAGCGGCTCTCCGTGCGGTACAGCGACGCGCGCGCGGCCATCTCGGCACAGTCGCGGATCGCGTGGATCTCCATCGCGCGCATCAACTCGTGCGGATTTCTCGCCTGCAGGCGATCGAGGTCCGCGCGGATCATCTCGAAGCGCTGCAGGCCGATCTCCATCTTGCGCGTCACCTTCGGCGGCTGCAGGTAGTCGTTGACCATGCGGCGCAGCTTGTACTCGACCTGGTTCGGCGGCAGCCCGTCCTCGCGCGACAGCGGCGCCCACACGCGGGCGCGCTCGCGCTCGACCTGGGCCTCGTCGACGTCCGGCAGCTCGTGCGCCGCGCAGTACGCGGCCGCGCTTTCGCCGGCCAGGCGGCCGTAGACGAAGGCGCCCAGCATGTAGTTATGGGGCACGCAGGCGAGGTCGCCGGCCGCGTGCAGGCCCGGCACCGTCGTGCGCGCATGCTCGTCGACCCACACGCCGGACGCCGAGTGGCCGCTGCACAGGCCGATCTCCGAGATGTGCATCTCGACCATCTGCTCGCGGTAGTCCGTGCCGCGCCCTTCGTGGAAGCGGCCGCGGCTCGGGCGTTCGTTCGTGTGCAGGATCGTCTCGATGGTCTGGATGGTTTCCTCGGCCAGGTGGTTCATCTTGAGGAAGACCGGGCCGTTGCCGCCCTGGAGTTCGTCGTAGAACTCCTGCATCATCTGGCCGCTCCAGTAATCGCATTCGATGAAGCGCTCGCCCTTGGCATTCGTCGTGTGACCGCCGAACGGGCCGGTGACGTAGGCGCAGGCGGGGCCGTTGTAGTCCTTGATCAGCGGGTTGATCTGGAAGCATTCGATGCCGGACAGCTCGGCGCCCGCGTGATAGGCCATGCTGTAGCCGTCGCCCGCATTGGTCGCGTTTTCGTACGTGCCGAACAGGTAGCCCGATGCGGGCAGGCCGAGGCGGCCGGCCGCGCCCGTCGCCAGTACGACCGACTTCGCGCGGATCACGTGGAAGTCGCCCGTGCGGCAGTCGAACGCCATGGCGCCTGCGATGACGCCGTCTTCTGCCGTCAGCAGGCGGGTGGCGACGAGGCGGTTGGTGATCTCGACGCGCGCGCGTTTCAGGCGGCGGTACAGCACTTTCTTGATGTCGTGGCCCTCCGGCATCGGCAGGACGTAGGTGCCCATGTGGTGGACCTTGCGCATCGCGTAGTCGCCCGTCTCGTCCTTCTCGAACTTCACGCCCCAGCTGTCCAGTTCCTGGATCATCGCGTAGCTGTTCTGCGCGTACGCCATCACGGTGGCCTGGTTGACGATGCCGTCGTTGGCGATGGTGATCTCCTTGACGTACTGCTCGGGCGTGGCGAAGCCCGGCACGACGGCGTTGTTGAGGCCATCCATGCCCATCGAGATGGCGCCGCTGCGCTTGACGTTGGCCTTTTCCAGCAACAGCACGCGCAGTTGCGGGTTCGCTTCCTTGGCCTTGACGGCCGCCATCGGGCCGGCCGTGCCGCCGCCGATCACGAGCACGTCGACGGTTTGAATATGCGTTTCCATATCGGGTTCCAGTTCAATAAAGTGTCAGGGATGGCGCGGCAGGCGCAGGGCGTACTGGAAGGCTTCGCCGCGGACGTACAGGTATTCGAAGTCGAGCGGCACGCCGTCCGCCGTCCATGTCAGGCGCTCGATGCGCAGCAGGGCGGTGCCCGGGGCCACGCGCAGGGCCTGCGCCAGCGCGTCATTCGCGTTGACGGCACCGATCTGGATGTCGGCGTGGCCGAGCGCGATGCCGTAGTCCGTTTCGAGGATCAGGAAGATGTCCCGTTCGGCCAGGTTTTCGTCGCGCAGGCGCTCGCCGATCGCGGGCGGCAGATACGTGATCTCGAACGACACCGGCTCGCGGTCGAGCCGGCGCACGCGGTGGATCTCCGTCACGGGCGCGCCCGGCGCGACGCGCAGCCGCGCAGCAACAAGCGGCGATGCCTCGACCAGCGCGTGCTTCACGACGCGGTTGGCGATCCGGTGGCCCTTGCGCGACATCGCTTCGCCGAAGCCTTCCAGCCGCGCCAGTTCCTGGCTCGGCGGATTCTGCGCGACGTACGTGCCCTTGCCGGGCACCTTGACGATCACGCCTTCCTTCTGCAGGTCGCCCAGCGCCTGGCGCACCGTGATGCGGCTCACGCCGAGGAGGGTGCCGATCTCGCTCTCGGACGGCAGCCGGGCCTGCGGGGCGTAGGTGCCGTCGACGATGCGTTCGCGCAGTCGTTCACGGACCTGCGAATACAGCGGGATGGCGGATCGTTCGATGGCGCGTAAGAGAGTCATGGTCCGGGATGTCCTGTCATGACAAGTCATGATTGCCAGGATGGTATCGACGAGCGGCATCCCCGGGAACGAATGGTTTCGCGCTTGTAAAGTTGAAAAACGCCTGAGTCGCCGGGCGCATATCGATATGCGGCGGATGCGCTAGACTGCGCGGATGCATTCCCTCATCGTCCTCCTGCACGGCGTCGGCCAGACCCCCGCCGACATGGCGCCGCTGGCCGACCTGATCGCCGCCCATGATCCGCACGTGCGCGTCGTCGCGCCGCCGGCCGCTTATCCCTGCGACCGCGGCGGCGCGGGTTTCCAGTGGATGTCCGTGGCCGGCATCACGGAAGAGAACCGCCCGGAACGCGTGCGCGCCGCGCTGCCGGCATTCGTCGCGACGATCGAGGGATTGCAGCGCGCGCATGGCGTGGGCGCGGCACAAACGGTGCTGGCGGGCTTTTCGCAGGGCGCGATCATGGCGCTGGCCGCGTGCCGGGACCGCCATCTCGCGCGCCACGTCGTCGCCATCGCGGGACGCTGCACGCCGTTGCCGGACGCCTGGGACCGGCGCACGGCCGTCACGCTCGTGCACGGCCGCAGGGATGGGACCGTGCCCGTGCAGCATAGCGAACGGATGTTCGAGCGGCTCGCCGCGCTCGGGGCGGACGTGCGGCTGGACGTCGTGCCGCGCGCCGTCCACCTGCTGGCGCCGCCGTTGCTGGAGCGTGCCTGGGAAGCGGTGCGCGCAACGTCAAGATGACATCTTGGCAACGTTGTTGACCTTACCTCATCATTTTCGTTTTCAAGCCGCGCAAGTTCGCGTAAATTAGGGTTTCTTGCTGAAGGGGAACCACACATGCACGAGCGCGGCGCCAGTGTGCGCGAACTCATCGCCGAGAACGAGGCCTTGCGCCGCCAGTTGGCCAGCCTGATGGACCAGGCCGAGGGCAACCACGCCATCATGATGCGGCACCAGGCGTTCGACCTGGAAATCGTCAGTGCCAGCACCTTCCAGGAACTGGTCGGCACGATCTTCCGCCTGCTGCCCGTGGTCTCCGATCTCGACGCCGTCACGTTGTCGCTGGTCGACACGGACGCCGACATCTACACCGTCATGCACAAGCTGGGCGTGGATTTCGAGGCGTTCCCCAACCTGCTGTTCCATGACAATGTCGACGGCCTCGGCTACGACCTGTCCATCGGCCGCACGCCGAAACCGAGGCTCGTGCCGTTCGACGCGGCCACGCAGCGCCACGCCTTTCCGCATCCGCCGGCCGGTCTCGCCAGCGTGGCCATGGTGCCGCTGCTGCGCAATAAACGCCTGATCGGCAGCCTGAACCTGGGCAGCCGCGACCCGGGCCGCTTCACGCCCTTGCTGGGCACCGACTTCGTCGAGCACATGGCGTCGATCATCGCGATCTGCCTGGAGAACGTGATCAGCAACGAGATGCTGAAGTACATCGGCCTCACGGATGCGCTGACGGGCGTCTACAACCGCCGCTACATGGACCGCCGCCTCGTCGAAGAAATCTCGCGCGCGCGGCGCCAGGCCTACCGCCTGTCGTGCATGTACATCGACATCGACTGGTTCAAGCAGGTCAACGACACGTACGGCCACCTGGCCGGCGACGACGTGCTGCGCGAAGTCGCGGCGCGCATCAAGGCGGAGCTGCGCATGACGGATGCGCTGGGCCGCTTCGGCGGCGAGGAATTCGTCGTGCTGCTGATCGACGCGGACCTGGGCAGCGCCAGCATGGTCGCCCAGCGCATCCGTGCCAGCGTGGCCGAGCGGCCATTCCTGCTGCCGGAAGGGCAGACGCTGGCGGTGTCGGTGTCGATCGGCGTGGCGACCCTCGACGATTTCGAGCGGGACCACGCGATCGAGGGTGTGGCGCAGCAGCTCGTCGCGCAGGCCGACCAGGCGCTGTATCAAGCCAAAGAGGGCGGCAGGAACCGCGTCGTCGCATCGACGTAGGGTGGGGGAATTGATGCCGGGGGCATCAATTACGTGCCCACGCGAACGTTTGCGTCATGCCGGCGTCACGCGTGGGCTCGGGGAGCCCACCCAACGCAATTACCGCAACAATCGGCCTTCTGCTCGGGTTACCGCGTTTCCTGTTCCCCTTAATACCACCACGTCCCCCGCCCGCAGTGCCGTCTCCGGCGTCGGCTCGATGCGGTCGCTCCCGCGCCGCACGGCCGTGACTTCGGCCCCCACTTCGTCCAGTTCCAGCTCCGCGATGCAGCGCCCGACGGCGCCGGCGTCGTCGCGCAGGGTCACGGAATGCAGGCGCACGTAGTTGTGCTCCGTGCCGTCCGCGATGTCGCTGGCGCCGTGGAAGAAGCCGCGCAGCGACGCGTAGCGCTCGTCGCGCGCGGCCTGCACGCGGTGCACGACGCGGCGCAGCGGCACGCCCATCACGACCAGCGCGTGCGAGGCCAGCATCAGGCTCGATTCCAGCGCTTCCGGCACGACCTCGGTGGCGCCGGCCCGCTTCAGCACATCGAGTTCCGTGTCGTCGTGGGCACGCACGATCACGGGCAGCTTGGGCGCCAGCTCGTGCACGAGGTGCAGCACTTTCACGGCGAGCCGCGTGTCCGCGAACGTGATCACGAGGGCGCTGGCGCGGTTGATACCGGCCGCGATCAGCGCCTCCCGGCGCGTGCAGTCGCCGTACGACACGTTGATGCCGGCCGTGCGCGCTTCCTGCACCCGCTCCGGGTCGAGGTCGAGCGCGTACCACGGCAGTTTTTCTTCCGACAGCAGGGTGGCCAGCGACTGGCCGCTGCGGCCGAAGCCGGCGATGATCACGTGCTTCTGCGCGGCCATCGTGCGGCTCGCGATCTGCGTCAGCTGCAGCGATTGCAGCATCCATTCGTTGGTCGCCACCTTCATCACGAGCTTGTCCATGTTGGCGATGACGAAGGGGGCGACCAGCATCGACAACACCATCGACGCGAGCACGAGCTGGATGATGAACGGGGCGATCAGGTGCGACCCCGAGGCGAGACTGAGCAGCACGAAGCCGAATTCGCCGGCCTGCGCGAGCGCGAGGCCCGTGCGCATGGCGACGCCGTCGGTGGAGCCGAACGCCTTGGCCAGCAGCGCGATCAGGGCGAACTTCAGCATCACGGGTACGGCCAGCAGCAGCAGGACGACCCACCAGTGCGCGATCACGAGCTGCACGTTCAGCAACATGCCGATGGTGATGAAGAAGAGACCCAGCAGCACGTCGCGGAACGGCTTGATGTCTTCTTCCACCTGGTGTTTATAAGGCGTCTCGGAGATCAGCATGCCGGCCACGAACGCGCCCAGCGCCATCGACAGGCCCGCGTGTTCCGTGATCGCGGCCGCGCCCAGGGTCACGAGCAGCAGGTTCAGCATGAACAATTCCTGCGAGCGGCGCTTGACGACGATGTTGAACCACTTGCGCATCAGCTTCTGGCCGAAGAACAGCAGCAGCGCCAGCACGGCGGCGGCCTTGATGCCGGCCCAGGCGAGCGTCATCGCGAGTTCCTCGGCCGGTTTCGCCAGCGACGGGATCAGGATCAGCAGCGGCACGACGGCGAGGTCCTGGAACAGCAGGATGCCGATGATGCGGCGTCCGTGCTCGCTCTCCAGTTCCAGCCGCTCCGTCAGGAGTTTCGAGACGATGGCCGTCGACGACATCGCCAGCGCCCCGCCCAGCGCGAGCGCGGCCTGCCAGCCGATCTGCATCGACGGCGGCAGGTAGCGCGTCCACAGCGATACCAGCACCGTCACGACGATGGTCAGCACGACCTGCGCGAGCCCGAGCCCGAACACGATGCGGCGCATGGCGCGCAGCTGGGCCAGCGAGAATTCCAGCCCGATGGAGAACATGAGGAAGACGACGCCGAATTCGGCCAGGGCCTGCGTCGTGGAGCCGTTGTCGGCGAGGTTCAGCGCGTGGGGGCCGATCAGCACGCCGACGGCGAGATAGCCCAGCATCGGCGGCAGATGCAGCATCCGGAACGCGACGACGCCGAGGACCGCGCTGCCCAGCAACAGGAGAGTGAGTTCGAGGCCTGAGGTCATGGAGCGCGACGGCGAGGTCCCGTAAATATGTTGTTTGTTACGTCTGGCAAGTTTTTTGCTTTCCCAATTCGGATATACTTTGCCTATGAGTGTAACCGATGAAAAAATAATGCTGACAAGTTTTAACGAGGCCCAGGCACGGCGGGCGCTGGATCTGGCCCGCGAGGCGCTGGATGTCGAAGGCGAGGCGATCCGCAAGCTGTCCGCGCGCCTCGGCCGCGACGACAGCGTGCCGCGTGCCGTCGCGCTGATGATGGCGTGCAAAGGCCGCGTCGTCGTGTCGGGCATGGGCAAGTCGGGCCACATCGGCCGCAAGATCGCGGCGACCCTGGCCTCGACCGGCACCCCGGCGCTGTTCCTGCATCCGGGCGAAGCCGCGCACGGCGACCTCGGCATGGTGACCTCGCAGGACGTATTGATCGCCATCTCGTATTCCGGCGAAAGCAGCGAACTGGCGATCGTGATCCCGGCCGTCAAGCGCATGAACGTGCCCGTCATCGCGATCACCGGCAAGCCGGAATCGAGCCTGGCCCTGGCGGCGGACGTGCACCTGGACGTCTCCGTCGAGAAGGAAGCCTGCCCGCTGAACCTGGCACCGACCGCGAGCACCACCGCGACCCTCGCGCTGGGCGATGCGCTGGCCGTCGCGCTGCTCGAGCTGCGCGGCTTCAAGTCGGACGATTTCGCGCGTTCGCACCCGGGCGGCGCGCTCGGACGCCGCCTGCTCACGCACGTGCGCGACGTGATGCGCAGCGGCGAGGCGGTGCCGAAGGTGAAACCGGACGCGCTCCTCACCGACGCGCTGCTGGAAATCTCGCACAAGGGCATGGGCATGACGGCCATCGTCGACGATGCCGGCCGCCCCGTCGGCGTGTTCACGGACGGCGACCTGCGCCGCCTGATCGAAAAGGTCCAGGATTTCAGCAAGCTCGCGATCCGCGACGTGATGCACCCGAATCCGCGCCGCGTGCATCCGGAACAGCTGGCGGTGGATGCCGTCGCCGTGATGGAAGAATTCCGCATCAACCAGATGCTCGTCACCGATGCCGACGATGTATTGGTGGGTGCATTGCACATCCACGACCTCACGCGCGCCAAGGTGATCTGATGGTGACTCCGCTGGCACACATGGAGCGCGCGGCGCGCGTGAAAGTCATGATCTTCGACGTCGACGGCGTCCTCACCGACGGCAGCCTGACCTATGGCCCGGACGGCGAAGTCACGAAGACGTTCTACGTGCTGGACGGCCTCGGCATCCAGCTGCTGAACCGCACCGGCGTGCAGACCGCGATCATCAGTGCGCGCACGTCGCCCATCGTCATCAAGCGAGCAAGCGATCTCGGCATCACGCACGTATTCCAGGGCCAGCACGACAAGCGCCTCGCGTTCGCCGAGCTTCTGCAGAAGACCGGCGTGACGGCCGAGGAGTGCGGCTACATCGGCGACGACGTGATCGACCTGCCGCTGTTTACGCGCGTCGGCTTCGCGGTCACCGTGCCGAGCGGGCATCCGGAAGTGCAGTACCGCGCCCACTACGTGACGAAGAATCCGGGCGGCCGCGGCGCCGTGCGCGAAGTGTGCGACATGGTGATGCGCGCCCAGGGCACCTACGAACAGGCGCTCGCGCCTTACTTCGGATAACAGAGATATGGCTCCCGCAAGCTACAAGCGTACCGCGCACCGCTGGCGCCTGCTGCTCCTGATGCTGTTCGCCGTGTTCTGCGCGTTCGGCAGCTTCTGGCTCGTGCAGGTGATGCAGGGCGAGGAGAACGGGCCGGGTTTCAACGCGGGCAACGAGCCGGACTACATTGTCGACAACTTCAGCTGGGTGCGCATGTCGGAGGCCGGCAAACCGCGTTACGTGATCTCGGGCGAGCGCCTCACGCACCGCCCCGTCGACAACACGGCGCTCGTGGACAAGCCGGTCGTGCAGAGCCTCACCGACGAGCATCCGCCGATGACGATGACGTCCGACCACGCGCTCGTCAGCCAGAATCAGAACCAGATCGACCTGACGGGCAACGTCGACATCCGGCGCCCGGGTGTCGGGAAAGCGCAGCCGCTGCGGATCCGTACCGAGACCCTGACGATCCTGCCGGACGACGAGATCGCCAAGACCGACCGGCCGATCCACATGATGCTCGGCTCGGCATCGGTCGACGCGGTGGGCATGGTGGCCAACAACGCCACGCAGCAGATCGCGCTGGGTGGCCGTGGCAAGGTCACCTATCCGCCACGCCAGTCCGGGGCAAGCCACTAGAGAGGATAATCGAATGAAAAAATTACTCGCCGCCGCCATCTTCCTGCTGGTGCCGCTGGCAGCTTCGGCCGAGAAGGCGGACGCCTTCAAGCGCGTCGACATCGATTTCGACAACGCCAACGTCGACCAGGTCACGCAGAACTACGTCGCCACCGGCAACGTCGTCATCACGCGCGGCACCATGATCATGAAGGCCGACCGCGCCGAGGTGAAGCAATCGCCCGACGGTTGGCGCACCTTCATCCTCACGGCCAATCCCGGCAAGCTCGCGACCTTCCGCCAGAAGCGCGACGGCGGTCCCGACCTGTGGGGCGAAGGCCAGGCCCAGCGCATCGAATACGACGAGCGCAGCGACCTCGTGAAGCTGTTCTCGAAGGCCGTCATCCGCCAGCTCGAGGGGAAGAAGGTCACGCAGGAGATGGCCAACGAATTCATCTCCTACGACAACCGCAATGAGAAGCTGCTCGGCCTGAACGACGCCACCGGCGTGGACAAGCCGGGCAACGGCCGCGGCAGAATCACCCTGGAGCCGCACCGCACGCCCGCAGCCGGCGCCGCTCCCGCTCCCGCTCCGGCAGGCAAGCAATGACGGAGGCAAGCGCAATGGAAGCAGGCACGCAGGCCGCGCCGGCCGAATGCGGCGGCAGCACGCTCGTCGTCAAGGGACTGCAGAAGAGCTACGGCAAGCGCCTCGTCGTCCGCGACGTGTCGCTGCAGGTCGCGTGCGGCGAAGTGGTCGGCCTGCTGGGCCCGAACGGCGCAGGCAAGACGACGTCGTTCTACATGATCGTGGGCCTCGTGCCGTCGGACGCCGGCAGCATCGACATCAACGGCACCGACATCACGGGCCTGCCGATCCACCGGCGTGCGCTGCTGGGCCTGTCGTACCTGCCGCAGGAAGCGTCCGTGTTCCGCAAGCTGACGGTGGAAGAGAACATCCGCGCCGTGCTGGAATTGCAGCGCGAGAACGGCAAGCCGCTCACCAAGGCGCGCATTTCCGAACGTCTCGACGAGCTGCTGACCGAGCTGCAGATCGAGAAGCTGCGCGAGAATCCCGCGCTGTCGCTGTCCGGTGGCGAACGCCGCCGTGTGGAGATCGCGCGCGCGCTCGCGACCAATCCGCGCTTCGTGCTGCTGGACGAACCGTTCGCCGGCGTGGATCCAATCGCCGTGATCGAGATCCAACGCATCGTGCGCTTCCTGAAGGAGCGCGGCATCGGCGTGCTGATCACGGACCATAATGTGCGCGAGACGCTGGGCATCTGCGACCGCGCCTACATCATCAACCAGGGCGCGGTGCTGGCATCCGGCCGTCCCGACGACATCATCGCCAACGAATCGGTGCGCCGCGTCTACCTGGGCGAACACTTCCGAATGTAGTCATGAAACAGACGCTGCAACTCAAGACCTCTCAGCACCTTGCACTGACGCCGCAACTCCAGCAGTCGATCCGCCTGCTGCAGCTGTCCACGCTCGAACTGCACCAGGAAATCGAGCAGGTCCTGAGCGAGAACCCGCTGCTCGAACGGCTCGACGATCCGCTCGACCGATCCGTGCGGTTGCTGGCAGACGGTGCCATCAACAGCGCACCGTCATCGTCGCAGGCGGGCGAGGCGCCGGCCGCGCAGAACAATGGCGAAGAAGGCGGCGGTGCGCCCGCCGAGAACGGCAATGGCGAAGGCGGTGAGGCCGGCGGCGACAGTGGCGAAGGCGGCGAAGGCGGCGAGGACTGGGGCGAATACGGCCGCAGCGGCAGTGGCGGCGGCGAGGACGAGGACGGCCGCCCGCAACTGGAAGCGAGCCCCGTCACCC
>CBIHOW010000032.1:0-63414 GCA_966211695.1 uncultured Massilia sp. | reverse complement strand
GCTTCGTCGCACAGCTTCTGGTACGCATCCATGCCGGAGATCGCGGCATTGGCGGCAAATTGTGCGGGCGGCTGGAATACGCGGTTTTCCTGCAATCCCTGCTGTTGGGTCTCGTTCTCGGCCATACTAGTCTCCTATAAGATAGTGTAGTAATTTTGCCTAATACCTTAGGCGCCCTCGCTTACTGAGCCCTTACACGACCCAGGGCGGTGCGCCGGTGGCATCCCCGTTTGGCCATTCTACCAACGTTATGCATCCCACGAAGCCATGCCGGCAGCGCCCGGCGGGTGTAGAATGTTGAGCTGTCCTGACCGCAGCCGCTTTGGAAAGCCCGCATAGATGTTCGATTCGCAACCCTCCTCCAGCGCACGCAAACGCAGCGCCCTCGCCAGTTTCATGTTTGCCAGCCGCTGGCTGCAACTGCCTCTTTATCTCGGCCTGATCCTCGCGCAGTGCGTTTACGTGTTCCATTTCTGGGTCGAACTGAAGGACCTCGTCCTGGCCGCGATGGGCAACGAAGCCGCGTTGGAGCACATCTTCCAGGCCGTCGCCGTGCCGGGCGCGCCGCTGCCGAACAAACTGAACGAAACGACGATCATGCTCGTCGTGCTGGGCCTCATCGACGTCGTCATGATCTCGAACCTCCTGATCATGGTGATCGTGGGCGGCTACGAGACCTTCGTGTCGCGCATGCACCTGGAAGACCATCCCGACCAGCCGGAGTGGCTGTCGCACGTGAACGCGTCCGTGCTGAAGACCAAGCTGGCGATGGCGATCATCGGCATCTCGTCGATCCACCTGCTCAAGACGTTCATCAACGCCATCTCCTACGATGCGAAGACGATGATCGCGCAGACCTGCATCCACGTCGTGTTCCTGCTGTCGGCGATGGCGATCGCCTACACCGACCGGATCATGATGAACACCCAGAGTGACACCAAGCACCACTGATACCACGTAATCCAAGAACCCCACAGCGAGACCCACATGACTGTCATTAAACAGGACGACCTGATCGAATCGGTCGCCGCCGCACTCCAGTACATCAGCTACTACCACCCCGCCGACTACATCCAGCACCTGGCGCGCGCCTACGAGGCCGAGCAGAGCCCGGCCGCCAAGGACGCCATCGCGCAGATCCTGACCAACTCGCGCATGTGCGCGGAAGGCAAGCGCCCGATCTGCCAGGACACCGGCATCGTCAACGTGTTCCTGAAGATCGGCATGAACGTGCGCTTCGAAGGCTTCGGCAGCGGCTCGATCACCGACGCCGTCAACGAAGGCGTGCGCCGCGCGTACAACTTCGCCGACAACAAGCTGCGCGCCTCGATCGTCGCCGACCCGCACTTCGAGCGCAAGAACACCAAGGACAACACCCCGGCCGTCGTGCACATGGAACTGGTGCCGGGCGATACCGTCGACGTGATGGTCGCGGCCAAAGGCGGCGGCTCGGAAAACAAGACCAAGTTCGTCATGCTGAACCCGTCCGACTCGCTGGTCGACTGGGTCCTCAAGACCGTCCCGCTGATGGGCGCCGGCTGGTGCCCGCCGGGCATGCTGGGCATCGGTATCGGCGGCTCCGCCGAGAAAGCCATGCTGATGGCCAAGGAGTCGCTGATGGAAGACATCGACATGTATGAACTGAAGCAGCGCGGCCCGCAGAACAAGCTGGAAGAACTGCGGATCGAACTGTGCGACAAGATCAACGCACTGGGCATCGGCGCGCAGGGCCTGGGCGGCCTGACGACCGTGCTGGACGTGAAGATCAACATGTACCCGACCCACGCCGCATCGAAGCCGGTCGCGATGATCCCGAACTGCGCCGCCACCCGCCACGCGCACTTCGTGCTGGACGGCTCGGGCCCCGCGTACATCGAACCGCCGGCGCTGTCGACCTGGCCGGACGTGAACTGGACCCCGGACACGCAGAAATCGAAGAGCGTCAACCTCGACACGCTGACGAAGGAAGAAGTCGCATCGTGGCAGCCGGGCCAGACCCTGCTCCTGAACGGCAAGATGCTGACGGGCCGCGACGCCGCCCACAAGCGCATCCAGGACATGCTGGCGAAAGGCGAACCGCTGCCGGTCGACTTCACGAACCGCGTGATCTACTACGTCGGCCCGGTCGATCCGGTGCGTGACGAAGTCGTGGGCCCGGCCGGTCCGACGACGGCGACCCGCATGGACAAGTTCACCGACATGATGCTCGAGAAGACGGGCCTGATCGCGATGATCGGCAAGGCCGAACGCGGCCCGGCCGCCATCGAGGCGATCAAGAACCACAAATCGGCCTACCTGATGGCCGTCGGCGGTTCGGCGTATCTCGTGTCGAAGGCGATCAAGTCGGCGAAGGTCGTCGGCTTCGAAGACCTGGGCATGGAAGCGATCTACGAGTTCGAGGTCAAGGACATGCCGGTGACGGTGGCCGTCGATGCGACGGGTACCTCGGTGCACCAGACCGGTCCGAAGGAATGGGCTGCGAAGATCGAGTCGTTGAAGGGTATTCCGGTCGCGACAGCTTAAACGCATGAACTTGGGTCCCCGCCTGCGCGGGGACGACGTGCGAACGATGCGGTCGCTTTCGAACGTCGCCCCTGCGCAGGCAGGGGCCCAATTTCTCCGCATACCCCAACATTCCACCGCTGGGTTAACATCTCCGCATGAACACCCAAGAACACCCCGTCGGCATCTTCGACTCCGGCCTCGGCGGCCTCTCGATCCTGCGCCACATCCGCGCACAACTCCCGCACGAACACCTGATCTACGTGGCCGACACGGGCTTCGCGCCGTACGGCGACAAGCCCGAACACGTCGTCGCCGAACGCTCGCTGGCGGTGGCCCGCTTCCTCGTCGAACGGGGCGTCAAGGCTATCGTCGTCGCGTGCAACACGGCCACCATTTCCGCGGTTCGCCTGATGCGCGACACCTTCCCGGACCTGCCCATCGTCGGCGTGGAACCGGGCCTGAAGCCCGCGGCGGCGGCGACGCGCAGCGGCAAGGTCGGCGTGCTCGCCACGGAGCGCACGCTGGCCGGCGCCAAGTTCCTGCAACTGCGCGACCAGGTCACGGAAGCGACGCGCGCACAGTTCCTGCTGCAGCCGTGCCGCGGCCTCGTCGACCGGATCGAACTGGGCGACACGGAAGGCACGCGCGACCTGTTGCAGCGCTACGTGACGCCGCTGCTCGACCAGGGCGCCGACACCCTCGTGCTGGGATGCACGCACTACCCGCTCGTGCGCGCCGCGATCGAGGACGTGATCGCATCCACCGGCGCCCATGACGTCACGCTCGTGGACACGGGCGACGCCGTCACGCGCCAGCTGGTGCGGCTGCTGGATGCGGGGCGGTTGCTGCGTTCGGCGTCTTCAGATACGCCTGGCACATTGGTCGCGTACACGAGCGCCAGCGCGACCGCGCTGTCGGCCGCGTTCAACAGCCTGATCGGCATCGATCCGCCCGTGCACGAGGCGACGTTCGGTGACGCGTGACGGTCGTTCGCACTGCTGGGCAAAACTCGATTTGCCAGAATGCGAATGACCCTATATAATCTCGTTCTGTCTCGACAACAACGAGACAGCAAGTAAGACAGTGGTGGCTGTAGCTCAGTTGGTAGAGTCCAGGATTGTGATTCCTGTCGTCGTGGGTTCGAGTCCCATCAGCCACCCCAAGGATTCAAAAAGCCGCAAGCGCAAGCTTTGCGGCTTTTTTCGTTGTGCTCCCTGCTAAGGCAACACTGAAATTCGAACACCATCCACAGGGTGTGGAACGTGCTGAGCTTCTTTCACGTCAGGTGCCGAACCAAGACCGGTGACGTAGGTATAGATCGCAAAGTGAGCAGCGATCTCGGGACCGTGTCGGGAAAAAGCCAGTCGCATCTCGGACGGAGTCAGGTCGACGAATGCCGGCAGGCCCGGTTCTGCGAATTCGATCCTTTCGAGCCGTCCGTTATGAAAGCGTACGGCAATACCTCTGGGATAACCTGACCCGAGAAACTCGCCGACAAGGAGCAAAATTTTCTCTTCTTTACCAACGCATCTGATCTTGACCTCCGAACCACGGGAGACATCATTCTCGCCACCAAATATCAGATGCGACTGAGCTTCCGCCCCCATCTTCAAGGAGATGATCCGCGAATCTGCAATCGGCTGCCCCGCAATCACCGAGACAGTCTCGTGCTGTTTCTTCCCAAGGCGGCACGATGCCACCGTGGTCTGCGCAGCGGCGACGCTGGAGCAGACAAGCAGCGCCAAACCAACAAATCGCTTCGATAACGTCATTACCGCACCATTCCTCTCAGGATTTCCATGTCTTCCGGCGCCTTTGCAAGCCTTTCTGCGGTCGCTTTAATCTTGGCAAAATAGGTCCCGTTCCTCACTCCTCGATAGTCTTTATAAGCCTCGCTTATCGCGTCAGCAGCCCCCTTCGAGCGCTCACGATCGATCATGGTTCTTCGCACCGTCCGCAATGGGGAAATTGCCCTTACACTTGGGACACCAGACTTTATGGCCCAACCCAGCGATTGGGACACCGTACAAGCTCGTGTGCTCCCACCCCTCCAGCACCGTGCCGCCGTGGGATGTCGTCTCCCTTTCGAATGATCGCTCTCGCAGGCATTTGTTTTTTGGATTCAATGAAATAAGCGCTTTATTGCAACGTACGCTCGACCTGCCAATCTTGCGTGACCGCAATGTCGCCAAGAAAAGCGAAATGCTGTCGTATTTCCTGAACCAACCCAACCGTACGCCACCCTATTTCCACCTAGACTAAAATGCATGCCAAAAATGTACTTACGTCAATCATATTTGAGCAAATGAATTATTTGCCCTATACTTGACCACGGTACACACCCATAACAACGAGCGGCAGGCATCACGTTGACCTGACCGCCGTGCGGCCCCGCCGCATCGCGGATGCGTGAAGCATCCAGTCTTTCAACGGGTCCAGACGCCGGCCGATCGAGCCGCGCTGCGACCGCCCGCCTCCGCGCGCCGGACGGATCCAAGCTTCCTGCCGGCCCGCGCCGAGGTCTTTCAACGAGGGCCGATCTTCATGACCCCAACACGACCACAGCGCCGCCACCGCCTGCTCGCAACCGCATGCGTGCTGTGCGCCATCCTGATACCGCCGGCGCAAGCCGCAAGCCGCAAGCCGTCGCCAAAGGCGCCCAGCACGCCCGCCATCGCCGACTTCACCCAGTTGAGCGGCTCCCGTCCCGGCGACTGCGCCGCCCCGGCCAACCCCGCCCTGTCCGGCATGGGCGAACCGACGATGCGCCGCTGCGCCTGGAGCCAGCGCGTGGAGATGGTGTACTGGCGCAGCATCCCGACGCCGCCCGCCACCTGCCTGGCGCCGGCCGCCATCGCGTGGCACCGTCTCGCGCAAGCCATCCACGCGGATGCGCCGCCCTGGAATATCGCCTGGTCCGGCCGGACCGTGACGACCGGCACGAACGATGCCCAGCAACTGGCCGCGATCTGGCGCGGCGACGACGGCCAGTGGTCGGCGGCGCTGTGGCGCTGGCAGCCGGCCGAAAAAACAGACACGCGCGCCTGGCAGGCCGGCCACTGGGACGATGTGAAACAGGCCGCGCACGCGATCGATGCGGGCAATCCGCTGCCGGCGGCGTCGCCGTTGTTCGTCGCGTGGCGCGATGCGTCGCAGGGCAAGCCGCGTGCGCTCGATGGCGATGCGTGGCGCTGGGTGTCCGACAAGACCTGCCTGCGCCTGGAGACGTCGGGCATCAGCCAGACGCGCATCCACCTGCCCTATTCGCGCGACGATGCGCGGCTGGAGCAGCGCAGCGGCATGCAGGTGCTGCTGGCGCGCCGCTTCCCGAATGCAGAGTGGCTGCAGCCCTTTACGTTACTGGAGCCGGGCCGGCCCGGCGACCGCACGGGCGCGAAGTTCATCGCCGTGTGGCGCGAAGGCGCCAGCGTCAAGGGACAGTTATGGATCCCGCTGCGCGACGACGCGGGCATCGTCCGCGCGCGCATCGTCAGCGACCTCGCGCCGGCATCGGCGGAGCGTCAGAAGGAACTGGCGAAGCAGCGCGCCGACGTGATCGGGCGCGAGCTGACGGCGCTGGCCCACGCGTGGGAGGTGCGCCATGAATGACGAACTGTCCACGTCCCTCTGGCTGCTGTCGCCGCTGGCCGTGCTGGGCGCCGGCCTGATGGTCGCGTTCGTGATCGGCCTGACCCTGCAGCGTTTCAGGATCCCCAAACTGTATGGCGCCGTGATCGCGGGCCTGCTGCTCGGCGCGAACGGTGCCGGCTTCATCGACCGTGCGCTGCTGACGCAGTTCCAGGAACTCCTCAACGGCGCCGCCGCGCTCGTGCTGTTCGAGGTCGGCCGCAAGATGGACCTCGCGTGGCTGCTGCGCAGCGGCCGCCAGGGCGCGAGCCTGCTGCTCGCCACGCTGGCCCGTGGTGCCGCGGCCGCCGTCACCTTGGGCCTCCTCGGCCTGCCGTGGGGCGCGGCGATCTTCATCGGGTCGATCCTCATCGCCGTCAATCCCGTCATCCACAGTTCGATGGTGGCGGACGAAAACGCGAGCGGCACCAGCACCTTCGCGACATCGAACATGGTCGGGCTGAGTAACCTCGTCGCACTGCTGGCGCTGGGCGTCACGCTCGCGTGGACGCGCAGCCACGGCCAGGACGCCGGCAGCGACTTCTGGACGGAGCTGATGCGCCAGGGCGGCAAGCTCGTGGTGGGCGCCCTGATCGCCGTGCTGTCGTACGGCGTGTACGCGCTGGCCACGCGGCTGTGCAAGGTGCCGGCGACGCTGCGCCCCGGCATGCTGCTGGCCGCGCTGTTGATCGACCTGGGCCTGTGCTCCGTGATGTCCGCGAGCGCCCTGCTCTCGCTGCTGCTGATGGGCGTCCTGCTGCGCAACGCGGAGAAGCGCGACAACGTGTTCCAGGCCCAGTTGAAGACGGCGCAGGACATCGGCTACGTGCTGCTGTTCCTGATGTCCGCGGCGCTCGTCGATTTGCAGGAGCTGCTGCACGGCTGGACCATCGTCGCCGCACTGACGGTGTTCGCGGTCCGCATCGCGGCCACGCGACTCGCGCTGTGGCCGGGCACGGCCTGGGACATGCGCAAGCAGCATGCGATGGCCTTGTCGATGTGCTCCCTCGTGAGCTACGGCGGCCTCGTCGTCGACAACACCCTGAATGCCTATACCGGGCTCGATGCGACGTCCACCGCCGTAATGGGCGCGCTGCTGGCCCTGAACGTCCTGCTGGCGCCCGGCCTCACGTGGCTCGGCTTGCACCTTGCAGGCGAAACCTATCGAGGAGGTGCCCAATGAGTGAATTGATGAACGACGAAGCGCTGGGCAAATTGAAACAGGATGCCCAGGCCCAGGCGGTATCGGGCCAGGGGCCGGCCTACCTGCCCGATTTCAAGGCGTCCACGGTCGGCACGATGGGCATCGAACTGGAACTGATGGTGCTCGACCGCCTCACGTTCGACCTGTTCCCCGCCGCGCCCGACATCCTGCGCCTGCTGGACAAGCACGACAAGCCGTGGGTGCACACGCCGGAAATCACGACGTCGATGCTGGAAGTGGCGACCGCCATCCTGACCTCGTTCGACGAGGCGGCCGAACAGCTGGAACACATCCGCACGACGGTGCAGCGCGCCGCGTTCGACGTCGGCGCGTCGATCTCGGGCGGCGGCGCGCACCCCTTCCAGAAGTGGAACGAGCAGCGCATCTACCCGAAGGAACGCTACTTCGCGTCGGAGCGCAAGTTCGGCTATCTGGCTAAACTGTTTACCGTGTTTGGCATGCACGTGCACATCGGCGCCGGCACGCCGGACGAAGCGATGCGCCTGTGTTCCTGGCTGACGCAGCGCGCGCCGCTGTTCATCGCGCTGTCGGCCAATTCGCCGTGCTGGCAGGGCGAAGTCTCGGGCTTCTGCAGTTCGCGCAGCAACGTCGTGGGCGCGTTCCCGATGAGCGGCATCCTGCCGTACGACATCCGCACGTGGGACGACTTCCGCGCCCACTTCGACGAGCTGGCCGGCCACGGCATCGTCAACAGCATCAAGGATTTTTATTGGGACGTGCGCCCGAAGCCGGAATACGGGACGATCGAACTGCGCGTGCTGGACACGCCCCTGAAGCCCGTGTACGCGGCGGCGCTCGCATGCTATGCGCGCGAGCTGTGCCTGGAGTGGGCCGACCAGCCGGGGCGCTGGCCGACGAGCGCGAGCCGGGAGCTGTATATCTGGAACCGCTTCAACGCGGCACGCGACGGCGTCGAGGCGACGTGGATCGATCCGGAGTCAGGTGCGTCGATGCCCATCGCGCAGGCGATCCGCGCCGACCTCGAACGATTAAAAAAACGCTCGAGCGACCCCGGTTTCGGCAAGGCGTGCGAGGTCATCGAGCATCTGATGAAGGACGGCGGACAGGCGCGCTGGCTGCGCGCCCATCTCGCGTCCGGCGGCGGCATGAACGATCTCGCACGGATGGCGAGCGAGATGTTCGAGGACGGCGCGCCGCTGGGCTGATTGATCGTCACGAGCGGTGCGGATTGTTGGGACGGTTGTCGAAGCGGTTCGGGACGCCGTCGCGGTCCCGGTCACCTGCGCGGTCGCCGTGACGCCAGCCGCCGCGCTCGAGTTGCCAGCCGCGGTCGCCCTGGCGCCATTCCGGACGGTGCCAGACATAGCCCGGACGCACCCGCTCCCAGTGGCCGCGCACCCAGGTGTAGCGGTGGCCGTTCCAGTTCCAGTAGCCCGGCGCCCATTCGTAGCCGTGGCGCGCGGCGGGCACGATTTCGTGGCGCGGGGGCGGCGGCGCGGTACGCACGACGACGACGTCCCGGGCGAACGCCTGCGCCGGCAGGACGGCGGCGGTACTCACGATGGCAAGGGCTGCGGCACAAAGAATGCGTTTCATGGTGGTTCTCCTTTCGTTGCGCTGTGAAGTTGCGCTGTGAGACCACTATAGCGATCCGTTGCACGGATTTGCCGGATTGAAGCCGGCGCTTACAACCGATACATGACGCAACAGGCCGGTAACAGATGTTCACCGGCCGGATGCAAAAAGGGCGTCCCCGCAGGGACGCCCTTTTGGATCGCTGGATGCCGCCAGGCCTCAGGCCTCGTGCGCACCCGGCCAAGATGCCGGGGACGCAGAGCCTCACCTGGGGCGCCGAGCCAGGCCGGCCGGCACCCGCTGGGCGATCAGTCCAGCTTCCAGGCGTAGTCGACCTTGGTCCAGGTCTGGGCCGGTGCGCCATCCTTGGTGCCCGGCTTGAACTTGCACGACGACAGGCCTTTCAGCGCTGCCTTGTCCAGGCCCTTGAAGCCGCTCGACTTTTCCAGCTTCGAATCGGACACGGAACCGTCGGCGTTGACGAGGAAGGACATCGACGTGATGCCCTGCTCTTCGTTCATCAGCGACGCTTTCGGATATTCGACCTTGCACTTGGACGGATCGAACGTTGCCGGCGTTTCGCCTGCGAAAGCCGAACCAGCGATACCCGAGACCAGCAGAGCGACGAGGCTCACAGCAAATTTCTTGTTGGACATTTTTATTACCCCCGAAAAACAAAGTTTTTTTTGATGCCGGCGCTGTTCGCCGGCGCTGGACGAGCCGTCCTGGCTCAGAATTCTTCCCAATCGTCGCTGGCGGCAGCCGCTGCGACTTTCTTCGCGGTCGATGCCGGCGCATCGGCCGAACGTTCTTCCTGGACCGGCGCCTTCGCCTTCGCGGCGGTCGGCTTCTTCAGCTGCGGCTTGGCGGTCGGGCGGACGACGACGGCGCGGCTGGCGGTGGCGGCCGGAGCCGGTGCGTCCACGACGGCCTGCTCTTCGCCTTCGGCCAGCTTGAAGATGCTGACGACGCGCTGCAGTTCCGCGGCCTGGTCCTGCAGGCTCTGGAAGGCGGCGGCAGCCTCTTCCACCAGCGCGGCGTTCTGCTGCGTCATGCCGTCCATCTCGATGATCGACAGGTTGACCTGTTCGATGCCGGCGCTCTGTTCGGCGCTGGCGCTGGCGATGTCGCTCATGATGTCGGTCACGCGCTTCACGCTGGCGACGACCTCGTCCATCGTCTCGCCGGCCTCGCCGACGAGCTTGCTGCCGCGGCCGATCTTCTCGACGGAGTCGCCGATCAGCTGCTTGATTTCTTTCGCGGCCGCTGCGGAACGCTGGGCCAGGTTACGCACTTCCGAGGCGACGACGGCAAAGCCGCGGCCTTGTTCGCCGGCACGGGCTGCTTCGACGGCCGCGTTCAGCGCCAGGATGTTCGTCTGGAAGGCGATGCCGTCGATGACGCCGATGATGTCGGCGATCTTGCTTGCCGAGCTATTGATCTCGCCCATCGTGCCGACGACCTGCGACACCACTTCACCGCCCTTGCGTGCCACGTCCGACGCAGTGGCGGCCAGGTGATTCGCTTCGCGGGCATTGTCCGCGTTCTGTTTCACGGTCGACGTCAGTTCTTCCATCGCCGACGCGGTCTTTTCCAGCGAGCTGGCCTGCAGTTCGGTACGCGACGACAGATCGACGTTGCCGGCTGCGATTTCACGCGATGCGGTGGTGATGGTGTGCGTGCCGCGACGGACCTGGCTGACGATGTCGACCAGGCTGTTGCGCATCTGTTTCATTTCGATCAGCAGGCTGCCGCGATCCGACGACTTGGTGTCGATGGCGATCGACAGGTCGCCTTCGGCGATGCTGCCGGCGATCTTGGCGGTGTAGCCCGGTTCGCCGCCCAGCTGCTTCAGCAGGCCGCGGGTGATGATGGTGGCGGCCAGAATGCCGAGCGTGACGGCCAGGGCCAGCAGCACGAGCATGAAGTTACGGGCGCTCGCGAAGGCGGCTTCGGCGTCGGTCTGGGACTGCGCGTTCAGCTTGTCTTCGACCTTGCCCAACTGGTCGAGCGCTTCCAGCCACTTCTTCTGGGCCGGACGGATCTCCTTGACCATCACGCGGGTCGCATCCATCGCGTTATTGGCCAGGTAGAGCTCCGATGCCTTGGCGATCGCCGGCATCGCGGCGCCTTCGGCTTCTTTCACTTGATTCAGCAGAGATTTTTCTTCGGCCGACGCTTCTTCCGAGAACTTGGCGGCCAGTTTCTGCTGCAGAGCATCGTACTTGGCGGTCTGTTCCTTGAAACGGTTCAGTTCCGGCTCCATGTCAGCCGGATCGGTCATCAGGGTCAGCGTGCGCAGCGACGTCACGCGTTCGCTCACGTTGTTACGCATGTCGACGACCAGGCGCGTCACGACATTATTGACATTCACGACGTGGTCGAGCCGGTTCTGGATCTGCGCCATGCGCAGGATGCCGATGACGGTGACCATGACCAGCAGCACGAGCACGAGGGCAAAGCCCAGGCCCAGACGCGTGCCGACCTTCATGTTTGCTAAGTTCATTCCTTATCTTCCCTGTTTCAAGTGATCTGACCCGCTCCGGGGCCTTTGTCTTTTGTTACGGAAAGTCCATCTTCCCAGTGGACTTACGTATTTCCGTCAGGATAAATCAAAACGGCGATTTGCAGACAGAAAACATGCACCGCTGTAATTATGTTTCACCACAACAACAGGATTAGATGTCGTGCAAGGAGAAGAGCCCAGATTATGGGTCTATTCTTGCTTTCGGGCAAGGATAACGTTGCAATTGATTAAATAATTGCAACATTTTTTGTAGCGGATTTTGAACATCCCGGCCCTGTTCATGCGGCCGGGGTAGTAAAATAACTAAAAGTCAACCTTACGCGACGCTTACGCGGCGAGGCGCAGGCGACCGGCAGCTTCGAGGAGGAGTTCGGGGTTGCCTTCGGCGAGGCGGCGGGAGTCGGACAGCAGTTGGCGATAGCCGCGCGCGCCCGGCAGGCCGGCCATCAGGCCCAGCATGTGGCGCGTGATACTGTTCAGGCGCAGGCCCAGCGGGCCGTAGCGGTCGAGCTCGGCGCGAATATAGGGAATCATCGCTTCCAGGACCTGCTCGCGCGTCTTCGGCGGCGTGGCGTCGCCATAGAAGCGGGCGTCCCAGCCGGCCATCACGTAGGGATTGTGGTAAGCCTCGCGGCCGATCATGACGCCGTCCACGTGCTGCAGGTGCGTCGCGATCTCGTCATCGGTCTTGATGCCGCCGTTGATGATGATCTCGAGCTCGGGAAATTCGCGCTTCAGCTGGTACGCCACTTCGTAGCGCAGCGGCGGGATTTCGCGGTTTTCCTTCGGCGATAGCCCCTTCAGCACGGCATTGCGCGCGTGCACGATGAAGGTGCGGCAGCCGGCATCGGCGATGGTGCCGATGAAATCGCGCACGAAGCCGTATTCCTCGTTGTAATCGATGCCGATGCGGTGCTTGACGGTGACGTCGATGCTGACGGCGTCACGCATCGCCTTCACGCAATCGGCGACGAGTTGCGGTTCCTGCATCAGGCAGGCACCGAAGGCCCCCTTCTGCACGCGTTCGGACGGGCAACCGCAATTCAGGTTGATCTCGTCATAGCCCCACTGCTCGCCCAGTTTCGCGCTCTTGGCGAGGTCGGCCGGATCGCTACCGCCCAGTTGCAGCGCGATCGGGTGCTCGACGTCGTCGTAGCGCAGGTGGCGCTCGACGTCCCCGTACACCAGGGCGCCGGTCGTCACCATCTCTGTGTACAACCAGGTGTGCTTCGTGATCTGGCGGTGGAACACGCGGCAGTGGCGGTCCGTCCAGTCCATCATGGGCGCTACGGACAGCCTGCGGCCCATTCCCTGGGCATTCTGATCAGCTTGGTTGTGGTCGTTCACGTTACGTCGCGGCTCGAAAAAGGACAGATATTATACGCGGCCGCAACGCGTCCCGCTCGCCCCGCCGCGCGCCTGGCATCCGGCCAGGCCTCCATGTCTCCCACGGGCAACGGCCGGGAAACGAGCGCCGCTAGTCGCTGCGGTTGATGGGAAAGCAGAACGCGGCGACCACGAGCACGATGACCAGGAACCATGTCACCCGATCCAGCCAGTCCATGATGGGTCCGTAAAAGAGAATGCCGACGCTGGAAGCGCCGGCGTCGATGACCGGGCTATCTTACGCCAATGCTTACTTGCCGGGCTGGTAGAGCTGGTCGAACGTGCCGCCATCCGCAAAGTGCGTCTTCTGCGCCTTCGCCCAGCCGCCGAACACGTCGTTGATGGTGAACAGGCTCACTTTCGGGAACTGCGCCGCGTACTTCGCGCCGATCGTCGGGTTGATCGGGCGGTAGTAATTCTTCGCGATGATGTCCTGGCCTTCATCCGTGTACAGGAATTGCAGGTAGGCCTCCGCCACCTTGCGCGTACCGTGCTTGTCGACGACCTTGTCGACGACGGCCACGGGCGGCTCGGCCAGGATGCTCACCTTCGGCGCCACGATCTCGAACTTGTCCGGGCCCAGTTCCTTGATGGCCAGGATCGCTTCGTTTTCCCACGCGATCAGCACGTCGCCGATGCCGCGTTCGACGAACGTCGTCGTCGCGCCGCGGGCGCCGGAATCGAGCACCGGGACATTCTTGAACAGCCTGGACACGTAGTCGCGCGCCTTCGCTTCATTGCCACCCGGCTGTTTCAAAGCGTTGCCCCAGGCCGCCAGGTAATTCCAGCGCGCGCCGCCGGACGTCTTGGGGTTCGGCGTGATGACTTGCACGCCTGGCTTGATCAGGTCGTTCCAGTCGTGGATGCCTTTCGGATTACCCTTGCGAACCAGGAACACGATGGTCGAGTTGTACGGCGAGCTGTTGTGCTGCAAGCGCTTCTGCCAATCCTTCGCGATCAGGCCGCGCTCGGCGATCTCGTCGATATCCCACGCGAGGGCCAGCGTGACGACGTCCGCCTGCAGGCCGTCGATCACGGAGCGGGCCTGCTTGCCTGAACCGCCGTGCGACGCCTTGAACGTGACGTTGTCGCCGGTCCGGGCTTTATATTTGGCGGCGAAGGCTTTGCCGACGTCCTGGTACAGCTCGCGCGTCGGGTCGTACGACACGTTCAGGAGCGTGATGTCGGCGGCATGCGCGGCCGGGGCGGCCAGTGCGACGGCGACGAAGGCCTGGATCAGTTTTCTTGACAACATATAGAGGGCTCTTTTCGAAGGGTTCTGGAAGGCACAGGTTAAGCACGCCCCCTCGAAATACGAACGAATACTTTCGGCCTTGTATATCCGGTTTCCTCATGACAGCCCCGCCCCGCGTACACCAGTCAAAAAGACAACATGAAACCCCGCAAAAAAAAATTTAAAAAAATTTCCGCTCGGCATTTAATGACCGCCGCTAAATGGTCGTCCTGTACTTGTGAGAGCGCGAGATGCGCAACCTCCCAACAGTACCCAAGCCACTAGGAGCCAAATCATGCTGAGCCTTCACACCAACGTCGCATCGCTTTCCGCACAAAATTCCCTGAGCCGTACCCAGACGTCGCTGTCGACCTCGATGACCCGTCTGTCGACCGGCTACCGCATCAACTCGGCAATGGACGACGCCGCCGGTCTGCAGATCGCGACCCGCCTGAAGTCCCAGAGCAGCGGTATGGCCGTCGCCATGCGCAACACCCAGAACTCGATCTCGATGCTGCAGACCGCCGACGGCGCGCTGAGCGAAGTCAACAACATCCTGACCCGCATGAAAGACCTGGCAACCCAGGCCAAGGACGGTTCCTCGTCGGGCGCCGACGTGACCGCGCTGCAGGGCGAATACAACTCGCTGAGCGACGAACTGTCGAACATCTTCTCGAACACCAAGTTCGGCGGTACCGCGCTGCTGTCGACCACGGCCGACTCCAGCAAACTGAGCAGCACCACCGGCATCACGTTCCAGATCGGCGCCGACAGCTCGGAAACGATGACCGCCGACTTCCACGTCGAACTCGGCGCTGCGGACGGCGCGATCAAGCTCGCCGCAGCCGGCTACGCCGGCGACGGTAGCGTCGCAGCCACCCCGTCGACCGACAACAACCTGACCGCCGGCGCCTCCGCCGCCATCACCAACCTGGGCGCCGCGATTGACTCGGTCTCGGCCCTGCGTTCGAAGCTGGGTGCGATCTCGAACCGTCTCGACCACGTCTACAACAACCTGTCGAACATCTCGAGCAACACGCAAGCCGCTACCGGCCGCATCATGGACGTCGACTTCGCGACCGAATCGTCGAGCATGACCTCGAACCAGATGCTGATGCAAGCTGGTACCGCCATGCTGAAGCAGACCAACAGCATGTCGTCGATGGTCATGTCCCTGCTGCAGTAATCGCAGGGCCAGCGATGGCCACCCCGGGCTAGTCCAGCCGGAATCCGTAAAAGGCCAGCCACAAGCTGGCCTTTTCACTTTACACTGCCGAGATCATGGCCAGCCTATCCATTCCCGCCCTTCCGCCCCCCGTCATCCCGGCGAGCGCGCCCGGCAGCCTGCCGGCCACGCCGGTCGGCGCGGTCGCGGCCGCCGTTCCGGTCGCATTGCTGCAGGCCGAGCTCGAGGCACTCCCGCTGCCGCTGCCCGCCGCCCAGCCGGCGCCCGCGCTGCCCGCGGGCGACGCCCTGCCCGACGCCGCGGCGATGCGTCCCGACCAGGTCGTCATGGCGCGTCAGCTTTCCTGGCCGAGCCCGGACGGGAACGCGCTCGCCACGTCCTGGCGCGGCATGGTGCGCAGCTACGGCACCCAGCTCATCGCGCGCGCGGTACAGGCGTCCCAGCAACAGCGGGGCCAGTCGCTGCCGGGCGCGCTGCTGCAGAGCGGGCTGGATGCGCGCGTGCTGCGCCAGGCCGATCTCGCGACCCTGCCGCCCGACGCCTGGCGTTTCACCGTGCACGCGGGCGGTCCGCAGGCCCAGCACCTGCGCGTGATCGGCGAAGAAGAACAGGCACAGAAGCCGCAACGGCGCCGGCGCCGCGCGGCCCTGCGCCTGGAACTGGTGCTGGCCGACGGCACCGTCGTCACGGTGCAGGCGGAACCGGTAGCCGACGGCGTCATGCTCGAACTGTGCACGCTCGATCCCGGCACCCTGCTCCACCTGCGCGCCCTGCAGCCGCAGCTGGAAGACGCCGTGCGCCGTTCCGGCCTGCGCGTGCTCGGCTGGACGTGGCGCGACACCCTGCCGGAAGGCCGGGTGCACGCGCGCCTGCCGTCGACCGAGGCGGCGGCCGCCCTCAGCCTGCCGGTGTTCCGCGCGATGGCCGAACTGGCGCTGCTGCTGCCGGCGGCGTAGGGTGGGCACCCCGTGCCCACGCGGAAGCCGGCATGATGCGAACGTTATACGTGGGCTCGGGGAGCCCACTCTACGACTGATCAGCCGACCGTACCGATGATCGAGACTTCGCGATTCTCCGGAATCTCGTTATACGAAAGCACGTGCAGCCCCGGCGCGAACAGGCGCGCGTAGCGGGCCAGCAGAGGACGGATCTGCGGCAGCACGAGGAGCAGCGGCGGCGTATGCTGCTGCTTCATCTGCTCGCGCGCCACCGGCATGTTCAGCTGCAGTTGCGACAGCAGCTGCGGATCGATCGGGTAGTTGTCCAGCACGACCTTGCCGCCGTTGTTCTGGCGCGCCTGGTTCAGGGAACCGAGCAGCATGTTTTCCAGCTCGCCCGACAGGTTAAATGCGGGCATGTCCTTCTTCTTGCCGTACAGGCCCGACACGATCTGGCGGCGCAGCGCGCAGCGCACTTCGGCCGCGAGCAGGATCGGATCCTTCGTCGTTTCCGAGCTGTCCAGCAAGGTCGTCGCGATCACGACGATGTCCTTCAGCGACACGTTCTCGGCCAGCAGCACGCGGAACACGCGCAGCAGCTGCGTGTGCGTGAGCGCCTTGTCCAGCGCGCCGGCCAGCTTCGGCGACAGCGCCGTCAGGCGTTCCATCAGCGCCGGCACGTCTTCATGCCGGAACAGCTCCGCCATGTAGTCGCGCGCGACCTTGGACGTATGCGTGGCGATCGCGCTCGGCACCTCGACGACCTGGTAGCCCTGGCCCAGCGCATGCGCCTTCTGCTCCGGATCGATCCACGTGACGGCCATGCCGAACGCCGGTTCGATGCCGGGGATGCCGTCGATGTCGCCGTACACGTTCGGCGACGGGATCGCCATCAGGCATTCCGGCACGACCTCGCCCTCGGCCACGACGGTGCCGTTGATCGCGATCGCGTACTGGTTCGGGCGCAGGGTCAGGTCGTCGCGCACGCCGATCGGCGGCAGCAGGAGGCCCATCTGCTCGGAGAGGCTCTGGCGCACGCCCTTGATCCGTTTGGTCAGAACTTCGCCCTGCGCCTTGTCGACCAGGTGCACGAGCTTGTAGCCGACGGTGATCGTGATCGGCTGTACGACCGGCAGCTGCTGCCAGTCGAGTTCCGGCACGCGGTCGTCGCGCAGCGCCGCCTCGATGGCGGCCACGTTCGATTCGTCCGGCGGGGCCACCTGTTCGCGCGCCAGCTTCCAGCCGACGTAGCCGATGGCGGCCGCGAACACCATGAAGAACAGCGACGGCATGCCCGGCACCATGGCCAGGATCAGCATCACGCCGGCGGCGGAGTACAGGACACTCGGATTGGCCAGCAGCTGGCCGCCGACCTGCTGTTCGAAGTCGCCCGAATCGCTGATGCGGGTGACGAGGATCGCCGCCGCGGCCGACAGCAGCAGCGCCGGCACCTGGGCCACGAGGCCGTCGCCGATCGTCAGCAGCGCATACTGGCGGAAGGCGTCGCCGAACGACAGGTCGTGCATCAGCGCGCCGATCGCGACGCCGCCGATCATGTTGATGAGCAGGATGAGGATCGACGCGATCGCATCGCCGCGCACGAACTTGGAGGCACCGTCCATCGCGCCATAGAAGTCCGCTTCGGCCGCCACTTCCTTGCGGCGCACCTGCGCCTTTTCCTGGTTGATCAGGCCCGCGTTCAGGTCGGCGTCGATCGCCATCTGCTTGCCCGGCAGCGCGTCCAGCGTGAAGCGCGCGGACACCTCGGAGATACGTTCCGAACCCTTCGTCACGACGACGAAGTTGATGATCATGAGGATCACGAAGACGACGATACCGACGACGAAGTTGCCGCCGATGACGACGTTGCCGAAGGCCTCGATCACGTGGCCCGCGGCGGTCGTGCCCTCGTGGCCGTGCAGCAGCACGACGCGCGTGGACGCCACGTTCAGCGCGAGGCGCAGCAACGTGGTGCCGAGGATGACGGTCGGGAAGACCGAGAAGTCCAGCGGCCGCTTCGTCGAGACGGACGTCAGGATCACGATCAGCGCCATCACGATGTTGAACGTGAACAGCACGTCCAGCAGCACCGGCGGCAGCGGCAGCATGATCATCGCCAGAATCGTCAGCAGGAACGCCGGCGTGGCGATCTTCTGGCGGCGCAGCTCGAGCATCAAGCTGTTCAGGAAATTCATGTCGGGGATACCTCACTCAAAGCGGCCGGCACGGCCACGTCACTCGGGAACCGCGGGGCGGCCTGGCGCCGGCCCGCACGGAAAGCATTCAATTGCAGCACGTAGTTCAGCACCTGCGACACCGCCTGGTACAGCGCGGCGGGAATCTGCTGCTGCACCTGGCTGGTGTTGTAGATGGCACGTGCCAGCGGCGGCAGCGCGATCGTTTCGATCTGGTGCTTCGCCGCGACGGAGCGGATGTACAGGGCCATCTCGTCGATGCCCTTCGCCACCACGAATGGCGCTTCCGCACGCTTGGTGTCGTACTTCAGCGCGACCGCGTAGTGCTCGGGATTCACGATCACCACGTCGGCGGTCGGCACCGTCTTGTTCACGTTGCGGCGGGCCATCTGCTGCTGCAGCTGGCGGATGCGCGCGCGGATCTCGGGCTTGCCCTCGGTGCTCTTGTATTCTTCCTTCACTTCCTGCTTGCTCATGCGCTGGCTGCGCGCGAACAGGAACGCCTGCAGCGGCACGTCGATCAGCGCGAACAGCACGAACACGGCGACGAGCGCCATCAGGCCGTCGAACATCATGCCGCCGCCGTGCAGCAGCGCGTCCGGCAGCGGCATGCGCTGCAGGTTGACCCACGCCGACAGCGCCGAGCGCACCACGTGCACCAGCACCACCGCCAGCAGCGCCGCCTTCGCGACCGACGTCGCGAACGTCGTCCAGTGCTTGCCCGAGGCCAGGTTGCCCAGGTTCTTCACCGGCGAGAAGCGGTCGAACTTCGGGATCAGGTTGTTCGTCGAGACGACCCAGCCGCCCGGCACCATGCTCGCCACGATGATCGCAACCGGCACGCCCGCAAGCGGCAGCACCATCTTCACGAGCAGCACGGCGGCGCCGCTCCACACGACGGTCATCGCGTTCTCCATCGAGCCGGCCGCGCCGAGCGGCGCGTACACGAGCCGGAACAGCGACCGGAACGATTCCAGGTAGTCCGGGAGCAGGAACACGAACAGCTTCAGGCTCGCCAGGATCCCGACCGCCGTGGCCAGGTCCTTCGAGCGGACGACGTGGCCCTGCTCGCGCGCCTTCTTCAGCTTCTGGGCTGAAGCCTTTTCTGTTTTGTCGCCGCCGGTGTTGTCAGCCATGCGCCGCCCCCATCTGCTGCTGGAGCATCTCCAGCACCTGGTTCGTCATCTGCACATAGTGCTCCGGGATGAAGCGCACGACCTGCACGAGCATCATCAGGCCGAACAGCGTCACCAGCGAAAAGCCCAGCGAGAACAGGTTCAGCGACGGGGCCACGCGGTTCAGGAAGCCGAAGCCGATCTGCACGACCATCGTGGAAAACACGATCGGAAGCGCCAGCAGGATCGCGGCCGAGAACACCCAGCCCACGTTCAGCGCCACCGTCTCCAGCAGGAGACTCCGGTAGCCGCCGCCGACCGGCCACGCCTTGAAGCTCTGGCCCAGCACACCCGCGAGCACGAGGTGGCCGTCGACGGCGAAGAACACGAGGATCGCGACGAGGCCCAACAGGCCCGAGATCACGTCCGACTGCTGGCCGTTCACGGGGTCGTTCATCTGCGCCATCGAAAAGCCGACCTGGCTCGAGACGAGGAAGCCGAGCATGTTCACGACGGCCATCGTCAGCTGCATGGCGAGGCCGATCACGCCGCCGATCACGGCCTGCTCGATCATCACGACGACGCCGGCCAGCGAGAACGGATCCGGCATGGCGGCGCCCTTCGTCAGCGGCAGCATCAGGAACGCGAGCACCACGGACAGCAGCGCGCGCACCGGGACCGGCACCAGCGCGTCGCCGATCACGGGGGCTGTCGACAGCAGCGCCATGATGCGGCAGAACGGCCACCACAGCGCGCTGATGAACGGCAGCAGCAGATGGGTAACTTCCAGCATCAGCCGACCAGGGTCGCGGCGCGCTGGAACACGCTCACGCAATAGTCCATCAGTTTGCCGGTCATCCAGTGACCGGCGAGGATCAGGGCCACCAGCGTCACGAGGAGACGCGGCAGGAAGCTCAGCGTCTGCTCGTTGATCTGGGTGGCGGCCTGCACGAGGGCGACGATGACGCCGGCCACGAGGCCCGGCACCACCAGCACCATCACGAGCAGCATCACCAGCTGCAGGGCTTCGACGACGAAGTCGACGGCGATATCAGGAGTCATGTGGATGAATGCTAGAGGCCGTGGATGCTGCCGACCAGGGTATTCACGGTCAGGGTCCAGCCATCGACGAGCACGAACAACAGGAGCTTGAACGGCAGCGAGATGACGAGCGGCGACAACATCATCATGCCCATCGCCATCAGCACCGACGACACCACCAGGTCGATGATCAGGAACGGAATGAACAACATGCAGCCGATCTGGAACGCGCTCTTGAGCTCGGACAGCACGAAGGCGGCCAGCTTCACCGTGAAGCCGCGGTCCATCGGTTTCATCTCGGCCGGCTCGCCCGCCAGGTGCGCGATCTGGGCCAGCGCCGTCTTGCTCGTCTGGGCCAGCATGAAGCGCGACAGCGGCACCTCGGCGATCTTGAGCGCCTGCTCCAGCGAGATCTTGTCCTTGTCGTACGGGACGAAGGCTTCGTTCCACACCTGTTCGCCGACGGGACGCATGACGAGCAGGGTCAGGATCAGGGCGACGCCGGTGATGATCCGGTTGGGCAGGCCCTGCTGCAGGCCCAGGGCCTGGCGCAGCAGCGACAGCACGATCACGAACCGGGTGAAGCTGGTCATCATCATGACCATCACGGGCAGCAGCCCGAGGATGGTCATCAGGACCAGGATCTGCGACTTCACCGTCAGGCCGCTGGACGAGCCGGGGATCACGCCGGGCAGGACGTCCGGTCCCGCCGGCGCGGCCCAGGCGCTCGCGCCGGCCAGCAAAAGAACGGCGCCCGCGATGGCGGGCGCGTGGCGGCGCAGGGTGCCGAGCACCCCGGCGTCGCGGCGTTGCAACGTCATGACGTGATCAGGTCCAGGTTGAGGCCGTCCAGATCGATCACCTTCAGGCCATACTGCTCGCCCGCGACGACCACTTCGGCGCGGCCGATCGCGGCGCCGTTGACCTTGATGACGAGCGGCTCGCCCGCCATGGCGTCGAGCGGCAGCACGCTGTCCGGGCCGATCGCCATCAGTTCCTGCAGGGAGATGCGGGCCGAGCCCACTTCCAGCGTCAGGGTCACCGGGATGCGGCGCATCATCTGCGGCAGGCGCGGCGTGGCTTTCGGTGCGGCCGCGGGCGCTGCCGGGACGTCGTCCACCGCTGCGTCGTCGATGAGGATGTCGCCACCGGCGAATTGATCGTTCAGGTTCATGTTGATTACTCGGCGTCTTCAAAAGAGGTTAAACACAGCTTGCCTTTGTGCTCGGCGACGGCGGCGGTGAACAACCGCGCCTCGTCGAGCAGGACGTCGGCCCGGCCCACGTTCACCGGGATCACGTCGCCCACCTTCAGGTCGAACAATGCGCCCAGGGTGATTTCCTTGCTGACCAGGCGGCCGTCCAGTTTGACCTGGACCTTGGTCGCAAGCGGCTCGGCCGGGCCGCGCGCGGCGGTCGGACGGGCCGTCTCCGGGCGCAGCGTGCCCAGGATCATGGCCATCAGTTGCTGGTCGGGCGCGATCCAGAACTGGCCGATGTTGTCGTTGTTGTCACGCACCTGGACGCGCACGGCCCAGTTGCTTTCGCCGGGCATTGCCGAAGGCACCACGGCATTGGCCTGGATGGGCCGCGGCGCCACGTCCATTGCCACACTGGCAGCGACGCGTGCATACAACAGATCCACCATTTGTTGCGTCAGTACGACGCTCAATCTTTCTTCGGTGGCGGTCACACGCTCGGTTTGCGGGTCCCGCTGAGTTGCGCCGGCGCTACGTCCACCGTAGCGTCGCTCCAACAGTGTCAGTAATAAACCACGCTCGAAAGTCACCGCGACGGTGCCCAACGCACCCAATACGGCCATCCAGCGCAGGCTGTTTTCTTGCGGCACGCGGCCGAATTCAATGGTTTCGAGACGCCATCCGGCCCAGTAACGGCGCGCGCTCCCCTGCATGGCAGCGTCCAGATCTTCCTGGAGACGCGCCGCGAACTGGGGCAGCAGATGTACCGGACGCCCTAGAAGACAGGGGTCGAGCACTTGGTGCTGCAGGGTGGTGTCGGGGTTTGCAATCGGCATGGTCAAATTAAAAAAATGATAAGCACAGATGCTTTCTTTTCATTCCTCTGGGCAACTATTATACCCGGGAAATTGTGTCACGCCATTTGATTTTCCCCTTTGAATTCGCCATTGCCCTACGGTAAGATGCCGTTACTGCGCTGGGGAAATCAAAAATTCACTCTGGGTATCGGACGAAACCGCTGCTATTCTCCTCGGTTCGGCGACAGAAACCAAGCCACAGTATGACGCTGAAAATTTAACAATTTTCTTAATGTCAACGGTAGTTGCAACGAATGTAACACCAGTCTTCAAAGCAATATTTACCTAAAGTTACAATCCGCAAACTTAAGCATGGGAGCGATGACCACGATGGGAACTGAACTTGCCGGCCTGATCCGGGCCGACCTGGCAGCCCTCAGCAACGATGCCAACCGCCTCGCCGCGGTGGCGCCGGCGGCCAATGCCGGCCACCCCGCCCTGGGCGATGGTACGGGCGACTTCTCCTTCGCGCAGAGCATGAAGAATGCCCTGGTCAGCGTGGACCAGGACCAGCAGGTGGCCAACCAGAAGATGGCCGACGTGGACAGCGGCAAGAGCGACGACCTGGTCGGCGCCATGCTGTCCTCGCAGCAGGCCAATCTGTCTTTCTCCATGCTGATGCAGGTCCGCAACAAGGTGATGGGCGCCGTCGACGAGCTGCTCAAGCTCCCGGTGTGACAGGAACTAACCGAACGTGATTGCTACTCTCAAGTCCGCCATCGGCGGCAAGCGCCTGGCCCTCCCGCCCGCGCTGACCAAGAACCTGACCCCGATGCTGGTGCTGGCCATCGGCATCACCGCGGCCGTCATGCTGTACATGTGGAACGACCAGGCCGGCTACAAGCCGGTGTTCGGCGCCCACGAAAAGGTCGTCGCCAGCGACATGATGACCGTGCTCGACGCCGAGCACGTGCCCTACCGCATCCACCCGGATTCGGGCCAGGTCATGGTCCCGACCGGCCAGCTGGGCAAGGTGCGCATGCTGCTGGCCGCCAAGGGCGTGACCGCGCAACTGCCGGCCGGCCTGGAGCTGATGGACAAGAACGACCCGCTGGGCGTGTCGCAGTTCGTGCAGGACGTGCGCTTCCGCCGCGGCCTGGAAGGCGAACTGGCGCAGTCGATCCTGACCCTGGACGCCATCGCCTCGGCGCGCGTGCACCTGGCCATCGCCAAGTCCTCGTCGTTCGTGTCGAGCGACGGCGACAAGTCGTCCGCTTCCGTCGTGGTGGCGGTCAAGCCGGGCCGCACGCTGTCGAACGAACAGATCGCCGCGATCGTGAACATGGTCAGCGGCAGCGTCGCCGGCCTGGCCCCGGCGCACGTGTCGCTCGTCGACCAGAACGGCAACTACCTGTCGTCGCGCGTGGACCTGACCGAAGGCTTCGACGGCGCCGCCCAGGGCGATGCCGCCGCCAAGCGCTACCAGGATGAAGTGCGCGCGAACGTGGCCGGCCTGCTCGGCCCGGTGCTCGGCGCCGACAACTTCAAGGTCAGCGTGACGGCCGACGTCGACAACGACAAGGTCGAGGAAACGCAGGAGAAATACGGCGAAGCCCCGAAGGTCACCAGCGAAGCGATGCGCGAGGAAATGGAAAAGAGCCGCATGGCGCTGGGCGTGCCGGGCACGCTGTCGAACCGCCCGCCGGTCGCCGCCAATCCGCCGGCCGATCCGAACGCCGCGAATGCCGCGAATGCCGCGAACGGCGCCGCCGGCGACGCGAACGCCAAGGCGGACGACGGCAGCGCGCGCAAGAACGCGACGACCCGCCAGTACGCCTATGACCGCGCGATCACGCAGATCAAGCGCTCGCGCGGCCGCCTGAAGAAGCTGTCGGTGGCGGTGGTGCTGAACAACGCCAAGGCCGCGACGCCGAAGACGGGCTGGACCCCGGCCGAGATCGCCAACATCGACAAGATCCTGCGCGGCGGCCTGGGCATCGACGCCACCCGCGGCGACGTGCTGACCGTGTCCTCGCTGTCGTTCCCGGCCCCGGCGCCGGTCGAGCCGTGGTACCAGGAGCGCGACAACATCGTCGACATGGCCGGCTACGCCATGTACGCGATCGGCGCCCTGTTCGGCTGGCTGCTGATCCTGCGCCCGCTGATGCGCATGCTGAACCAGCGCATCGCGCCGCAACCGGCAGCCGCGGCGGCCGCGCCGAACCTGGCGACCGTCCAGGCCGGCGCAAGCAACGCCCTGCCGGCCGCGCACAGCGCCGGCGCACTGCCGGCCCCGGCCGCGAACGCCGCGGGCGCCCTGGCAGCGGAACAGGCGGCATCGCCGACGGGCGGCACGCTGCCGGTCCAGGCGCTGCTCGAGGAATACGATTTGCCCCCGGCCGGCTCGGCCGTGGATGTGATGGTCGACCACCTGAAAGTACTGGCGGGCAAGGAGCCGGAGCGGGTGGCGGAAGTGGTCAAACAATGGGTGCAAAAGAAAAATGGCGGAACTGAACAATAACGACGTGCAGGAAGTAGTGCTGAGCCCGGTCGAACAGGCTGCGATCGTACTGCTGTCCATCGGTGAAGAGCCGGCCGCGGCCGTGCTGCGCTGCCTCGAACGCGAAGAATTGATCGAGCTGACCCAGGTGATGAGCCGCATGAGCGGCATCAAGGTCGACGCCGTGAAGAACTCGATCCAGAAGTTCTTCGACGACTACCGCCAGCAGAGCGGCCTGCACGGCGCCTCGCGCAGCTACCTGAAACGTTCGCTCGACCTGGCGCTGGGCAGCGAGATCGCCAATTCCGTGCTCAACACGATCTACGGCGACGCCATCCGCCCGATGATGGCGCGCCTGCAGTACGCGTCGCCGAAGTGGCTGGCCGACTACATCGCCGCCGAGCACGTGCAGATGCAGGCCGTGTTCCTCGCCTTCCTGCCGCCCGCGCTGGCCGGCCAGATCATCGACGCGCTGCCGGAAGGCAGCCGCGAGATGGTCCTGCTGAACCTCGCGCGCCTGGAAGAGATCGACCGCGACCTGCTCACCGAGCTGGAAGAGCTGGTGCAGCGCTGCCTGTCCGCGCTGGACACGCAGAGCGCCACCGTGGAAGGCGTGCGCCAGGCGGCCGACATCCTGAACCGCCTGCCGAACAACCGCGCCACGATGGTGGAGCTGCTGCGCGCGCACGACCCGGATGTCGTCTCGAAGATCGAGATGTCGATGTACGACTTCTTCATCCTGTCGACACAGACCGAACAGACCATCACCCGCCTGCTCGACGAGATTCCGCTGGAGCAGTGGGCGATCGCGCTCAAGGGTGCGGAACCCGCGCTGCGCGAAGCGCTGCTCGGCGCGATGCCGAAGCGCCAGGCGCAGAGCTTCGAGGACCTCATGAAGCGTTCCGGCCCGGTGCCGATGTCGCGCATCGTGCAGACCCGCCAGGAGATCATGGCGCAGGTCAAGGAGCTCGTCGACAACGGTGAGATCGAAGTCCAGCTGTTTGCCGAAGCGACTGCCGAATGAAGCAGTTCCGGCCTTATCACTTCCCGCCGCTGGCGCAGTTCATCGCCGCCGGCGCGGCCAAGGGCGCGCAATCGTCGTCCTCCGCCATGCCGACTGAGGACTGGCAGAGCGCGGTGGCCGACGGCTATCGCCAGGGCCAGCGCGAAGGCTATGAAGTCGGCCTGGACGAAGGCCGTGCCGACGGCTACGACGCGGGCCATGCCGAAGGCGTGGAGCGCGGCATCGCCGAAGGCCGCCAGCAGGCGCTGGCCGAGCTGGAGCAGATGGCCAAGCCGGTCGACGCCATGCTGCGCAGCCTGAAGAAGATGAAGACCGAATTCCGCAACGCCCAGCGCAAGGAAGTCGTGGACCTGGTCGGCAAGATCGCCCGCCAGGTGATCCGCGCCGAGCTGGCCCTGCAACCCGTGCAAATGCTGAACCTCGTCGACGAGGCGCTGGCCGCGATGCCGCCCACGCGCGACGAGGTGGAAGTCTTCATGAATCCGGAAGAACTCAAGCGCATCCAGGAACTCGATCCGAAGCGCGCCAAGAAGTGGAACCTCATGTCCGATCCTGCCCTGGACCTGGGCGAGTGCCGCGTGCGCGCGGGCGACCATGAAGTGGACGCCGGCTGCCAGGGCCGCCTCGCCGCCTGCATGACGCAAGTGCGCGAAAGCCTGGACGCCGCCGCCAAGGAGGACAGCGAGTGAGCGCACTGGCCGAAACCCTGCGCGCGCTCGAGATCAAGGCGCCGCCGGTCGCGACGCCCACCGGGCGCCTCGTCGCCGTGCAGGGCCTGCTGCTCGAAAGCGTGGGCTGCCGCCTGCACACGGGCCAGCGCTGCCGCGTCGAGACCGTCGACGGCTCGTGGCTGGACGCGCAGGTCGTGGGCTTCCGCGACAAGGTCACGTACCTGATGCCGTTCAAGCAGGCCGACGGCCTCGTGACCGGCGCGCGCGTGCTGCCGGCCACGGGTCCGTCCAGCATCCAGATCGGTCCGTCGTGGATGGGCCGCATGGTGAACGGCCTGGGCGAACCGATCGACGGCCGCGGCAAGCTGGGTGGCGAAGAAACGCTGTCGACGACGCCGCCGAAGGTCAACCCGCTGCGCAAGGCGCCGGTGGAAGAGCCGCTGGACGTCGGCGTGCGCGCGATCAATTCGATGCTCACGCTCGGCAAGGGCCAGCGCGTCGGCCTGATGGCCGGTTCGGGCGTGGGTAAATCCGTGCTGCTCGGGACGATCACGCGCCAGACCGTGGCCGACGTGATCGTCGTGGGCCTGATCGGCGAGCGTAACCGCGAGGTGCGCGAGTTCATCGAGAAGTCGCTGGGCCCGGAAGGCTTGAAACGCGCCGTCGTCGTCGTGGCGCCGGCCGACGAAAGCCCGCTGATGCGCGTGATGGCGACGGAACTGTGCCACTCGATCGCGGCGCACTTCCGCGACCGCGGCCAGAACGTGCTGCTGCTGTGCGATTCGCTGACGCGCTACGCGATGGCGCTGCGCGAAGTCGCGCTGTCGCTGGGCGAACCGCCGGCCACGCGCGGCTATCCGCCGTCGGTGTTCTCGAACCTCCCGCAGCTGGTCGAATCGGCCGGCAACGGCGAAAACGAAAACGGCAGCATGAGCGCCATCTATACCGTGCTGGCGGAAGGCGACGACCAGCAGGATCCGGTCGTCGACAGCGCCCGCGCGATCCTCGACGGCCACATCGTGCTGACGCGCGAACTGGCCGAACGCGGGCACTACCCGGCGATCGACGTGGCGCAATCCATCAGCCGCTGCATGGCGCAGGTGGTGACGCCGGAGCATTCCCAGGCCGCGCGCAGGCTGAAGGCCGCGCTGGCCAAGCATGCGCGCGTGCGCGACCTGATCCCGCTCGGCGCCTACCAGCCGGGCGCCGATCCGGAAACCGACCGCGCCGTGAAGCTGCACCCGCACATCGAGGCGTTCCTGTGCCAGGGCACGCGCGAAGACGCGCCGTTCGAGGCCTGCGTCGACCAACTGAAAGCGATGATGGCATGAGCAAACGCGAGACGATCACCAGCCTGGACACCCTCGTGCGCGTGCGCAGCACCGAAGTCGAACGCCTGCAGACGGCCCTCGCCAGGAAGGAAGCGACGCGTGCGCGCTTCCAGGCCAGCGTGGACCGCCTGACGGCGCTGGCGGAAGGCAGCGGCCCGTCGGGCCAGCCTGCCGGCACGCGCGCGCTGTCGCCCGCGCTGGCCATGAATTGCGGTAACTACAAGCAGGCCGTGTTCGCCCTGGCGGATACCCATCGCACCGACCTGCAGCTGCACGAGGCCGACATGGCCGTCGCGCAGAAAACCCTGGCGCAGGCCTGGACGCGGCGCGAGCTGCTGGGCAAGGTGCTGGAGCAGCACGAGGTCGCGTATGCACGCGCGCAGGAACGCACGCAGCGCAAACGCGAAGACGAGATCGCCACGCAGTCGTGGCTGGCAAAGAACGCATAAGCAGGAGAACCGATATGGCAACGAACGCGATTACCGCCCCCACCTACGACCCGACCAGCACCGCCAAGGCACTGGCCGACAAGTACATCGAGGGTGCGCAGACCCAGCTGACCACCCAGACCAATAACGTGACCGCCACGGCCAAGGCCCTGACGACGCTCGGCTCCGCGATCTCCGCCTTCCAGACCGCGCTTGCCAACCTGACCGGCACCGGCAAGTCGGTGCTGGCCCAGAGCGCCACCGTGTCCGACACGACGATCGGCACGGCCACCGCCAAGGCGAACGCCGCGGCCGGCGCCTACAGCCTGTTCGTGGAACAGGTCGCGACCAGCAGCCAGGTCTCGTACAACAGCCTCGCGGACGGCGCGGCGCTGGGCGGCAAGCTGACGATCAACCTGGCCGACGAAGGCGCGGGCACGACGACGGCCAGCTTCGACGTTCAGCTCGACGCCAGCGCAGACACGAGCGGCGACGGCACGTTGAGCGTGCGCGAAATCGCGGCCGCCATCAACCGCGCCAGCGGCAATGCCGGCAAGGTGTCGGCCGGCATCGTCACGGTCGGCGGCGTAGCGCGTCTCATGCTGACGTCGAAGGACACCGGCGTGGCCAACACCATTTCGGTCGACGCCTCGAACGCCACCGACGGCGGCCTGCAGACGGGCTTCGCGGCGCGCACTGTCGTCAAGACCGCCCAGGATGCCGTCGTCTGGCTTGGCGATCCCGCCGATCCTGCCAGTACCCGGCTCCAGCAGGCGTCGAACACCTTCACGAACATCGACGGCGTATCGTTCACCGCGACCAAGGCCCAGGCGCCGGGCGCCACGCCGATCACGCTGACGGTCGGCATGGACACGACCGGCACCACGGCGAACGCGCAAGCCTTCGTCGACGCCTACAACAAGCTCAAGAGCACGGTCGACGGCCTGGTGTCGTCCGGCGATCCGGCCAACAACGTCGCCGCGGGCGTCTTCGCCAGTGACGCCGGCATCCGGGACCTGCAGAACAGCCTCGTCAACCTGCTGCGTCCGGCCGGCGCCACGTCGCTGGCCAGCTTCGGCATCACGGGCGGCCACGACGGCACGCTCGTCCTGAAGGCGAGCGACCTGCAAAACCGGCTGGCGATCGATCCGACCGGCCTCGACACGCTGATCGGCTCGAGCAGCGCCGGCGCGCCGACCGGCATCGCGGGCTCCTTGAACAAGTACCTGAACCTGTGGAGCAACTCGGCCAGCGGCCAGATCCAGCAGCGCGCCGACGCCAACAGCAAGCTGCAGCTGGACCTGACCAAGCGCCAGACCGACCTCGACGCCAAGTACGACATGGCCTACCAGCGCTACCTGAAGCAGTACACCGCCCTGCAGACCCTGCAAGCGCAAATGCAAAACAATTCTTCGATGTTCAGCTCGCTGTTCAGCAGCAACTCCTCCAACTGAGAGATTCGAGATGTCTTATACCGAAGCCTACAGCAGCTATCACGCCACCAGCCTGGACGCGCAAACGTCGCGCGCCTCGCCCATCGAGCTCGTGCTGGTGCTGACCGACGGCCTGCTCGACGAACTGGCGCGCGCCCGCGCCCACATCGTGGCCAAGCGCTACGAGCAGCGCGCGAACAGCATCAACAAATGCGTCGACATCATCAACGGCCTGTCCAGCTCCCTCGATTTCGAGACCGGCGGCCAGGTCGTCGCCAACCTCGCCAACCTGTACGACTTCTGCGTCACGCACCTGCATGGCGCGGGCATCAAGCAGGACCCGGCGATGATCGACGAGGTCGTGCGCATCATGACCACCATCCGCCAGGGCTGGGCCGGCGTACAGGCGCGTAATGGCTGACAAGACCAACCGGCAGGCACGGCTGGCGCAGTTAGGGAATGCCCTGCAAGACGCCGCCGCGCGCCAGGACTGGGACCGGCTGGGCGAGCAGGCCCGCGCCCTCTTCCCGGCCTTGCACGCGCTCGCCGCGCATGGTCCGTGGAACGCCGGGGAGCGCGCCGCGCTGGAACGCGTGCGCACCCAGCACGATGCGGCCGCGCGCCAGGTGGCCGCCGCCGCGCGCGCGCTCGAACCGCGCCTGGAAGAGATGCGCGCCAATAAAGACGGCTGGATCGCCTACGCGATGCACAGCGAAACCGAACCGGGCGTAAGCCAGGAATGACATGATGCTCAACACCGTAACTTCGTCCGCCCCGGCCCAGCCGGCCAAGCAAGCCAACGCACCGGCCGCGGCCCAGGACACGCAGGCCGCGTCGGCCCCCGCCGCCCCCGCGGCCGACGGCGCGGCCAAGGCGCCGGCATCGGCCCAGCCGTTCGCCCGCTGGCTCGGCCTGCAGGACGGCGCCGCCGCGCAGGCAGCCCTCCCGGCCGACCCGGCCACGGACGGCGGCACGGCGCCCGCGCCGGCCGGCACGCCGGCCGCGACCGACGGCCAGTCCGCCGACGACACCCAGGCCGCCGCACCGGACAACACCCTGCTGGCCGCGATGGCCATGCCGCTGATGCCGCTGTCGCCGCAACAGGTCACCCAGGCCGTGCAGGCCGCCCAGGGCGGTGCGCACGCCGCCGGCGACGATGCCGGCACGGCCGAGACGCCGGCCCAGCCGCTCGCGGTTTCCGGCCAGGATACGCGCCGCGCTGCCGTCGCTATGCCCCAGGCTGCCCTCGAGGCCACCCGGCAGGATGCGACGGCCGCCAACGTGCGCCTGGCCGTGCAGGGCAATGGCGCCAACGGCAACGCCGGCACCGGCGGCCAGGATGCCGGCACGGACGGGTCGGGCGCGCAGGGCGTCCAGCCCGGCACGAACGCCGCGGCGGTACCGGGCGCCGTGACCTTGCCGTCGGCCCAGCCGGCCGCGGACACCGTCAAGCTGGCCGGCCCGCCGACCGCGTGGCGCCAGAGCTTGCAGGAAACGCTGGGCGACCGCCTGAACGTCCACGTCGCCAACAACGTGCAGCAGGCCACGATCAGCATCGAGCCGCCCCAGCTGGGCCGCATCGACATCGCGATCCGCCACAGCGCCGGCACGCTGGAAGTGAACATCTCGGCCACCAACGGCGACGTGCTGCGCCAGCTGCAGACCGTCAGCGACAACCTGCGCAACGATTTGTCGCAGCGCCAGTACACGGAGGTCGCCGTGACGGTGACCCCGGCACCCAAGAACAATGCGGCGCCGTTCGGCGACCCGCAACAGCAGGGCCGCGGCCGCCAACAGGGCCGCGACCAGGACAACGAGCCCGGCCGTGGTCTGGCCGAGGCCGGTAACCCCGCGTCCGTTTTCAATCTCGGCCGCGACTCGTAAGCAACAGACAAATCGAGAGCGCCGTTTGGCGCGATTACCAACATGAGCAAAATGAAAATGATTATTGCCATCGCCGGCGCCGTGATCGTGAGCGCGGCCGGTGCGGGTGGCGCGGTCTGGTGGTTCATGCCCAAGCCCGCCGCGGCCGCCGGCGCGGACAAGAAAGCGGAAGCGGAAAAGGCCAAGGAAGGCAAGCCGCTCAAGTACGTGACGCTGGACAAGGTCATCGTGATGCTGCGCCGCGGCCCGGACGACGCCGACACCCACTACCTGTCGACCGACCTCGTGCTGTCGACGGAAGTGGCGAAGGAAAAGGAAACGAAGGAAAACCTGCCGCTGCTGCGCAGCCTGGCGGTGCGTACCCTGTCGGCCTACACGATGAAGGAAGCGGCCGGCATGACGGTGGAACAGTACGCGGAAGAGCTGAACAAATCCTTCGACGCCAATTATGAGCACGAGCACACGGAAAAACCGTTCGTGCAAGTCATGATCGGCAAGCTGATCATCGAATAACCATCGGGGACAACGTGGGTTACATGACCGACTACGCCGACAGCTACGCCAGCAGCGAATATGCCGACGCCGCCATCCACGCGGCCATGAGCGCGGCCGAAGAGCAGAAACACCTCGTCGCCTATGCGCCGCTCGTCAAGCGCATCGCGCGCCAGCTCACGTCGCAGGTATCGGGCGCGATGGGACGCGAGGACATGGAGCAGATCGGGCTGATGGGCCTGCTCGAAGCGCTGCGCCGCTACGGCACCCCGGACACCGGCTTCGCCAGCTACGCATCGCTGCGCGTGCGCGGCGCGATCCTTGACGAACTGCGGCGCCAGGACTGGCGTCCGCGCGCCGTGCGCCAGGACAGCCACAAGACGCGCGACGCCGTGCGCGCCCTCACCCGCAAGCTCGGCCGCGAGCCGAACGACAAGGAAGCGGCGGACGCGCTCGGCATCAGCCAGGAAGACTGGCGCCAGTTCCTGCTGGACGATGTCGCCGAGGAGCTGCTCAGCTTCGACGACGTGCTGCAGGAAGCGACCGAGCGCGCCCACAACGCCCCCGGTCCGGAAGAACAGTTCATGGTGCGCCGCAGCCTGGAACAGGCCCTGTCCGCCCTGAACGAACGCGAGCAGCGCGTGGTGCAGATGATTTATGAATTCGAGCTCAGCTACAAGGAAATCGCGGCCGTGCTCGACCTGTCCGACGCCCGCGTCTGCCAGCTCAACAAGAGTGCGCTGGCCAAGATGAAAGCGGCGCTGGCCCAGGCCTGAACGACCAGACAAGAAAGGTAACAATAATCATGCAAATCCTCGGCATCCTCATCGTGCTCGGCGCGGTATTCGGCGGCTACATGATGATGGGCGGCAGCGCCGGCGCCATCTGGCAGCCCAACGAACTGATCGTCATCTGCGGCGCCGCCCTCGGCGCGCTCGTGCTCGCCAATCCGAAACACGTGCTGGTCGAGCTGGTCGGCCAGATGAAGAAGATCGCGGGCAAGCACAAGCACGACTCCGAGTTCCAGCGCCAGCTGCTGCTGCTGATGTACGAACTGCTGCAGACGGCGGCCGGCGGCCTGAAGGCGCTCGACGCCCACGTCGAGGCACCGAAGGACAGCCCGATGTTCCAGCGCTATCCGCTGATCCTGGAAGAGCCGAAGCTGCTGGCATTCATCGTCGACAACTTCCGCCTGATGGCCATGGGCAAGATCAACGCCCACGAGCTGGAAGGCGTGCTCGAGCAGGAACTCGAAGCCATCCACGAAGAACTGACCCAGCCCTCCAAGTCGCTGCACAAGGTGGCCGAGGCGATGCCGGGCTTCGGCATCCTGGCCGCCGTGCTCGGCATCGTGATCACGATGAACTCCGTCGGCGAAGGCGCCGACACGGCCGAGATCGCGGAACACATCGGTGCCGCGATGGTCGGTACGTTCATCGGTATCTTCTTCTGCTACGGCGTGCTCGACCCGATCTCCGGCATGATGAAGCAGCTGGTCAATTCCGAAGCGTCGACGATGGAAACCGTGAAGGTCGTGCTGTGCACCCACGTGGCCGGCAAGCCGCCCCTGCTGGCGATCGACGCGGGCCGCCGCCTGATCCAGCTGAATACCAAGCCCAGCTTCGCCCAGCTCGAAGCGTGGATCAACGCGATGGCCGACGGCGAGGATGCCGGCGCCAAGCGCAAGGCCTGATCCCGACCTGGAGCAATAAGTGCAAGCTACCAAGAAAGGCGCCGCCGACAAGCACCACGAAGCCACCATCGTCAAACGTGGCGGCGGCAAGCATCACGACGACGAACACGGCGGCGCGTGGAAGGTCGCCTTCGCCGACTTCTGCATGGCGCTGATGGCGCTGTTCCTCGTGCTGTGGCTGATCGCCGCGCGCGAAGCCCAGCAGGCCAAGAACATCGTGCGCGACAACACGGCCAGCGGCCTGATCGAAGGCACGGGCGGCAAGCCGGAAATCAAGTCGAGCCCCGCCGGCAGCCTGATCGAACGCTTCCAGCTCCCGAAGAGCAACGGCGGCGCCGAAGGTCCGGCGGCCGGCGCCAAGGCGAATACCCAGACGGTGCGCACGAAGTACGAATCGCCGTCCGAACTGGCCGCGCTGGCGCACCAGCTCCAGCAGATGAGCGCGGACGCCGGCCTCGCGTCGAATCTTGCCACCGTGATCACGCCGGACGGCCTGCGCGTGATGTTGCACGACACCGATCGCCAGGGCATGTTCGTGCGCGGCAGCCCGCTGCCGACCGCCAAATTCGCAAATCTGTTGCGTGCAATGGCACCGCTGTTCGAAAAAATGGAAAATCAGATGCTGATTGTAGGACACACGGATTCCTTGCAGTACACTAGGGCCGGACCGACCAGCTATTCCAACTGGAGCCTGTCGGTCAACCGCGCTCTGGCTGCGCGGTCCGAACTGCTCATCGGCGGCATGCGGGGCGAAAGCATCCTGCAACTGGTCGGCATGGCCGACCGCGCCCCGATCGACGCGGCCCATCCGGATGCTTCGGCCAACCGGCGTATCGAACTGTTAATCCTGACCAGCAAGCAAGCGGCTGCCATCAAGACCATGTTCGGCACCCCGACGGATACCGAAGCCCTGACTTCAGACGCGTCCACGTCCAGAACGGACGACGCAGCGCTCAAGGAACTGCGCAGCCAGATGGTAAAGAAACCATGACGATTCAATCGAAAACCCGAGGACCACGCATGAAGATTTCCAGTGCCTCCACGCCCTCCGTCTCGATCGCCCCGCAGGTGGGCGGCGCCGCCGCCGCGCCGGCAGCGGCCCCGGTGAGTGCCCCCGCGGGCAACGATGCGCTCGAATCCGCCGTGCTGCAGCCGGCGCAGAAAGCGCTCGGTGCCCTGCCCGACTTCGACGCTGCCCGCGTGGCCGAGCTGCGCGACGCACTGGCCAAGGGCGAACTGCCGTTCGACGCGGGCCGCCTGGCCGGCCTGATCCAGCGTTTCCACGGCAGCAAGGCTTGATCCCATGAGCCGCATGACCCGCGACCAGGCCGTCGCGCGCCTGCTGGACGGCATTGCCGCCGACATGGACGCCTGCGGCACGATCCGCGACCTGCTGGAGCGCCAGTTCCAGGCCGCCCTGCGCCATCGCGGCACGGAGCTCGCGACGCTGGCCGGTGCACTTGCGCCCGAACTGGACGCGATGGAACAGCGCCGCCAGCAGCGCGTACAGCTCGTGCGCGCCCTGCTGGGTCCGCAAGCGACGATGGACGACCTGTTCGGCAGCCTGCCGGTGCCGCAGCGCACGCGCGGCCAGGCTGCCTGGGAACAGCTGGAAGCGCTGGTGCGCGACTGCAAGCACGCCACGACGCGCAACGGCAACCTGATGGCTGAACAATTTACGATCATGCAACGCCTGCTGCACGGCGAAGACGATACTTATGCGCCACGCTGAATTCACGACGTCGATTCCCTCGTTGACCCCGACCCAGGCGACCGCGCCGACCGCGCCGCTCGGCAATGGCGGCGGCAAATTCGGCGGCATCTTCAACGAGGTGCAGGGCGAAGTCACCGATTTCATCCAGAACGGCGGCGGCGATTTCACGACGAGCGCGCAGCTCAGCGCCGAGGGCCGCATGTGGGCCGCGCGCAGCCAGGATACGACGGCTGCCGTCATGGGCGACGGCAGCGACGCGTCGCCCGACCAGCAGGCTTTCCTGGAAAGCATCGCCCCGTGGGCGAAAGAAGCGGCCGGCAAGCTCGGCGTGGCACCGGAGCTCGTCTCCGCGCACGCCGCACTGGAATCCGGCTGGGGCCAGCGTCCGCTGCGCAATGCGGACGGCAGTTCATCCTATAACCTGTTCGGCATCAAGGCCGGCGCCAGCTGGCACGGCGACGTTGCACATTCCGCCACCACCGAATATGTCGGCGGGGCCGCGATCAAGACAAGCGCGAAGTTCCGTGCCTACCCGGACCAGGCCAGCGCCTTCCGCGACTATGCCCAGATGCTGATCGACAACCCGCGCTTCCACGGCGCACTCGGCGCCGGCAACGACGCCCACGCCTTCGCCGCCGGTCTCGCCAAGGGCGGTTACGCCACCGATCCCGCTTATGCGGCCAAGCTGTCGCGCCTGGCCGGCAAACTGCAAGGCATCAGCGGCTGATCGCCATGTCGATCGGCTCAACCGTGCCGGGCCCGGCGACGCGCATGCGCACGACCTGCCCGCTGCCGGCGTTGCGCACGCGCACGACGGCCCCCTTTCCGCCCGCATCCAATGCTTCTCCGGCCATGCTGACTTCGATGCCTTCGCGCCGCGCGATCATCATGACGGCGTCGCCGCGCTTCACCAAAACGGGACTGCTGAGCTGGCCGCTGCGCAAAATGTCTCCTGGACGCAACATGCGACGAGACATTTGTCCGACCGCGTCGGCCGGATTACTGATCGGATCGGCAATGTTGGAAATATCACGCCGCTCGATCGTGACTTGCGCGTCCGTCAACGCTTCGTTGGCCGCCGTCGGCGCGGCCGCGATCGCGACCATGGCCGTTACGCGCGCGCGGACGACGTATTCGTACCGCCATCCGGGCGTGTCCGGACAGCGCGCCACGAAGCGCATCCTCTGGGGAGAGCGGGTATCGAGCGGTTCCACGGCCACTTGCTGGCTGCACGGCGGCGCCGGCCGCGCGGTCACGACGGCGATCTCGAATTGCGGTTCGGTCAAGCCGGACGCCGCCATCTGTCTTTCCAGTTCGGCACGGGCGGCTTGCTCGATTTGCATGGGAATCGACGGCGCCGCCGCTTGCGCGAACACAGAAAACAGCATCAGTGACGAACCGACAAGGGTTGCCTTACAGAAAGCAATCATTAGAGAATAGTGGCTGCGGAAAAATCTGATTCTAACCAATCATCCGAAATTCAACCGACAGGAGTTCCTGACATGACGATTAATTTCAAAGACGCACTGGGTGTGCATGCCGACGCGCTGGAACTGCGCGCCGAGCGCACCAAGGTGTTGGCGGCGAACATCGCAAACGAAAGCACGCCCGGCTACACCGCCCGCGACATCGATTTTGGCGCCATGTTGCAGGACCGCATCGACACCGAGAACGGCGAACTCAGCCTAAGCGACGACCAGCCCCTGTACCGCGTCCCCTTCCACCCGAGCGCCGACGGCAATACCGTCGAGATCGGCGTCGAGCAAGCCGCGTTCGGCCAGAACTCTTCCGATTTCAATACCAGCCTGACCTTCATCAACATGCAGTTGCGCGGTCTGGCGAAAGCCATCAACGGTCAATAACAGGTCAACAATGGGCTTCAAGGACATTTCCCAGATCGCCGGTTCGGCGATGGCGGCGCAGTCGGTGCGCCTGAACACGATTGCCAGCAACCTGGCCAACGCCGACGTCGCGGCCGGCTCCGAAGCGGAGGCGTACCGCGCCCGCAAGCCGGTCTTCGCGGCCGTCATGGGCAACAACGCCAGCGCGGGCGTACAGGTGCTCGACGTGGTCGAGAGCGCCGAGCCGCTGCGCCGCGTGCACGAGCCGGGCAACCCGAAGGCGGATGCCGACGGCATGGTCTATTACACGAACGTCAACGAAGTGTCCGAGATGGCCGACATGATGTCCGCCAGCCGCGCCTTCGAAACCAACGTCGAAGTCCTCGGACGCATCAAATCCATGCAGCAGTCGCTGCTCAAGCTGGGAGAATCCTGAACATGGTGACCACCAACAACGCCACCAACACGCAGTTCGGCGGCACGTCGGGCACGGGCAGCAACAAGATCGCCACCCAGGCGCCGACCGACGCCAACAAGGACATGTTCACCAAGCTGCTGGTGGCGCAGATCCAGAACCAGGACCCGCTGTCGCCGCAGGATCCGACCCAGTACGTCAACCAGCTCTCGCAACTGTCGCAGACCGAGGCCCTGCAGAACCTGTCGCAGACGACGACCGCCAGCGCATCCGTCCTGCAGAGCCTGCAGACGCTCGCCATGGGCGGCCAGGTCGGTTCCGACGTGACGGTGGCGACGGACACCCTCAAGCTCGACGGCAACAAGGTGAACGGCACCGTGCAACTGAACGGCCTCTCCGCCGGCACGAGCCTGGTCCTGACCGGCACCGACGGGCAACAGCATACGATCGACCTGGGACCCGGTTCGGGCGCCCAGTCGTTCACTATCGATCCGGACGCCCTTGGCCTGGCGCCCGGCACGTACAAGATCCAGGCCAAGCCGTCGGACGGCAGCGCCCCGACGATCGAAGTGGCGGCGCGCCTGAACAGCGTGCGCGTGAACGGCACCAGCGTCGTGCTCCAGGTGGCCAACATTGGCGAGGTCGCTCCCTCGTCCGTCACGGGTTTCAACGGCAAGACGGGCTCCTGAACGGCGCCCACCCTCTACCGCAACGTATTTAAGGAATCGACATGAGCTTCGACATCGCACTGTCCGGCATCCAGGCCATCAACGAGCAACTGAACACCGTTTCGAACAACATCGCCAACGCGGCCACCTACGGCTTCAAGGCCGGCCGCGCCAACTTCGCGTCGGTCATGGCCGGCAGCAAGGCCAACGGCGTGGAAATCGGTTCGGTGACGCAGAACATCAGCCAGAACGGCAGCACCCAGACGACCGGCCGCGGCCTCGACGCCGCCATCGACGGCCGCGGCTTCTTCGTCAGCGTCAACGCCCAGGGCACCACGCAATATTCACGTGTCGGTATCTTCTCGACCGACGCGACCGGCATGCTGATCGACAGCAACGGCAACAAGGTGCAGGGCTACGGCCCGACCAAGAACGGCGCGCTGGGCGCGATGGGCGACGTGCAGATCCCGACCGGCCAGATCCCGGCCGTCGCGACGACCAACATCGCCTACACCGGCAACCTGTCGGCCGACTGGACCAAGCCGGCGGCCACCTTCAAGGCGAGCGACAGCAGCTCGTACAACATGGTCAAGCAGTCGATCGTGTACGACTCGCTGGGCACGCAGCACACCCTGTCGCAATACTTCGTCAAGCAGGACCCCAACACGGTCAACGCGTATTACTCGCTGGACGGCGGCGCGACGGGCGCGACCCCGGCCGTGCTGAAATTCGACGCCACCGGCGCACTGACGAGCACGACCGGAAACACGGTCACCATCGCGGCGGCGGGCGGCGCTGCCGCCGGCAGCGTCACCATCGACTACAAGGGCACCACCCGCTTCGCCGGCGAAGCCACCACCACCACCAACCGCAGCGACGGTTATGCGTCGGGTTCGTTCGTGGGCGTGGAGCTGGCGCCGGACGGGTCGCTCGTGGCCAAGTACAGCAACGACCAGTCGCAGGTGGTCGGCACCGTCGCCGTCGCCACCTTCGCCAACGAAGGCGCACTGTCGTCCATCAGCGATACCAGCTGGGTGGCCAACTCCGCATCCGGCGCCGCCCTGTACAGCTCCCCGGGCGTGGGCCTGGCCGGCAAGCTGGCGACCGGCGCGCTGGAAGGCTCGAACGTCGACATCACGTCGGAACTGGTCGGCCTGATGACTTCGCAGCGCAACTACCAGGCCAACTCGAAGGTCCTGACCACCGAGAACCAGATGATGCAGGCCCTGATGCAGGCCCTGTAAGACCTGACGCCCCATGGATAAACTGATCTTCACCGCCGTTTCCGGCGCCGAGCGCCTGATGCGCGCCCAGCAGGTCCACGCCAACAACCTGGCGAACCTGGACACCGCGGGCTTCCGCGCCAGCATGGAAGTGGCGACCAACCAGCAGCTGGGCGGCTACGGCTACGACGACCGCCACCTGTCGTCGATGCAGGCCGACATGGTCTCGACCCGTGCCGGCACGATTCGCGAAACCGGCCGTCCGCTCGACGTCGCGATCGGCGGCCAGGGCTACCTCGCCGTGCAGTATGGCGACGGCGAAGCCTATACCCGTTCCGGCGAAATCGACATCGGTGCCGACGGCGCGCTGTCGGTCCACGGTCATGCGCTGATGGGCGAAGGCGGCCCGATCGTGCTGCCGCCGCACACCGCGGTCGAAATCGGCAAGGACGGCACGATTTCCGTGCTGACCGAAGGCGCCACGCAGATGCAGGTCGTCGACAAGCTGCGCCTCGTGAACGCCACCGGCGCCGAACTGACGAAGAACGAGGCGGGCCTGATCGTGTCGCGCGACGGCGCCCAGCTGCCGGCCGATCCGGACGTCAAGGTCCGCCCGGGCGCGCTCGAAGGCAGCAATGTCTCGGCCGTCGAGGAAATGGTCGCCACCATGAGCCTGAACCGCAGCTTCGAGGTGCAGATGCGCCTGTTCAAGGCCAGCGACAGCATGAACGAGACGGGCAACAAGCTGATCGCCGGCTGAACGCGCGTCCTAAACCGAATCAGAAGAGAGAGAAACCATGAATCCAGCAATGTGGATCGCCAAGACCGGCGTGCAGGCGCAAGATGCGAAACTGCAAGCCATCGCCAACAACCTGGCCAACGTGAACACGGTCGGCTTCAAGCGCGACCGCGTCGTGTTCGAAGACCTGTTCTACCAGGTCGACAAGCAGCCGGGCGCCCAGACGGCCGACAACACCGTCAGCAACGGCGTCCAGCTCGGCAACGGCGTGAACATCGTCGGCACCCAGAAGGTGTTCACCAACGGCAGCATCCAGACGACGAGCCAGGCACTCGACGTGGCCATCAACGGCAACGGTTTCCTGCAGGTGCGCCGCCCGGACGGCCAGCCGGCCTTCACCCGCGCCGGCCAGCTGCAGGTCGATTCGAACGGCGTGCTGGTCAACGCCCAGGGCCTGCCCCTGGTGCCGCAGATCACCGTCCCGAACAACGCGACCGCGATCACGATCGGCGAGAACGGCATGGTCAGCGCGACCGTCCCGGGCAACGCCGCCCCGACCGAACTGGGCCAGCTCACGCTGACGACCTTCGTCAACCCGGCCGGCCTGCTGGCCCTGGGCGACAACCTGTTCCAGGAAACGGCCGCCAGCGGCACGCCGAACGAAGGCAAGGCCGGCGACGGCGCCTTCGGCAAGATCAAGCAGGGCGCACTGGAAGGTTCGAACGTGCAGGTCGTCGAAGAGATGGTCGACATGATCGCCGCCCAGCGCACCTATGAAATGAACACCAAGGTGTTGTCGGCTGCCGACAACATGTTGCAATACCTGTCCCAGGCTTCCCGCTGAACATGAAACGCTTCGCCCTCGCCGCCGGGATGGCGGCCAGCCTCGTGCTGACCGGATGCGCTTCGCGCGTCCCCCTGAACAACCCCGTCCCCCAGGACGACGCCCTCGCCCTGCCGAAAGCGCAGCCGGCGCGCGGCGGCGTCGGGGGCGGCGTGTTCAGCGCCGATACCGTCTCGCTGACCTCGGACGCGCGCGCGTTCCGCGTGGGCGACGTCGTCACCGTCCTGCTGCAGGAAACGACCCAGGCCAGCAAGAAGGCCGGGACCAGCTTCAGCAAGGGTTCCTCCGCGTCCGTCACGCCCATCAGCGCGCTCGGCAAGACCTTTGGCCGCAGCGGCCTCGACGTCTCGGCCGACCGCAGCTTCAACGGCGACGCCACCAGCACCCAGCAGAACGCGCTGTCCGGCGCGATCACCGTGCTCGTGCAGGAAGTGCTGCCGAATGGCCTGCTGCGCGTGGCCGGCGAAAAGCGCCTGCAGCTGAACCAGGGCGAGGAATACGTGCGCATCAAGGGTTACCTGCGCGCCGCCGACATCGACAACGAGAACCAGGTGTCGTCGCTGCGCGTGGCCAATGCACGCATCGCCTATTCCGGCCAGGGCACGCTGGCCGATGCCAATACCCCCGGCTGGCTGACCCGGTTCTTCACCGGTCCGTTCATGCCCTTCTGAGGACGCCAATGACCCGCATCTTACGTTTCGCTTCCCTGGCCCTGGCCGCGGTGCTGGCGCTGCCGGCACTGGCCGCCCCCGCCGTGAAGACCGCGTCCGTCAGTCCCGACACGGCCATCCTCGCGCGCACCCAGCCGCTGCGCAACCTTGCCAGCGTGGAAGGCGTGCGCGAAAACCCGCTCGTCGGCTACGGCCTGGTCGTGGGCCTGAACGGCAGCGGCGACTCCACCCAGGTGAAGTACTCGAGCCAGTCGGTCGTCAACATGCTCAAGCAGTTCGGCGTCAAGCTGCCGGAAGGCGAGGAAGCGAAGAACAAGAACGTGGCCGCCGTCATGGTCTCGGCCGTGTTCCCGCCCGGCTACCGCCGCGGCCAGCAGATCGACGTGACCGTCTCGTCGCTGGGCGACGCGAAAAGCCTGCGCGGCGGCACCCTGCTGCTGACCCAGCTGCGCGCGGCCGACAATGAAGTCTATGCGCTGGCCCAGGGCAACCTCGTCGTCGGCGGCCTGTCTGCGGCCGGCAAGAGCGGCTCGTCGGTGACGGTCAACACGCCGACCGGCGGCCGCATCCCGAACGGCGCGATGATCGAGCGCGAGATCCCGACCGATTTCGCCACCCGCCCGCAAGTGCTGCTGCGCCTGCGCCACCCGAACTTCGACACCGCGACCAACGTCGTGAACGCGATCAACCGCCGCTTCGGCCAGGTCGCCACCACGGCCGACGGCACCAGCGTCGAGGTCGTGGCGCCGACGAATCCGACCGAACGCGTCGCCTTCGTCGCGAAGCTGGAGAACATGCCGGTCGAAGCCGGCGAGGAAGTGCCCCGCGTCGTGTTCAATTCGCGCACCGGCACCGTCGTGATTTCCGACGGCCTGCGCGTGAAATCGGCCGCCGTGACCCACGGCTCGCTCAAGGTCGTGATTTCGGAAAGCTCGGCCGTCAGCCAGCCGGGGCCGTTCTCCCGGGGCCAGACACAAGTCACCCCGCAATCGAAGGTGTCCGTCGACCAGGGCTCGGGCCAGATGTTCCACTGGCCGGCCGGCGCCCGCCTGCAGACCATCATCGACACGGTCAACAGCCTCGGCGCGTCCCCCGACGACATCATGGCAATCCTGCAGGCCCTCGACCAGGCCGGCGCGATCGAAGGCGAACTGGTGGTAATCTGATGCTGAACAACATCGACGCGATCGGTCCGCAGCAGCCGGACCAGGCCAACGGCGAGGACAAGGTCGCCGCCGCCGCTCCCGACAAGGCTTATGTTGCCAAAGCGACAAAAGCCGCTGTCGAATTCGAGAGCTTTTTCATCTCGCACATGCTGCACCAGATGCGCGAGAGCACGCGCGCCATCGCGCCGGACGACAGCCCGACCAAGGACCGTGTCAACCAGGACATGACCGATATGGTGGATAACATGCTCGCCGGGAACATGGCACAGCAGCGTGCCTTCGGCGTTGCCGACGCGATTCTGCGGCAGATCTTGCCGGCACCGCTTAATAAAACGAGCTGAACGGTCGCCTGTCATTACTGAACACGCACAAGAAGGCTTCGCACCATGAGCATCCTGAACAACGCCCTGTCCGGCGCAGTCGCTTCGCAACTGGCCCTGTCGGCCAGCAGCCAGAACATCGCCAACCTGCAGACCAAGGGTTACACCCGCCAGTCGGCCCTGCTGAACGCGGTCGCGCCCGCTGGCGGGTCGAGCCAGGCCGGCAACGGCGTGCGCGTGACCGCGCTGATGCGGTTTTCCGACAGCTACAAGACCCAGCAGATGTGGCGCAGCGCGTCCGACCTGGGCGCGCACTCGCAAACGCAGCCCTACCTGACCCAGCTGGAACAAGTGATGGGCGACGACGCCGCCAGCCTGTCGAGCGGCGTCGACGGGTTCTTCGCGGCACTGAACTCGGTGGCCGGCGTCGACCCGACGTCGACCCCGCTGCGCCAGCAGGTGGTGACCGCCGCCGGCCTGCTCGCCCAGCGCTTCAACAGCATGAACAACGTCTACAACGCCCAGCTGCAATCGGTGCGCCAGCAGCGCAGCGCGCTGGTCGACTCGGCCAACACGGCGATCGCGTCGATCGCGTCGCTGAACGCCCAGATCGCGAACGCCAATGCCACCGGCAGCAATGCGTCGGCCCTGATCGACGCGCGCGACCAGGCCATCGACAGCCTGGCGAGCCAGATGGGCCTGGAAGTCAGCGACCAGCCGGACGGCACCCGCAACGTCTCGCTCAAGACCGGCCAGTCGCTGGTGCTGGGCGGCATCGCGGGCAAGCTGGCCGTCAGCGGCGGTGCCGCGCAGACTTTCAGCCTCACGTTCGCCGGCACGACGTTCGACCTCGACACGACCAGGGCCGGCGGCCAGCTGGGCGGCCTGTCGACGTATGAACAGGACACGCTGCTGCCGCTGCAGCAGGGCGTCGCCGACATGGCCCAGCAGATCGCGCAGAAGGTCAACGACCAGCTCCAGGCCGGCTATGCGATGGACGGCACGCCCGGCAAGCCGCTGTTCGTCTACAACCCGGGCAACACGTCGAACATGCTGCAGGTGGCGGACGGCTACCAGACCTCGGACCTCGCGTTTTCGGGCGACGGCACGGCCGGCGACACCGGCAACCTGCAAAAGCTGGTCGCCATCAAGAGCCAGACGATCACGATGGCGAAGATCGGCAACGTGATGATCAGCGACGCCGACACCCAGCTCGTCGGCCGCCTCGCCGTCGACAGCCAGCAGAACAAGGGCGCTCTCGCGACCGCGCAGACGATGCGCAGCCAGGCCGTCGCGGACTGGCAGTCGACGAGCGGCGTCAACCAGGACGAGGAAGCCGTGCACCTCGTCGAGTACCAGAACATGTACCAGGCCAACATGAAGGTGATGTCCGTCGCGAACGCGCTGTTCGACGCCACCTTGCAGATGATGGGTTAAGGGAGAGAAGCATGCGTATCGCCACCAGTCAATACCAGGCGATGATGACTCAGTCGCTCGAGTTGAACCAGGAGCGCATCACCTACGTGACGCAGCAGATGGCCAACGGCAACCGCATCCAGCTGCCGTCGGACGATCCCGTCGACAGCGTGCGCATGTCGCGCCTGAAGCGCGAAGAGGCCACCATCAAGCAATACCGCAGCAACATCGCGGCCGTGCAGGAGCGCCTGTCGAGGAACGAAGGTTCGCTGCAGAACATGGTCAACGACATGACGTCGGGCCGCGACCTGCTCGTGTGGGCGTCGAACGGATCCAACACGTCGGCCGACCTCAACGCCATGGTCACGTCGCTGACTTCGCTGCGCGACAGCCTGATGTACAACGCGAACACGATCGACCAGGAAGGCCGCCACGTGTTTTCCGGCACCATGACGGACTCGCCGGCCATCGCCTACGATGCCGGCGCCCCGCTCGGCTCGCGCTACAGCTATGCCGGCAACACGAACGACCAGCTGGTCGTGGTGGGTAACGGCATCACCCAGGTGGGCAACCAGAACGTGAGCGGCCTGGAAAAGCTGCTGAACCAGCTCGACCAGTCGATCGCCACGCTGTCGGACAAGAACGTCAAAGCGAACGACCCGATCGTGCGCAGCACGCTGAAGGCGAACCTGGACGGCTTCGACGCCGCCATGGGCCTCATCGCCGGCAAGGTCGCCGTCATGGGCGGCCAGCAGAACATTCTCAAGACGATCGACGCCAACCACGAGAACGTCAGCCTGTCGAACCAGACCGCGATCCTCGACATCGGCCAGCTCGACGTCGGCGCCGCCGCCATCGAGCTGAACGGCTACCAGACGGCGCTCCAGGCCAGCTACAAGGCCTATAGCAAGATCGGCACCCTGTCCCTGTTCTCGGTGCTCTGACGGCCATGGATACCACATTACGACCCACGACCGCCGGCGGAACCGGCGGCACACTCGGCACCCGGGCCAACGCATCGTCCCGGCTCCTTCCGACCCGCCCCACGGACGCGACATCCGATACCACGGCGAACAATGCCGCGGCATCCCCGGCGGCGGCGCCGCTGCGCAGCAATGGCAGCGCGGCGAAGCTCGGCAGCGGCCTGCAGGACCAGGTGGCGCGCGCCCAGCAGGCGCTCGACTACCTCGACCGCGTGGCGACCCAGCTCGAGACCCTCAAGAGCGACCTGACGGCCAAGCTGGCCGGCACCCGCAACGGTTCGTCGCGCCAGCAGCTCGAGGCGCAGGTGCGCCAGCTGGCCCAGACGCTGGCGGCGCGCAAGAAGACCGGCGGCGGCAGCATCGACAACAACCTGAATTATTCGACGAAGCCGGCCACGCAGCGCTTCCGCATCCGCGGCCTCGACATCGCCAGCCTCAAGCAGAGCGCGCCGCAGAGCATCTCGTTCTCGGTCGGCAGCGCCGGCGGCCCGCAGATGTCCGTCAACATCGAACCGGAACAGTCGAGCCAGGAAGTCGCACGCGCCCTCGACCGCGCCCTCGCCCCGATGGGCGTGCACGCGAGCCTGGACGAGAACGGCGAAGTCGTATTCTCGACGCCGGAGTCGAACTGGTCGTCCGTCAAGGACAGCATCGCCGTGAGCGGCCGCGGCCGCGTCACCACGGAAGAACTGCCGGCGAACCTGGCGCCCCAGCTGTGGAACGTAAGCGCGGAGACCGGCAATGCCGACACCCTGCGCCAGAGCCTGCGCGAAGTGGTCCAGGCCCTGGAGCGCGTGCACAAGTCGCAGGCGGCGGCCAGCAACGCCCTGGCGGCCGCCAGCATGCAGGTGGCCCAGGCCGAGACGCCGCCGCCGGACGTGATGCTCGCGGCCGACGACTTCGGCAAGGCCGCCGCCAGCACGGATTACGAGTCGCTGCTGGCACTGACGTCGGCGCTCGTCGGCGTGAGCCGGGATCGCGTGCTGGCGCTGCTCGGATTGCGCTGAGCGCCGCCGCCCGGCAAGACAAGCCCCGCCTGCGCGGGGCTTTTTCTTTTCAATGTCCGATCGGCTTGACGCTGATCGTCGTCCCGCGCAGGTCGATGTCGTGGATCTCGATGCTGCCGAACGTCGGCCCCGGATGGCTGCCCACGCGGATGTTGCGGAAGCTGATCTCGCCGATCGTGCTGGGCAGGCGCAAGGTGATCGAGCCGTCCTTGTTCACGGTCGCATGCGAATTGGCCGGATCGTAGCTGACGTCGCGCACCGTCGTGTCGGCCGACAGCAGCAGCGCGAGCGGATTGAACACCGTCGCCAGTTCGCCCAGCACGCGCACGCCGTCGTTCGGCAGCGCGTGCTGCACGGCCGCCTGCAGGCCCTGCTGGCCGCCCTGCGCCGCGAGCGCGATCAGGCGCAGTTCGGCCTGGCGGACCTGGTCGCGCAGCGCATCGCTCAGTTCATCGTCCTTGCGTCCTTGGGCCGTCACATCGCTGAGTTCCTCGTCGGACAGCGCCCGCATTCCGCGACCAAATTCGCGCCCGCTTTCGCCAGGCATCCGCGTGGAGACGGCCGCCGCCGGCGCCGCCGCCACCGCCGCGTAGGCGTGCAGGGGCCCGAGCAGTGCGGTCGCCAGGGCCGCCGCCATGCGCAGGCTGCGCTGGCGCCGCACGGCGCCGCGCACCTGCGCCTGCGTGATCAGCTTCATGTCGGCCAGGATCTCGCCCAGCCGGCGCCCGCTCTGTTCCTGCGCGCGGATTGCCGCGTCCAGCTGCTCCTGCGAGATCAGCTTCTTCTCGATCAGGATCTGGCCCAGCCGGGACCTGTTGGTACTGCCTGTCATCCAGTCGCTCATCGCCGCCTCCTCATGGTGTGGTCGTTACTGCCCCGCGGCCGCGCGCAGCTTCAGGCCCACGCGGTTCTGCAGCGCCGTCATCTTCGGCTGGATCTGCGCCGCGTTCGCCTTGGCCACGTTCTCGCCGACGGCCTTCTTCATCTCCGGCACGACGCTCTCGAACTTCGCCAGCACGGGCGATTCGAGGATGCCGGCCAGCTGTTTCAGCTCGTCCTCGCTGAACTTCTGCGCGAGCAGCGGCGCCACGCTGGACTGCACGATCGCGTGCGTGCTCGTGCGCAGGCCCGGCGTTTCCTGCTCCACGAACTTCGTCGCCTCCGCCGTGATGTCCTTCATCGTCGCGTCCTGCTTGTCGGCGGGGACGCGGCTCTGCACCACCACGCGCGACTGGCGCAGCATGTCGGCCACCGGCGCCTGCAGCATCTGCAGGCCGACGGATTCCAGCCCCATCTTGTCCAGCACGCGCTGCACGAGCGCCTGCTTGGCGGGGGGCACGCCGTTCATGCCCTCCGCGTGCGCGCCCACGGCCAGGCCGGCGCCCGCACCGAGCGCCATCGTCATCCACATCGTTCGCAACATCGTCGTCTCCGGTTAGAACGGCCGCGTGTACGAGGCGCCCGCGTATTTCACGATCAGGCTGCCGGACACGCTGGTGGCCGCGTAAGGGTTGTAGATCAGGTTGAAGAAATTGTCGCAATTCAGATTGCAGTCGCTGCGCGCCGGGATGTTATACGTGCCCTTCATGTAGCTGCCCGTCAGGTTGACTTCCCCGCCGTCGTCGAAGCGGTAGCGCAGGCCGACGCTCTTGAGCTTCGTGTCCGGCAGCGGCGCGAGAAGGCTCATCTGGTTGCCCGGGATAGAGCTCTTGCGCGGCTCGTAGCCGAAGCGCAGCGCGAGTTTCTTCGTCAGGTTGAACTGGGTGCCGAAGCTGTAGTTGACGACGCTCCGGAAACCCATCTTGAACGTGGCCTGGCGCGAGTTCGCGTAGCCGAACAGGCGCGCCATCTCGAGCAGCTTGACGCTCTCGTCGAATTCGAACGTGAGCTGGTTCCACTGCGCCCAGTCGGCGTAGCTGACGTCCGCGTTCAGCTGCACGTAATCGGTCAGCATCAGCTTCATGCCCGCCTGCACGCGCCACGGGAACGGGATCTTCGCCGTCATGTTCCCGTGCTGGTATTCGGGGATATCCTGCGGCATGCCGGTGACGGCGCCGACGATCGGTCCGAGCAGGCTCGAATTCAGCCCGCGCACGAAGCTGCGCAGCATCGGGTCGCTGTGGAACGTGTACCTACCGGTGTAGGTCGTGCGCGCGCCGCCCTGGTACACGACGCCCAGCGCGAGCCACTTCTTCGGTTCCCACAGCACGCCGATGTTGACCGTCGGGTCGAACGACGCGCGCAGGTCGAAGTCGATGTTGGCGGCGCGCTTGAACGGGTTGACCATGCCTTCCGGACCGCCGCCGCACAGGCCGAACGTCAGCGTGTCGATCACGGTGCCGTTGCCGTCCGGGCAGACGGCCTTCTGCAGCTGGCCCACGGTGCCCAGCAGCTTGTTGGGCGCGCGGAAGTCGGTATTGATGGCGAAGGCGGAATACGCGATCGGCACCGAGATGCCGATCTTCAGCGTGTCCGACACCTTGTACGCGGCCGCCGGCGACAGGTACACGAGGCGCTGCAGCTGGACCAGGCGTCCGTCGAAACGGGCCGGATCGTCGGGATCCTTGGTGCGGTCGATACTCATCGCGGCCGACAGGTAGACCATCGTGCCGAACGTCCAGCGCGAACCGGGCGCGTTGTACGACACGCCGAGGCCGGGCACCAGCACGGCCGGCAGGCGCGCCTTGGGGATGCCGTAGAACGGAATCTCCATCGCCTGGCGCACCGGCCCGCTCGACTTGCCGTTGATCGGGTCGTCCTTGAAGCCGCCGATGTCGAGGTCGGGCGCGGAGACGAAACGGTTCGGGTTGCGGATCGCGGCCATGAACACGGAATCGATCTTCTGCGTGCCCGTCAGGCGCGCGAGGCCGGCCGGGTTGAAGTGGATCGATTCGATCCCGGGCGGATCGGCCGTCACCGCATTCCCCATCGCCATCGCGGTGGGGCTGGTGACCAGGTTGTCGGTGACGCCGGCATGCGCAACGGGCGCCAGCGCGGCCAGGGCCAGCCAGGGTGCCGCGGTGCGTGTCATCGTCGGCCTCACAGCGACAACGGCAGGCTCATGGTGAGCGACAGGTTCGGCGCGGCCGCCGTGAGGCCGGCGCCGACCGTCACGTTGACGGTGGTCTTGGGCGACATGCGGTAGCCCGCGCCGATCGCCAGGATGCCCGCGCTCTGGGTCTGCGTCTGCGCCTTGTTGCCGTTGTCGAACGTGAGCGTGGAACGGGCCTGGATCGATTCCTGGAACGAGAACGACGTCGTGATCTTGTACGACAGCGCATACGCGAAGCCGAGGCCGAAGCCGAAGCTGGCACCCGGCTTCACCTCGCGCAGGGTGGCGCCGTAGAGGTTCTGGCTCAGGTGCTTCGCCGCCAGGCTGTAGCCCACGTTGAAGGATCCGAACAGCGCGACCGGATCGACGATGCGCGTCATGTTCGCGCCGATGTTGAAGGTGTTGACGCCGGAACCGGTGGCCACGCCCTTCTGCACGTCGACCTTGTACGGGCTGGTGCCCGTCGCGAGGCGCACGTTGCCCGTGAACGTGTACGCGACCTCGTCGCGCTTGACCTCCTGCGGCTGCCAGCGCACGCCCAGGCCCACGTCGCCGATCGTGTGCGAGACGCCCGAGAAGCCGCCGGAATCGGAGTAGCGGCTGATCAGGGGCAGCGTGACGTTGGCGGTCAGGTTGTTGCGCACGCCGTAGTCCGCCATGATCGTGTTGGTGATCGTGTGCGAGTTCGTGTTCTCGATCGAGAACAGCGTGGCGGTGCCGGACGACAGGTCCGTGTTGATCTTTTCCTGGCCGATGTACGTGTAGCCCAGCTCGTAGTTCAGCTGCACCTTGCCCTTGCGGATCAGCGAGTACTGCTTGTCGACCGCGGTCAGCGTTTCCTTCAGCAAGGTCGTGTTGTCGGCATCGCCCTCCTTCTTCGCCAGCGCGTCGCGCACGGCTTCCGAGGTCGCGGGCGGCGTGGAGGAACTCGCCGTGTCCTGGGCCTGCGCCGGCAGCTGGGCGAGCAGGAAGGTGCAAGCCAGCGCCGGCACGGACGCCAACATTGTGGAAATCTTCATGGTGGTCCTTCGTGGTGGGTCTAGTGTTTGCGGATCGAGATGCCGCCGAAACCGTTCAGGAGGCGTTCGTTCGCCACTTGCGTATCGATGGGGCGCTGCAGGCCGCGGTCGCGGATGCGGTCCATGTCGACCACGCCCAGTTCGTCGTCGGCCAGCGCGAGCTTGAGCGCGGGCGGCCGGTTCTTCGGCGGGTAGGCGATGAACAGCGTGTTGCGGTCCCACAGCGTGGCGAATTCCTCGACCGAGAACGTGATGTTGCCGGCCGACGGGTCGGCCAGGAACACGAGGCCCCCGCGCACGCCGCGCAGCACGACGAAGTGCTTGAAGCCGGCGTAGTCGATCGGCACGATGCCCGGCGCATCGAGCGTGAGCAGGTCCGACATCTCGGCGTGGAAGCCCGCGCTCTGCACGTCGATCGAGGCCAGGTAGCGCTTCATGTCGAGCAGCGAAAAGCCGCGCCGCTCGATGATCTTGTCCTTCTCGCCGAAGGCCATCATGCCTTCCATCGACTGCTGCTCGGTGACGTCGATGCCCAGGTGGTACTTGAGGATCGTCACGAGGGCCGCCGAGCCGCAGCTGTAGTCGTAGGCCTGGTGGACGATGTTCTTGTACTTGAGCTCGGAGAACGGCTCCATAGCCACGTTCGGAATACCGGCGGCGGCCACGGACATGGTCGTCGGCAGGTCGAAGCGGTCGAGCGGACGGTCCTGCGCCTCGTGCTTCGCAAGCACGCCGGCCCCGCCCACGAGGACCGCGAGGATCCCCAGCAGGAATGTGAACATGATGTCTCCCTGGGGCGCTTCATGCGGCCCCTTTTTTCGTGCATCCCAACGTGGTGTTTTGCCCACGTTTATTGCACTTTTTCTATATTTTGGATGCAGGCAAGGCTGGCAGATGTTATAAAACGCTATCGTTTTTATAAAAAACCGCTCATTCGATTGGGGCACCGTGCACACTTGGGACAGGATCAGCAATGCATTGGGCGAGCCGGTCACCAGCGTGGAGATCGGCGGCGTGCCGCTGCGGGCCGAACGCTACATCTTCCAGCTGGGCGGCTGCGAAGTCCCGCCGCTCGATTCGATGGTGCTGGCCTGCCACCTGGGCGGCGCGCGCGCCACGGCCGGGCGCAGTCCGGGCCGGTCGTTCGACTTCCTGGCCGGCGCCGCGACCGTGTTCCAGCCCGGCTTCGCCAGCCGCTGGGCCTTCTTCGGCGCGATCGACATGGCGATGTTCCACTTCCTCGACCCCGACCACGAGATGGTGCGCCACCTGCAGCGCCTGCTCGCCGCGCGCGCCAAGTCGCCCACCTTTTCCGACCCGCTCGTGCATGCGGCCGCCCAGCAGCTGCTGGCGGAAGTGTCGCGCAGCAGCACGCCCAACACGGGCTTCGTGGAGCGGGCCTGTTCCCTGATGATCGAGCAGACGTGCCGCGTGCTGGAGGGCAAGACGGGCCGCCACCTGCCGCCGGACGCCCTCCAGCTCGGCCGCCTGCAGGGCGTGCTGGAATGGATCGGCCAGAACCTGTCGAGCGAGCTGTCCAACGCCGAACTGGCCGAGCGCGCGGGCGTGTCGGAATCGCACTTCCGCCGCATCTTCCAGGAAGCGATGGGCATGACGCCGCACCGCTATGTGTTGCGTTTACGCCTCGAACGAGTCCATGAATTGCTGACCCGGACCAGCTTCTCCATTGCCCGTGTTGCGGCGCAATGCGGGTTCAACAGCCAGAGTCACATGACGGCCTGTTTCGCGGCCGCGTACGGCATCACGCCCGCTCGGGCACGCCAGCAGGCACGGGCCTGACCCTCGCCGGCAACGTCGGGTTTGCGTTGCATCAAATTGAAAATCTTGCCTGCCAAAAATGAGCGTTTTTTGATAAAGACGGGATCATTTTCCGAAGCGTTGCGATTTCGCATGCACACATAATAAAAAAACACACCCGGGCACAAGAACCCGCGGCCACTCGATAAATGAGTAAGGAGACCAAGCATGAGACCAGCGCAGGACGCGTCCGCACGTACGCGGTCGCCAGCGTGAAGTACCTGTCCGCCACGGACGTGGTGCAACGCATCAAGGCCTGCCTCGGCGCCGAGGGCATGGACGTCGACGCCCTGTTTGCCAAGGCCGGACTCGAATGGTTCGAGCACGGCGCGCAAGGACAGCGCGCGGCCGACCTGCTCGCGTTGTCCGACCAGTTCAGCATCTTGTGGGAAAGCCTCGCGGCCGCCAGCGGCGATGCGTTGATCGGCTTTCGCGTGTTCGCCCCCGATCCGCTCAGCTGGCTCGGCGTGCTGGGCCATCTGATGCTCGCCTCCCCCACCCTGCGCCAGGCCGCGGACAGCCTGACGCGCTACATGCCGCTCGTGTCGCCCGTCGTGCGCGCCACCATCGAGCCGAAGGCGGACCGCGTGCGCGTGGGCCTGAACCTCGTCGGCGGCGCGCGCGCCGTGCCGCAGGCGCGCTACGACTTCACCTGGAACCTGCTGCTGGCGACCTTGCGCTTCGTCGGCAGCAAGCCCGACCTGAAGCCGGCCCTCGTCGAATACGCGTATCCGGCACCCGTCGACACGACGCCGTACGTCCGCCAGTTCGGCTGCCCCGTGCGCTTCGGCGCGCCCGCGAACGCGCTCGAATTCGCCAACGCCGACATCACGGCGCCCATTCCGACCGCGAACCCGCTCGCGGCGGAAGGCCTGTTCCGCCTGCTCGACGAACGCCTCGCGCAGGCCGAGCGCACGAGCGTGGCCGCGCGCGTGCGCGAGCTGCTGCCGGCGATGATCGACCAGGGCGGCGCGCTGCGCGATGCCGTCGCACGGCGCCTCGCGATCAGCGAGCGCACCCTGCAGCGCCGGCTCGCGGACGAGGGCACCGACTTTTCCACGCTCGTCGACGAGGTGCGCCGCACGATCGCCCAGCAATACCTGGGCAGCGACCGCATCAGCGTCAAGAACCTCAGCTACAAGCTGGGTTTCGCCGACCCCAGCGCCTTCCACCGCGCCTGCCTGCGCTGGTTCGGCAAGGCGCCCGGCGAGTTCCAGCAGGACCGGCTGAACGCGCATGGACAGTCGGCCGTCAATGGGACCACAGGCGCAACTGGCCCTGCATCTGCAACTCGCCGTTCAGGGTGACCTGCCCCAGGCTCTGCGTGACGGGCCCGCGCGGGTCGGCCTGCACGCTGAGCGAATCGAAGCCGGTGTCCGTGAACTTCGTCCACGCCGGCAGCGTCAGCGCGATATAGTTCGTGCCGTCCGCCGCCGTCTGCGGACTGATGTTCAGGCCCACCATCTGGATCACGCCGCCGATGTTTTTCAATACCGTGAACGTCGTGCGGCCGTCGACCGTCTGGCCGATGGTGAGACGGCTGTCGCCCGTCGTGCCGTCGCCCGGCCGATTGAGCTGCAGGCGCACGGCGAAGCTGACGCCGTCGGCGCCGCGCACCTGCGCCAGTTCGTCGTCGGCCAGCGGTTGCGGCGCCGCCAGCGCACACGGCGCCGTGCAGAGCAACAGGATGGCGAGAAGGCGCTTGCTCACTGGCGGAACTTGACGTCGAGGTACTGCAACTGGATGGATCCGATGCGCGCGCTGCCCAGGTCCATGCTCGCGCCCGCGTCGCTGCGGAAGCTGATGTTCCCGATCTGCAGCGTGCCGCTCGGCGCCGCCTGGCCCGCATCGGGCCAGTTGACGCCGATGTGCAGGCTGGCGTTGCCCGCCGCATCCGTGCGCGCATTGAAGATGCCGGCCTGGCTCGTCACGTCGGCGATGCGCCACGGTGCCGTCGGCGCGGAACCGTCCGCCGTCGCCGCGCCGATTTTTATGTTCGACAGCACCATCGCCTCGCCCGTCGCCTCGCGTCCGTTCGGCGCGAGCGTCAGGCTGCCGAGGTCGATGCGCGTGGCGAGGCCGAACGCCAGGCCGTCGCCGACGGTGGGCGTCGACCACTGCATGCCCCCGCCGTAATACACGAGGTCCTTCAGGATCACGCTGCCGTTCCTGACGTCGAAGCCGCTCGCGTTCACGCCGAAGTCGTAGGCGACCTGCCAGACTTCGCGGCCGGCCGCGTTCTCGGGAAAGGCGATGCTGATGATGTCGGCGCGGCCCGGACCACCCGGGATGATGTCGAGGCGGTACGGATCGGCGAACGGCGCGTCCGTGTTGTCGGAGCGCGATGCGGCCAGGTTGCCGATGCCGATGCTGCCGCCGCCCGGCGCGTAATAGCGCAGCTCGGCGTTGCCGGACATGGCGAAATTCGACAGGTTGAAACTCATGCCGTCGCGCCCCGCCACCTTGGCGAGCGCGCTGTCCGGCAGCGGTTCGAGCGCGGCGGCCCATGCCGGCACGAACAAGAGGATGGCGGCGGCGACGGCGCGCATCAATGCCCCGCCGCGTTATTGACCGGCACGGTGCCGGTGAGGTTCAGCGCGGTCAGCTTGTCGCGCCAGTTCAGCCAGATGCCGGCCTGCGCCTCGGTGAGCGCGGGCATGCCGGACGCGGCCTGGAATTGCACGGGTTGTTTGAGGATCGCGATCCAGAAATCGCGGCTCGGGCCGTTCGCGTCGCCCGCCGTGACGCCGCCCACGTCGGCGAGCGGCGTGCAGCCGGTGCACGTGCCGTCCCAGCGCTTGCCGCCGCCGGCGTCGTTCATGCTGTCGATGATGCCGGCGGCGCCCGCGTCGATGCGCATGGAGCCGGACAGCGTGGCGATCTTCATGCCGATGTCGCCGGCGATGCCGTCGAAGCCGAGGCGCATGCCGACGATCTCGCGCTGGTTGTCGACGCCCGTGTTTTTATAGACGAATTCGAAATAGGGATTGGTGATCTGCACGAGCCGCTGTGCGGCCGAGGCATCGGTGCGGCCAAATTGCAGTGCGCCGATGTCGAGGTCGGCGCCGGACCCGTTGCGTGGCGCGTACGTGTACTCGCCCAGGCGCATGTTATGGAGATTCGCGTTCAGCGTGACGTCGGCGTCGAGGCTGATGCGCGTGAAATCGAAACCGCTGTAGCTGGAATTACTGACCGTGAACAGGCCCTGGCCGCTGACTGTGGACAGTTCGGTGTCGGACATCGGGCGCATCTGGGCCGATGCCGCGCAGGGCAACAGCGAGACTGCGACGACGAATGCAGTGAGCAAGGTGCGCATGGTCGAACCAGAGGAAAAACAAGGTCAAAAAAACGGCCCGGGGCAAGCCCGCGGGCCGTCCATCACCCAACCCGAGCCGCTTAGTGCGCCCAGATGTAGACGGTGGTGCCTTGCAGCTTGATGTCGTTGGCGGCGAACGAACCGTAGGAAGCGCTCGAGTTGCCCATCTTGATCGAGTCGACGGACATGCTCAGGTTCTTGTTGGTGTCGATCAGCGGGATGGCGATCTTGACGACGTCGCCGGCCGGCATGAAGGCAGCCAGGCCGGTACCGCCGGTCACGCCCAGGACGCTCGATGCGCCCGACGCTGCGCTGGCGTCGGCCTGGAACGTGGCGTTGTTGATGATGTCGATGGTTGCAGCGATGGCACCGGCGATCTTGATGTTGTTGAAGCTCACCGAACCGCCTGCGGTATCGGTATCCGTGTAGACGAACGAACCGATGTTCACATGCAGGTCAGCGGCGATCGACACACCGTCACGGCCCGAGACCTTGGACAGCTCGGCGTCGGCGATCGGGGTCAGGGCCGATGCGTACGAAGCGATCGAGGACAGGGCGGCAACGACGGTCAGTTGTTTCAGCAGTTTCATGGTATCTCCAGTGTTATTGTGATCGACGGAATCTCTTCGGGCTTCCCCGCGCGTCCGCTTCGGTTCCTCTGCGGCTTGTGGCCAATCGGGACGGCAGCGTCGGGACCGCTTTTGCCTTAATTGGAAGTCAATTAAGTGGAAATAATGTTATTCCTTCCGATGCAATAACCACATCGTTTTGTCCTTGCCCGCCGAGCCAAATCGATGGATTCCCGAGCCATAAAAAAACCCGCTGCGAGCAGCGGGTTTTGATGGGTACGGCTAACGCTTACGCGGCTTCGCGGCTCGCCTTCTTGCGCTCGTGCTCCTTCAGGAAGCGCTTGCGCAGGCGGATGCTCTTCGGCGTGATCTCGACCAGTTCGTCGTCCTCGATGAACTCGACGGCGTATTCCAGCGACAGCTGGATCGGCGGCACGAGGCGGACGGCTTCGTCGGTGCCCGACGCGCGCACGTTAGTCAGCTGCTTGCCCTTGATCGGGTTGACGACCAGGTCGTTGTCGCGCGAGTGGATGCCGATGATCATGCCTTCGTACACCGGGGTGTTGTGCTCGACGAACATGCGGCCGCGGTCCTGCAGCTTCCACAGGGCGTAGGCGACAGCGGCGCCGTCGTCCTGCGAGATCAGCACGCCGTTGCGGCGGCCGGCCAGTTCGCCCTTGCCCGTCTCGACCGGTGCGTAGGCGTCGAACACGTGGCTCATCAGGCCGGTGCCGCGCGTCAGGGTCATGAAGTCGCCCTGGAAGCCGATCAGGCCACGGGCCGGGATGCGGTATTCCAGACGGACGCGGCCTTTGCCGTCCGATTCCATGTTCTGCAGGTCGCCACGGCGGCGGCCCAGTTCTTCCATCACGCCGCCCTGGTTGACTTCTTCCACGTCGACGGTCAGGTTTTCGTACGGCTCGCACTTGACGCCGTCGATCTCCTTGAAGACGACGCGCGGACGCGACACCGCGAGCTCGAAGCCTTCACGGCGCATGTTTTCCAGCAGGATGGTCAGGTGCAGTTCGCCGCGGCCCGACACTTCGAAGATCGTGTCGTCGTCGGTCGGCAGCACGCGCAGCGCCACGTTCGACTTCAGTTCGCGGTCCAGGCGGTCGCGCAGCTGGCGGCTGGTGACGAACTTGCCTTCGCGGCCGGCCAGCGGCGACGTGTTGACCATGAAGTTCATCGTCAGGGTCGGCTCGTCGACGGTCAGCATCGGCAGCGCTTCCGGCGTATCCACGGCGCAGACGGTCGAACCGATGCCGATGTCTTCGATACCGTTGATCAGCACGATGTCGCCGGCGACGGCTTCTTCGACCAGCACGCGCTCCAGGCCCTTGAAGTTCAGCACCTGGTTGATGCGGCCCTTGATCGGGTTCTTGTCGTCCTGGCCGTTCACGACCAGCACGTCCATGCCCGGCTTGATGCGGCCGCGGTTGATACGGCCGATACCGATCTTGCCGACGTACGACGAGTAGTCCAGCGACGTGATCTGCATCTGCAGCGGGCCGTCCGGATTGTCGTCACGCACCGGCACGTATTTCAGGATGGCGTCGAACAGCGGCTTCATGTCGCCGCCGCGCACGCTTTCGTCCAGGCCGGCGTAGCCGTTCAGGCCCGAGGCGTAGACGATCGGGAAGTCCAGCTGCTCGTCGGTCGCGCCCAGCTTGTCGAACAGTTCGAAGGTCTGGTTGATCGCCCAGTCGGCGCGCGCGCCCGGACGGTCGATCTTGTTGACGACGACGATCGGCTTCAGGCCCAGGGCCAGCGCCTTGCGCGTGACGAAGCGGGTCTGCGGCATCGGGCCTTCCTGGGCGTCGACCAGCAGCAGCACCGAGTCGACCATCGACAGCACGCGCTCGACCTCGCCGCCGAAGTCGGCGTGGCCCGGGGTGTCGACGATGTTGATGTGCGTGCCTTCGTACTCGACGGCGCAGTTCTTCGACAGGATGGTGATGCCGCGTTCCTTCTCGAGGTCGTTCGAGTCCATCACGCGGGTGTCCACCTGCTGGTTTTCGCGGAAAGTACCGGATTGACGCAGCAGCTGGTCCACCAGGGTGGTCTTGCCGTGGTCAACGTGGGCAATGATTGCGATATTACGAATCGCACGTTTGGTGTTTGACATATGCGTTTTCAACAGAAAATGTTGCGTGATGGGCGGAAGAGCTCGAGACTTTCGACTTCCGGAACCCACTAGTATAGCACGCTTACAGGCCCCTGCTGCACCGCAACGGCCTCGTTCACCAGAATAACGGGGAAATGTTGAACGACGATGACGTCAGGGACGCAACGCCCACGCGGCGCTGAGCCACAGGATGAGCCCGGCGCCGAGGAAACCCACCGGCGCCGTCGGGCCGCCGCTGGCGAGCAGCGGATACAGCGCGGCGAACGCGACCATGGCGACACCCGTCACGTAATGCGGCGGATTCTTGAACACATGGGCCAGCGGCAGGAAATGCAGGCCGATGATGGCGATGGCCATCGGGATGATCCAGGCGCCCTTGCCGAGATTGATCAGCACCTGGGCGAGGACGAAGATGGCGATCCATTGTCCGGCGTTCACGATATTGAAGACCCGCCTGGCGCGGCGCCGCTCCGGCGTGCCCTGTTCCTGCGCCAGCGCGGGCGCATAGCGACGGTAACGGCGCCAGGCGGCGGCCAGCAGGGCCAGCGCCAGCACGGCGATGCCGGCGAACGCCGCGGTGCCTTCATCCGCTTTCGCCGCCCATCCTTCCAGCCAGACGGCGCCGAATACGAAGAAGAACATCGCGCCGGTGGCCCGGCCGGCCAGCTGCGCTTCGGTGCGGATGGATGGGGTCGCTTGCATCACTTGATTCTGGCGCAATGTTGACGCCAGAGCAAGCAATTTAACCTTGCGGCCGCGCGATCAGCCGTTCCGGCGCCAGCACGCCCCAGTCCTGCAGGATCGCCGTGCCCAGCAGCTTGTCGTCGTGGTACACGCGCACCCTGCCGGGAGTCTCCGGCAGAGAGACCGGTTCGCGGTTCAGCGCGAGGCGCTGGCCGTTGAGGAAGCGCGCGGCCAGCTCCTGGGTCAGGTCGACGCGCGGGAAGCTCGACAGCAGTGCGTCCACCGGCGCCAGCAGCGACAGCGGATTGTCGTGCGCCTGCAACTGCTCCAGCGTCACCATGCCTTCGGCGGTGAGGCTACCCACCTGGATCCGGCGCAGCGCGTTCAGGTGCGCGCCGCAGCCCAGCTCGGCGCCGATGTCCTCGCCCAGCACGCGCACATACGTGCCCTTGCTGCACGTGACGCGGATGGTGAGCATCGGTGCGTCGTACGCGAGCATCTCGAGCTTGTGGATCGTGACGGGACGGGCTTCGCGTTCCAGCGTGATCCCTTCGCGCGCGTACTCGTACAACGCCTTGCCGTCGCGCTTCAGGGCCGAATACATCGGCGGGACCTGCAGGATGGGGCCGCGGAACTTCGCCAGCGCCGCTTCGATCTGCTCGACCGTCACGTCGACCGGGCGGGTCTCGACAGCCTCGCCTTCGGTATCGCCGGTCGTCGTCGTGATGCCCAGGTGGACGACGGCGTCATACGTCTTGTCCGCTTCCAGCAAGTCCTGCGAGAACTTGGTCGCTTCGCCGAAGCACAGCGGCAGCAGGCCGGTGGCGAACGGGTCCAGGGTCCCGGTGTGGCCGGCCTTCTTCGCGTTGACGACGCGTTTTGCCTTGATCAGCGCATCGTTGGACGACAGGCCGACCGGCTTGTCGATGAGGAGCACCCCGTCGACGAGGTCGCGGGGCTTTTTCGGAGGACGTGCGTTCACTCGGAATCCGGATCTTCGTCGTCGTCTTTCGCCCGCGTCGCGTTCGCCTGGTCGATCAGCGCCGACATCGCGAGGCCGCGGCTCGTGGATGTGTCGTGCACGAAGTGCAGCTGCGGCAGCGTGTGGATGTGCAGGCGCTTGCCGAGCAGGTTGCGCAGGTAGCCGGACGCCTTGGTCAGGCCCTCCAGCGTCTGCTTGATCTCTTCCGGGCTGTCCTTGAGCAGCGTGAAATAGATCTTCGCGTGTGCGTAGTCCGGGGTCAGCTTGACCTCGCTGATGGTGACCATGCCGACGCGCGGATCCTTCAGTTCGAAGGCGATCAGTTCCGACAGGTCCTTCTGGATCTGGTCGGCCACGCGCAGGCCGCGCTGGGGAATGCTTTTGCTGTGTTTTGCCATGTTATTGACTGCTTATAAAAAACTTGGGGCCAGCGGCCCGCGCCACGGCGCAGGCCTGCCAGCCCCAATGCTACTCCAATGACGGAGCGTCCGATTACAGCGTACGCGCCACTTCCTGGACTTCGAACACTTCCAGCGTGTCGCCCACCTGGATCTCGTTGTAGTTCTTCAGCGACAGACCGCACTCCAGACCGGCGCGCACTTCCTTGACGTCGTCCTTGAAGCGCTTGAGCGAGTCGATCTCGCCCGTCCACACGACGATGTTGTTGCGCAGCAGGCGGACCGACGAGGTACGCTTGACGACGCCGTCCGTGACCAGGCAGCCCGCGATCGCGCCGACTTTCGACACGAGGATGACCTGGCGGATTTCCACCTGGCCGGTGACGTGCTCGCGCTTCTCCGGTGCCAGCATGCCCGACAGTGCCGTCTTGATCTCGTCGATCGCATCGTAAATGATGCTGTAGTAACGGATGTCGACGCCGTTCGCTTCGGCCAGCTTGCGCGCCTGGGCGTCGGCACGGGCGTTGAAGCCGATGATGACTGCCTTCGACGCGGTCGCCAGGTTGACGTCCGACTCGGTGATGCCGCCGACGGCCGCGTGCACGATCTGCACACGCACTTCCGACGTCGACAGCTTCTGCAGCGAGCCGACCAGCGCTTCCTGCGAACCCTGCACGTCCGTCTTGATGATGAGCGGCAGGTTCTTGACTTCGCCCTCGGCCATCTGGTCGAACATGTTTTCCAGCTTCGCGGCCTGCTGCTTCGCCAGTTTCACGTCGCGGAACTTACCTTGACGGAACAGGGCGATCTCGCGCGCCTTGCGCTCGTCCGCCATGACCATCGCTTCCTCGCCGGCGCTCGGCACTTCCGTCAGGCCCTGGATCTCGACCGGGATCGACGGACCGGCTTCGGTCACCGACTTGCCGTTCTCGTCCAGCATCGCACGGACGCGGCCGAAGGACGAACCCGCCAGCACGACGTCGCCGCGCTTCAGGGTACCCGACTGCACGAGGATCGTCGCGACCGGGCCGCGGCCCTTGTCGAGGCGGGCCTCGACGACGAGACCGCGCGCCGGCGATTCCACCGGTGCCTTCAGTTCCAGCACTTCGGCCTGCAGCAGCACGTTTTCCAGCAGGTCGTCGATGCCCTGGCCGGTCTTCGCCGACACCGGGACGAACGGCGAATCGCCACCGTATTCTTCCGGCACGACGCCTTCCGCGACCAGTTCCTGCGTCACGCGGTCGGTGTTGGCGCCCTGCTTGTCGATCTTGTTGATCGCCACGACGAGGGGCACGCCGGCCGCTTTCGCGTGGGCGATCGCTTCCTTCGTCTGCGGCATCACGCCGTCGTCCGCCGCCACCACGAGGATGACGATGTCGGTCGCCTTGGCACCGCGGGCACGCATTGCCGTGAAGGCCTCGTGACCCGGGGTATCCAGGAAGGTGACCATGCCGCGCGGGGTGTCCACGTGGTACGCACCGATGTGCTGCGTAATGCCGCCGGCTTCGCCCGCCGCCACCTTGGCGCGACGGATGTAGTCCAGCAGCGACGTTTTACCGTGGTCGACGTGACCCATGACGGTCACGACCGGTGCACGCGACTTCGACTCGAACTCGGCATGCTCGCCCTGGTCGGCCAGCAGCGCTTCCGGATCGTCGACGGCGGCCGGGAAGGCCTTGTGGCCCATCTCTTCCACCACGATCATCGCGGTTTCCTGGTCCAGCACCTGGTTGATGGTGCACATCTGGCCCAGCTTCATCAGCTGCTTGATGACTTCCGATGCCTTGACGGCCATCTTGTGCGCCAGTTCGGCGACGGTGATGGTCTCCGGCACGTAGACATCCTTGACGATGGCTTCGGTCGGCGCCTGGAAGTTCGATTCGCGATCGTCGTGACCGCCACGACGGCCGCCACGGCCGCCGCCCGCACGCCAGCCGTCACGACCGGTCGGCGCCGCGTTGCCGCGCCCCTTCGTACCGCCGCTCGGACCGCCGCGCTTCTTGTCGTCCGACCAGGTCGAGGCCACGTTGGCCGACTTGATCGATTTCTTGTCGCCCGGCTTGCCGCGGCCTGCGCCCGCGCCCTCGGCCGGCTTGGCTTCGGCCGGCTTTGCAGCCGTTGCCGGCTTGTGCAGCGTGCTCGGTTCGGCCGCCTTCGGCTTCGCAGCCGGCACCACTTCCGGTGCCTTGATCACGCGGCGCGGCTGGGCCATCATCGCCTTGATCTGGGCGACTTCGTCGGCCACGGCCTTGCGTGCGCGCTCGGTGGCGGCGGCACGTTCGGCGGCTTCCTTCGCGGCCTCTTCGGCCTTGCGCTTGGCTTCCTCGGCAGCGGCCTTCTTGGCTTCGTCGGCGGCGGCGCGCTTCGCTTCCTCGGCGGCGTTGGCGGCGCCGCTCGACGCCTGCGCTGCCTTCTGCGCCTCGTTGGCACGGGCTGCCTCGGCTTCCGCGGCTTCGCGCTTGGCGCGCTCTTCCG
>CBIHOW010000031.1:0-71674 GCA_966211695.1 uncultured Massilia sp. | reverse complement strand
AGGCGCTGCCGTCCATCGCGGCGGCGGTGAAGGGCGACCTGACGATCTTCGCCGATTCCGGCGTGCGCACGGGCCTCGACGTCGTGCGCTTGCTGGCGCTGGGCGCGGACGGCGTGCTGATCGGGCGCGCCTTCATCTACGCGCTGGCGACGGGCGGCGCGGCCGGCGTGCGCAACCTGCTCGCCATCCTCGAAAAGGATATCCGGACCAGCATGGTCCTGACGGGCGTGCAATCCGTGCGCGACATCGGCCCGGATTGCCTGGCCTGAACCTGTTATAGCCCTTGCGCCGGCGCGCCCGCGCCGGCGTCGTCTCCCGCTCAGTAAATTTCATGTGCGCCGTTGGCGCTTTTTGTTTGCCTTGCGGGCATAAATGTCTTAAATTTATATAATACAAAACGAAAGGCAACGACATGAGTCTGATGAAAAGCGTGGTGTGCGAATCCCCCGGCGACTTGCGGCTGAGTTTCAAGCCGGTGCCCGAGGCTGCCGCCAACGAGGTGCTGCTGCGCGTGCGGCGTATCGGCGTGTGCGGCACGGACATGCACATCTTCCGCGGCACGCAGCCGTTCCTCGCGTATCCGCGCGTAATGGGGCACGAGCTGTCCGGCGAAGTGGTCACGGCGCCCGCGGGCTCCGGCCTCGCGCCGGGCGACGAGGTGTTCGTGATGCCGTACCTGTCGTGCGGCGACTGCGTCGCCTGCCGCAAGGGCAGGACGAACTGCTGCACGCGGATCCAGGTGCTGGGCGTGCACCGCGACGGCGGCATGGCCGAATATCTCGCGATCCCGGCGCAGTTCGTGCTCAAGACGGAAGGCATCTCGCTCGACGATGCCGCGATGCTGGAATTCCTCGCCATCGGCATGCACGCGGTCCGCCGCGGCGCCGTCACGGCCGGGCAGCGCGTGCTGGTCGTCGGGGCGGGGCCGATCGGCGTGGCCGTCGCCCTGTTCGCGGCGCTGAAAGGCGCGCAGGTCACGGTGCTCGACGCGCGTGCCGACCGGCTCGGCTTCTGCCGCGACGTATTGAAGGTCTCCCATACGGTGACGGCCGGCGAGGGCGACATCGATGCGCTGCGCGAGATCACGGGCGGCGACTTCTTCGATGCCGTGTTCGACGCCACCGGCAACATCAAGGCGATGGAGCGGGGCCTGGATTTCGTCGCGCACGGCGGCTCGTACGTGCTCGTGTCGATCGTGCCGGAACGGATCTCGTTCGCCGACCCGGAGTTCCACAAGCGCGAGACGACGCTGCTCGGCAGCCGCAACGCGACCGTGGAGGATTTCCGCGAGGTGCTGGCGGCGATGAAGGCGGGCCTGGTGCCGACGCGGGCGATGAACACGCACCGCGCCACGCTGGACGAGTTCATCGACAAGCTGCCGCGCTGGATGGACCCGGCCAGCGGCGTGATCAAGGCGATCGTCGAGGTGTGAATGGCGCCGCTTCCCAGCGCGGCCCCGAGTTCCGGTAGAATGAGGGTTTGTCCACCCGGCCTTCACCACTGCGGACTTCATGGCCCGACCTCCGACCATTTTCAAGCGCAGCGCGAACCTGCTGCTGCAATACATTGCCGACCACGTTGGGGTCGGCGAAGCGCTTCCGACCGAGCAGCACATGGCCGAACTGGGGGAGGGCAGCCGCACGGCGATCCGCAGCGCGCTGGCGCACTTCCACGAGTGCGGCCTGATCAGCGACCTGAAGGAACGCCGGCTGCTGCGCAAGCCCGTCCGCTCGGACTACTTCGACCTGGACGAGCTGCGCACGGGCGCCGACCGTATCCGCGAAGTGCTGATGGAGCGCATCTACCACAGCGACCTGCCGCCGGGCGCCGAGTTCTCGGAAACGGAACTGGCGCGCGCGGCCGGCACGAGCACGATCAGCGTGCGCGAATTCCTGATCGGCTTTTCGCATTCGGGCCTGATCGAAAAGAAGCCGCGCGGCGGCTGGCGCCTGTGCGCGTTCGACCGCTCGTTCGCGATGGAGCTGGCCGACGTGCGCCAGATGTTCGAGTTCGCCGCGATCGACCGCTTCGCCGCGCTGCCGCCGGATTCGCCGGCCTTCGCGGAGCTGCGGCAGCTCATTGCGCGCCACGAGCAGCTCGGCTCCGTCATGCCGACGCATCACCAGGATTTTCCGGCGCTCGACCGCGATTTCCACGCCTTCCTGATGGGGCAGCTGGACAACCGCTTCGCCCAGGGCTTCTTCGACCTCGTGTCGCTCGTGTTCCACTACCACTACCAGTGGGACAAGACGCAGGAAATGGTGCGCAACGAGTACGCGGTGCACGAGCACCTGGACATCCTGCGGGCGCTGGCGCGGCGCGACGTCGCGGGCGCGCGCGAGGCGATGCGCGTCCACCTGAGTTCCGCACGCAGCACCTTGCTGCAATCGATCCGTGTCAGAGAAATGAAGGCGCACCCGGGCTGACGCTCCCGCGGGCGCGGGAGGGAACATAATGCTCGTCGACGCCCATCAACACTTCTGGCGGCTGGCCGACCGCAACGGCGCATGGCCGCCGCCGGATCTCGCCGCCATCTACCGCGATTTCTTTCCCGCCGACCTCGCGCCGCTGCTCGCGCGGCACGGCGTCGCGAAGACGGTCCTCGTGCAATCGATGCCCAACGAGGACGATACGCACTTCATGCTGGGCCTGGCCCGCTCGCACCCGTTCATCGGCGGCGTGGTCGGCTGGACCGACCTGAAGGCGCCGGACGCGCCGGCGCGGATCGGTGTGCTCGCGGCCGACCCGCTGCTCAAGGGCTTGCGGCCCATGCTGCAGGACCTCGAGGACGACAACTGGATCGACGACCCCGCGCTGGCGCCGGCCGTGGAGGCGATGCTGCGCCATGGCCTGAGCTTCGACGCGCTCGTCCTGCCGCGCCATCTGCCCGCGCTGCACGCATTCGCGCGGCGCCATCCGGATTTGCCCATCGTGATCGACCACGGCGCCAAGCCGCTGATCGCCGAAGGCAGGCTCGAGCCGTGGGGCGCCGACATCGCGCGCCTGGCCGCGCTGCCGCAGGTGAGCTGCAAGCTGTCCGGGCTCGTCACCGAGGCGGGCGCCGACTGGGACGTTGACCGCCTGCGGCCGTACGTCGACCATCTGCTCGCCTGCTTCGGGCCGCGCCGCCTGATCTGGGGCAGCGACTGGCCCGTGCTGGACCTGGCCGCCGATTACGCGCGCTGGCTCGCCGCCTGCGCGTCCCTGCTGGACGGACTGTCCGGTGCCGACCGGCTGGCCGTGTTCGGGCTCAATGCCCTGCGTTTCTACCGTATCGATTGAGGAGCTTTACATGCAAAGAATGGGAATGGTGATCGGCATCGTGCCGGAGAAGATCGCGGAATACAAGGCGCTGCACGCCGCCGTATGGCCGCAGGTGCTGGCCCGCCTCCCGGAAGCCAATGTGCGCAATTACACGATCTTCCTGCGCGAGCCGGAAAACCTGTTGTTCGGCTATTGGGAATACCACGGCACGGACTTCGCCGCCGACATGGCGCACATTGCCGCCGATCCGGAAACGCAGCGCTGGTGGACGTTCTGCAGCCCATGCCAGGTGCCGCTGGCCAGCCGGGCCGAAGGTGAGCACTGGGCGATGATGGAGCCAGTGTTCCACATGGATTGATCACCCCGGCGCCGGTCGCGCCTCCAGCGGCCGGCGTAGTTCCCAATTACGTTTCTTCATGTTTCCCCAGTCCGGGTTGGTGTTGTTATCGGAAACGGCGCTAGACGTGCAATAAGAATCGGCGGAATGGAGACAAACAGAACGAAGCTGAAGTAATGCGCAAAATTGTGGTCGAAATACGTGAACACCGGACCGCTGGCCCACCCGATGAGCCAGCGCGTCATCGCCATGAGTGCGGTCGCATAGGCGTAATGCGTCATTCGGAATGGTCCTGGTGCCACCTGCTGGACCATGTACAGCATATGACCTACCGAGCCGAGACCGAATCCGAATTTTTCGATGAAGACCATTGCCGCGATCAAGGAAAGGTTGGTCGGCAATGCATGGCTGAGATAGTAGTAAGTGATGTGAGGCAGATTCAATGCCAGCGCCAGCAGCACGAAACTGCGTTGCAGCGTAAGCCGTGACACCAGGTAGCCGCCAACGAATGAACCGATAATGAAGGACGCGGTGCCGGCCGAGCCATTGATCAGGCCCTGCAGCTGGTTATTGAGGCCGAGGCCACCACTGGCGCGTGATTCCAGGATGAATAGCGGCCCGATTTGTTCGATGAACGACTCGCCGATCCGATAACACAGCACGACCGCGATCATTTTCCAGATATACGGCTTGAGGAAGAACGTCGACCACGACGCCCGAAGCGAATACCAGGCGGCCGACATGCCGCCGCCACGCAGCGGCGACAATTCGCCCGGAGGGAGGACAGTCGCATGCCACACGGCGAATGCGCCCATCAGGATGGTCAGGATCGCCATGATGGTGATCCAGCAATGTTGCCAGGACACCGCCCAGCGATCATGAATGATGCCTGCCAGCGATACCATCACACCCGATGCGAGTACGGCCCCGACATTCCAGCACATTCCTTGCAATCCCGCATAGCGCGCCTGCTGTTTGGGTGTTGCCGTTGTCATGAATACGCCGTCGATGGCGATGTCCTGCGTAGCGGAGGCGAAACCGATTACCCAGAAAAAGAATAATGACAGCGCAAAGAAATGATTATGCGGTAAGGAGAACGCTATCAGGCCGAATGCCGCCGTCATTATGAATTGCATCATGATGACCCAGAACGCCTTTGTCCTGAACGGTTCGAGAAATGGCGCCCATAGCGGTTTTAATACCCAGGGCAGGTAAAGCTGGCTCGTATAGATGGCGATGTCTTCGGTGGCTACCCCCATGTTCTTGTACATGACGGCTGCAGCTGATCCGACAATAACGCCCGGCAGGCCCATCGAAATATACAAGGAAGGAACCCAGGCAAGTAAACGATGCGTTTCTTGTTCCTTTCGATGGGCGTGTGCACTTTCCAGCGTCGACACTGTCTCCATTACTTGTCCCCATGTTATTCGCCGAAAAGCGGCGATGTAAATGTGTGTTTCAGGGATTCTATGAGTGTTTTTTTGGGCGGAAAGTAACGATTTTTAGTTTGTGAAACATTATTTTTAATAAGTTACATTCGGTGATTTTCTATTCGGTCGGTGCGCCAGGAGGAGGTTGTATAATTGGTGAGAACCCACGATGAACTCGCCGGAAACGAGTCCGGTGCAGCGCAATAAAGTCAGCCGTCGCTGCGCAGCGCCGCGATCGGATCGAGCGCCGCCGCCTGGCGCGCGGGATACACGCCGAATCCCAGGCCGACCGCCACGCACGCCAGCACCGCGAGCAGCAGGCTCGCAGGCGACCACGCCACCGACCACCCGGCCAGTGCGGCGATGCTGTAGGCGGCCACGGCGCCCAGCACGAGGCCGAGCAGGGCGCCGCTGACGGCGATCACGAGCGCCTCGGCGAGGAACTGTTCGACCACGTCGCGGCGGCGCGCGCCCAGCGCGCGCTTCAGGCCCACTTCGCGCCTTCGTTCCAGCACGTTGGCGAGCATGATGTTCATGATGCCGATGCCGCCCACCAGCAGCGATACGGCCGCGATCGAACTCATGACGATGGTGAAGATGCGCTGCGTCTGCTGGTTCTGGCGGTACAGGCCCATGGGCACGATGAGGTTCGTGTCGTCGACGCCGCCATGGCGCTGGTGGATGACGGCCTGCAGCACGCGCGCCGCGTCGTCCGGCGCGACCTGGCCGTCCAGGCGCACGCTGATGCCGTCCACTTCGTCCTCGATGCGGCGGAAGCTGAAGCGCGCGCGCGCCGTTTCCCACGGCACGAACAGGCGTTCGTCGTCCAGGCCCAGCTTGACGCCTTCGAACTCCGATTTGCCGGGCGAGCGGTCGGCCAGGACGCCGACCACCTCCAGCCACACGTGGTTGACCTTGACGCGCCGGCCGACGGCCGGTGCCGTGCCGAACAGCGTGTGCGCCAGGCGCGCGCCCAGCACGCACACCGGGGCCAGCGTCGCGCCGTCGGCCGGCTGAAGCCAGCGTCCCGCCTTGAGCTGCAAGCCGCCATGATCCGCGTAGGCCGGCGACACCGCGAACGCGCGCCCGCTCACGACCTGGTCGCCGACGATCAACTGGTCGACCTTGATCTCCTTCTTCAGCGCCACCGACTGCGCGCCCGGCACGACGGACAGCGCCGCCGCCGCGTCGAGCGCCGACAGGCCCAGCGAGCGGGTGCGGACGTCCTTCAACTGCTCGGCGTCGATGCCCTTGCTCTCGACGATGACGTTGTTCAGGCCCAGTTCCGCGACGAGGCGCAGCGCCTCGCGCCGGCTCCCTTCGCCCACGGCCAGCATCGCGACGATGGCGCCCACGCCGAAGATCATGCCCAGCAGGGTGAGGCCGGTGCGCAGTTTGCGGCGCCGCAGTTCGGCGACGGCTTCCAGCAGGAGTGCACGGTTCATGTCTTCTCTTTCGGAGGGAGCAGCACGATGCGGGCGCCGGACGCGAGGCCGCTCCGGATTTCGCTGCGCACCGGGCCGCGCTGGCCCAGTTCGACCTTGTGCTTCACGGCGCGGCCGGCGTCGACCGTGTACACGGCATACGCGGCGCCATCCTGCACGAGCGCGATGTTCGGCACCGTCAGGACCGCCGCCTTCGTCACGAGGAGCACCGTGCCGTGCAGCGCCTGGCCGGGCTTCAGCCCCAGCTTGCGTGCCGTATCGGTGCCGATGGCCGCGTCGAAATCGCTGTACTTGACGGGCGACTCGGGCGAGATGACGCCGGCGCTGTTGCCGACCTGCGTCACGGTCAGGTCCAGTTCCGTGCCCGTGCCGGCCAGGCGCACGCGCACGGGCAGGCCCGGCTTGAGCCCGTACGCCTGGCCCTCGGCCACGGTGAAATGGGCCACGAGCTGGTCGAGGTCGGGCAGGGTGCCGAACGGCTCGCCCGCCATCTGGTTGGCGCCGACCTGGGGCTTGGCGCCGTCCCAGCGCGCGGCGAGCAGGAACACGCCGTCGTGCGGCGCCACAAGTTCCAGCGCGTCCAGGCTCTTGCGCTGCTGTGCCGCGTTCTGCGCGACGCTGTCGCGCTGGGAGTGCAGCACGGCGTCCTGCGCGGCGGCGCGGGCTTGCGCCTGGCCCCCTTTCCAGTCGAGGTAGGTGCGCTTCTTCGTGAGGAAGCCGACGTCGGCCAGCGCATCGAGGATCTCGTTGCGCGGGAACAGGGAGAGGTCGACGCCTTCGTAGCGGCGCGAGAGCCCGAGGTCGTCCTCGACCTTGGCGCGCTCGCCCGCCAGTACGTTCCTTTCGACGGCGGCGTTCTGGCGATTGGCTTCCTCGGCCAGCGTCTTGCGCAGCAGTTCGACGTCGGCCTGCGACAGTTCCGCGCGTGCCTGGGGCGCGTCGAAGCGGGCCACGACCTGGCCTTTCGTGACGCTGCTGCCGTCGGGGATCATCTCCACCAGCACGCGGCTGGACCAGCCGCTGCCCGGTACCGCGAGCGGCGTGTTGGCGGCGGCGCGGATCTCGCCGTCCGCTTCCAGGGTTTCGGTCCACGCGCGCGGCGCCAGCGTCTCGGCGGGACCGCCGGCCGTCGACGACGCGCTGCCGCAACCGGACAGCAGGGCCGCCAGCGCGGCGGCGTACAGGCATGGGCGTAGCATCGGTGGTCTCATGGTTGGCGTGCAATGCGGCGCTCGGCGCCCGGCAGCAGTTCCACCTGCACGGCGGCGCCGGGTTTGACGTCTTTCGGCGGCGCGTCGAATTCGAGCTGCACGTGGCGCACCACGGCCGCCTGCGAGGCGGACTTGCCATGGAAGGCGCGTCCCAGGCCGGTCACGTGCGCGGCCAGCGACTGGCGCGTGCCGGTCACGGTCACGCGCGCCGCCTGGCCCACCTGCACGCCCGCCGCCTGCGCTTCCGGCACCCGGGCGTCGACGCCCAACTGGTCGGGATCGGCCAGGGTCGCGACCGAGAGGCCCATCCAGACCTGGCTGCCGATGGTGAACTTGTCGCCGTTGAAGCCGATGCGGTGCAGGACCAGCCCGCGCCGCGGCGCCACGACGGTCAACGCCGCCTGTCCCTTGACCAGGGCGGCGATCTGCGTCCGCAACTGCGCCACGTCGGACTGCAGGCCGGCGCGCTCCGCACGGCGCGCGCGCCGCTGCGCCTCGTACTGCGCCTGCATCAGCTTCGCCAGCTGCGCCTTTTCGGTCCGGTCGATCACGAGCTTGTCGTAGTCGACGCGGCGGATGAGTTCCTTCGGCATGGTTGCCTTGCGCGCGGCCTTGTCGGCATTGCTCTGCGCCTCGGCCTGGGCCAGCACGCCGGCGCGGTCGGCCTCGGCCTGGTCCAGCTGCAGTTTTTCCAGTGCCCGTTCGCGCTCCTTCAGCGTGCCTTGCAGCGTGATCAGGCGGTTCATCACTTCGGTGGATTCGAACACGGCGACGGGCTGTCCGGCCTGCACCATCGTGCCTTCCGGTGCGAGGAACGCCAGCTTGTATTGCCAGATGTACGGGATGGTCGGCGGCGACACCGGCATGGTGCGGCGCGACGCGATCTCGCCTTCGACCGCCGGCACGGCGGGGGCGGCGGCCCTGGCCTGCCGGATGTTGGCCGCCGCCGCGCCGGGCGCCAGCGGTTCGACGAGCACGCTCATGCCCCCGACGAGGGGCAGGCCGTGGTCGTCGGGCAGGGCGATCCGGGCGCGGAAATAGCGGCCCAGCCCCCAGCGGGGCTTCGCTTCGGGCGCGCTCGTGATGCCGGCGAGCTTGCCGGTCACGACGACGCCCGGCAGCGCGTCGAAGCGCAGGCTGACGGCCTGGCCGTCGCGCAGGTGGGGGCGGTCCGCTTCCAGCACCCAGGCCGTGACGACCATGTGGCCGTCGCCCAGCACCGTGCCGGCCGCGTTGCCCGGCCAGGCTGTCGACCCTTCGTCGATGCGCTCGCCGTTGAACGGGCTGTAGCCGTGGACGACGACGCCGTCGCGCGCGGCGCGCACTTCGGATTGCGCCAGCTGGGCGAGCTGGAACGCTTCGTTGATCTGCAGTTTTTTCACTTCGAGCGCGCCGTCTTCCTTGCGGCGGGCGACGGCCGCGCGGGCATTCCGGAGGCTGTCCTGCTTGATCGCGAGGTCGCGCGTGGCGCGGCCCAGTTCCGCCTGGTGGCGGTCGTAGTCCAGCCCCGTGATCTGCTGCTTCGGCAGCGCCGCGTCGACCTTCGCCCGGTCCAGCGCGGCCTGGGCGCTGACGAGCGCCTTTTCCGCCTCGATGGCCGCGACTTCGAGGGTGGCCGTCTCGCTGTCCGTCCTCGCGCGGGCGCGCTCCCGGTCCAGCCGGAGCTGGTCGACGTTGGTGGCCCCGGGGGATTCGATCCGCAGGACCACGTCGCCCTTCCTGACCTGCGTGCCCTCGGCGAGGAAGTTGCGCAGCACGATCGGCGACGCTTTCGACGGCGGCACGAAGATCGTTTGCGAATCCACCGCTTCGACCTCGCCGGTGATCAGGACCGGGCGCATATTGGCAGCCGTGGCGGCAACCGCGACGAGGGCCAGCAGCGGGACGAGGCGCTTCATGGCTGGTCAGCGACGCGGCCGTCGCGCAGGTGGATGGTGCGCTGCGCGCTGGCGGCGATGGCCGGATCGTGGGTGACCATCACGAGCGTCTGGCCGCCCGCATGCAGTTCGCGCAGCAGGGCCATCACGTCGGCCGCGCTGCTCGAATCGAGGTTGCCGGTCGGCTCGTCCGCGAGCAGCAGGTCCGGCTCGTTCAGCAGCGCGCGCGCGATGGCGGCCCGCTGCAGCTGGCCCCCGGAGAGCTGGCCCGGCAGGTGGTCGAGGCGCTTGCCCAGGCCGATGCGGTCGAGCAGGGCGCGCGCCCGGTCGGGCGCCCGCGGGTCGGGCTGGCGCGCATAGCGCTGCGGCAGCAGCACGTTTTCCAGCACGGTCAGGCGCGGCAGCAGATGAAAGGACTGGAACACGAAGCCGATGCGGCGGTTGCGCACATCGGACGCGGCATCGTCGTCGAGGGCGCTGATGTCGTCCTGCGCCAGGCGGTAGCGGCCGCTGTCAGGCCGATCCAGCCCGCCCAATACGTTCAGCAGCGTCGACTTGCCGGAGCCGGACGGCCCCATCACGGCGACGAATTCACCGCGCGCCACGTGCAGGTCGATGCCGTCGAGGGCACGGATGTCGCTGCCGCCCAGGCGGTAGGTCTTGCGGATGGCAGTCAGTTCTATCATGCCGAAAAGTATTTCTTACGACACAACAGTTTGTCAATCGTCAAAACCGTCAACCGGTAGACTATTTTGTGATGGCGACAAGCTCCGCCAGCCGGCGGCAATCGGCCACGAGCCGGCGCCCGTCGACGTTGGTCACGCCGAGCAGCAGGCCGGGCGTGGCGGGCAGTCGTACATACCATGGCGACAGCGGCACGGGCGCCAGGCCGGCCTGCAGGGCGCGGGCGGCGATATCGACGTCGGACGCGTCATTCCGCAGGCGCGCGACGACGGCCATGCCGGCCGTCGCCTGCACCTCGAGCGCCCCGGCGGCTTCCTTGCGCAGGCAGCGCAGCAAGGCTTCGCGCCGTGCCGCATACAGACGTTTCATGCGGCGCAGGTGGCGCAGGTAGTGGCCCTCTTGCAGGAAGTCGGCGACGGCGCGCTGGATGGGCGCGCCGGGCGCCGGCGCCAGGCAGGCGGCGACGTCGCCGAACCGGCGCGCCAGTCCGGCCGGCACGACGAGGAAGCCGAGGCGCAGCGCGGGGCTGATCGTCTTGCTGAACGTCCCGATGTGCAGCACGCGCCCGCCCTGGTCGAGCGACGCGAGCGCCGGCGCCGCGCGGCCCTCCAGTTGCAACTCGCTGAGGTAGTCGTCCTCGACGATCCACGCCCCGTTGGCGCCGGCCCAGTCGAGCAGGGCGCGGCGCCGCGCCAGCGTCATCGTCATGCCGAGCGGCGCCTGCTGGCCCGGCGTCACGACGGCGAGCCGCGCGTACGGCGCCATGCGGATGCCGGCATCGACGTCCAGGCCGTCGGCATCGACGGGGATGGCGGCGACGTTCATGCCGGCCAGCGACAACGCGGTGCGCGTCAGCGGAAATCCCGGATCCTCGAACCACGCGCCTTGTCCTTCCAGCGCGAGCGCGCGCACGACGAGCCCCAGCGCCCCAGCGAAGCCTGCCGTGATCAAGACCTGCGCCGGACTGCAGCGGATGCCGCGCGCGATGCCGAGATAGGCCGCGACTTCGCGCCGCAGGTCGGGATCGCCGCGCGGATCGGGGTAGCCGACCGGGCTCGCCGCCGCGTGCCGGGCCGCGCGCACCATCACGCGCGACCAGAGTTTATAGGGGAACGCGTCCTGCGCCGGCACGCCCATCTGGAACGGCAGCGGCGTCGCCCCGAAGCTGTGGAACAGCTCCGGGATCGGCGCCGTATCGGGCGGGCGGTCGGACGTGACCGGCGTGGCCGGCCGCCCGTTGACGCGGGTGCCGGCCGCGCCATGGCTCGTCGCAAGCTGCTCGTCGACGAGCCGTTCGTACGCGATGCGCACGGTGCCGCGCGACACCCCAAGCTGGGCCGCCAGGTCGCGCCACGACGGCAGTTTCGCATCGGCCGGGATCTGGCCCGATTCGATGGCGGCGCGGATGGCCGCGTAGATCTGCGTGGCGAGGGGTGTTTTCTTGGCCCGGTCGAGGCCGATGGACAGGGTGGTCATGGCCGATGGTACATTAAAAATGATCAAACTTGGCACTGTTTTTTGGCCACCGGCCGGCGCATCATGGGCGCATTCAATTCAACCAGGAGAGTCAAAATGACCCAGCGCATGGATTACAACGCGGCCACCCCGGCCGGCATGAAGGCACTCGGCGGCGTGTACGGCCACATCATGAACAGCGGCCTGCCGAAGGTGCTCGTCGATCTCGTCTACCTGCGCGTCTCGCAGATCAACGGCTGCGCCTACTGCATCGACATGCACTCGCGCGACCTGCTGAAGGAAGGCGTCGAAGTCGAGAAGCTCGTGCTGGTGCCGGCCTGGCGCGAGGCCGGCAGCCTGTTCGACGCGACCGAGCGCGCGGCCCTCGCCTGGGCCGAGACGGTCACCAGGGTGGCGGAGACGGGCGTGCCGGACGCGGAGTATGCCGCCGCCGCGGCCGTGTTCAGCCAGCAGCAGCTGGCCGACCTGACCATCGCGATCGGCCTGATGAATGCATATAACCGCATGGCGATCAGCTTCCGCGCGCAGCCGGCCGCCGTGACGGCAGCGCGCTGAGGAGTCGGCGATGAAATCCGCGATCGCTTTGAGTCTGGCGCTGCTGGCCGGCGCGGCAGGCGCGCACGAGACGGTGAAACCGTTGTTCCACCGCGCGCTGCCGAATGTGCCCGGCAAGGCGCTGGTGGCGCTGGAAGTGTCGTTCGCGCCCGGCGCATCGTCGCCGCCGCACACGCATCCGCAGTCGTCCTTCATCTATGCGCAGGTGCTGTCGGGCGAGATCGTCAGCGCCGTCGACGATGCGCCGCCGAAGGTCTACCGCACGGGCGAGTCCTGGTACGAGGATCCGGGCGCGCGCCACCAGGTGACCCGCAATGCCAGCAAGGACAAGCCGGCCAAGTTGCTCGCCGTGTTCGTGCTGGACGAGGGGGAGCAGAAGCTCGTGCTCCCGGCTGCGCAATGAATACGTTCGCCCTGGTCGCGCCGCGCGTCCGGCTGCAGCACGATGCCGCCGCCGCGGTTGTCCAGCGCATGGGGCGAGCGCTCGAACACGTCGACGCGCCAGCCGATCCTGCGTAACGTATTGGCCGCCAGGAGCCCGCCGAGCGAGCCGCCGATGACCAGGGCGCGCGGGTTCATGATGCGGTCGCGCCGGAGGTGGCGCCGCGGCCGGCCAGTTCGCCGAACCAGACGAGCAGCGCGGCGGCGGGGAAGGCCATGCCGGCCAGCAGGGCGGCATGCCAGCCGTGGTGGGCGTACACCCAGGCGCCCGCCGCGGAGCCCAGCGCGCCGCCGGCGAAGAACAGCGCGAAATAGATGCCGTTCAGGCGGCTGCGCACTTCGGCGCCGAGGGCGAAGATGGCGCGCTGGCCCAGTACCAGGTTCGCGGCGACGGCCATGTCCAGCACGATGGACGCCACGACGAGGATGCCCAGCGCCAGCGCGCGGGATTCCGGTCGATACAGCGGCAGCGCGAAGCCGACGATGCCGAGGACGAGCGCGGCGGCCGTCGCCATCAGCGTGTGGCCGGCGTCGGCGAGGCGGCCCGCCACCGGCGACGCGACGGCGCCCGCCATGCCGACGAGGGCGAAGATCGCGATGCCCGATTGCGACAAATGGAATTGCGGGCCTTCCAGCATCAGCGGCGTGACGGTCCAGAACAGGCTGAACGATCCGAACAGGCCGGCGTGGTAGGCGGCGCGGCGGCGCAGCACGGGTGTCGTCGCCAGCAGATGCCACAGCGATCCGATCAGGCGGCCGTACGACAGGCTGTGCACGGGCACGCGCTGCGGCAGTCTGGCGCGCAGGACGAAGGCGAGGACGAACACCGCGACGGCGGCGCCGCCGAACACGCGGTGCCAGCTGCCGTGGTCCGCGATCAGGCTCGCGGCGGGGCGGGCCAGCATGATCCCCAGCAGCAGGCCGCTGACCACCTTGCCGACGGCCTGGCCGCGCGTCGCCTCGTGCGACAGGTGCGCGGCGAACGGCACGAGGATCTGCGCGGCGACGGAGCCGAGCCCGATGCCCAGCGACGCGAGGAGGAAGATCCAGGCGTTCGTGCTGGACGCGGCGGCGGCCAGCGCGGCGGCCGTGGCGAGGAGGGCGGAGAACACGAGCTTGCGATTTTCCAGCAGGTCGCCCAGCGGCACGATGAACAGCAGGCCGAGGGCGTAGCCGACCTGCGTCAGTGTGACGATCAGGCCGGCCGCTTCGGGCGACAGGCCGGTCGCGGCGCTGATCGGGCCGACCAGCGTCTGGGCGTAATACAGGTTGGCGACGATCAGGCCGGCGGACGTGGCCAGCAGTCGCACCATGCCCGGCGCGATGTCCGGGGCGTGACTGGCGTGGGTATGCATGAAGACTCCTTGTGATGGGTGCGAATCTACGCCCGCGTCAAGGCGGACATGCGTTCGAATCGGCCGCGTGGAGGTAGGCGATGCCGGCCTCGCCCAGCATCCGGGCCACGTAGGCGTACGTCTCTTCCGTGGCCGGGTCGACGGCATTGTTATATGCGGCGAACGGCGACAGGCGCACGCCGATCCGGCCCGCAGGGACCTCGTCCAGCACGGCGCGCAGCACGAGCTCGAGGAAGCGGGCGCGGTTGGCGAGCGAGCCGCCGAACGCGTCGTCGCGGCGATGCGCGTATAAAAACCGTTTGTAAGCAGCGCATACGGCTGCAGCAGGTGCAGGTCGTCGTTGACGGCGGACGGCGCCAGCGGCGCGCGGCCGTCCAGCAGCGCATGGGAACTCACCCGGCCGCTGTGCCACAGCTGGGCGAACAGGCGGTCGCCGGCCGCATGCACGGCTTCCATCACGCGGCGCCAGCCGGCCACCTGCGCGTCGTCGTGGAGACCCGGCGCCAGTTCGAACGCGGCGGACTGCGGCGACACGTTGGTCGCTTCGCCGACGATCAGCCCCGCCGAGGCGCGCTGCGCATAATACGCGGCGTTGGCGGCGGTCGGGACGCCGTCGGCGCCCGAGCGGGCGCGCGTGACGGGGGCCATCGCGATGCGGTTCGGCAGGATCAGGTCGCCGAGACGGGTGGGGGAAAGCAGGTTTGTCATGCCAGGACTCCGGTAACAAGGTGGTGTCACTGTAGCGGGCATGCCCGCCTGCGATAATCCGGCGGCCGCCGGCAAGACCTTTGCGTGGCGGGCAAAGCCGGTTGTGGCTTGCCTGTTCAGGATGATTTAGGTAACGTTGTCGTTACAGTGCGGGAATTGGAATCGGAATGCAGAAAACAAGTACGTTGACGGAAGTGGCCGAAGAGGCGGGCGTATCGCTGATCACGGCGTCGCGCGCGCTGCGCGGCGTGGGACGGGTCGCGAAGGAGACGCGGGAACGCGTGCTCGCGGCGGCCGCGAAGCTGGACTATACGCCGGACATGATCGCGCAGAAGATGCGGGGCGGGAACTCGGGCCTCGTCGGCGTGTTCGTGAACGGTTTCCGCTCGCTCGTGTTGCACGAGCTGCTCAGCGCCATCAACGACGAGGCCCGCCGGCTCGGCTTCGACCTCATCGTCTTCAACGCCGACCACTTCGACGATGCGCGCCGCGCCGGCACGGCCGAGATGCTGCGCAAGCTGTGCGACGGCCTGCTGCTCCTGCTGCCGGACGCGAACGACGGCCTGCTGGACAAGCTGGAACGGGCGCACGCCCCCTGCGTGCTGGTGAGCTTTGCGGCGCGCCCGATCGACCTGCCGGTCGTCCTCGGCTCCAACCGCCTCGCGGCCAGGAGCGCCGTCGAGCACCTGCTCGGGCTCGGCCACCGCCGCGTCGCCTTCATCGCCGGCACGTCGTTCACGGGCCAGAGCGAGGAGCGCCAGCGCGGCTACGAGGATGCGCTGCGCGCGGCCGGCATCGCGATCGAGCCGGCTTACCTGCGCCAGGGCGATTTCAACGACGCCAGCGGTTTCGCGGAGACCCAGGCCCTGCTCGAGCTGCCCGTACCGCCCACCGCGATCTTCGCCGCCAACGACGCGATGGCGTTCGGCGCCATGGACGCGATCGCGGACGCCGGCCTCAAGGTGCCGGACGACCTCTCTGTCGTCGGCTTCGACGACGTGATCCGCGCGGCCGTCGTCTTCCCCAAACTGACGACCGTGCGCCAGCCGCTGAACGAGATCGCCGCGCGTGCCGTGGCCGAACTGGTCGGCGCCATCCGCAACGGCCGGTCCGAGGGCTTCCGCATCGAACTGCCGGCCCGGCTCGTCATCCGCGATTCCACCGGGCCCGCGCCGAAAGGCTGACTTCGGCGGCGCGGGGGATGGCATCGTTACCATCCCGCCCTCCACTGTGAATCGACCAACGTGTTGAGCGAAAGCCTATTGTCTTTTGCGAACGTGAGTGGTAACGTTGTCTCAACTCATCAAGGAGACGACATGAATCGACGGGATGCGCTGGCCCGCGGGCTGGGTGCGCTGGCGCTGCTGGGCACGCCCGGCCTGCGCGCGGCGGCCGGGCCGGCGGGGGAGCAGGGCAGTGCGGCGCAGGCAGCGCCGCGCGTGCCCAAGCGCTACCTGCGTTCCGTCGTCGACGAGGCGCTGCTGCGCCGCCGCCTGCTGCCGCCCGGTGCCTGGCATCCCTATCCGCGGGCGGGCGACCGCGCCGCGTGGGCGCAGGTGCCGGCCGACGTGGCCGCGGCGCTGATCGCCCGTGCCGACGCCTGGCTGGGCACCGAGTGGCCGCAACTGCCGGCCAGCCTGTTCCTGGAGTTTTCGGAAAACGGCAACCGCACCCGTTACGAGCAACGCTATTTCGAGCGCCGCAGCCGGCTCGCGGGCCTCGTGCTGGCCGAATGCGTGCAGGGGCAGGGACGCTACCTGCACGCGATCGCGGACGGCGTCTGGCACGTGTGCGAGGAAACCTTCTGGGGCCTGCCGGCCCACAGCGGCATGCAGAAGCGCGGCGTGGGCCTGCCCGATGCGGACGAACCCGTGATCGACCTGTTCGCGGCGGAGACGGGCGTGACGCTGGCCTATGTCCACGAACTGGTGGGCGAGCAGCTGCGCACGGTGTCGCCGCTGCTCCCCGTGCGCATCGCGGCCGAGGTGAAGCGCCGCATCCTCGACCCGGGTTTTACGCGCGACGATTTCAAGTGGATGGGCCTGAAGGACAAGAAGGAGCCGCTGAACAACTGGACGTCGTGGATCGCGTCGAGCTGGCTGGAAGCGAACCTGCTGCTGGAACCGGATCCGGCGCGCCGCATCGCGGCCACCTTGAAGATCTGCCGCTGCCTGGACGGCTTCCTGGAAGATTACTCGGACGACGGCGCCTGCGAGGAAGGGCCGGGCTACTGGACGATGTCCGCCGGCCCCTATCTCGACAGCCTGATGGCGCTGGATTCGGCGACCGGTGGAGCGGTCGGCCTGGCGTCCGATCCGTTCGTGCGCCGCATGGGCCATTACGTGCTGGACGTGCACGTGGCCGGCGACTGGTACGTGAACTACGGCGACGCGCACGCGAAAGTGCACCACTCGCCGCCGCTGCTGCACCGCTTCGGCCGCGCCACCGGCGATGCCGACCTGGCCGCGTTCGGCGCGTTCCGGGCGCCCGCGCGCGGCATCGTCCTGTCGGACCAGGGGCGCCTCGCGCGCGACGTGGCCGACGTGCTGGAGGTCGCGCGCATGCGGGCGACGCCCGGCCGCGATGCCTTGCAGCGCGCGTCCTGGTATCCCGCCCTCGGCCTGATGACGGCGCGGGAGCAGGGCGGATCGAGTCGCGGATTCTTCCTCGCCGTGCAGGCGGCGTCCAACGCGCGCAGCCACGGCCACCACGATTCCGGCAGCTTCATCGTGTTCCACGACGGCCAGCCCGTGTTCGTGGATCCCGGCGTCGAAGCCTATACGGCGAAGACGTTCGGCAAGGACCGGTACACCATCTGGACCATGCAGTCGGGCTGGCACAACCTGCCGCTCGTGGGCGGCCGGATGCAGCAGGGCCGGGATGCGCGCGACCGGGCGAGCCGGGTGCGCGTCGACGACGGGTTGGGCGCAACGGGCATGACGATGGAGCTGGCCACCGCGTACGGCCCGGATGCGGGCGTCAAGACGTGGGAACGGCGCATCGCGCTCGACCGCGCTGCCGGCACGGTGAACCTGCGCGAGGCGTTCGCGCTGGCGCATCCCGCGCCCGTGGCCCTCGTCTTCGTCACGCCGCGCCAGCCCGACACGGGACAGGCGGGCGTCGTGTCGCTGCCCGTGGCAGGAGGCCGGACCGTGCGCCTGAAGTTCGACGCGCGCGTGCTGCGTGCCGACGTCGAACGGCTGCCGCTGGAAGACCCGGGCCTGAAACGTGAGTGGGGCGAGGCGCTGTACCGCATCCGGCTGGCGTCCGCGCAGCCGCTCGGTGCCGGCGATTTCACCATCTCGATAGCGACATGACATCTGAAGGAGCCACATGAAGAAGCGAACGATGGCGGCCATCCTGGCGGGCGGCATGCTCCTGCTGGCCGGCTGCACGGACATGAGTGCCCGGCGCGCGGCCGTTCCGGCCCAGGAAGCACATACCGCCATCCCGACGCGGGCCGAAGCGCTCGCCGTCATCGACAGGGTGAACGGCTACTGGCAGCGCACGACGCCCGCGACGGAATGGTCGTTCTGGAACGTGGCCGTCTACCACACGGGGAATCTCGCCGCCTATGAGGTCACGCGCAACGAGGCATACCGCCAGTATTCCGAACGGTGGGCCGAGTACAACGACTGGAAGGGCGCGAAGTCCGCGAACAAGGCCGAGTGGAAGCTCACGTATGGCGAGACGGACGACCACGTGCTGTTCGGCGACTGGCAGGTCTGCTTCCAGAGCTATATCGACCTGTATCGCCTCGGCCCGCAGGACCCGCGCCGCGTCGCCCGTGCGCGCGAGGTGATGGGCCACGAGATCGGCACGGACCGCGTCGACTACTGGTGGTGGGCGGACGGCCTGTACATGGTCATGCCCGTGATGACGAAGATGTACCACCTGACGGGCGACCGCCGCTACCTCGACAAGATGGTTGCGTACTTCGAGTACGCGAACGGCCTGATGTACGACAGCGAAACCCACCTGTACTACCGCGACGCGCGCTACGTCTACCCGAAGCACCAGAGCGTGAACGGCAAGAAGGACTTCTGGGCGCGGGGCGACGGCTGGGTGTTCGCCGCGCTGGCCAAGGTGCTGGCGGACCTGCCGCGCGACGACCCATACCGCCCGCTGTTCGCAGACCGCTTCCGCGCGATGGCGCAGACGCTGAAGGGCATCCAGGCGCCGGAAGGTTACTGGACGCGCAGCCTGCTCGACCCCGCCCATGCGCCGGGCCCGGAAACGAGCGGCACCGCGTTCTTCACCTACGGCATGCTGTGGGGTATCAACAACGGTCTGCTGGACCGTGCCACCTACCTGCCGGTGGCGGTAAACGGCTGGGATTACCTGACCCGCACCGCGATTCAACCGGACGGCAAGGTCGGCTACGTGCAGCCCATCGGCGACCGTGCGATCCCCGGCCAGGTCGTGGACCGCAACTCGACGGCCCATTTCGGCGTGGGCGCGGTGCTGCTGGCCGCGTCGGAAATGGCGAAACTGGCCCAATGATTCTCTCCTTCGCGAACCTCCGCGTTCGTGTTCGGCCTGCCCAGGGATGGCAGGCTTTTTTTTTTGAATTCGAATTCGGGGTCAGAGCACATTTTTTTTCAGATTCGGGGTCAGAGCACATTTCCGATCAATTTCCCGGTGAGTCAAGAATTCAACGACGACCATGATGGCGCAACGATCCCTACGAGCGGTCGGTTTCGCTGCGGTAAAAAACGTTGCTATCAAGCTCGTGCGCCAAAAAGTGCTCTGACCCCGAATTTCGCGCGAAATGTGCTCTGACCCCGAATTTAATGCTTGCGCTTTCCTCAAGCTGCGGCGATGCTTTAGCTCTTGTTAGTGGGAAACGCGTCCATGTTGGAAGACAAAAGCGCCCACGCCGTCGGTACGTTGCGCTACACGACGGCGGGCCTCGCCATCGTCCTGTTCTGGCTGCTGTTCGGCGACTTCGCCATCGCCTTCCGCGACCGCTCGGCCATCCCCGGCGTCATGGAATTGCTGCGGCAGCATCACGCGAGCGATACGATGATCGCCGTGCTCGTGTCCGCGCTGCCGGCGCTGCTGGGCGCCGTGCTCGTGCCCATCGTCGGCTTCCGCTCCGACCGTTTCCGCAGCCGCTGGGGCAGGCGGCTGCCGTTCCTGATGGGGATCACGCCCGTCGCCGCGCTCGTCCTCATCGCGCTGGGCAACTGCGTCGCGTTCGGCCGCGTCACCGACCAGTTGCTCGGGACTCTGTCGCCCGGGGTGGACACGTGCGTGCTGGCGTGGTTCTGCCTGTTCTGGACGGTGTTCGAAGGCGTCGCGCTGGTCACGCTCGCGCTGTACGCGGGGCTCGTGAACGACATCGTGCCGCGGCCCGTGCTCGGGCGCTTCTACGCGGCCTTTCGCATCGTCAGCCTCGTCGCCGGCATCCTGTTCAACCTGTGGTTCTTCCGCCTGACGGAGCACCATCTGCGCGAAGTCTTCCTCGGCATCGGGCTGTTCTTCGGCGTCGCCGTCATGCTGATGTGTTTGCGGCTGGAGGAGGGCGAATACGGTCCGCCGTCGGTGGATGGCCAGGATGCGGTGACGTGGCGCGCGATGGGCCGCGCGTACTGGCGCGAATGCCTGTCGGACCGCTACTTCCTGCTCGTGTTCCTCGCCCTGACGGCGTCCGAGCTGACGTTCATGCCGTTCAATACGTTCTCGCAGCTGTACGCGGAATCGATCGGCATGGACAAGGCCACGCTGGGCCGCCTGCTGGCCTCGTCGTACACCCTGTCGATCGGGCTGTCGTCCGTGATCGGCTGGCTCGTCGACCGCTACAGCGCCGCCAGCGTCACCGTGTGGTCGATGGGGTTGTACCTGTGCGTGGGCGCGGGCGGCTTCCTCGCCGTGCACGACCTGCAGAGTTTTGCGGTCGTCTACGTGCTGCACGCCGTGGTGGCGGGCACGTATTACACGGCGTCCGCGTCGCTGCCGATGGTGCTGTTCCCGCGCGCCCGCTTCCTGCAGTTCGACGGCGCCAAGCGCTTTCTGTTCTCCACGTCCAACATCGTGCTGAGCTTCCTGCTCGGCCCCCTGCTGGACACGACGGGCCACTTCTACGGCCTGACCCTGCTCGTGGGCGGCTTGCTGGCGGGGACCAGCCTGGTCATGTTCCGGACACTGGCACGCGCCGCGCGCGGACGGGTCGGCGTGACGTCGTCGGCGTAGCCGCCACCTGCGGGGCCGGCCCCGTCGAATCGCGCACCGTCAGCTTCGCGGGAAACGCGATGCGCGCGGGCCCCGAGACCTGGCCCGCGATCATGCCCACCACTTCGCGCACGGCATAGGCGGCGATGGCGTCGAACGGCTGGTGCATCGTCGTCAGCTTCGGGAAGACGCAGCTGGCGGTGGGGATGTCGTCGAAACCGATCACGGAGATGTCGTGCGGAACCTTCAGCCCGCGGCTGTTGATGGCGTCGATGGCGCCGAACGCCATCTCGTCGTTCGCGGCGAAGATGGCGGTGGGCGGGACGGGGAGGGCGAGCAGCTGCTCCGTCGCCGCATAACCGCCCGGTTGCACGAACGCGCCGTTGACGACGAGGGCCGGATCGGGCGCGATGCCGGCCGCTTGCAGCGCATCGACGTAGCCCCGTTCGCGTTCCGCGCTCTGGCCTGTGCCCGGATTGCCGGCGATGTAGGCGATGCGGCGGTGGCCCAGGTCCAGCAGGTGGTTCACGGCCACGCGCGCGCCCAGGCGGTTTTCCGCCGCCACGACGGGCACCGCGAGCGGACGCGCGTCGAAGCAGATCACGACGCTGGCCACCTGCTGGCGTTCGATGGCGTCCAGGAAGCGGTCGTCCGCACCCGGCATCACCACCATCAGCCCGTCGCACAGCTTGCCCAGCAAGTCGCACGTCGCCATGCGGTCCGGGCTGTCGAAGCGTTCCGCGTTGAACAGCAGCAGGTCGTAGCCCTGGGCGCGCGCATGCGTGCTGAGGGCGCGGATGATCTCGTGCAGCACGACGGGCCCGTAATTGTTGACGAATACGCCCAGCAACCGGCTGCGGTCCCCGCGCATGCGCCGCGCCAGCGGATCGGGCGTGTAATTCAATTGCGCGGCGGCGGCCATGATGCGCTCGCGCGTCTCGGCCGACACATAACCTGCGCCGCGAATCGCGCGCGATGCCGTGATGGGCGCCACGCCCGCGAGCCGGGCGACTTCACTGAGTTTGCTGACTTTACGCATGGAGGGAAGTCTGACGGAAAAATGAGACAACGTACATCACAAAATTCGTCAAAGGTATGAGCGTTTGACATGGCTGTCGTTACGGCGAGACACAAAATTTGCCGATATGGCGTGCGATTTCCTGTAAAAACAAGAGCTTACGTGCCGATTCGCTTGATGCGTGCGCTATTGCCCTTCAATAAACCCTTGTGGTAACGTGACCACCAGCCGGCGTAAAGACCACAGCAGTCGTGCCCCAGACCGGCACCCCATGTTCCAATAACGACACAAGAATGGAGACAAGATGAACAAGAAGTTGCTCGCCACGCTGCTGCCGATGGCGCTGGCCGCCGCCTACGGGAACCAGGCCCTGGCACAGGAGGCGTCCGCTCCCGCCGCGCCTACCACCGCACCGACCACGGAGCCGGCCCCGCCGGCCGCCGATGCGCCGGCCACGACGACTGTCGTCGTCACGGGCTTCCGTTCCAGCCTGCAGAAGGCCCTGAACCTGAAGCAGCAGGCGATCGGCGTGCGCGATTCCATCGTCGCCGAAGACATCGGCAAGTTCCCCGAGGCGAACGTGGCCGAATCGCTGCAGCGCGTGCCGGGCGTGATCCTGAACCGCGACGAAAGCTCGGCGGAAGGCCAGCGCATCTCGATCCGCGGCCTGCCGACGGAATACACGGTGACCACGCTGAACGGCGCGCCCGTCAACACGACGTCGACGAGCACCATCGGCAGCGCGGCGCGCGGCTTCAACTACGACGTGTTCGCGTCCGAACTGTTCGGCCGCGTCGACTTCTACAAGTCCCCGCTGGCCGAACTGCCGGAAGGCGGCATGGGCGGCGTCGTCGACCTGCAGACGCCGCGCCCGTTCGATAATCCGAAGCGCACCATCCGTTACGGCGTGTCGGCGTCCTACAACACGATGTCGGAAAAGACGGATCCGAACCTGTTCGCGCTGTATTCGAACACGTGGGGCAACTGGGGCTTCCTGGCCGGCGCGTCGCATTCGAAGGCCGTCAACAACCGGTCCGGCTTCGAGGCGACGGGCGGCTACAACAGCTCGCGCCGCGGCAGCGCGTCGCCCGTGCTGGGCAACTTCGCCTTGCAGCTCGATTACGACGATCCGCGCGCGAACCTGTCCGGCTACACGCGCGACCAGGTCGACAACGCGCTGCTGCCCCGCATCTACCGCTTCTACGGCTCGCAGAACCGCCGCACGCGCGACGGTCTCGTGACGTCGCTGCAGTACAAGGAAGGCGGCCTGAATATCAGCCTGGACGGCCTGGCCTCGCAGCTGCAGAACAGCCGCGACGAAGTCTATTACGGCATCCTGATCCGCAACAGCAAGACGACGAACCGCAATGCGCCGGCCGGCCAGGCGGGCCACAACGGCCTCGTGCCGCTGGATGTGCACATCGATCCGGCGTCGAACCTGTTGACGGGCACGTTCGGCAATACGTCGTACAGCAGCGGCGTCACGTACGGCGAGGACAAGACCAAGTTCGGCTACCTCGCGCTGAACGGCCGCTGGGAAGTCAAGAAGGGCACCGTGCTGACCGGCCAGCTGTCCGCCAACAACAGCGACGCGAAGAGCTACCAGGACACCTTGTCGGGCCAGATCTTCGGCGTCGATTCCACCATCGACTACGGTTCGGACCACGTGTACCCGTCGATGTCGTCGAACGTCGACTACACGAATCCCGCCAACTTCACGGGCTTCGACATCAACACCGGCTGGACGCGCGAGACGGACAAGGGCCGCCAGGCGCGCCTCGTGCTGGACCAGGACTACGACCTGTGGGGCGACTGGACCGGCCACTTCAAGGGCGGCATCGTGTACGTCGACACGACGAAGACGATCGAGAAGCGCAACGGCACGTCCGCCATGGTGGCCAAGCTGAAGTCGTTCGGCGACGCGGGCCTGCGCAGCAACATGGTCTCGACCCTGCCGATTTCGAACCTGGACATGGGCGACGGCTGGCCGCACAAGTTCGGCACGTTCACGCGCAGCTACACGTACTCCACGTACGACCCGCTGGCCTTCAACACGCCCGCCGCGTTCACGCCGGCGCAGAGCTTCGGCGCGGAAGAGAAGGTCACCACCGGTTTCGTGCAGTCCGACTTCAAGGGCGAAGTCCTGGCCCGCGAGCTGCGCATCAACGCCGGCGTGCGCTGGGCGCAGACGAAGCTCGGTATCGACAACTACAAGAAGTCGGGCGCGGGCGGCGCCTACCTGCCGAACCAGGAACACGGCAAGTACACGAACGTGCTGCCGGCCATCAGCGCCGCGTACGACCTGACGGACGACCTGATCTGGCGCGCGTCGTACGGCAAGACGATCAGCCGCGCGTCGCTGTCGATCATCGCCGCGCAGACCGTCATCCCGAACCCGTTCGACAACACGGCGACGGCGGGCAACCCGAACCTGAAGCCGCAGCAGTCGAAGAACCTCGATACGAGCCTGGAGTGGTACTTCAAGCCGGGCAGCCTGCTGTCGGCCGCGTACTTCAAGAAGGAGCTGACCGACGCCACCGTGTCGAGCACGACGCAGACGACGTTCGGCGCGCTGGGCCTGCCCGACACGGCGCTGGGCGCGATCTTCCACGACAAGAACGGCAAGGTCGACCCGAACCTGCCGATGACCCTGCGCACCTACGGCAACGCGGGCCAGCAGACCCTGAAAGGCTACGAGCTCGCCTACCAGCAGGACTTCAACTTCCTGCCCGATCCGTTCAAGGGCCTGGGCGCGCTGGCCAGCTACACGCACATCGACCCGTTCAACAGCCAGAAATGGATCACGACGGCCGGCAAGGAGATCGAAGTCAACTCGGTGCCGAAGTACGCGTACAGCTTCACGACCTATTACGAGCGCGGCCCCCTGGCGATGCGCCTGTCGTACAACTACAAGGGCCGCTCGCTGCACGGGGATAACCCGAAGAACAACGGCGATGACCTGATCCGCTGGCGCGCCGCCCGCGGTTACCTGGACGGCACCATCAGCTACAAGCTGACCGAGAACCTGGAGCTGCGTCTCGACGCGCTGAACCTGACCAACACGCTGTCGTACGATTACTTCGAGGACGCGACGGGCCAGTACGGCGACGGCCACCGCACCCGCATGGACTATGCGAAGTATGATGGCCGCACCATCAAGTTCGGCCTGCGCGGCAAGCTCTAATTTTTCATATCGACGACCACATGACCATCAGTTTCCAACGCCGGCGCCTGCTGCAGGGCGCGGCCGCATCGGCCCTCGTGCCGTTCACGGGCACCCTCCACGCGGCCGCCTCCCGGCGCTTCGCGATCGGCGAGCACGACTTCCTGCTGGACGGGAAGCCGATCCAGATCCGCTGCGGCGAGATGCACTTCGCCCGCGTGCCGCGCGAGTACTGGTCCCATCGCCTGAAGACCATCAAGGCGATGGGCCTGAACGCGGTGTGCGCCTACCTGTTCTGGAACTACCACGAATGGCGCGAAGGCCGCTACGACTGGGCCGCCCAGCGCGACGCCGCGGAGTTCTGCCGGCTCGCGCAGCAGGAAGGGCTGTGGGTGATCCTGCGCCCCGGTCCGTATGCCTGCGCCGAGTGGGAAATGGGCGGCATGCCGTGGTGGCTGCTGAAGCACGACGGCGACGCGTTCCTGCGCACGCGCGACGAGGCCTACCTGGCCCCGGCGCGGCGCTGGCTGAAGGAAGTGGGCCGCGTGCTCGGTCCGCAGCAGGTCACGCACGGCGGTCCGATCCTGATGGTCCAGGTCGAGAACGAGTATGGCTTCTTCGGCGACGACGTGGGCTACCTGCGCGTGCTGCGCCAGGCCTTGCTGGATGCCGGCTTCGACGTGCCGCTGTTCCAGTGCAATCCGACGAATGCGGTGTCCCGCACGCACATTCCCGAGCTGTTCACGGTGGCGAACTTCGGCAGCGATCCGGCGGCCGGCTTCAAGGCGCTGGACGCCGTGCAGAAGGGCCCGCGCATGTGCGGCGAGTACTACTCCGGCTGGTTCGACACGTGGGGCTCGCCGCACCGCCGCGGCGGCGTGGAAGGGGCGACGAAGGACATCGCCGCGATGCTGAAGGCGAACGGTTCGTTCAGCCTGTACATGGCGCACGGCGGCACGACGTTCGGCCTGTGGGGCGGCTGCGACCGCCCGTTCCGGCCCGATACGACGAGCTATGACTACGATGCGCCGATCAGCGAGGCGGGCTGGATCGGCGAGAAGTTCGACGCGTACCGTACCGCGATCACGCCGTTCCTGGCGCCGGGCGAAAAGCTGCCCGAGCCGCCGCCGCGCATGCCCGTGATGACGATTTCTCCGTTCGCGCTGGCGGAATCCGTGCCGGTGAAGTCAAGCCTGCCGGCGCGCGTGATCAAGGACGTTTCGCCGAAGCCGATCGAGCAGTACGACATCAGCCGCGGCCTCGTGTCGTATCGCGTGACCCTGCCGGCCGGCCCGGCGGGCGTCGTCGAGGTGGCGCGCGCGCGCGACCTCGCGTGGATCACGCTCGACGGCAAGCCGCTCGGCACGTTCGACACGCGCTACCGCCGCTACAAGGTCGACGTGCCGGCGCGCAGCAAACCGGCCACGCTCGAGATCCTGCTGTACACCATCGCGCGCGTGAACTTCGGTATCGAGATCCATGACCGCAAGGGCATTCACGGTCCGGTGACGTTCACGGCGAAGGGCGGCGCCGCGCAGCCGCTGGAACACTGGGAAATCCGGGCGCTCGATTTCGATGCGGACGGCGTCCTTCCTGCGCTGGCGTTCAAGAAGGGCCGCGGGAAGGGCGCGGCGTTCTACCGTGGCGCCTTCGACGCAACCCGAACCGAGGACACCTTCCTCGACATGTCCACGTGGGGCCAGGGCGTCGTCTGGATCAACGGCCGCTGCCTCGGCAGGTTCTGGAGCATCGGCCCCACGCAGACGATGTACCTGCCGGGACCGTGGATCCGCAAGGGCCGCAACGAGGTCGTCGTGCTGGACCTGACCGGACCGCGCGGGCAGGGCACGCCCACCATCGCGGGCCTCACGACGCCGATCCTCGACCAGTTGCACCGCGAACGCGACTTCCCCCGTCCGCCCAGCACGGCGCGCGTGCAGCTGGATGGCGTCGAACCGGCGCACGAAGGCGAGTTCGCGCCGGGCTCGCAGACGCAGGACGTGCGCTTTGCCGCGGCAGTGAAAGGTCGCCAGTTCTGCCTGGAGGGACTGGACGCGTTCGACGGCAAGCCGTATGCGGCCGTCGCGGAACTGGCCCTGCTGGACAAGGACGGCAAGACGCTGGACCAGTCCAACTGGACCATCGCCTGGGTCGACAGCGAGGAAGCGACGAAGGAAGACGGCGGCGCGCTGAACGCCATCAATGGCCAGAACAGCGATTACTGGATCACGGCGGACAAGGCCGCGTATCCGCACCGCCTCGTGATCGACCTGGGACGCAGCATGGACGTGGCCGGCCTGCGCTACGTGCCGCGCCAGGGGCCGGACGGCACGACGGGACGCATCCGCCGGTTCCGCGCCTACGTGGGCGATGCGCTGGTCGTGGAAAAATAAGGGAGACGCATGAAACGACGACACTTCATGGGCAGCTTCGCGGCTGCCGCCGGCGCATTCGGCATGACGGGCGCGGACGCGGCCACAGGAGGGACCACCCCGGCGGTCCGCCCGGGCAATGACCGCGAGTGGATGCTGAACCTGCTGCGCCGGATGGCCGAGCCGGTCCTGGAAGCGATGGCGAAGGGCGAGCTGAAAAAACGCTTCGCGCTGGAGCTGAGCCCCACGTGGGACGGCCGCAGCCCGCAGGTCGCCTACCTCGAATGCTTCGGCCGGCTGATCGCCGGCATCGCGCCGTGGCTGGCGCTGCCCGACGATGCGACGCCGGAAGGCCGCCTGCGCGCGCGCCTGCGCCAGCTCGCGCTGCAGTCGTATGCGCATGCCGTCGATCCGGGCAGCCCGGACTACCTGTCCTGGCGCGAGCATGGCCAGGCGCTCGTCGACTCGTCCTATTTCACGAACGCGCTGCTGCGTGCGCCCAAGGCCTTGTGGGATCCGCTGGACGCGACGACGAAGCAGCGCATCGTCACCGAGATCAAGGGCCTGCGCCGCGTGGAGCCGCCGTACATCAACTGGATGCTGTTCGCGGCGATGAACGAGGCGTTCCTGCTGTCGATCGGCGAGCAGGCGGATCCGATGCGCACGAACGTCGCGATCCGCAAGGTGAACGAGTGGTACGTGGGCGACGGCTGGATCAAGGACGGCGAGACGTTCCACTTCGATTACTACAACTCCTACGTGATGTATCCGATGCTGTTCGAGATCCTCGAGGTGCTGGAGCGGCACAACGCCCCGTTCTGGAACGGCAAGCCGGCGGACCTGCGCGCGCAGGCGCTGAAACGCATGCAGCGCTACGGCGAACACCTGGAGCGCTTCATCTCGCCCACGGGCACGTACCCGCCGATCGGGCGCTCGCTCACGTACCGCACGGCGGTGTTCCAGCCGCTCGCGCTGCTGGCCTGGCGCAAGCAGTTGCCCGCCAGCCTGCCGGAAGGGCAGGTCAGGGCGGCCATGCAGGCGGTGCACGACGCGGTGTGGTCGGACCCGACGAATTTCACGAAGGACGGTTTCCTGACGATCGGCTTCGTCGGCCACCATCCGGCGCTCGCGGACATCTATTCGAACAACGGCAGCATGTACATCGCCTCGGAAAGCCTGCTCGCGCTGGGCCTGCCGGCCGGCGATTCCTACTGGACGAGTCCCGCCCAGGACTGGACGCAGAAGAAGGCGTTCGCGGGCAAGGCCTTCCCGAAGGATTACGCCGTCAATTATTGAAGACCGCCGAGCGGCCGCGCTGTGCGCATCGTATATGTTTTTGGCATGCCAGAGCGTAAAGAAGCCATAGTGGTAACGATGGCACTGATACGTACAATAAATTGGGAGGGCGTAAAGACAACGGCGATCACGACGCTAAGCCCCCGTTTATGCGTCGTTTTGCGACAACGTTAGCGCCGCCCCGACAACCACATATTCATATAACGGAGACAGGGAGACAGATATATGATCAAGAACCGGATCAGCAAGACCGTATTGGCGACGGTGATCGCCGAACTGTGCGTCACGGCGTATGCCGGCGCGCAGACGACGAACGACCAGCCCGCGGGCGGCGAAGTGCAGCAGGTGGTCGTCAGCGGCATCCGCGCGTCGCTCTCTTCGTCGCTGATGACGAAGCGGCTGCAGGACGGCGTCGTCGATGCCGTGTCGGCCGAGGATGCCGGCAAATTCCCGGACACGAACATCGCCGAATCGCTGCAGCGCGTGACGGGCGTGCAGATCCAGCGCAACAACGGCGAGGGCCGCTACATCTCCGTGCGCGGCCTCGGCCCGGAATTCAACAACGTCCTGCTCAACGGCCGCACGATCACGAGCGACACGGGCGGACGCGAATTCTCGTTCGACGTGCTGTCGTCCGACCTGATCTCGAAGGCCATCGTGTACAAGACGTCGCAGGCCTTCCTGCCGGAAGGCGGCATCGGCTCGACGGTCGACATCCAGACGGCGCGCCCGCTGTCCGGCAAGGCCGGCCAGTCGACCGTGGTCAACGTGTCGGATTCGTGGGACTCGAATTCGCGCAAGAACACGCCGAACCTCAGCGCCCTGTACTCCTATGCGAACGCGGAAAAGAATTTCGGCGTGTCCGGCTCGCTGTCGTTCACGGACCGCAAATCGCGCCAATACAAGGCCCTGAACGACGCCTGGAACCTGCTGGACGTGAAGACGATCAACGGCAACCTGGATTCCAGGGGGCTGACGGCCGCCGACGTCACGACGAAGAAGCTGCTCATGCCGCAAAGCTACGGCTTCCAGAACGAGGACGAAAGCCGCAAGCGCCTCGTCGCCAGCACGACGGTGCAGTACAATCCGTCGTCCACCTGGAAGATCACGGGCGACGCCCTGTATTCGCGCCTGGACCAGCGCAACAAGGTCATCGCCGTCAGCGACTGGATGAATCCGACCCAGCTGAACGTGAAAACCGACGCGAACGGCCAGGTGACGGGCTTCGACCGTCCGGGTTCGATCTTCGTCGCGAACAATCCGGGCCTGAAGGCGGCGGGCATCCTGTCCGAAGCCAATTCGAACGACATGATCGTCAAGGGGGGCGACCGCCTGTCGACCACGCTGGCCTATGGCGTGAATTCGAAGTGGAACCTGAGCCCGGACTGGAAACTGGAAGCGGACCTGGCGACGTCGCGCACGGCGATCGGCTATCCCGACCTGTGGATCGTGGCCGGCATGGTGCCGAAGAACGGCGACGTGCTGACCTTCGGCTCGACGCCGACCGTGACCTTCGGCGATGGCATCGCAGATCCGACGGCCGTGCGCGCCCACGCCGTCGGCAACACCATCGCCACCAACCACGACAAGCTGCACGAAGGCCGCCTGAACGCATCCTGGGCGACGGACATGGGCTGGTTCAAGGGCCTCCAGATGGGCACCGCGTACTCGCAGCGCAAGGTCGAGCACATCCAGTGGAGCTCCGATTCGTGGAACGCCTTCTCCGGCTACCACGTGTCGCTGCCGTCGTCGCTGTTCACCGTGACGCCGCTGGGCAATCCGTTCGGCAGCGGCGGCGGCGTGCCGGCGAACTTCCTGAGCTTCGATCCGTATGCCTACATGGCGTACCTGAACCAGCCGTCCCTGATCCCGCAATCGAACGACCCGGCCCATTACGCCGACAAGTCGATCTATCCGAACGGTCCGATGGCAATCGACTACACGAAGCCGTCGCTGTGGGCCGTGCGTGAAAAGGTGGCGAATGCGTTCGTCCAGTCGAAGTGGGAAGGCGAAGGCTGGTCCGGCGACCTGGGCCTGCGCTACATGCACGTCAAGTCGCAATCGATGGGCACCAGCCGCATCCTGCTGTCGGCCGTGCAAAGCCCGAACGACACGACCTACATCCAGAACTGGGGTCCGATGCAGACGAACACGGTCGACAACAGCTACAACGCGTGGCTGCCGTCGGCCAACCTGAAGATCGACCTCACGTCCGACATGCTGCTGCGCTTCGGCGCGTCGAAGACGCTGACCCGTCCGACGCTGAACCAGATGGGCGTCAGCAACTGGTACGGCGGCCGTACGGGCTACGTCACGAGCGGCGGCGGCAACCCGTACCTGAAGCCGATGCGTTCGAATAACTTCGACGTGTCGTACGAATGGTACCTGTCGAAGACGAACTACGTCAGCGGCGCGCTGTTCATGAAGAAGGTGTCGGACTTCCTGGAGACGTCGCTGCAGGACACGAAGGTGCCGCAGTATCCGAACGAGATCGTGCACGACACCCGTATCCGCAACGGCCAGACGGGCACGATCAAGGGCGCGGAACTGGCCGGCCAGTATGCGTTCGACAATATCCATCCGCTGCTGCAGGGCTTCGGCGTGACGGCGAACTACACGTACGTGGATGCGGAAGCGAACCGCGATTCGTCCGCGGGTCCCGTGACCTGCGGCTATCCGGGCCTGTCGCGCCAGTCGTACAACGCGTCGCTGTTCTTCGAGAACAGCAAGTTCCAGGCACGGGCCAGCTATAACTGGCGCAATCACTTCTCCATCGATTGCGGCGGCGGCAGCACCTTGCCGCGCAACCGCGCGGCCTATGGCCAGACGGATGCGAGCCTGCGCTACAACCTGACCCCGCAACTGTCGCTGTACCTGGACGCCATCAACCTGACGAACGCCAAGGTGCACGAGTACGCCAACAACGACAGCCAGTTCCTCATGCTGGAAAACGACGGCCGCCGCATCAACGCCGGCCTGCGGATGCAGTTCTGATGGGTGCCGGCGCCGCGGCGATGTGCCTGCCGCGGCGCCGGCGATCGCATCAAAGGCTTTGCCCGTTCGCCCCGCGGATCAAGGCATCCAGCGCCTGCGGGTCGAACACGGTATTGGTCCGCCGGTTGAAGATGGCGAAGCCGTTGTTGCCCGTCACGCCGTTGTCCCAGTAGAACGGCAGCAGGCCGTTCGCGACGGCCTGGCGCGACGCATGATTGAGGAAGTACGCGCGCGCGTCCAGGTGCAGTCGCAGGTTCGCGCCCGCGAGCGTGCCGGTGCGGCGGACCGCCCCGAACTCGCCCATCACGACCGGGATGCCCTTGTCGACGAACTTGCGCTTCATCCTCGCAAACAAGTCATGCATGTCCGCTTCCTCGCCCCAGGTCGCGTTATGCGCGGCGTCGCTGGTCGAGCGGTAGCCGGCACCCCAGTAATGGAACCGGTTGCCCCAGCTCGCGTCGGCCGTCATCAGGGCGAACTGGCAGGGCGTGTAATAGTGGATCTCCACCATCAGCCGGTCCGGCACGGTGTCCGTCGGCATCGTGTTCATCAGGCTGCAGGTGAGGTCGATGTCGGCGCCCGGCCCCTGCACGACGAGCACGCGGCAGGCGTTGCGGCCGCCCGTCGACCGCACGGCATCCACGAACGCCTGGTGGTATGACATCAGGATCGCCATCTGGTCCGCATCCTGCGCCGGCGGCTCGTTGGCGCTGGCGAACATCAGGTGTTCGTCGAAGCCGCGCAGCGCCGTGGCGATCTGTTCCCAGTACGCCTTCTGCTTCGCGTTGACGGCCGCCTGAGCGTCCGGCGCGATGTGGTTGTCCAGCCAGCCGCCGTCACTATGGATGTTGACGATGACGTACAAGCCGTCGTCCACGCACCACTGCACGACCTGCTGCACGCGCGCGAGCCACGCATCGCTGATCCTGCCCGTGCGCCGGTCGGCGTACTGGTCCCACGACGTGGGCAGGCGCACGGCCGTGAAACCGCTCCGCCTGATCAGGCGGATCTGCGCCGGCGTGATCGGCGGATTGCCTCGCGCGGTCTCGCCGCCGATGGCTTCCAGCGCGTGGCCGATGTTGAAGCCCGCCCTGATCCTGCCGGCCAGCGTGGCGGCGTTCGGTTGCATTGCCCGACTCCTCCTGGCGTTACGTGCATGGGCGTCGTACCGGATGGTGCAAGACAACAGGGCGGGGAGGCCTCCTCCTGGCGATGGATGCGCCGCTTACTGGATCAGCTTGCGGTCGCGCAGCCATTCCTCGGCGCGCTTGGGCCACAGCGAGAAGTCGCCGTTGCCGCCGCCCATGCCGGCGCCGTGGCCGCCGCGTTCGAACAGGTGCATCTCGGCCGGCACCTTGGCGCGGGTGAGGGCCTGGAAGAACAGGATGCTGTTCTCGACCGGCACCGCGCCGTCGTCCTGGGCGTGGACGAGGAACACGGGCGGCGTGTGCGGGGTGACGCGCGTTTCGAGGGACATGGCCTTCACCTGTTCCGGGGTCGGGTGCGCGCCCAGCAGCGCGTAGCGCGAGCCTTCGTGCGCGGCCGGCGGCATCAGGGTGATCACCGGGTACACGAGCAGGGCGAAGTCGGGGCGCGCGCTGACGGCGTCGAGCGCGCCGCCCGTGCGGCCGGCCGGATCGTCGAACAGCGTGGCCGCGCTGGCGGCGAGGTGGCCGCCGGCCGAGCTGCCCATCACGCCGACGCGGTCGGGCGCCACGCCATAGTCGGCCGCATGCGCGCGCACGGTGCGCAGCGCGCGCAGCACGTCCTGCAGCGGCGCCGGATGGCCATAGTCGGCCAGGCGGTATTTGAGCACGAAGGCGGCGACGCCGAGCTTCGACAGCCATTGGGCATACTGTTTGCCTTCATGGTCAGCCGCGAGGAACTGGTAGCTGCCGCCCGGGCAGATGATGACCGCGGTCCGCGCCGGATGGTCCGGCGCGGCGGGGTAATAGGTCAGCGACGGCTGCGAGACATTGCTGATGAACGTCCCGTCGAGCTTTTCCGGGCCGGGATTCGGTCTCGCGTTCGGCACGCCTTCCGGCAAGAGCGGAACCACGGTCGTCTGCGCCTGGGCGCCGGCGGCAACGAGGAAGAACAGTGTCAATAACAGCGTGCGCATGGAAAAATCCTGTCTAAATTTCTACAGAGTTGATTGTGGGCATTGGCGAGGGCACGGCGCAATTACGAAAATGGCGGAAGGCGCGAATGATTTCTGCCGATGGCGCGATTTCATGTGCGGCGCACGCGATTTTCGTAATTGCCGCCGTGGCGCGGCCAGTCCACACTCTCGCTTTTTTGGCCCGAGGATTTGCAAGTGGAACGTTTCGCGACTATCAGGAACAAGATTGCGCTGCTGTGCGCCACCGCCGTCTGCTGCGGCGGTGCGCTGGCCGCCGAGCCATGGATGAATGCGAAGCTGCCCGCGGACGAGCGGGCCGCCCTCGTGCTGCGCGAGATGACGCAGGACGAAAAGCTCAAGCTGGTGTTCGGCTACTTTGGCATGGACAATGACGGCAAGAAGATGAAGCGCCCGGCGCCGTCGCACGATCAGTCGGCCGGTTTCGTCTACGGCGTGCCGCGCCTGGGCATCCCGCACCTGTGGGAAACGGACGCGGGCCTCGGCGTCGCGAGCCAGGCCGGCCCCAACGTGCGCCCTGCGACGGCGCTGCCGTCCGGCCTGAACACGGCCGCGACATGGGACGTGGACACCGCCTACGCCGGCGGCGCCATGATCGGCGCCGAGGCGCGCGCCTACGGTTTCAATGTGCTGCTGGCGGGCGGCGTCAACCTGATGCGCGATCCGCGCAATGGCCGCAATTTCGAATACGGCGGCGAGGATCCGCTGCTGGCCGGCCGCATGGTGGGTGCGCAGATCCGGGGCATCCAGTCCAACCACGTCGTCTCCACGCTGAAGCACTTCGCGCTGAACGACCAGGAGATCGGCCGCACGACCTTGAACGTCCTGATCTCCGAGCAGGCCGCGGTGACGTCGGACCTGCTGGCGCTGCAGATCGCGAACGAGGAGGGCAATCCCGGCGCCGTGATGTGTGCCTACAACCGCGTCAACGGCGTCTATTCGTGCGAGAACAGCTGGCTGCTGAACGACGTGCTGAAGGGCGACTGGGGCTTCAAGGGATGGGTGATGTCGGACTGGGGCGCCGTCCACAGCACGGTGCCGGCGGCGAACGCGGGCCTGGACCAGCAGTCCGGCATGCCGTTCGACCTGGCCGACTACTTCGGCGCGCCGCTGAAGGAAGCCGTGGCGAACGGCTGGGTGCCGCAGGGGCGCCTGGACGACATGGCCCGCCGCATCCTGCGCACGATGTTCGACCACGGCGTCGTCGATCACCCCGTGGCGCCCGCGCCGGACACGATCGATTTCAAGGCGCATGCGGCCGTGTCGCTGCAGGATGCGCAGGCGGGCATGGTCCTGCTGAAGAATGCCGGGCGGGCGCTGCCCCTGGACCGGTCCGCGCAGCGCATCGCCGTCATCGGCGGCCATGCGGACAAGGGCGTGCTGGCGGGCGGCGGCTCGTCGCTCGTGTATCCCGCGGGCGGCAATGCGGTGCCGGGCATCGCGCCGACGTCGTGGCCCGGCCCCGTCATGTACTACCCGTCGGCGCCGCTGGAGGCGATCCGCCGGCGCGCACCCGGGGCGACGGTCGCGTATGCCGACGGCGCCGACCGCGCCGCGGCGGCCGCGCTGGCACGCGACAGCGATGCCGTCGTCGTGTTCGCGACCCAGTGGGTGGGCGAGGGCGTGGACGCGCCGGACCTGGCGCTGCCGGGCCGCCAGGACGACCTGATCGCGGCCGTGGCGGCGGCCAACCCGAAAACGGTGGTGGTGCTGGAGACGGGCGGCCCCGTCGCCATGCCGTGGCTGGCGGACGTGGCGGCCGTGCTGGAAGCGTGGTATCCGGGCACGAGCGGCGGCGAGGCCATCGCGGGCCTCCTGTTCGGCGAGGCCAATCCGTCCGGCCACCTGCCGGCCACGTTCCCGGCGTCGGTGGCGCAACTGCCGCGCCCCGCGCTGGACGGCTATCCGCACGAGGGCGAGCGCCGCTTCGACGTCGACTACCACGAAGGTGCGGCCGTCGGCTACAAATGGTTCGACCTGAAAGGTCTCAAGCCGCTGTTCCCGTTCGGGCACGGCCTGTCGTACACGGACTTCACGCTGTCCGGCCTGAAGGCGACCGTCAGGGACGGCATCGTGACCGCGTCGTTCACCGTGGCGAACACGGGTAAACTGGCGGGCAAGGAAGTGGCCCAGGTCTACGTGGCGCCGGTCGGCGCGCGCTGGGAAGCGCCCAAGCGCCTGGGCGGCTTCGCGAAGGTGGCCGTGCAGCCAGGCGCCGCCGCGCAGGCGGCCGTGACCGTCGATCCCCGCCTGCTAGCCGTCTACGATCCGGCCACGAAGCGGTGGAACGTGGCGGCCGGCGACTACCGCGTCATCCTCGCGGCCAGCGCGGCGGACGACAAGGCCGTCGAGACGACGGTGCGCCTGGAAGCGGCCGCGTACGACGTCCACGGCAAGCCCCTGCGCACGCGCGCGGCGCCCTGACGGGTGGGTGTCGCCGCGTTGCATAACTACAACGCGGCGACGAAAACACGATCCGGCGTGGGTGGGCTGTTATGATTCCAGCGACGTCCCCATGAGAGGCGACGGCCGGAGACAATCACCCACCATGCCATATGCAAGAGTTTTATAAGAAGGCGTTGTACGCGTTCGTGCTCATCGTGCTCGCGGACGCGCTGCTGGCGATCGTGCTCGTCGATCAAAGCTACCTGTCGCAGCGGCTGCTGCCGGCGCAGGAGGGCGGCGACGAGCGGGTGATCCGCTGGCGCCACGGTTTCACGTCCAACCCGTGGCGCGACGACGAACAGGTCGTCCGCGTCGACGACAAGCAGCGGGACAAGCTGAGCTTCGAGCTGCGCCTGCCGGCCGGCGGCCCGGATCCGAACGTCTCGGCCGACCTGCTGGCGCGCGACGGCAAGGGCCGGCCGGCGCAGGCCGACCTGTCGAAATACAGCACCGTGTCGTTCGTTGCGAAATGCGCGCCCGCCAATTCGCTGGTGTTCGTCACGTCGATCTACGACGATCACGTGTCGCAGGCCGGGAACTACCTGACCTATCCGCCCGCTTCGACGTATTTCTCGTGTAACGAGCAGGGCGTGCCCGTGTCCCTCGACCTGACGCGGCTGACGATTCCCCAATGGTGGTTCGAGACGCTGCACCGCGACCTGGCGCGCCAGGAGTACACGCTGGCGCGGGTGGAGCGGCTCGTGTTCGGGGCCACGTCGCAGAGTCCCCGCGGCGTCCCGGCCCACGTCGAGATCAGCTGGATCACGCTGCGCGGCCGTGACTACCGCTACCTTGCCTGGCTGGCGGGCCTGGTGGCGGCGGGATGGGTCGCGTTCGGCGTGTGGTTCTTCCGCGCCCATGCGCGCGCGATGCTCGCGAGCGTGGACACGCAGCTCAAGACGGACCTGCCGCTCGTCGCCTACCGCCAGCTGACGCTGGAGCCTTACCGCGACAAGGAAAAGGCGGCGGTGCTGAAGTTCATCGCGACGAATTACACGAACCCGGAACTGGACCTCGAAGGCGTCGTCGCCGCGACCGGCACCAACCGCACCAAGGTCAACGACGTGCTGAAATCGGAACTGGGCATGACGTTCACCAGTTACCTGAACAAGCTGCGCCTGACCGAGGCGGCACGGCTGCTCACCGAGAAGAGCGACACGACCGTCGCGGAGATCGCGTACTCGGTCGGCTATGCCAACGTCTCGTATTTCAACAAGCTGTTCAAGGAAGAATACGGGTGCACCCCGAAAGCCTTCCGGACGCTGGCCGACCAGCAGGACCCGCCGGCCGATCCTGTGCAGGAAACGGTGGCGCCCTGAGTCAAACCGTTGTGCAAGCCATACACATCGCAATTTTCATGTGTTGGACTGGTCATTTTCAGAATTGTCCGATTGACTTCTCCTCCGCAAAATCCTTTCACCGCCATCTAGGGGTGAATGCCGGCCCACGGCATCCCGATAAAAAACGGACGCACAAAAACGCAGAGGAGAACATCAAGTGAAGCAGTTCCAGAGAACCGCAATCGCCACCGGCGCAGCCCAGTTCGTGCTGTTGGCCAGCGGGGCCATGTTTGCGCACGGCGCACAGGCCGCTGACACCGCCAAGAAGGACGAGACGACGACCGTCGTCGTCGTGGGCCAGCGCGCCGCGCTCGAATCGGCCATCGCCCGCAAGAAGAACGCGGAGGAGATCGTCGATTCCATCGTCGCCGACGACATCGGCAAACTGCCGGACAAGTCGGTGACCGAGGTGCTGCAGCGCGTGACCGGTGTCACGATCGACCGCACGCTGAACCGTGTCGACCCGCAGCAGGGCGTGGGCGACGGCATCCAGCACTTCGCCGCCGAAGGCACGGGCGTGGCGATCCGCGGCCTGACGTACGTGCGCTCGGAACTGAACGGCCGCGATTCGTTCTCCGCGAACGGCGGCCGCTCGCTCAGCTTCGAGGACGTACCCCCCGAGCTGATGGCCGGCCTGGACGTGTACAAGAACCCGTCGGCCGAGAAGATCGAAGGCGGCATCAGCGGCCTCGTGGACCTGCGCACCGCGCTGCCGTTCGACTACAAGGGCAGCAAGGGCGCGGTGTCGGTGGAGGCGTCGCGTTCGCAACTGCGCGGCAAGAATGCGCCGGCGTTCTCCGGCCTGCTGTCGAACCGCTGGAACACGGACTACGGCCAGTTCGGCGCGCTGGTCGACGTCGCCCATTCGCGCATGCGCACGCGCAGCGACGGCACCAGCCTCAGCCCGTACATCCCGCGCACCAATGCGGTCGTGGGCGACAACAGCGGCGCGACGCGCTGGATCACGAACGGCGCCAGCTGGACGACCAATAATTTCGACCGCGACCGCGACGGCCTGTACGGCGCGCTGCAGTGGAAGAAGGACCGCCTGTCGTCCTACCTGACCTATTTCCGTTCGAAGTACGAGATGACCACGACGGAAACGTCGGTGTCCCAGAACACGACCCCGTCCACCGCGATGCTGGATGCGGGCGCCGAATTCGACAGCCGCGGCGTGCTGCTGCGCGGCGTCGTGCGCGATCCGCAGAATCCGGGCGTCAGCATCGGTACCCAGAGCCGCATCGCGGCCCGCAAATCCGACACGAGCGACATCGCGTGGAACACGCAGTGGCGCGCCACCGACCAGTGGACCCTGACCGCCGACCTGCAGCACACGACCGCCTCGTCGGTCGGGTACGACAACACGCTGGGCGTGGGTACCTTCCTGCCGAAGCTGGTCACGAACGTGACGACGTCGCCGCCGAACCTGTCGTTCGACGCCGCGGACACCGCCTACCTGGCCGATCCGAACCACTACTACTGGAGCTTCACCCAGGAACACCGCGACGAGTCGATCGCCACCCAGAACGCGGCGCGCCTGGACGCCAAGTTCACGTTCGACAGCACCGTGCTGAACGACCTGCGTTTCGGCGTGCGCTTCACCAACCGCGACGCGATGACGCGCTCGACGCACGACAGCGACTGGGCCGAGATCTCGCAGACGTGGTCCGTCGATCCCGCCGGCAGCGGCGGCTGGCAGCCCCTTTCCAGCTTCGCCTGGCTGAACGACCCGCGCTTCCGCATGAAGAACGACGTCGCGACGGCACAGTTCGCGAATTTCTTCGGCGGCAAGGCCGGGGTGCCGCCGGCGGTCGTCGTCCCGAACCAGTCGCTGCTGGCGGGCGGCCCGCCGGCGTCGTTCCCCACGCTGCACAGCTACACGAATGTGGTCTGCAAGCAGCCGTGTCCGGACTGGGTGTTGTGGCACCCCGCCGCCTATGGCGACGACAAGGGCCTGAACGGCCAGCATGAGAAGACCAAGGCCGCGTACGCGCAGCTGCGCTTCGGCATCGACACGTGGCGCTTCCCGGTGGACGGCAACGTGGGCGTGCGCGTGGTGCGCACCGACATGGCGGCAACCGGCTACACGCTGTTCTCGCCGCCGGGCAACCCGGCGCCGGGCGTCCCGATCATTGCTCCGCAGGCGGACAAGCGCGACTTCAGCCACAAGTACACGAACGTCCTGCCCAGCCTGAACGTGCGCATGAAGGCGAGCGACGAGCTGCAGTTCCGCGCCGCGTACTCGAAAGGCATGACGCGCCCGGACTTCTACCAGATGCAGGCCTACACGACGCTGGAACAGAAGGTGAACACGCACCAGGAAAACGGCAAGACGGTGCTCGATTCCATCGATTACCAGGGCAACGCCCGCGGCAATCCGATGCTCAAGCCCATCACGTCGACCAACTTCGACCTGACGGCCGAGTACTACTTCGGCAAAGGCAGCTCGCTGACGCTGGCCCTGTTCAACAAGCGCCTGAAGGACATCATCATCGGCAAGACGACGGCCTACACGCTGGCCGACGGCACGGGGCAGGCGCATGACTTCCTGATCACGGCGCCGGTGAATGGCGCGACGGGCCGCCTGAACGGCGCGGAAATCGGCTACCAGCAGTATTTCGACAAGCTGCCGGGCTGGATGTCGGGCTTCGGCGTGTCGGCCAACTACACCTACGTCGACAGCCGCCAGGACATGGGCAAGTCGCTGGTGAACGGCTGGTGTACGCCGAAGGGCACGCTGAACGCGAACCTCGCCCGCGATCTCTCCGGTTGCGACACGGACGGCCGCCTGCTGAACGGGGACAACACGCCGCTGATCGGGCTGTCGAAGAACTCGTACAACCTGGCCCTGCTGTACGACAAGGGCCCGTTGTCCGCGCGCCTGGCCTACAGCTGGCGCACGAAGTACCTGCAGGCGATCAACGCGTTCGGCACGAACGGCACCGACGGTATCGACGGCAATCCGAACAGCCCGACCTACCACCAGGGCAGTTCGGTGGGCTATGCGCTGCCGGTCTGGGGTGGTGCCTACGGCCAGCTGGACGCCGGCGTGCACTACAACTTCAACGAGCACCTGAACGTATCGCTGGAAGCCTCCAACCTGACCAATGCGCTGTACAAGCAGTTCATGCAGCAGAACATCGGCATGATGGAACGCGGCAACTTCTACACGGGTCGCCGCTACACGGTGCGGATGGGCTACACTTTCTGATAGCCGCCCGTGAGCGACACGCCTCCCGCGACCCGGCCGGTCGCGGGAGGTTTTTGCGTTTTTGAACTGGAGAACACCATGTCCGACAAGGCCATCCGTAAAATCGTCATCGTGGGCGGCGGCACCGCCGGCTGGATGACTGCCGCGCCGCTGGCGCTCAAGCTGGGCGCGTCCTGCGAGATCGTCCTCGTCGAGTCGCCGGAGATCGGCACGGTCGGCGTCGGGGAGTCCACGCTGCCGACGATCCGCTACTACAATCACGCGCTCGGCATCGACGGCGCCGATTTCGTCCGGCGCACGAAGGCCACGTTCAAGCTCGGCATCGATTTCCAGGACTGGGGCCATCTCGGCAACCGCTTCTTCCACGGCTTCGGCGATTTCGGCCCGTCCATCGAAAACCGCCCGGCCTTCATGTACTGGCTGCGGCTGGCGCGCGACAATCCGGACATGCCGTCGTACGAGGAATGGTCGATGTCGACGGCGATGGCCCACGCGAACCGGTTCGTGCCGCCGCACGGCGACCAGCAGGGCCCCACCAATGCGTATTCCTATGCGTTCCAGTTCGACGCGGGACTGTACGCCCTCTACCTGCGCGAGTATGCGGTGGCGCGCGGCGTGCAGCGCATCGAAGGCACGGTCGGCGAGGTCGAGCAGCATCCCGAGACGGGCTTCATCACGGCCCTCAAGCTGCGCGACGGCCGCCGCGTCGAAGGCGACCTGTTCGTCGACTGCACGGGGTTCCGCGGCCTGCTGATCGAAGGTGTGTACAAGGCGGGCTACGAGGACTGGAGCGCCATGCTGCCCTGTAACAGCGCCCAGGCCGTGCCCAGCGCGCTGGCCGACCAGCTCACGCCGTACACGCGATCGACGGCGAAGCCCGCCGGCTGGCAGTGGCGCATCCCGCTGCAGCACCGCAACGGCAACGGCCACGTGTACTGCGACGCTTTCATGTCGGACGAGGAGGCGGGGCGCGTGCTGCTGGCCGGCCTGGATACGGAAGCGCTGGAGGCGCCGCGCCAGCTGCGCTTCACGACGGGCCGGCGGCGCAAGTCGTGGATCAAGAACTGCGTCGCGGTGGGCCTGTCGAGCGGCTTCCTCGAGCCGCTCGAATCGACGAGCATCAACATCATCGAACTGGCTGTCGGCTGGCTGATCCAGTACTTCCCCGACCGCGACTGCAACCCGGAACTGGCCGACGAATTCAACCGGCTGGCCGCGCAACGCTACGAATTCGTGCGCGACTTCATCATCCTGCACTACAAGCTGACGAACCGCACCGATTCCGAATTCTGGCGCTATTGCGCGAACATGAAGGTGCCGGACACGCTGCAGCACCAGATCGACCTGTTCCGCACGACCGGCCGCATCACCATCTACGACCGGGAAGGGTTCCAGGCCGATTCGTACGCGTCGATCATGCTGGGCCACGGCGTCCGCCCCGAGAGGACCGATCCGCTGATCGACCGCATGGACCAGGCGCGCCTGCTCGACCACTTCCGCAAGGTGCACGCGACGATCCGGCAGGTGGTCGGCACGATGCCCGACCATGCGGCGCTGCTGGCGCAGATCGCCGGCGAGCCGGTGCGAAAATCGTAATCGCCGCTGGCGGATTTCATAATTGCCCCCACCGGTAGCCACGGGCACCATCCCGTGGATAAACGAAGAGCCGCCCCTCGAGCGGCCGTCACCTACCTTGGAAAGATACCGATGAAACGACGTGAACTCCTGCAGCACATGGCGGCCGCCATTCCGGCGCTCGCCGTGTCCCCGTATGCCGGCGCCGCCGGCGCCCGCGTGCCGATGGCCACCGGCCCGTTCGAGCCGACCTGGCCCTCGCTGTCGAAATATGAAACACCGGACTGGTTCCGCAACGCGAAGTTCGGCATCTGGGCGCACTGGGGTCCGCAATGCGAACCCGAACACGGCGACTGGTACGCGCGCGGCATGTACGAGGAGGGCAGCGATCACTACAAGTATCACGTCGCGAAATACGGCCACCCGTCGAAGTTCGGCTTCAAGGACGTGATCCGCCGCTGGAAGGCCGAGCGCTGGAATCCGGACGAACTCGTGGGCCTGTACAAGAAGGCCGGCGCCAGATACTTCGTCGCGCTGGCCAACCACCACGACAACTTCGACCTGTACAAGAGCCGCTACCAGCCCGAGTGGAATGCGACGAAGCTGGGACCGGGCAAGGATCTCGTCGGCGGCTGGCGCGACGCCGCCCGCAAGCATGGCCTGCGCTTCGGCGTATCCGTGCACGCGGCGCACGCGTGGAACTGGTACGAGACGGCGCAGGGCGCCGACAAGAGCGGCCCGCTGGCCGGCGTGCCGTACGACGGCCGCCTGAAGAAGGCGGACGGCAAGGGCCAGTGGTGGAACGGGCTGGATCCGCAGGCGCTGTACGCGCAGAACCACCCGCTCAGCAAGGAGGGCGGCAGCACCGACCAGCGCTGGGCGTGGGGCGGCGGCGTCCTGCCGCCGGACAAGGCGTATGCGGACAAGCTGTACAACCGCACCGTCGACCTGCTCGACAGCTACGACCCCGACCTGGTCTACTACGACGACACGGTGCTGCCCCTGTATCCGGTCAGCGACATCGGCATGCGCCTGGCCGCGCACATGTACAACCGCAGCGTCGCGAAACACGGCAAGGTGGAAGCCGTCGTCAACGGCAAGATCCTCGACGAGGTGCAGCGCAAGTCGATGGTGTGGGACATCGAGCGGGGCCAGAGCCCCCGCATCGAGCCGCTGCCGTGGCAGACCTGCACCTGCATCGGCAGCTGGCACTACGACCGCCGCATCTACGACAACAAGGCGTACAAGAGCGCGCAGACGGTCGTGCACACCCTGATCGACGTCGTCAGCAAGAACGGCAACCTGCTGCTGTCCGTGCCGGTGCGCGGCGACGGCACCATCGACGAGCAGGAACGTGCGATCGTCGAGGAAATCGGCCGCTGGATGGCCGTCAACGGCGAGGGCATCTACGATTCGCGTCCCTGGGCGCTGTACGGCGAAGGCCCGGTGGCCGAGGCGGCCGCGGCGCCGATGCAGGGTCCCGGCTTCAATGAAGGCAAGGGCAAGCCGTTCTCCGGTGCCGACATCCGCTTCACGGCCGGCAAGGACGCCGTGTACGCGTTCGTGATGGGCTGGCCGGAAGACGGCAAGGTGACGATCAAGTCGATGCGCGCCGGCGGCGAACACCTCAAGCAGGCCGTGTCGCGCGTCGAACTCGTCGGCGGCGGCGCGCTCGCGTTCCGCCAGACACAAGAAGGCCTGCAGGTCACGCTCCCGCAGGCGAAGCCCGCACTCCCGTATGCAATCGCTTTGAAAGTCGCTTGAACATGAAACACGCACAACTGATCCCGGCGAATCTCGCTCTCGCCTACGCCTTCGCCGCCGCGCTGCCGGCGCATGCCGCCACGCCCTACACGGTCGTCTCGCCCGACCACCGCACGCGGATCGAACTGACCGCCGCCGACGGCAAGCTGGAATACACGGTCATCCGCGACGGCGTGACCGTCATCGCGCAATCGCCGCTCGGCCTCTCCACGACCCAGGGCGCGCTGGACGGCACGACCCTGCGCGTCACCGGCGTCGAGAACAAGACCGTCGACGAGACCTGGCGCCCCGTCGCCGGCAAGGCCTCCAGCGTGGCGGACCGCTACAGCCAGGTCGAGCTGCAGCTGGCCGGCAAGGACAAGCCGGTCAAGGTCAACCTCGTCGCCCGCGCCTACGACGACGGCGTCGCGTTCCGCTACGTGCTGCCGCGCCAGCAGGTGGCCGATCTGGGCATCAACGGCGAGGCGACGCGCTTCGACTTCCCGGCCGACTACCGCTGCTGGGGCTTCAATCCGGGCCGCTTCGACAGCTCGCACGAGGGCGAGTTCGACCCCGTGCCGGCATCCACGATCCGTCCGCACCACACGTTCGACGCGCCGCTCGTGTGCAAGACGGGCAACAAGAAGACCACGTTCGCCATTGCGGAAGCCGACAAGCGCGGCTATGCCGGCGCCTACTATTCGGGACGCGGCGACGGCGGCCTGGGCGTCGCGGTCGTGCTGGCGCCGCACTACGACGGCGATGTGCAGGTGCAGGGCCCGGCCGTGCGGACGTCGCTGGCCGACGCGCCGCTCGCCACGCCGTGGCGGGTCGTGATGGTGGCCGACACGCCGGGCGGTCTCACGCAATCGAGCCTGATCGCCACGCTGGGCAGCCCGTCGACGATCGCGGACACCAACTGGATCAAGCCGGGCAAGGCGTCGTGGGACTGGTGGAACGGCTGGGCGGTCGACATGCCGGGCGCCGGCGTCAACACCGCGACCTACAAGGCCTATACCGACTTCGCCGCGAGCCTGGGCCTCCAGTACATCCTGATCGACGAGGGTTGGTACGAAGGCAGCTCCGAACAACCGCTGCCGTCCAATCCTTTGAAGCCGATCCCCGCGATGGACATGCCGGAGATCATCAAGTATGCGAAGCAGAAAGGCATCGGCGTGTGGGTGTGGCTGCAGTGGAAGCAGCTCGACCGCCAGATGGACGACGCGTTCGCGCTGTATGAATCGTGGGGCATCAAGGGCGTCAAGGTCGACTTCATGGACCGCACCGACCAGGACATGGTGGACTTCTACCACAAGATCCTGTCCAAGGCGGCGAAGCACCACCTGATGGTCGACCTGCACGGCGCGTATCCGCCGGACGGCCTGACGCGCACCTACCCGAACTACATGACGCAGGAAGGCGTGATGGGCGCCGAGTACAACAAGTGGAGCGCGCGCGTCACGGCGACCCACAACGTGACCCTGCCGTTCACGCGCATGATCCTGGGCCCGATCGACTACACGCCGGGCGGCTTCCGCTCGATCCCGGCGAAGGACTTCATGGGCCAGCGCCGCAACGTGAAGCCGTTCGTGCAGACGACGCGCGGCCAGGCCGTCGCGATGTACGTCGTGTACGACTCGCCGTTCGGCATGGTGGCCGACAGCCCGGACGCCTACCGCAACGCGGACGGCACCTGGGCCGACGGCGCGAGGTTCATCGGCGCCGTGCCCACCACGTGGGACGAGACGCGCGTGCTGGACGGCGACATCGGCCAGTACATCGTGACCGCCCGCCGCAAGGGCAGCACGTGGTACATCGGCGCGATGACGAACGAGTCGGGCCGCACGGTCGACGTGCCGCTGGACTTCCTGGCGCCGGGCGCGAATTACGCGGCCGAGATCCTGGAAGACGGCAAGGACCGCAACCACCTGGCCGCGCGCAGCGCGCAGGTGACGGGCAAGAGCCGCCTGAAACTCAAGCTCGCCGGTTCCGGCGGTGCCGTCGTCACGCTGACCCAGGCCGCGCACTGATGCGGCGGCCGCTGCGGGCCGCGCTGGCGGCGTCCGTGCTGTTGCTGTGCCGGGACGCCGCGTTCGCGGCGATCCGGGACGTGCGCGAGTCCGGCAGCGGCATCGAATACCGGGTGGACGACACCCGGGTCAGGGTCGATTTCGTCACCGACCGCATCGTGCACGTCACGGCCACGCGCAACGGGGACTGGTCGACGTCCGCGCATCTCATGCGGGCCAAGGTCGTCGAGCGGCCGGGGCCGATCGCGGCGGACGATGAAGGCGATGCCCGCGTGCTGCGTTCGGCGCAGGTGGGCGTCGCGGTGAACCGGGAGACGGGCGCGCTCGCGTTCCGCAACGCGGCCGGCGCGGTGCTGCTGCGCGAGGACGATGCGGCGCCCCGTGCGTTCGATCGCGTCGCCGTGTACAAGTCGGTGCCCGATCCGGCGACGGTGTCGATCGTCAAGACGGTCGACGGCGACCGCCAGGTGGCCGGCAAATATGTCCAGCAGAAGGACCGCGACGCGTGGAAGGCGACGGCGCGGTTCCGCCTGCGCGACGACGAAGCGCTGTACGGCCTGGGCTTCGACGAGACGGCCGACCTGGACCTGCGCGGCAAGACGAAGCGCCTGTACCAGCACAACCTGCGCATCGCGATCCCGTTCGTCGTGTCGACGCGCGGCTACGGCGTCCTGTTCGACACGTACAGCGCCATGACGTTCGCGGATGGGAAGACGGGGACGTCGGTCACGAGCGACGTCGTGGACGACCTCGATTACTACTTCATCCTCGGCCCGTCGATGGACGGCGCCATCCAGGGCTACCGCCAGCTGACCGGCGCCGCGACGATGCTGCCGCGCTGGGCGTTCGGCTACGTGCAGTCGAAGGAGCGCTACAAGACGCAGGACGAAGTCGTCGAGACGGTGAAGGCATTCCGCCGGCGCCGCATCCCGCTCGATCTCATCGTGCAGGACTGGAATTACTGGACCCCGGACCACTGGGGCAGCCCGGTGCCGGAAGCGGCGCGCTATCCCGATCTCGCGGCGATGACGAAGGCGGTGCACGCCGAGAACGCGCACGTCATGATCTCGATCTGGCCGAATCCGAGCCCGCTCGACCCGCCCGGCAGGGAGCTGAAGGAAGGCGGCTACCTGAGCGGCGGCACCCCGTATGTCGATTTCTTCCGGCCCGAGGCGGCGGACATCTATTTCCGCAACGTGTGGACCTACCTGGGCCGGCACGGCATCGATGCGTGGTGGTGCGATTCGACCGAGCCGGAAGTGGCCGACTGGACGTGGGATCCGAAGCGTTCCGACCGCGCCGACGAGGTGAACATCGACGGCCTGGCGCGCGTGATGGATCCGCAATACCTGAACGCCTATGCGCTGGTCGACGCGCAGCATTTCATGCGCAACTGGCGCAGGCAGGTGCCCGACAGGCGTCTCGTCAACCTGACGCGGTCCGCCTATCCCGGCAGCCAGGCGGCGGGCGCCGTCGCGTGGACGGGCGACATCTCGGCCACATGGCCCGTGTTCGCGCAACAGGTCGCGGCGGTCCAGCGCTACAGCGCGTCGGGCAACCCTTACGTCACGTTCGACATCGGCGCGTTCTTCACCGCCCGCGGCAAGCCCTGGTTCATGGCGGGCGACTTCGACAAGGGCGCCGCCGACCCGGGCTATCGAGAACTGTACACGCGCTGGCTGCAGTTCGGTGCCTTCCTGCCCATGTTCCGCAGCCACGGCACCGATACGCCGCGCGAGCCCTGGCACTTCGGCGAGCCGGGCACGCCGTTCTACGACGCGATCGTGGATGCCATCCGGCTGCGCTACCGCCTGCTGCCGGCGATCTATTCGCAGGCCGGCCTCGTGCACCTGCGCGGCGCGTCTTTCATCCGTCCGGTGGCGTTCGCGTTCCCTCATGACCCGCGCACGCACGATCTCAAGTCGCAGATGCTGTTCGGCGACGCCATCATGGTGAGCCCCGTGACGAGCGCGGCGCGCACCCGCGACGTGTATCTGCCGGCGGGAACGTGGTTCGATTTCTGGACCGGGGAGCGCATGGCCGGCGGCCGCACGGTCGCGGCGGCCGCGCCGATCGACCGCATCCCGCTGCACGTCCGGGCGGGCAGCATCGTCCCGCTGGGACCTGTCGTGCAATATGCGTCGCAACGGCTGGATGCGCCGATCGAACTGCGGGTCTACCCGGGTGCCGACGGCGACTACACGTATTACGAGGACGCGGGCGAGGGCTGGGGCTACGAGCGCGGCGAATACGCGCTCGTCGACATGCACTGGGACGACGCGGCGCGCAGGCTCACGATCGCGCCGCGCCGCGGCACGTTCAAGGGCATGAAGGCGCGGCGCCGCTTCAAGGTCGTCATCGTCGGCCAGGAGGGCAAGCCGACCGATCTCGTGTACGATGGCCGCGCCATGACAATCAAAAAATGATCCATTCAGGAACCGAGACATGAAAATGCAATTCGCTTCGACCCTGGCGGCTGCCGTCCTGTGCGCCCTGGGCACGGCCGCCCACGCGCAGGACACGGACGTCAATGCGGAGAAGGCCCGCGCCAACTTTGCCCGCCCGATCGTCCTTGCCGCCGACGACGTGCGCGCCTTCGCGCCGCCGCCGGCCGGCTTCGCGGATGCGCAGCCGGGCCGCGCGCAGGGGAAGGTGGAGACGTTCACGTACGGATCGAGCGTCACGGGCAAGCGCCGCACGGCCAACGTGTGGCTGCCGCCAGGCTACGACAAGGCGCGCCGCTATCCTGTGCTGTACCTGTTGCACGGCATCGGCGGCAACCAGGACGAGTGGCGCGGCTATGTGCGCGCGCAGGACGTCCTCGACAACCTCACGGCTGCCGGCAAGATCGTGCCGATGATCGTCGTGATGCCGAACGGCCGCGCGCTGGCGGACGACCGCGCGCCGCCGGAGAACAAGGTCTTCACGCCGGAAAACGCCGCGGGCTTCGCGCGCTTCGAGCGCGACCTGCTGGATTCGCTGATTCCCGCCGTCGACGCTGCGTATTCCACGCTGAAGGACAGCGGTCACCGCGCGATCGGCGGGCTGTCGATGGGCGGCGGCCAGGCGTTGAACTTCGGCCTCGGGCATCCGGAAGCATTCAACTGGGTGGCGGGTTTCTCGCCCGCGCCGAACACGGAGGCGCCGGCGAAGCTGGCCGGCGAAGCGGCGCAGGCGAAGGGCAGGCTGAAACTGGTGTATCTGTCGTGCGGTAACCGCGATGGCCTGATCAACGTCGCGCAGGGCGTGCACCGCCAGTTGCGCGAGCAGGGCGTCGCCCACGTGTGGAACGTGGACGGGTATGGGCATGACCGGGACAGCTGGGCGGAAAATCTTTATCACTACGCCCAGCTGCTGTTCCGTTAAGTAGCGTCGTAAAACCTGCTGCGCGTTGCACTGTTGTCCTGCGATGCTCGCTGTACTGCTCGTACAGCTGCGCTTCTCGAACAACATTGCTGCCGCTCGCGACGGTTTTCCGAGGCTCCTTTTCAATTCTCCTCGACGACGACGAGATCCCACGGCGCCAGCGTGACCGTCTCGTCGCCCTTCACGGCGCGCGACGTCAGCAGGTCCGTGCCGGCCTTGTGGCGGTACGTGAACGTCGCGGGATTGCCCGAGTAGTTGAAGTAGTAGCGGATCGTCTTGCCGAACCGGTTGACGCCCGTGCGTGCCTGGATGTGCGACGGCAGTTGCTGGTCCGGTCCGATCAGCCCCTTCTCCTGCAGCACGGATTGCAGCACGGCCTTCTGCAGCTTGTCCGACAAATACGTGCCTTCGTAGACCGCCTTGCCCGCGCCGTACTGGTTCGCCGTGATGGCCGGCCAGCGGCCGAAGAACGGGTGGTCGTACCAGGCGAGGGCCTTCGCCGTGTCCAGCTGCAGGAACTCGGCCCAGTGGCGCACCTTGTTGTCGTCGCCGGCCTGGAACGGGTCGCCCTTCAGCGCGAGCGGTTGCGCGAGGTTCGAGAATTCCTGGTAGTGGAAGCCGAGCACTTGGCGCAGCGGGCCCGGCGCCATCGTCCAGCGCACCGCGGCGTTCTCGTTTGCGAAGCCGCTCTTCATGCCCATCACGACGTGGCCGCCCTTGCGCACGAACTCGGCGATCCGCTGCAGCAGGGCGTCGTCCGCGATGTACAGCGAGGGCACGACCAGGACCTTGTACGCGGACAGGTCGGCCGTGTCCGGGAACACGAAATCGGTGCCCACGTTCAGGTCGTACAGCGCGCGGTGGATCTGGCGCACTTCCGAGCCGTAGTCGGCATTGCTGCCGCCCGATCCCCATTGCGACTGCTTCGCGAACGGCATGTCGTTGATGGCGTTCAGGGAATCCCGGCTCCACAGGATCGCCACGTCGTTGCGGATGCGCAGGCCGACGAGGCGCTGGCCGATCTTCTGCAGCTCCTTGCCGGTGCGGCTCATTTCCGCGTAGGCGCGGTTCGGCTCGAGGTCGTGCGACAGCACGCCTTTCCAGTACGTCTCCTGGTTCGCGTGGATCGACGCCCAGTGCCAGTATTCGACCATGTTGGCGCCGTTGGACAGGTGCGTGTAGACGTCCTGGCGGAACTGGCCGTCGTACGGCGGGTACTGGAACGAGGAGCTCCAGTCGGTCGTCTGCGCATTCGTCTCCGTGACGAGGAAGTTGCCGCCCTTGAGCGAGCGCGTGAAGTCGCCGTCCAGCTTCTGGGCCGCGCCGTTGTACTGGTCCTGCGTGCCCCAGTGGTAGATGTTCACGCCGGCGACGTCGAGCTTCTTCGCCACGGCTTCCTCGTTCACGTCGCCGTGCAGCGAGCCGGCGAAGTCGTGGGTGACGAACTGGCGCGGGCCCGCGCATTCGCGCACGAGCTGCGCCTGCCAGTGCAGGAAGTCCGTCACGCGCATCTGGCTCCAGCGCGACCATTCCAGCTTGTACCCCGTGCTCTGGGCGCCGTCCGGCCGGGGGAGGTCCGTCCACGAATGCAGGTCCTGGCCCCAGTAGTTCAGGAACCAGGCGCGGCTGAGGTTTTCCGGTGTGCCGAATTTCTTTTCCAGGTAGTGCTGGAAGCGGATGAAGACGTCGTCGTTGGCGGCGCCGTAGCTGGCCGTCTCGTTGTCGACCTGCCAGCCGATGACGTTCGGATTGTCCTTGTAGTGCGCGACGATGCGGCGGATCAGGCGCTCCGCGTAGAAGCGGTAGGCGGGCGAATCCGTGTTCATGTTCTGGCGCATGCCGTACGTGTTTTTCGCGCCGTTGAATTTCGTCGCCAGGATTTCCGGATGCTGGCGTGCCATCCACGCGGGGATCGAGTACGTGGGCGTGCCCATGATGACCTTGATGCCGGCCTTGCCCATCGCGTCGACGACGCGGTCCATCCACCCCGTGTCGAAGCGGCCGTCCTCCGGCTCCCACAGGCTCCACGTCGATTCGCCCAGGCGCACGACGTTGAAGCCGGCCGCCTTGATCATCTGGACGTCCTTGTCCAGCCGCTCGTAGGGCATGTATTCGTGATAGTACGCGGCGCCGTACAGGACGGTGGGAAAGTCGGGCTGCGCGGCGGCCGCGGGCGCGTTCGCGCCGCCCGCGAGTGCGCACGCCAGCGCGAGCGGGAGGAGTCTCCGTGTGAACATTCGTTACCTTTCTTGTGGATACAGGTCTGGACAGTAACGCATTCTGACGTGTGGCGGAGGGGTGGCGCAATTACGAAATTCGCTTCCTGCCATACGATTTGTCGCAGGCATCCACGCTGGGCAATTTCGTATGTACCGCTGGCGTTTTTCACAATTGCGGCGGCGCGTCATGGCTTCCACAATGGCTGGGTAGTCTCCTACCGCCTGGCATGGTAGGTTTTATGGGGCGGCCCTGGGCCGCCCCTTTTTTTGCCATCGTATTGACCGGGCTGTTATGATCGGAGCGATCGGGGATCACTCAACGGCCGTACGACAATGCAAGAGTTTTACAAGAAGTCGCTGCTCTTTTTGATTGCGCTGCTCATCGTGGACGCGCTGCTTGCGGTGTTGTTCATTTTCCTGAGCCAGCCGACCTACGTCCCGTCGCCGGCGCTGCGCGATGGCATCCGCTGGGATCCGGTCGTCGTGTCCGATACCCAGATGGGCGGCACGTCGCCGGTCCGGTTACGCGATTCCGGATCCGGTAAACTCGCCTTCGACTACCGGCTGACGCACGACGGCAAGTATCCGTTCGCCGCCGCGCGCTTCATGGCCAAGGATGCGAAGGGCAACCTCGCCACGGTCGACCTGCGGGACTACGATACCATCACGTTCACCGCCCGCTGCTCGCCCGCGTATCCGATGATGCTGGGTATCACCGTGTTCGACGACAAGGTGTCGGTCCCGGGGCAGTACATTACCTACCGTTCGCCCGGCACGTTCTTTTCTTGCAACGAGCAGGGCGTCCCGGTATCGATCGACATGCGGCGCCTGACGATGCCCGGTTGGTGGCTGTCCATGATGAAGCTTCCGCTGTCGTCCCAGGAATACAAGCTCGACAAGGTCGCGCAATTTTCGTTCGGATCGAGTTCGCAGGCGCCGTTCGACACCGATTCCCATGTCGAAATTACCAACATCAAATTGCACAGGCACGATTACCGGTTTATCGTCGCGCTCGCCGTGATTCTGGTAACGAGCTGGATTGCGTTTGGCATCTGGTTTTTCCGCACCCATACGCGGACATTGGCCGCCAGCCTGAATTCCAGGTTGAAAAAGGATTTGCCGCTGGTCGCCTATCGCGAGTTGACCCTGCAGCCGTATCGGGACGAGGAAAAGGCGGCGGTCCTGAAATTCATCGCGACAAATTACACGAATCCCGAACTGGATCTGGAAAGCGTGGTGGCCGGTACCGGCGCGAACCGGAATAAAGTGAATGACCTGCTGAAAACGGAACTCGGCATGACATTCACCGGTTATGTGAATAAATTGCGGCTGACGGAAGCGGCGCGCCTGTTGACGGAAAAATGTACCGCTACCGTGGCCGAGATCGCCTATTCGGTCGGTTATGCCAACGTGTCCTATTTCAACCGTTTGTTCAAGGAAGAGTACGGTTGCACGCCGAAGGCGTTCCGGACGCTGGCACCCGACCAGATGTCCGCCGACGTCGAGCCGCCACCGAAAATGGTGGGAAACGGCTGATCCAGCCTTCCACTCCCTGCAAAAGTGATCGTACTTTTTGCACGGTGAAAGAAATCCGCGTAGTCACGTTATAGGCGCCCCGGGGTGGGGTCCTATTCTTGAGCTGAAGGGGCGCCGCCACCGGCACCCCGGTCACGCTACGAGGAACCATCCCATGACTGCGCATGTCCCGTGCCCATCCCATTCCAGTCGCGCGCTCGCAATGAGCGCATTTGCCCGACTGCCGGAACACATCATCCATTGTTCGCCCCGATTTGCCGGGCAGGATGCCGCCTGATTTCCTCGTTGCCGTTTCATTTGTTTACTAAACATGCCATACCGGGCCGGTTTGGCCCGAAACAAAATAAAAACAGCTTCACACGGAGACGACAATAGTGAAAACGACGAAAGCCTATCGGATCGCGCTGCTTTTCAATGGAAATAAAACGTTCGACCGCGAAGTGATTGCGGGAATTGCCGGCCATCTGGGCGGCACGCGCGTGGCCTGGGATCTGTTTTTGGAAGAGGATTTCCGCCTGCGCCTGAATGGAATGGATCGCTGGCAGGGCGATGGCGTGATCGCCGATTTTGATGATCCGGCCGTCGTGAGGGCATTGTCCGGCTGTACGGTACCGGTGGTGGGCGTGGGTGGTTCCTACGCGAACGAGGATGCCTATCCGGCCGGCGTGCCCTATGTCGCGACCGATAATTTCAAGCTCGTCAAGCTGGCCCGCGACCACCTGATCGACGTCGGCCTGCAACGCTTTGCCATGTTCAGCCTGCCCGAAGCCCAGGAGAGCCGCTGGGCCCAGGAGCGCGAACGGGCGTTCCGCGCGTTGATGGCGGAAGACCGGATGGAAGCGGAGATCTTCCGCGGCTGCGAGACGAACGCGGCGTCGTGGGATGCGGCGGTGCAGGGCCAGATCGACTGGCTGCGCAGCCTGCCCAAGCCGGTGGGCGTCATCGCCGTCACCGACGCGCGCGCGCGCCAGCTGCTGCAGGCCTGTGCGATCGCCGGCATCTCGGTGCCGGAGCAGGTGGCGCTGATCGGCATCGACAACGATCCGCTCGTGCGCATGCTGACCCGCATCCCGCTCAGTTCCGTGATCCAGGGCGCGCACGAGATGGGCCGCACGGCGGCACACCTCCTCGAGCAGATGCTGCACGGCGTGCGCCTGTCGAACACGCGCATCCTCGTGCCGCCGGCCGGCATCAACGTCCTCGCGTCGAGCCGCTTCCAGGCCGTCAAGCATCCGCACGTGATGCGGGCCTGCCACTACATCCGCCAGTACGCGTGCCAGGGCATCAAGACGCACCAGGTGGCCGAGTACGTGGGCGTGTCGCGCTCCTCGCTGGAAGTCTACTTCCGCCAGGAGCTGGGTTGCAGCGTGCACGACATGATCCTCAAGTCGAAGCTGGAAGCGGCCAAGGCGGGACTGGAAAGCGGCGAACGCAGCATCGCCGACGTGGCGCTGGGCTGCGGGTTCACGTCCACGCAGTACATGCACCTCGTGTTCAAGCGCGAACTCGGTTGCACGCCGCGCGCATGGCGCGACCGGGCGCTGGGCGAGCGCGCGGGCCTGTCCGAAGCGGCATAGCGTCGGCGAGAATCGTTCGGCCCCTTGGTGATTTTCGCAATTGAAACACCATGCGCGGGCCGGGAGAATGGCTTCATATCGGAAATCGGGAAGCCAGACTGCAATGACGATCCACCTCATCCCGGGCGCCCCGGCCGCGTTGGCCGGCGAACGCTCGTTTACGCTCGAGAACGCGGCCGGCATGACCGTCACGATCGCCGAACGGGGCGCGCAGCTGCGCGCCTGGGTCGCACCGGACCGATACGGCCGCATGGCGGACGTCGTGCAGTCCGACGCCGGCGGCCCGCCGTCCGGCGGCCGCACTGCCCGTTGGGAGGGGCGGCAGGCGGACGGCGTCGTCTCGCTGGCGCTCACCGCGGGCGGCGACGGGGCCGGGATGCTCGTGCACTACCGGCTGGACGACGACGGCGGCCTGTCGATCGAGTACCAGGCGGTGGCCGGCGTGCCGATTCCGCTCGCGTCGCTGGCGCATCCCGCCTTCAATCTCTCCGGCGGCCTGGCCGACGTGAGCGACCACATGGTGCAGATCGACGCCGACTATTTCGAGGAGGCGGGGCCGGCCGGCACGCCCGCCGGCGTGGCCGCCGTGGGCGGGACGGCCTTCGACTTCCGCCAGGCCGCCGCCATCGGCCCGCGCCTGCGCTGGACCGACACGCAGCTGCAGCGCGCCGGCGGCTTCGATCACTGCTTCTGCGTGCGCAACCACTTCGCCGGCGGCCAGGGCACGTCGCGCGAAGTCGCTCGCGTGTTCGACCCGGCTTCCGGGCGCCGCCTCCAGCTCTACACGACGGAGGCGGCCATCCGGTTCAGCAGCGGGACGGGTGTCGCGGGCATGCCGGCCCTGGACGCGTTCCGCGTCGAAGCCCACGCACGGCCCGGTCTCATGAGCGCGGCCTGGCCGCGCGTCATGCTGCATCCGGGGCAGGTGTACCGGCAGACGACGGTCTATCGGTTGTCACTGCAGGCGTAACGCCACCATAACGCATACATGCGCGCGGGCTCGGAAAGCCCACCCTACAGCAGCCGTAGGGCGGGCACCCTGTGCCCGCGCGGACGTCACGGCAGCGTGATCGTGAGGTTCGCCGCCCGCGGCGCCATCTTGACGACGTCGCTGTACGCATTCATGCGCGCCTCGCTCGTGCGGCCCAGGGACGTGCGCAGTCCCACGTAGCCCAGCACGCAGATCAGGCCGAACACCGAGCACAGTACCCACAGCGGCAGGTCGCTGCGCAGCTTGTGGCGGATCTGGTCGGGACGTTCCGCGTGCGGCGCAAAGCCGCCGCGCTTGCCCTTCATGTGCGCGATCTCGTCGCCCAGGCGCGACGTCAGGTAGTTCAGCTTTTCCGTACCCTCCAGGATGTAGCGGCCCTGGAAGCCGAGCAGGAGGCACATGTGGAAGACTTCGAGCGCTTCCACGTGGGCGCTGCCGCGCGCGCGCAACTGTTCCAGGCGCTCGAAGAAGTGTTCGCCCGCGAGCTGGTCGCCGAACAGTTGCAGCTGCAGCGGGCGGCGCTCCCACGCGTCGCGGATCGTGAAGTGCGAGCGCAGGATGATCTCGTCGACCGCGGCGCAGAACGCGTACTTCGCGGCGTCGACGTCGTCCGGCGACGCGTTCTGCTTGCGCGCGTTGCGGCCGAAGTCGTCGAGGAATTGCGTCATCTTGCGCGCGAACGCGGCGTCGTCCTGCGGGCCGTTGCCGTTCTTGAGCATGAACAGGGCGTAGAAGCCGTCGTACATCAGGTCCAGCAGCGTCTGCGGCGCGGCCGGCGCGGCCGGCGGGCTGCCGGCGGCCATGAGGGAAGGTGCGGTTGCGGTGGTCATAACGGGTCTCTCGGGTTCAGGAGGTCACGGCGACGAGGTCGGGCTTCACGTCCGCCATGCTGCCGGGGACGTAGATCGAGATCGACTGGGCCTGCAGCATGCGCTCGTACATCTGGCCCTTCGCTTCGATGGCGAAGTAGACGGCGTCCGGCCGCACCGGCACGGCGGCCGGCACCTGCGGCGCGTGCACGAGCCGCACGCCGGGCATCGCGGACAGCACGAATTTTTCCACGTCGTCCGGCGCGCCGATCTTCAGCCGCAGCGGCACCACGTCGACCAGTTCGCTGGCCGGCATGTCCCCGGAGACGGCGAGGTAGAACGTCGTCTTGTCGTCGATCTTTTCCGAGTCCAGCATGCCGTGCCAGTACGACGGCTTCACCTCGCGCAGCGCGATGGCGAAGTAGCGCGACGAGATCACGGTGTCGAGCAGTTCGCGGATGATCTGGTGCAGCGTCGCGAACGCGGGGCCGGGGTCCGCGTGCTGGTACGGCGGCAGGTCGGCCAGCGTCCAGCTCTTCGAGAACGTCATCAGGCTGCCCGCCAGCGACAGCAGTTGTTCGTACAGCCGTTCCGGATGCAGCGACGGATGGTGGAAGTAGTGCGACAGCGTGGCGCACGCCGTGCTGGCCGTGTGCAGCAGCCAGAACGACGACATGTCGCCCGAGCGGAATTCGATCACGTGCCGGCTCGGTTCGCGGTGATGGCCGTACAGAGCGCTCACCTTCGCCTGCAGCGCATCCAGCAGCCGGCGCAGCTGCAGGAACAGCACGGGCGCGCTCCTGATCGTCAGGCTGGGCGGCACGAACGACCCGTCCAGCTCGAAGCCGCCCGTGGCCGCGCGGCGCAGGCGCAGCACGGGCACGTGGACGTAGGCGTCCAGCGGCTCCGCATCCGACACGAGGCGCACCGTCTTGCGCAGGTACGTCAGCTGCGCGCTCGCGGCCTGCGTGTACAGGTCCGGCGTGTCGCGGTCCAGCTGGGAAAAGCGCGCGGCGGGCGCGCCGTCGCCGTCGGTCCGGTGGCCGCTGAAATTGGCGCCGTAGGGCTTGAAGCCGGGCAGGGCGGCGTGCCACGTCACGGTCTGCACGGATTGCGGCAGCTGGCTCAGGTCGACAGCGTCGGGCAGCTCGTCGCCGCCGGGCGCGGAATACAGCTCGCCGTCGGGAAACCGCAACGACAGCTCGAGCAGCCGCAGCGCGTCGTTGGCCAGCGCGTCGCGGTCGACCTGGACTGCGACGACGCCCCAGGCATACGGGTGCAGCAGGCCCGCCGTGCGGTGCAGCCGATCCTCGTGGTACTGGTCCTGTTGCTGGAAATGCTGGGGGCGGAGGAACAGTCCTTCGCCCCATAAGATTTTGCCGCTCATGCGTTGGTTATCCCCTGGCGCTGCTGAAAATGAAAATGGCAGAACAGTAACATTTCTTACGGAAATGTAGCGCACGATTATGACACAAATTTTCTCTGTGATAATTTGTGATATTTCTTTGGCATAACGTGAGATGCCGTCAGGTTACGAGGAAAATCATCGGGAAATAGTGGGAATTGGTGAGCATTTCACTCGTCAGCGACCCGCGTACGATTGTAAATAAAATTGAGGTTGATCAATAAAACAATTCTGATACTATAAAAAAAGTTTTACAAAGTTAATAGCTCGACATCACCGTTGACACAGTTGCGAGGACCCGCATGACCCCTGTACTTCCCGTTGGCCGCATCAGCCGCATGAGCCATTTCATCGGCGCCACCGCTTGCGCCATCCTTCTTTCCGCTTGCGCGACGACGAAGCCCGAAGTGGCTGAAAAGCCGCCGGTGCCCACGATGGACGAGCTGCTCGCCAAGGCCAACGAGGCCAGCACCGCCGGCCGCAAGGAAGACGCGGTCACGCTGTGGAAGGAAGCGGCCGCCGCCTACCCGGCCGACAAGACGCCGTGGGCAAGCATCGCCCAGACCCGCTACGACGCGGGCCAGTACGGCGAAGCGATCGTCAGCGCCCAGGAAGTGCTGGTGCGCGACCCGAACGACCGCCTGGCCAACAGCATCATCGCCATCAGCGGCCTGCGCCTGTCGACGCGCGCCCTGGCCGACCTGAGCCGCCAGAACAACCTGTCCGGCTCGATCCGCACGGAGTCGCAGGACCTGGCCAAGCTGTTGCGCGAGAGCCTGGGCGAGCAGGTGCTCGTGCCGCCGCCCGCGCCGGCCGCGCCGCCGGCGAAAGCCGTCGCCAAGGGCCGGGTGAAGTCGAAGGCGAAGCAGGCCGTCGCCGCCGGCGCGTCCGGTGCCGATCCGTTCGGCGCACTGAAATAACACGTCCGCAACAAACCCACAGGGGAACCCCATGTCCAGAAATTCCAGTGTGCAGAAAAAACTGCAGAAAGTCCGCCCGCCGCGCGTGCAAATGACGTACGACGTGGAGATCGGGGACGCGATCGAGAACAAGGAGCTGCCGCTGGTCGTCGGCGTCGTCGGCGATTTCGGCGGGAATTCCGAGGTCCCGCAAAAACGCCTGAAGGAGCGCAGCTTCGTCGGCATCGACCGCGACAACTTCGACGAAGTCATGAAGGGCATCGAACCGCGCGCCACGTACCGCGTGGACAACGAACTGACGGGCGAGGGCGGCCAGTTCGCCGTCGACCTGACGTTCCGCTCGATGGACGATTTCCGTCCCGAGTCCGTCGTGAACCAGGTCGAGCCGCTGAAGAAGCTGCTCGAGGCGCGCACCAAGCTGGCCGACCTGCGCAACAAGCTGGCCGGTAACGACAAGCTCGAAGACCTGCTCAACGACGTGTTGAACAGCACCGAAACCCTGGCCAAGCTGGGCCAGCCGACGACGAAAGAGTGATCATGTCCGCACTCCAGAACGCGGCCCTCGCGGCCGATACCGATACGACCGTTGCCCCCGAGGCCGACCTGCTCGACCAGATCGTCGAACAGAGCAAGGTGGCGAAATCCAGCGCCGAACATGCGCGCGCCCGCGACCTGATCGCGGAACTGGTCAACCAGGTCATGGACGGCACGGTCGTCGTGTCCGACAACCTGGCCGCCACCATCGACGCCCGCGTGGCGGAACTGGACCGCCTGATCTCGGCCCAGCTGTCGGCCGTGATGCATGCCCCCGAATTCCAGAAGCTGGAGTCCAGCTGGACGGGCCTGAACTACCTCGTCAGCAACACGGCGACGGGTCCGAACCTGAAGGTCAAGATGCTCAACGCGACCAAGCGCGAGCTGGTGAAGGACTTCCAGAGCGCCATCGAGTTCGACCAGAGCACCATGTTCCGCAAGGTGTACGAAGAAGAATTCGGCACCTTCGGCGGCGCGCCGTTCGGGGCGCTGCTGGGCGACTTCGAGATCACGCGCCAGCCGGAAGACATGTATTTCATCGAGCAGATGTCGCACGTGGCGGCGGCCGCGCACGCGCCGTTCATCACGGCCGCGTCGCCCGAGCTGTTCGGCCTCGAAAGCTATTCCGACCTGGGCAAGCCGCGCGACCTGTCGAAGATCTTCGACACCGTCGAATACGCGAAGTGGAAGGCGTTCCGCGAATCGGAAGACGCGCGCTACGTGGGCCTCACGCTGCCGCGCTTCCTGGGCCGCCTGCCGTACAACCCGGCGGACGGCGCCACCACCGAAGGCTTCAACTACGTCGAGGACGTCGACGGCACCGACCACCACAAATACCTGTGGTGCAACGCGGCGTACGCGTTCGGCACCAAGCTGACGGGCGCGTTCGAGGACTACGGCTGGTGCGCCGCGATCCGCGGCGTGGAAGGCGGCGGTCTCGTGGAAAACCTGCCGACGCACACGTTCAAGACGGACGAAGGCGAGATCGCGCTCAAGTGCCCGACCGAGATCGCCATCACCGACCGCCGCGAAAAGGAATTGTCGGACCTCGGCTTCATCTCGCTCGTGCACTGCAAGAACACGGACTACGCGGCCTTCTTCGGCGCGCAGTCGGCGCAGAAGGCGCGCAAGTACGCCAGCGACGCGGCCAACGCGAACGCCGTGCTGTCGGCCCAGCTGCAGTACATCTTCGCCGTCTCGCGCATCGCCCACTACATGAAGGCCATGATGCGCGACAAGATCGGCAGCTTCGCCGCCGCGTCGAACGTCGAGGATTACCTGAACCGCTGGCTCACGCAGTACGTCCTGCTGGACGACAACGCGAGCCAGGAACAGAAGGCGCAGTTCCCGCTGCGCGAAGCGAGCGTGCAGGTGCAGGAAGTGCCGGGCCGTCCGGGCGTCTACCGCGCCGTCTCGTTCCTGCGTCCGCATTTCCAGCTCGACGAACTGTCCGTATCGCTGCGCCTCGTCGCGGAACTGCCCGCATCGGCCACCTGATTCATTTTGTAGTCCCCCCGTATCAACTGAACTGAAAGGAAGAGAACAACATGGCAATCGACGTCTACCTGCAAATCGACGGCATCAAAGGCGAGTCCGCCGACAATGCACACAAGGACTGGATCGAAGTGAAGAGCGTCCAGTGGGAAGTCCTGCAACCGAAATCGGCCACCGCGTCGACCGGCGGCGGCCACACCGCCGAGCGCACCGAGCACAAGGACATCGTCGTGTCCAAGCTGGCCGACCTGGCCACCCCGATCCTGCTGCAAACCTGCTCGTCGGGCAAGACCATCCCGAAAGCGAAGTTCGAGTTCCTGCGCGCCGACGGCCAGGGCGAGCGCGTCAAGTACTTCGAGATCGAACTGGAAAACGTCCTGATCTCCAGCGTTTCGCCGTCCGTCGAGCAGGGCAACATCCTGACCGAAGACGTGTCGATCAAGTACTCCAAGGTCAAGTGGAAGTACACGCAGCAGAAGGTCAACGGCGGCATCGGCGGTAACACGTCGGGCGGCTGGGACCTGTCGGCCAACAAGATCGCGGCCTGATAGCGCGCCGGCACGATGTCCGCCAAAGGATTCATGCCGGGCCTGTTCGATCGTTTGATCGACCGGCCTGGCCAGACCCAGACGGGCACCGTGCCGCGCGTCTCGCTCGAGGAAATGAAGGATTCGGTGGCGCGCGACCTGGAGGCGCTGCTGAATACCCGCGCCGTGATGCCGGAAGACGCATTCCGGCGCTTTCCCGAATGCGCGCGTTCCATCGTCGCGTACGGCCTGCACGATTTCGCGGGCCTGTCGCTGTCGAGCACGGACGACCGCGCGTTCATCTGCAGGAGCCTGGAAGCGGCGATCGCGCGCCACGAACCGCGCCTGCGCAACGTGCAGGCCAGGCTGGAACTGCGCGAGGACGCCGTCAACCGCCTGAATTTTTCGATCACCGCGCTGATGGTCGTGAGCGCGGCGCACGAGCCGGTCAACTTCGACGCCGTGCTGCAGCCCTCCAGCCAGCATTACACCATCAGCAAGGCCCGCCGTCCGGCGGCGCCGGGAGCCTGAGTTGGACCAGTTATTACCGTATTACGAGCAGGAGCTCGGCTTCCTGCGCCGCCATTCGCGCGAATTCTCCGAGCGCTACCCCAGGATCGCCGGCAAGCTGCTGATCGGCGGCGAAGTGTGCGAAGACCCGCACATCGAACGCATGATCGAATCGTTCGCGCTGCTGAACTCCCGCATCGCCAAGCGCCTGGACGACGACTACCCCGAATTCACCGAAGCGCTGCTCGACGTCCTGTACCCGCACTACCTGCGCCCGTTCCCGTCCTGCTCGATCGCGCGCATGGACTTCGGCGCCGCCGCCGCGCAGCCCGGCGCCGCCGGCGAGATCCCCCGCGGCACGCAGCTCGCGACGCGCCCCGTGCGCGGCGCGCCGTGCACGTTCCGCACCGCGTATCCCGTGACGGTGGCGCCGCTGGACCTGGCGCGCGCCCGCTTCGACGCCATCCTGGACGCGCCCGACGCCGTGCGTCCGCCGCCGCAGGCGACATCGAAACTGTCGATCACGCTCGCCGACACGGGCGCCAATCCGATCGCGGCCCTGAAGCTCGCGAGCCTGCGCGTGTTCATCGACGGCGAGCCGTCGTTCTGCGCCGCGTTGCGCGACGCGCTGTTCATGCGCGGCGTGTGCGCCTACGCGGAAAGCGATGGCAACGGCCGCTGGATCCCGCTGTCGAAGATCCCGCTGCAACCGGCCGGCTTCGGCGAGGACGAAGCGCTGATCGATTTCCCCGCGCGTTCGCACGCGGCGTACCGCCTGCTCACCGAATATTTCTGTTTTCCGGAGAAGTTCAACTTCTTCGACATCGACCTGGCCGCACTGACGGCCGCGTTGCCTGCGGGGACGCGCACCATCACCCTGCACCTGGCGCTGTCCGGCCTGCGCGCCGATTCCAACGCGGCGCGCATGCTGGGCACCTTGTCCGCCACGAACCTGCTGCTGGGCTGCACGCCCGTCGTGAACCTGTTCCGCCAGCGCGGCGAACCGATCCGCCTGACGCACACGACGGCCAGCTATCCGGTGCTGGCGGACGCGCGCCGCGCCTTCGCGTTCGAAGTGCAATCGATCGACAGCGTGCGCCTCGTGCGCCAGACGCCGCAGGGCGAATCCATCGTGGAATTCCGTCCGTTCTATTCGCTGCGCCACGGCCAGATGCCCGACAAGAGCGGCCATTACTGGATCATGCGGCGCGACCCGCTGCTGGCCGAACGGAGCCCCGGCTACGAGACCCAGATCTCCCTCGTCGACATCGATTTCGACCCGGCCGACGTGGAGACGGACACGCTCAGCATCGAGCTGACGTGCACGAACCGCGACCTGCCGGCGCTGCTGTCGTACGGCGTGCGCGGCGGCGACCTGTTCATCGAGGGCGGGTCGACGGTGCAATCGATCAGCTTCCTGCGCAAGCCCACGCCGTCGTACCGCTTCGAGCGGGGGCGCGGCGCGCACTGGCGCCTGATTTCGCACCTGTCGCTGAACCACCTGTCGCTGTCGGGCGGCGGCATCGCCGCGTTCCGCGAGATGCTCACCCTGTACGACCTGCCGCGCTCGCCCGCGACGCAGCGCCAGATCGGCGGCATCCTCGCGGTCGAGCACCGGCCCGCGACGGCGTGGCTGCCGGGGAATCCGTTCGCGTGCATGGTGCGCGGCATCGAGGTGCGCCTGACGATCGACGAGGAAGCATTCGTCGGCAGCGGCGTCGACTCGTTCGCGCACATCGTCGAGCGCTTCCTCGGCCTGTACGTGCACGCCAACAGCTTCACGCAACTGGTGATCGTTTCGAACAAGACCGGAGGAGAGCTGCTGCGATGCACGCCCCGAAGCGGCGATTTGAGCCTGCTGTAATCGAGCGGCTGTTCGCGCAGCCGTACCGCTTCCAGTATTTCCAGGCCGTGCGCATGATCGAGCTGTGGCTGCGCCGCCGCGGCATGGCGGAAGAGGGCGCAATCGCGAACTTCCTGCGCTTTACCAATTCCACCTCGCTTGCCTTCCCGGCCAGCGAGATCGAGTCCATGCTGCCGGAACCGCGCGCGGTCGAACCGAAGAGCGCCGCCCTGGCCGCCGCGCTGCAATCGCGGGAGCTGAAGTACGTGCGCCTGACGCCCACGTTCATGGGCCTCCTGGGTTCGAGCGGCGCCTTGCCGGCCCATTACACGGAACGCGTCGCCGCGCAGCAGATCGCCGAGCGGGACGACGGCCCGCGCGCCTTCCTCGACACGTTCTCGAACCGCACGCTGGCCCTGTTCTACGAAGCCTGGCGCAAGTACCGGCTGGAGCTGAAGTACGGCGGCCGCAAGGACGGCTTCCTGCCGCTGCTGCTGTCGCTCGCCGGCATGGGGCACGCGTCGCTGCGTCGGCGCCTGTCCGACCATGGGGACGGCGTGCTGGACGAATCCGTCGCGTACTTCGCCACCGCCATGCGCCAGCGGCCCGCATCCAGCTCGCAGATCGCGCGCGTGCTGGCCGAGTACTTTGGCCAGCCCGTGCGCGCCGAGCAGTTCATCGGCCGCTGGTACGACGTGCCGGCCACGCAGCAGACGGCGCTCGGCCTCGGCAACGCCATGCTGGGCGGCGGCGCCATGGCCGGCACGCGCGTGTGGCAGCGCGACCTGCGCCTGCGCCTCGTCATCGGCCCGCTGGACCTCGCATCCTACGAATCCTTCTTGCCGGGCGGCCGCGCGGCGCGCGCGCTGGGCAACATGGTGACGATGTTCACCGGGCTGTCGCTCGAATACGAAGTGCAGCTCGTGCTGCGCGCCGCCGACGTGCGGGGTACCGCGTTGACCGGCACGCGCACCGCCGGTGGACGCCTGGGCTGGGACGGCTTCCTGGTCGACGGCCCCCAACGACAAGACCGCGCCGACGTGCGCTACGAGATTCACGCAAACTAAGTCACGCCAACTGAAAGAGGACACCCGATGAGCATCAACCTGAAAACCCTGATCGGCAAACTGGACGACACCTGCCGCGCGGCCGCCACGCGGGCGGCGGGCCTGTGCGTGTCGCTGGGACAGTACGAGGTCGACATCGAGCACCTGCTCCTCGCGCTGCTGGAACAGCCGGCGTGCGACGTGGCCGTGATCGCGCGCCGCTCCGGCGTGTCGATCGAGCGGCTGGAAGCGGACCTGCAGGCGGAAGTGGCCGGCTTCAAGAGCGGCAACACGCGCACGCCCGTGTTCTCGGAACGCCTGCCGAAACTGTTCGAACACGCGTGGCTCATCGCGTCGCTGGACCTGCGCGCGGGCCAGCAGGCCGGCATCCGCAGCGGCCACCTGCTGCAGGCGCTCCTGAGCTCTCCCGAGCTGTCGCAACTGGCGCACCGCGTGTCGCCGCAGTTCGCGGAATTCGACCTGGACCGCATCAAGCACCATTTCGACGACGTCACGGCGGGCTCCGACGAAGCCCCGGCCGTCGTCGCGGCGCAGCCGGCGGGCGAGGGCGCGGACCCGGTGGGTGAATTGACGCGGCAGGGCCCGTCGAAGACGCCCGCCCTGGACCAGTTCACGACGAACCTCACGCAGCGCGCGCGCGACGGCAAGGTCGATCCGGTGATCGGACGCGACGCGGAAATCCGCCAGCTCGTCGACATCCTCATGCGCCGCCGCCAGAACAACCCGATCCTGACGGGCGAGGCCGGTGTGGGCAAGACGGCCGTCGTGGAAGGTCTCGCGCTGCGCGTCGCGACGGGCGACGTGCCGGAGGTGCTCCGCGGCGTGGAAATCCACGTGCTGGACCTGGGCCTGCTGCAGGCCGGCGCCAGCGTGAAGGGCGAGTTCGAGAACCGCCTCAAGAACACCATCGACGAGGTCAAGAAGAGCCCGCACCCCATCATCCTGTTCATCGACGAGGCGCACACGATGATCGGGGCCGGCGGCCAGGCGGGCCAGAACGACGCGGCGAACCTGCTCAAGCCCGCGCTGGCACGCGGCGAGCTGCGCACGATCGCGGCCACGACCTGGAGCGAATACAAAAAGTACTTCGAGAAGGACCCGGCGCTGGCGCGGCGCTTCCAGGTGGTGAAAGTCGAGGAACCGAGCGAGGAACTGGCGTGCGCCATGCTGCGCGGGATGGCGCCGCTGATGGAGAAGCATTTCAACGTGCGTGTCCACGACGAGGCCATCACGGAAGCCGTGCGCCTGTCGCACCGCTACATCAGCGGCCGTCAGCTGCCTGACAAGGCCATCGGCGTGCTGGACACCGCGTGCGCAAAAGTGGCGCTGGGCCGCGACGCGGCACCGGCCCGCATCGAAGACCTCACGCGCCGACTGCAACGCATCGATGCGGAACGAACGGCGCTGGAGCGCGAGCAGGCTGCGGGCGAGGGCGCGCACGATGCGCGGCTGGGCGAACTGTCCGCGCTGCGCGGTGCCGCCGAGGACGAACTGGCCACGTTGCGCGCGCGCTGGGAACGGGAGCGCGATCTCGTGAACCGCATCCGCGAAGCCGCCGACGCGCGCGGCCTGCGCGACGAACTGAAAGCCGTGCAGGGCGAAGCGCCGCTCGTGCCGCTGCAGGTGGATGGCCACGTCGTGGCCGGCATCGTCGCCGGCTGGACCGGTATCCCGCTCGGCAAGATGGTCAAGGACGAGATCCGCACGGTGCTGAACCTGAAGGACTTGCTGGAGGAGCGCGTGTTGGGCCAGGCGCATGCGATCGATGCCGTCGCGCAGCGGGTGCGCACGGCGCGCGCGAACCTGGACGATCCGAACAAGCCGCAGGGCGTATTCCTGTTCGTGGGCCCGTCCGGCGTGGGCAAGACGGAGACGGCGCTGGCGCTGGCCGACGTGCTGTACGGCGGCGAACGCAAGCTCGTCACCATCAACATGAGCGAGTACCAGGAAGCGCACAGCGTCTCGGGCCTGAAAGGTTCGCCGCCGGGATACGTCGGTTATGGCGAAGGCGGCGTGCTGACGGAAGCCGTGCGCCGCAACCCGTACAGCGTCGTCCTGCTCGATGAAGTGGAGAAGGCCCATCCGGACGTGCTGGAGCTGTTCTTCCAGGTGTTCGACAAGGGCGTGCTGGACGATGCGGAAGGGCGCGAAGTCGACTTCCGCAACACGATCATCATCCTCACGTCGAACGTGGCGTCGAGCACGCTGATGCAGGCCTGCCTGAACAAGGCGCCGGAGGAGGTGCCGGCGGCGGACGAACTGGAGGCGCTGATCCGCCCGGCGCTCGTCAAGCAGTTCAAGCCGGCGTTCCTGGGCCGCCTGAAGGTCGTGCCGTTCTATCCGATCCCGGACGACGTGCTGGCGGCGATCATCGAACTGAAGCTGGGCCGCATCGGCAAGCGCGTGGCGGCGAACCACAAGGCGGCGTTCGCGTACGACGACGCGCTCGTGGAGGCCGTGCTGGCCCGCTGCACGGAAGTCGATTCCGGCGCGCGCAACGTCGACAACATCCTCAACGGCACCTTGCTGCCGGAGATCGCCGAGGCCGTGCTGGCGCGCATGGCGGAGGGGGCGGCCATCGAGCGCATCGAGGTGGGGGCTGACGAGAACGGCGACTTCACGTACGCGATCGCGTAACGGGGCCGAGATATCGATATCGATAACAAACAAGATGCGGGCGGCGCCGTGACGCGCCGCACCAAATTACGCGTTTTTCAGGCCGTGTTAGCGATAACGCCCGTATCTATCGTATCTTCTACGCATCGTTCGCAAAAATCATAACGCCGATTCGTTGCTTTCGTAACTCGGCGTACTCCTATAATCCACTCGCATTGTTATCGATATCTACAACGGCAGCCCGCTGCACGGCATGTCGTAAAACCAACGAAACAATAAAACAACGAGTCCATTCCGGATTACTTGGAGGAGAAGAAGATGCACCAGAAATACTACACTGTCCCGCGCATGACCCTCGTCGCACTGGCCCTGTCCCAGGCCTTCGCGTCCCAGGCGCTGGCACAGGTGGCGCCGGTCGAAACCAACACTGTCGTCGTCAAGGGTCTCCGCGCCAGCGCGGAATCGTCCCTGGCGATCAAGAAGAACGCGATGGAAGTCGTCGACTCCATCACTGCCGACGACATCGGCAAGCTGCCCGATCCTAACGTCGCGGAAACGCTCACGCGCCTGCCGGGTGTGCAGGGTTACCGCTACGGCGGCGAAGGCGCTTCGCCGGGGGGCAACGGCTCCGGCCTGACCATCCGCGGCCTGTCGAACCAGACGGCGTCGCAAGTCAACGGACGCGCCTATTTCACGGCCGGCTCGCGCGAATTCAACATCGAAGACGCGGTTCCGGCCATGGTCGCCGGCATCGACGTCTACAAGAACCCTTCCGCCGAACACGTCGAAGGCGCCATCGGCGGCCTGATCAACCTGCGCACCCGCAATCCGAGCGATTTCAAGGCTTTTACCGCCGTGCTGAACGGCAATATGCGCTACAACGATCTCGTCCGGAAGAAAGAACCTGAAGTAAGCGGACTGCTCGCCAACCGCTTCGATCTCGGCGGCGGTTCGCGCATCGGCGTGATGGCCGCCTTCGCCTTCCAGAAGACCACCAGCCGCAACGACGCTGCCGGCACCAATGGCGGTATGAATTACCGGCGCATGGTCCGTGGCGACAGCGCCGAGTACGCGAACCTGGCGGCCGCGAACACGGGCAATAACGTGGCCCAGCCCATGTCGAAGTATGTCGGCCGCAGCGACATCACTTACATGGCGCCCGTGGATCTGAAACCGACCTCGGGCACCGTCACGCCCAACGTGGTACCGGACACGTCCAAGCTGACACCCGAGCAGGCCGCCAACATCATCTCCACCAATACCCTCGGTCCCTGGCCCAGTGTGGAAAGCATCGCGCGCACGCGCAAAGCCCTGAACCTCGGGGCCGATTATCGCGTCAACAATACCTTGCGGTTCTACACCGAAGGCGCCTATACCTCTTACCTGTACAACCAGAATTATCTTTTTACCCGCGTTTTCAACGACTACGGGGGTAACGTCCAGAACCTGACGCTCACGCCGTTCACCATCAACGAGTACATGGTCAACCGCAACGCCAACGGCGGCAGCAACGACGTCGTGACCACCCAGCGTGCGCTCGGCGGTACCTTCCTGAACCAGCCGATCGGTACGTGGGGTGGCGATGAGCACAGCCTGTACACGACCTGGAACGTGGCCACGGGCGTCGAGTGGAGCCCGACCCCCGCACTGTCGCTCAAGGGCGATATCAACTACATCAGGGCGGACCGCATCAAGGATAACCGCCGTGTCGAGATGGTCAACGCACCCGGCCAGTACTTTGATATCACTCGCGTCAACCAGAACTGGAACGACGGCCACTACACCGACATTCACGGCAACAACTGGTCCGATCCAGCCAAATTCGTCTTCCAGAGATACAGCGGCGACGGCTACCAGGAATTCCACGACAATGGCACCGCAACCGCGCTCAGCGGCATCTATACGTTCGAAGACGGCTTCTTCAGCAGGTTGAAATTCGGCACGCGCTTTGCGCATCAGACAAACCGGTTCTTCGACAAGAATCCCTACATCCAGCCCCATTGGTTGACGACGGACGGCAAGCCGCTCGCCGCCGATTACTCGAACGCGATTTCCGCCGCGTCCAAGCCGGGCGTCCTGGGGCAGGCGCCGACGAACATGCTGGGCAACCAGAACGGCTATACGGGGGGCTTTGTCGTGTACAACCCGGACGCGCTGCTGGGCAACCAGGTTGCCGCACAATTCCCGCAAGCCAATATCATCCCCGAGGGCAGCTACCCCGAATATGAGCTGGGCCGTCGTTATCTCAACGAGAATACGCTGGCCGGCTACGTCTCCACCGACTTCGCGGGATTCGACGATCGCCTCAAGGGTAACGTCGGCGTACGCGTCGTTCGCACCAAGTCCCAGGCGACCGCACGCGTCCTCTCCGACCCGGCCCAGGCGACGTCCCCGCTGATCGATAATACGAAGACGACGACCTACACGAATGTCCTGCCGTCGTTGAACTTCACCTACGACATCGCGAAGGACTTCCTGGCCCGCTTCGGCTACGGCCGTGGCTTGACCCGTCCCAATCTGGACCTGCTGAATCCGAACTACTCGTACAACTTCGGAAACGGCACCGTCAACGTGGGCAATCCGGACTTGAGCCCGCAGAAAGCCGACAGTGTCGACCTCTCGCTCGAGCGCTATTTCAGCCCGACGAACTATGTGGCGCTCGGCCTGTTCAACAAGGAGATCAGCGGCTTCTTCAGCCAACTCTCGAGCTGCGGGATGCCGCAGAATGCGGTGTCCTACACGGGGCCCAGCAACGGCTGCTCGAACGGCCAGTGGATGGTCTCGAAGAACGTCAATGCCGCGAACGGCTATGCACGCGGCGTGGAATTGTCCGGGCAATGGTTCTTCAACGACAAGGATAGCTGGCTGAAGAACTTCGGTGTCGCAGGCTCCTATACGTATGTCGATACGTCCGCTCCGCTGAATATCGGCACGAACGCCGCGCCCGTCTTCATCGATGCGCAGCAGAACTTCGTATCCAAGAACAGCTACAGCCTCACCGGCATGTACGAGGACAGCAAGCTGTCGGCCCGCCTCGTGTACACCTGGCGTTCGTCCCAGAACCGGGGCTACAACGGACTCATTCCGTTGTTCAGCACTTACATCGGGTCCTACGGGCTGCTCGACGGATCGATCAACTACGCGATCGACGAGCACCTGACCCTGTCCTTCAATGCGTCGAACATCACGAACACGGCGCCCAACCGCTACGCCGGCGAAGTGCAAACCATGGAAACGGGCCGCGAGTACTCGCACATGGACAACGGCCGCTCGTTCAGCCTCGGCCTGCGTTACAAGTTCTGATCACGGCAAGCACCGGCACGGACGACCGCACTGCGCGGCCGGCCGTGCCGGTTTTTTTCATTGGATACCGACCACATGACCATCAGTTTCCAGCGCCGCCGCCTGTTGCAGGGCGCGGCCCTGCTGCCCGCTTTGCTGCCGCTTACGGGCACCCTGCACGCGGCGAACTCGCACCGCTTCGCGATCGGCGAGCACGACTTCCTGCTGGACGGGAAGCCGATCCAGATCCGCTGCGGCGAAATGCACTTCGCGCGCGTGCCGCGCGAGTACTGGTCCCATCGCCTCAAGACCATCAAGGCGATGGGCCTGAACGCGGTGTGCGCCTACCTGTTCTGGAATTACCACGAGTGGCGTGAGGGGCGCTACGACTGGGCCGCGCAGCGCGACGCCGCGGAATTCTGCCGGCTCGCGCAGCAGGAAGGGTTGTGGGTGATCCTGCGTCCAGGGCCGTATGCCTGCGCCGAGTGGGAGATGGGCGGCATGCCGTGGTGGCTCCTCAAGCACGACGGCGACGCGTTCCTGCGCACCCGCGACGAGGCCTATCTCGCTCCCGCGCGGCGCTGGCTGAAGGAAGTCGGACGCGTGCTCGGGCCGCAGCAGGTGACGCACGGCGGTCCGATCCTGATGGTGCAGGTCGAGAACGAATACGGCTTCTACGGCGACGACGTGGGCT
>CBIHOW010000030.1:0-72012 GCA_966211695.1 uncultured Massilia sp. | reverse complement strand
AGCAGATGCGCACGGAGATCGCGTGCCGCGAAGAGCGCATCGCCCGGCTGGCCTATGTGGATGCGCTGACGGACCTGCCCAACCGCACGCGCTTCCTGGAAGCGTTCGGTCGGCTCACGCCGGGCGCGGGCGGCGCCGTGATGGTCGTGAACGTCGACCGCTTCGCCCTCATCAACAATGCGCTGGGCCACCTCGTCGGCGACCGCCTGCTGCGCGCCGTGGCGGGCCAGTTGCAGCCGCTGGTGCCGCCGGGCGGCATGCTGGCGCGCTTGTGGGGCGACCAGTTCGCGTTCCTGCTGGAGGGCGCCGGTCCCGAGGCCGCGCGCCGCTTTGCCGACACCGTGCTGGCCGCGCTGCGCGACCCGGTCACGCTGGACGGCCAGCGCCTCGACATCGAGGCCGCCGTCGGCATCGCGCTGTATCCGGACGACGGCCTCGATGCGGCGACCCTGTTGCGGCGCGCCGAACTGGCGCTGGCCACCGCCAAGCGGCGCCATGCCGGTATCGCGTTCGCGCAGGAGACGGGCGGCGAGCCCGCGCACGAGCAGCTGTCCCTCATCGGCGACATGCGGCGCGCGCTGGCGGCCGGCGAATTCACGCTCGCTTACCAGCCCAAGCTGGCGCTGGGGAGCGGGCGCATCGTGGCGGTGGAAGCGCTGCTGCGCTGGCAGCATCCGGAGCGCGGCAGCATCGCGCCGGCGCGCTTCATCCCGTTCGCCGAGCAGACGGGTTTCATCCGCGAGATCACGCCGTGGGTGCTGGAGTCAAGCGTGCGCCAGGCTGCCCTCTGGCATGCGGCGGGGCTGGACATCGCGGTGTCGGCGAACCTGTCCACCCTGGATCTGCTCGACCCGCACCTGGGCCGGCGCGTGCGCGACCTGCTCGACCGCTACGGCGTGCCGGCGCGCCGCCTGTGCCTGGAGATCACGGAGAGCGCGCTGATGGACGATCCGGCGCTGGCGCAGGCCCACCTCGACGAACTGGCGGGCCTCGGGATCAAGCTGTCGATCGACGACTACGGCGTCGGCCAGGCGTCGCTGGCCTACCTGAAAAGCCTGCCCGTGGACGAACTGAAGCTCGACCGCAGCTTCATCACCGCCATCACGGAATCGCCGCGCAACGCGGCCATCGTCGAATCGACCATCATGCTGAGCCACGCGCTGGGGCTGACCGTCGTCGCGGAAGGCGTGGAGACGCCGGCCGAGTTGCACTGGATGCGCGAGCACGGCTGCGACATCGCCCAGGGCTACGGCATCGCCCGCCCGATGACGGCGGCGCAGCTGCAGGACTGGCTGGCGGACTTCGCGCTCCGCACCGTGGCCTGAACGTCAGGCGAGGAAGTCGAACGCGGACGGCGGGCGGCCACCGTTCATCAGGCCGAACAGCGAATTGCTGCCGGCATTCGTGTATTGCCGAACGAGGGCACTCGCCTGCGCGTTGACGGCCTGGGTCATCTGGGACTTCTTGTCGGCGAGCGCGTCGCGCTCCTTTATCACGGCCGCGGCCTGGCCGGCGAGCGTGCCGCCCGTCGCCAGCTGCTGCGCGATGCCGGTGCCGACCTTGTCCGCGAGACCCGAACCGCCGTTCGCGAATACCTTGGCGACCCGGTCCGGGTCGGCGGCGATGGCCGCGTCCAGCTTCGCCGCGTCGATCGCGAGCTTGCCGTTCTTCGCGCTCACGCCGATGGCCGCCAGCGCACCCGGATCCGAGCCGCCGACGAGGCGCGTCACCTGGTCCTGGATCTTCGCGAGCGTGCGGTCGGAGGCGATGTCGCCCGTCTTCAGCGCGGCCAGGCGGCCCGGCAGCGCGTTGACGGCGTCGGCGAAGGCCTTGACGTTTTTCGCGATGGCCGTATTGTCGCCGGCCAGCGTCACGGTGCCGGCACCTTTCACCTTGAGGTCGAGCGTGACGCCGGCGATGGCGTTCGTGACCTTGTTGCCGGTCGCGGTGACGGTCTTGCCGTCGACGTTGACGACCGCATCCTGCGCGGCGCTCGCCTGCGTCACCGCGCCGCGCGCCCCCGGCTGGTAAGCCAGCAGCACCTGCAGGGCCGGGTCGCCCGAGACTGCAATGCGCATGGCGTTCGCGGCGCCGGGCTGGCCGGTGAGGCTCAGTGCCACGCCCTTGTCGTCGGCGACGAGCTTCGCATCGATGCCGGCCGACTTGAACGCGGCGGCGATGCCGTCCGGTGTATTGTCGGGCGCGCCGATGCGGAGCGTTTTCGTGCTGCCCGCCACCTCGACCTTGATGACGGTCGGCGCGCCGCTGCCGATCGTCGTCGTCGCCGACGGCACGCGGACGGTCACCAGTTGCTGGGCCTGGGCCAGCTGCTTCACGTCGACCTTGTGCGTGCCCGCGGCCGCGCCGGATGCCGTGATGCGCGCATCGAGGGCCTTGCCGTCGACCTGCGTCGCGAGTTTCAGGCCGCTCGCGGCGAGTGTGCCGGCGACGGACCGGACGTCGTCCAGCACGTTGGCCAGGCGGCCCAGCGTGGACAGGCGCGCGTCGTCGCGCCTGATCTGTGCGTCGATGCCCTGCAGGCCGGTGTTGCGGGCGCTCAGCGACTTCACGGCGGCGCCGTACAGGTCGGTCAGGCCGTGGCTGGCGGTTGCCGTCGTCCTCGATGGAATGGTGGTCGTCATGGCTCGGTATTATCGATGCAAGCTTGTCGTTTCATTCACCTGAACATCGCATGTTTTGCCGGCCAATTCGGGCCGTGCAGGCGGCGCCTCGACGAAACCGGCGACGGCGCCCACGACTTCGCCCGTCTCGTCGCGCAGGGGCAGGGCATTGATGACGACGTGCAGCCGCTCGTCGTCGGCAAAGCGGACCGTCAGCGCTTCGTCGCGCACTTCCTCGCCGGTGGCGGCGCGCTGCAGCGGCAACTGGTCGAGGGCCAGCAACGTGCCGTCCGCATAGACGGCGAAGGCGCGGTTGTCCGGCGCGTCCGGTACGGGGTTCTCGCCGCGGCGCAGGCGCAGCAGGCGTTCGGCGGCGGGATTCGCCTTGACGCGCCGGCATTCGCGGTCGCTGGCGACAAACAGCGCGGCGGGCGCCGCCTGCATCAGGCCTTCCAGTTCGCTCGTGCGGCGCTGCTCGCGCCGCTGGCTGTCCTGCAGGGCGCCGGCGAGGCGCTGCTGTTCGGTGATCTCCTCGATGACGACCGCCACGCCCAGCGTGACGCCGTCGCCGTCGATGATCGGATAAATGCTTTCGCGCCACACGCGGCGCGCATGCGGCTGGGCCGGCGTCGCGCCTTCGAAGACGGAGCCCAGGAGGGAGATCCCGCTCGTCATGACCTGGCGGATGCGCAGTTCGGCGGCGGGGGCGATTTCGGGAATAGCGTCGTGGATCGATTTGCCGATGTGGTCTTCGACCGGCAGGCCGTTGATCTCGGCCAGCAGGCGGTTGATGCGCACGTAGCGCAGGTCGAGGTCCAGCACGGCCAGTCCGACGGGCACGTGGGTGAACGCGGCTTCCAGGGTGAGGATGGCGCGGTGCGTGTCCAGGCTGTCGCGCCGGGCGTCCGCGAGGCGCTGCTGCTGCCATCCCAGCAGGATGGCGATGACGGCCGCGAGCGGCATCAACATCAACAGGAGTTCTGCACTGACAACGGGCACGGCGGCCTCCGCAACACATCGATGGGCGTTACACAAAATATCATTTCTTTTGCGAAATTCCTAATATATGTACTGCGAACGGCGGCGCTGAACGAGGGAAGTGGAAATGCAAACCTTTCCATATGTGGTGGCGCAACATCATCCGATAAGTCGTTAACAGTAATTTTACGTATTTCAAAGATTTGTCGAATAAATAATAATCGGCCGCATCAAGAAGAAAGAAGGAGGCATATGTCGTTTCTCATCGTCCTCGCCGCGCTGGCGTTCCTGATGTTCGCCGCCTATCGCGGCTACAGCGTCATCCTGTTTGCCCCGATCGCCGCCCTGGGCGCGGTGCTGCTCACGGCGCCGGACGCCGTCGCGCCGGTGTTCACGGGCATCTTCATGGAAAAGATGGTCGGCTTCGTCAAGCTGTACTTCCCCGTGTTCATGCTGGGCGCCGTGTTCGGCAAGGTGATCGAGTTGTCCGGCTTCTCGGAATCCATCGTCAATGCCGCCATCCGCTACATCGGCCGCTCGCGCGCGAATGCCGTGATCGTCGCCGTGTGCGCGCTGCTGACCTATGGCGGCGTGTCGCTGTTCGTCGTCGTGTTCGCGGTGTACCCGTTCGCTGCCGAACTCTACCGCCAGAGCAACATCCCGAAACGGCTGATGCCGGGCGCCATCGCCCTGGGCGCGTTCTCGTTCACGATGGATTCGCTGCCGGGCACGCCGCAAATCCAGAACATCATCCCGACGACCTTCTTCAAGACGACGTCGTGGGCCGCGCCCGTGCTGGGCACCGTCGGCTCGCTGTTCATCATCGTCGTGGGCCTGTCGTACCTGGAATGGCGCCGCCGCGCGGCGCTGGCCAAAGGCGAAGGCTACGGCACGTCGCTCGTCAACGAACCGGAACGCACGCAGGCGACGTCGCTGCCGCATCCGGCGCTGGCGATCCTGCCGCTCATCGTCGTGGGCGTGGCCAACTTCATTCTCACGCGCATGATCCCGCAATGGTATGGCGATTCGTTCACGGTGCCGGCCGAGATCCTGCCGGGCGTGCACACGCCGGTGACGGCCACGATCAAGACCGTCGTCGCGATCTGGGCGGTGGAAGCAGCGCTGCTGCTGGGGATCGTCGTCGTGATCCTGACCGCGTTCCGGCGCGTGAGCGCCCGGTTCGCGGACGGTTCGAAGGCCGCCGTCGGCGGGGCGCTGCTGGCCGCGATGAACACGGCGTCGGAGTACGGCTTCGGCGGCGTGATCGCGGCGCTGCCGGGCTTCATCGTCGTCGGCGACGCACTGAAAAGCATCCCGAACCCGCTCGTCAACGCGGCCGTGTCGGTGAGCTCCCTGGCCGGCATCACGGGGTCCGCGTCGGGCGGCATGAGCATCGCGCTGGCCGCGATGTCGGACCTGTTCATCAAGGGCGCGCAGGCCGCGCAGATTCCGCTGGAAGTGCTGCACCGCGTGGTGTCGATGGCCAGCGGCGGCATGGACACGCTGCCGCACAACGGCGCCGTCATCACGCTGCTCGCGGTGACGGGGCTCACGCACAAGGAATCGTATCGCGAGATTTTTGCGGTGACCGTCATCAAGACGGCGGCGGTGTTTTTCGTGATTGCGTTTTATTACGTCACGGGACTTGTATGAACGTCGCCCCCGCCTTCGCGGGGACGACGGTATCCGGGCTGTCAGCCTCGTTGACGCTTCCAGGCTGCGGTCATGCCCAGCAGTGCCGTCAACGCAAGCAGCATGCTGGACGGCTCCGGCACCTCGGCCGCGGCCGCGGTGGCGGCCGTGATCGTGAACGTGTCGCCCGCGCGCAGGCCCCGCGTATCCAGCAGCCAGTCGCTGGCGCCCGGCACTCCCAGCGCGTTCCCGAACTGGAACTCGGCCCATTCGGGCGCGCTGAACACGATGTTCGCCGTGTGCGCGCCGTACGTCGTCGCGCCCACCGTGCCGAAGGCCGGCGTCACGCTGCCGGCCGCGAAGAACCCGATGCCCTCCAGGCTGACGCTGAATTCTTCCAGCGCGGTGCCGGCCAGGTTGCGCACGAGGGCGTTGAAGGCGAGGGGGCCGGCCAGGTCGCCGGCTTCCAGCACGAAGCTGAACGTGGTCGGCGTGAACGTCGCGAGGTCGAGGTCGAACGCGGCCAGGCCCGCGCCGCTGTAATCCGTCACCGTGTTCGTTCCCGAGGTACCGGTGAGGATCGCGGCCTGGGACAGTTGCGGCAGTGCCAGCGCGGCCGCCAGGGCCAGCGCGCAAGTCAGTTGTTTGTGCATGTCGGTTCCTTTCGATGGCGGATCAGAGCGGGCCCTTGGCCCACGGACCGGAGATCGCGAACGTGATGCCCGGGGTCTGGATGTTCACGAACAGGTAGCGGCCGGTCGGGTCGAAGCAGGCGCCCGCGAACTCGTTGCCGCGGTGGTCGCCGGCCAGCGTATCCAGCTTGCCGGCCGCATTCAGTTGCGCCGTCGTCAGCTGCACGTTGTTCTTGGCGAAGATGTAGGCGTCGCCGCCCTGAGTGATGCCCATCAGGCGCTGGCCGTAGCCGAAGGTGTCGGTCGTGGCGGTGGACGCGTCCTCGCAGATCAGGATGGCGTTGCGCGGGCTGACCGTGAGGTTGTCCCCCATGTTGCCCACCGTCGTGTTCGGGCTCGAATAGATGCAGCGGAAGACCTGCGTGGCGAGATCCAGTTCCCAGATCGCGCCGCGCGCCACGCTGCCGCCCGACGTGTCCATCACGTACATCTTGCCCTGCGCGTACCAGATGCCTTCGCCGCGGTTCATGCGCAGCGCGCCCTGCAGCCAGCCCTGCACGAACGGGCCGGCCGCGTTGTTGATCGTCGTGCCGGACAGCCCCGTCGCGTTGCCGCGGTTCTGGTCCGGGTTCGCGATGGGCACCCATTCCAGCACGTAGGCGTCGCCCTTCAGCGCGCCCGCCACGTTGGCGTTCGGCGTGCCTTTCACCCGCGCCATCTGCAGCACGCCGCCGCGCGCCAGCGCGCCGTAGCCGCCGTTCCTGTCGTCCGGGACGTAGCGGTAGAAGCCCGACTTGCCGGACGAATCCTCGGTCATGTAGACGATGCTGGTGGCCGGATCGACGGCCGCCGCCTCGTGCGCGAAGCGGCCCATGGCGACGATCGGCTGGCCCGTCGTCTGCGTGGTGTCCGGCGACACTTCGAAGACGTAGCCGTGCTTCTTGCCCGACGCAGTGACGTTGTCCGAGCCGATTTCCTCGCACGACAGCCAGGTGCCCCACGGCGTGATGCCGCCGGCGCAGTTGCCGTCCGTGCCGCCCAGGCTCGGGGTCACGCTGACCCAGGCGCCGTCGCGGAACAGCAAGTTCGTCGTGCCGCCGCCCAGCACCGTGCTCGCGCCGGCGCTGCTCGCGCCCGTGTCGTACGCGCCGAACGCGTTGATGAATTTGTTCGGGCTGACCGCGTGCGCCTCGTGGTTGCGGATCAGGACGAGCTCCGTGCTGCGGCCCACCTTGCGCGTCAGGACGACGCCCATGCCGTCGTGCGCGGCCGGGCAGGGCTTCCCGTCCGTCATCGTGTCGCCGGTCCAGCCGAAGCTCTTGTAGGTAAAGCCGGCCGGGAGCTGCAGCAGCGGCAGGCCGGTGGTCAGGTCGTTGACGGGGGCGATGGGACCGTACGGGCTGTCGATCAGGGCGCTGACGCCGCCGGCGGCCAGCGCCTCGCGCGCCTGCAGGGCGGCGAAGGCACCGACGAACGGGAGCGTACCCATGCTTTTGAGCAGGTTGCGTCGCGACGGCGAGATGGTTTTGTCTGTCATGCTGAGCTCTCTCCATAGGGATGGATCGTGCCGGGATGGCACGCGCTCATGCATTAAAACAAACGAAAACTACCGTTCGATGACAGTAAAATGACAACTTTCAGCCATCACGTAGCGTGCGAACAGGAAGTCACGGATCGCGGTCACGCGTCCGCCCGACCACGCAAGGACGGCGAAATAATCCCGCTGCCCATCGCTGCGGATCAGCACTGCGGGCCGTCCCTCCACGACGCCCGCCTGGGCCGTCCAGCCCGGCGCCTGGCCATAGCGCGTGAAATACTCGCCGACGGCCGGACCCTGCAACCGCAGCCGGTTCACGAGATCGAGGCGCACGTCGGCCGCCAGCATCTCGCGCAGCGCGTCGAAGTCGCGCGCGTTGAACAGGTCGACGTAGCGCTGCAGCAGGCGCCGTTCCGCGTCGGGCAAGGCCGGTTGGTGGGTTGCGTCGGGCTGTCCGGCCAGGTCGCGCAGGCGTCCGCGCCCGCGCTGCAGGGCCGATTTGACCGCGGGCACCGACGTGCCGAGGATGGCGCCGACTTCCTCGGCGGAGTAGTCCAGCACGTCGAACAGGATGACCGCGCCCCGCTGCGCCGGCGGCAGGCGCATGAATGCGGGGAGGCTCGCCGCCGCCGCGTCGCGGCGCGCCCGCTCGTCGTGCGTGTCGGCGAGCGCATCGACGACGCCGTCGTCTTCCGTGACGGGCGTGCGGGCGCGGCGCCGCAGCAGGTCGAGCGCCAGGTTGTGCGCGATGCGGAACAGCCAGCCTTCCGGATTGTCGACGGGCCGCTCCGGCGGGGCCGCCTCCAGTGCGCGCACCAGCGCATCCTGCACGATGTCCTCGCCGTCGAGCACGGAACCGACCATGCGTGCGCAATAGCGGTGCAGCTGGGGACGCAGACGGTCCAGGTCGACGGCCAGGGCAGGGGACGCGGACGCCGTCATGGGGCGGCCACGGTGGAGGCGACGTCGCAGGTGATCGCTTCCATCTGCGCGAGTGCCTTCACGCGTTCGACATAGGCCGGCATCGCGGGATGCCGGCGCATCGCCGCGATGGCGTCCGCGCTGCGCCACTGGCCGTAGATCACGACGCGGCGGTTGTCGCGCGAGACGTGCAGCGAGGAAGACACGAAGCCGGGGATGGCCGAGATCCAGGCATCGGTGCCCGCGCGCAGCAGGGCCACGAGTTCGTCGCGGTCGTCCGGTTCGACGTTGAAGATGTTGATCAGGGTGGTCAGGCCGGCGTCGGGTTCGATTTGCAGTGTCATGAGGGGTCTCCGGTGGGTTGGCATCCACATAGACGTCCGGCGGCAGTCGAACGAATCGGTCCTCGCGAAAAAAAAGTCAGCAGGGCGTGACGACCCGCACGACCGTCTCGCCATAATCGCGGAAGCCCATGCGCAGGTAGAAGTCGTGGGCGGCCCGGTTGGCGCTCATCACGTGCAGGAACGGGATCTCGCCGCGCGCCAGCTGGCCCTGGATGACCTTCTGCATCAGGCGCTTCGCATAGCCGCGGCCCTGGTAGTCCGGGTGCGTGCACACGCCGCTGATTTCACGATAGGGGCCTGCCGTCGTGCGTTCCCCGGCCATCGCGACGAGGCGGCCGTCGTCGAAACAGCCGAAGTACGCGCCCAGCTCGATCGTGCGCGGGCCGAACGGACCGGGGCGCGTGAGCCGGGCCAGCGCCAGCGCCTCGTCCGCGTGGGCGGCGCCGAGCGGCAGGGCGTCCGGAGCGGGATCGTCGGCCGGGCCCGGGCCGCCATCCCACACGAGGCGGAACATCTTCGCGTCGACGTCGATGCGCCAGCCGTCCGGCGCGGGGCCGGACCAGACGTCGCAATAGAACTGCTCGCCGGGCGTGCAGAACGGGCGCAGCGCGGCGAAGTCGGGGCGTTCCGGATCCGGAAAGCCGACGATGGGCGACAACCCCGGCGCATAGCGGCGCGCCTGGCCGGTGCCGGCGGACAGGTGGCGGTGCGGGCCGTCGAGGCAGTTCCAGAAGATGTTGTCGAGCGGGTGTCTCATGTCCTGGTCATGCAGGCAGCTTCAGGACCCAGTCCAGCAGCGGCCGGGCCGCGTCTTCCCAGTGCGGGTCGAGCATCAGCGCATGCGCCAGCCTGGGCACGAGGTGCGGCGCGGCGCCGTAGTAGGTGGCGGTGCCGCGCACGGCGTCGGGGCGGATGAAGCGGTCGTCCTGGCCGCCCAGCACGAACACGGGCGGCGACTGCCAGGGCATCGGCGCGAACGGCCGCCAGCCCTGCAGTTCGATGCCCACGTGGCGCGACTCGCCCTGCACGCGGCGCGCGAAGCGGGCATAGTCGGCGTCCGGCAGGTCGTCGGAAAACAAATGGCGGCGCATGATGTCCGGGTCGAGCGTGTGCGGTTCGGCGAAGGAGAGGCGCGCCAGCTGCTGGAACAGGTCGGGCGACGACAGCATCATCTGCCACGCCGAATACGCGAGGCCCCACGGCGGCACGGACGCGAGCAGCGCGACGCCGGCCGCGTGGCCGCCGCTGCGGATCCAGTCCTGCACGACGGCGCCGCCGAGCGAGTGGCCGACGACGACGAGCGGTCCGTCGCTAAGGCGCGCGATGGCCGACCGCAGGTCCTCCGTGTAATCGGCCAGGCGCCAGTCGTTCAGGCGTTCGCGCCCGCCGCTGCCGCCATGGCCGCGCAGGCTGAGCGCATGGACTTCGAAGCCGGCGTCGGCGAACCAGGGCATGACGTGCTCTTCCCATACCCAGGCGCCCACGCAGATGCCGTGCACCAGCAGCAGGCGCGGACTGTCCGGACGGGGCGTCGCCGGGCGGCGCGTGATCAGTTCGAGTTCCATGCAGTCGTCGTGAGTCGCTCTCGACCGTATGGTAGCGCAATCGGGATGCGGTGTCAGTCCTCCAGCCCGAGCGCCTTCGCCACGTCGTCCCACGCCACCAGCTTGAAGTTCTGCGGACCGTCCGGCAGCCGCTTGTGGCCATCCTGCACGACGAGCAGGCCCTTGCCATACGGCCCGCCCAGCCGCGCGGACGTCACGTCCAGGCCATCCGTCTCGGACGTGCCGTCGATGCCGCGCGCCGCATCGATGCCGATCCGGAACGCGCCGCGCACCGTGAACGGGGCCGTCGCATCCAGCACGACGTAGCTGTCGTTGCCCTGGCTCGACACGACGACCCAGCTTTCCGTTCTGCCGTGGTAGATGCCCATGCCTTCGACGTCCGCATGCAGCAGGCCGCCCACCGGCAGCACGAGGCGCGGCTGGACAGGTTTTGCCGCGTCGGCGTCCGCCACCCACAGCCCGCGCTTTTCCTCGCCCATGAACAGCAATCCGGTGCGCTCGTCCGCCACGCAGCCTTCCGGCTGGCTCGCGAGACGCCAGCTGCGCGCGAGCGTCGCGCCGAACTTGCCGTCCGTGCGCGTGATGCGGTATTGCTGGAAGCGTCCATCCTTGTCGTTGACGATGGCGTCCAACCCGCCCTGCGGCGTGCGATACAGGCAGGCGCCGTAGATGTCCGACAGCGTCGTCGGCAGGCGCGCGGCTTCCGCGACGGTGCCCGCGCCGTCGATGGCGAACAGCACGATCGCGTTCTCGTCGCGCTGCGTGGCCATGGCGAGATCGAAGCGCATGCCATCGCCGAACACGAGGTCCTGGCGCACGTCCACGTTGTTCAGGCGGCCCGCTTCCAGCAACTGCGTCTGGCGGCCCGCGAGGTCGTACACGAGCAGGCCCTGCTTCTTGTTCGTGCCGAGGATGCGGGCGCCGTCCGGGTCCGTCGGGTGGATCCAGATCGCGGGATCGTCGGCCGCGTCGCCCGCGCGCGCGACGGGCGTCGTCTGCGCGCGCGGCAGCACGACGGGCAGCGCGGTCCGCTTCGGTGCGGACGCCGTCCACGCGAGGCCCGCGTCCTTCCAGCCCGCTTCCGTGCGCGCGAGCAGGCGCGCGCCGGAGGCCAGCGTGCGTGCGGCCAGCGGCAGCGCGGCCTGTTCGCGCCAGCCGTCGCCCGCGCGGCGCCACGCGTGCAGCGTGCCTCTGCCATCCAGCGCGGCCACGCCGCCGGGCAACACGGCGACGGCGCCGGCACCCTTGGCCAGCTTGCCGAACGGCGCCGCCAGCGCGACCGGCGCGCGGGCGCCGGCGCTTTCCGGATCGGCGTCATAGGCCCACAGGCCCATGCCGCTCTCGGACACGTACAGCGTCGCGGCGGCATCGTCCACGCGGCAGTGCCTGACGTGCGGCGGCAGCGCCATGTGACGCACGAGGCGCGCCGGCTCGCCCAGCAGCCATTGCTGCGCCTGGCCATCCTTCGCGATCAGGAACGCGTGGTCCAGCTGCTGGGCGTCGCGGTACAGGCAGGCCGCTTCGATGCCGAAGCCGGTGTCCGGCAGCGCGGGCAGGGCGCGCAGGCCGGCTGCGTCGATGCGGACGGGGACAGCACGTTCGGCGTTCGCGTCGACGACGAGCGCCAGGGTGCCGCGCACGTCGAACTGGCGGCCGCGCACGGCGATGCCGGCGCGTTCGCGGCCGTCGCTCCCGACGAGGCGCAGCGCGTGCTTGTCCAGCGCGAGCCAGCCGCCACCGGGCAGCGCGGCCAGTTCGCCGGCGTTGTTCAATGCGGAGGGAACGACTTGCGCATGGGCGGTCGTGGCGAGCAGTGCGGCGTACAGGAACAGGTTTTTCATCAGAACAGGCTCGCTTTCAGGCCGATCTTGTACGTGCGGCCGTAGCGCTCGTACTGGACGTTGTGGCCCTTCACGCCCTGGTACACATAATAGGTTTCGTTGTTCAGGTTGGCGGCGTCGAACGACAGCTGCCAGCGCTTGCCCAGTTGCCAGGCCAGCGAGAAATCGACCTGCCTCTGCGTATCGACGACGTGATCCTGCATCGGGTCGTTCACGTCCGCGCCCAGTTCCAGCAAATACGGCGATTTGTAGTTGACGGCGATGCGCGTGGACAGCGGGCCCGCTTCGTAACCCAGCATCAGGTTGGCCATGCGCTTCGCCTGGCCAGGCATGCGGATGGTGCGGCCCTTGACGTCCGCGCTGGACGACGTGAGCGTCGCGTTGGCGCCGACGAGCAGGCCGTCGAACGGAGAAGGCAGCATGCGCAGCGGCTGCTGCCACGCCAGTTCGAGGCCGCGTACCTGCGCGTCGTCGCCGTTCGCGTACGACGTCGCCGTCGTATAGCCCACCCACCGGCCCGTGCCCGCCAGGTTGGCCGCGTACGTGAAGTTGCGGATGTCCTTGTGGAACGCATAGGCCGACACGACGCCGTCGTTGCCGAGGATCCGCTCGATGCCCACGTCGAGGTTGTGCGCCTTCAGCGGAGCGAGGTCCGGGTTGCCGATGGTCGCCTCGGTGGCGCTGGCCAGGCTGATGCCCGGCGCCAGCTGGCTGAAGTTGGCGCGCACGACGGCGTTCGTCCATGCGGCGCGCACGCTGGTGACGCGGTCGATGTCGTAGCGCACCTGCACGCCCGGCAGCCAGTTGGTGTAATCGCGGCCCGCGTGGCGCGGCGTGACGGTCGTGCCGGCCACCTCGTTGCCGTCGGCCGTGAAGCGCGTCCGTTCGGCGCGCACGCCGGCCAGCACCGTCCACGGGCCGCGCATGAGGCTCGTCTGCACATAGCCCGCGTCGATGTCCTCGCGCATGCCGTAGTCGTTCAGTGCCGATTCCGCAGCGAGGCGCGCGCCGGCGCGGTCGAGTCCCGCCACGCGGGCGCGGATCAGTGCCGGATCCAGCGCGGCGCCGATCGTGCCCAGTGCGTAGTCCAGGGTGGCGCCGCTCGTGAATGCGGACATCGACGTCGCGCCCGAGCCCCAGTAATTGCCGCTCGTGGTTTTGCTGCTGTTGTAGGCCCACTGGTTCGTGTCGTTGTCCTTGTCGCGCCGGATCGTCTTGGCACCGAACTTCACCGTGCCGCGCCACTCGCCCGCGTCGACGTCGCGTGCGAGGTCCAGGCGCAGCTGGTTCGTGCGGTCGGACGAATAGCGTTGCTGCAGCGTGATCGCGTTCAGCGCGTAGCTGGCCGGGTCGAACACGGCGGCGGGTGCGACCAGGTGCGGCTGCCGGCCGTCCGTGAAGCCGATGCCGGCGAAGTTGGAGGTGCCGCGGAAGCGGCCGTCGTTCAGCGACGCCGGCGTGTCCTCGCTGGCGCGGGTGTTGGCCGCTTCCGCGTGCAGCTTCCAGCCGTCGAAGCGATGATCGGCTGCGACGCTCACGGAGCGGATCTGCTGCGTGTACTTGCGCTGGCGGATGCGGCGTTCCACGCGTGCCGTAGCCGTCGTGCCCTCGGCCAGCGCATCGCCCTTGACGTTGCCGACCGTGAGCCGGTCGCGCACTTCGTCGTCCGAAAAGCGCGACAGGAAGCCGCGCAGCGCATAGGCCGTGTCGGCATCCGGGCGCCAGTCGACGTTCAGCGCGCCGGCGCGGCGCGTGCGCACGGGAGAATAGTCGCGCAACTCGAACCCGGACAGGCGGTCGCCGCGCCACGCGCCGCCGGTCTCCACGTTGTCCGAGCCGAACCTGCGCTTCTCGCCCGACAGCCCGGCCGCGATGCCCAGCTTCCCGTCGAGGAAGCGCTGCGCCCACAGCACGCTGGCGGAAGGGCTGGTCCGGTGCGTGAGGTCGTCGTGGCTGGCGGCCGCACCGACGCTGAGCAGGCGGCCCGGCAGGTCGAACGCGGACAGCGTCCTGACGTCGATGCTGCCGCCCAGCGCGTTCGCGTCCTGGTCGGGCGTGAGGGTCTTGGTGACGGCCAGTTCGCGGATCAGGCCCGCGGGCAGCACGTCCAGCGCGACGGCGCGGCGCGACGCTTCCGGCGACGGCACGGTCGCGCCGTTGATCGTGACGCTGTTGTAGTCGGCATCGAGGCCGCGCACGACGACGTAGCGGCCTTCGCCCTGGTCACGCTGCACGGCCACGCCGGGCAGGCGGGCCAGCGCTTCGGCCGCGTTCTTGTCCGGCAGGCCGCCGATGTCGTCGCTGCTGACGACGGACACGATGTTGTCGGCTTTTTCCTGGGCCGCGATGGCGTGCGCGAGGCTGGCGCGCTGGCCGGTGACGACGACGGTGCCGACGTCGGGTGCATCGGCCGCGTGGACGCCGCCGGCGGCGAGCAGGCCCGCGCCGATGGCGATCAAGGTCTTGGGAAGATCGAGATGTCGCATTCTTGTTCTGTCAGGACGTGGTTGGAATGCGGCGCATTCTCGGCATCGAATATGACGGGTCGGTGACGTCCGGCGCCGCGCCGGGCCCGTACGGCCCGGGATGAGCCGAATTGACCCGGCGCGCCCGCGGGCAGAGGTCCCGGAACACGCCGGCGGCCCGTGCGCCGTGAGCCGTTCGGACCCGTGCGCCTGTCATCAACCTGTCACACGGCCGCGCTACCTTCGGCCGTCTTTTCCGCTTCCCGCACCGCCATGCCTGCCTTCGTCCGTCCGCTCCTCGTCCTCGCCTGCGCGTTGGCCGCGTTCGCCGCGCTGTACGCGTCCGCCGGTGCGTACAAACCGTTCGCGAGCTGGCACTGGATGGACATCGTCGACGAGGGCGGCACCGCGCTGATGGCGTTCGTGTGGTGCCTGATCGTGCTCGCGAGCCGGCCGGACGGGCGCGTGACGCGGCTGCTGGCCGGCGGCCTCGCGTGCATCACGCTGGGATCGTGGGCGGATTGCCTGGACGAGTTCTGGCGCATCGACAAGGACGCGTTATGGGACAACGCGCTGGAGGGCCTCGTGCCGTTCGGGATGCTCGTGCTGACGGCGGGGCTGTACTACTGGCGCCGCGAGCAGGCGCTCCTGGCCGACCACCTGCGCAAGCGCGAGCGCCTGTTCCGCAGCCACCGGCCGTTCGACCGCGTCACGCAACTGGCCGACGCGGACTACCTGCGCGAACAGCTGCGCCGCACGGCGGGCGCCGTCGTCCTGCTCGACATCGACGGCTTCCACCGCATCAATCGCGAGCATGGCCGCGCGGAAGGCGACCGCGCGCTGCAGGCCGTCGCGCACATGCTGCTGCTGAACCTGCGCAACGACGACCTGCTGTGCCGCTACGCGGGCGACCGCTTCGCCGTGCTGATGCCGGGCCTGTCCGTGGACGCCGCCGCCGACGCCGCGCGCCACCTGTGCGCGATGGTCGGCGCCATGCGCCACCACGCGGGCGAGCGCCGCGTCACGCTCAGCCTGCGCCACGACTGCGCCCCGGCCGGCGGCGCGCCCGAGATCCTGCTGGCGGACCTGTGCCGCCGGATGGACGCGGCGTGATCGCCTGGTGTTCGGCCAACGACCCGTCGATCCCGGGCTACCTGCAGCCGGCGCTCGTGCTCGAATACGGCCGCGCGGCCGACGCGCAAGATGCCGTCCTGCTGCGCGACACGGGCCTGGACGGCCTGCCCGGCCCCACCGCGCTGGTGTCGGCCACCCAGCTCCTGCGCCTGCTGGCGAACCTGCTGCGTGCGCTGGACAGCCCGGACACGTCGTTCATGCTGGGCCAGCAACTGCTGCCCGGCCACGACGGCGCCGCCAGCCACGCGCTCGTGCAGGCACCCACGCTGCGCGCGCTGCTCGAGACGCTATGCCGCTGGCACGCGCGCCTGACGCCCTTGCTGCGTCCGCGCCTGGAGACCTGGAACGACGTCGCGCTGCTGTACTGGGTCGACAGCCACGGCGCGCCGAGCCTGCGTCCCGCGCTCGTCGAGATGCACATGACGGCCGTCGTCGCGCTGTGCCGCTGGCTGGGCGGAGAGAGGCTGCCGTGGCGCTTCTGTTTCAACCGCGCGGCCCCGCGCCACGTCGAGCAACACCACGTGCACCTGGGCAGCACGCTGCGCTTCGATTGCCAGCTCGACGCGATGCTGATCGACGCGGCCTGGCTCGATCGTCCCTGGCCGCGCGGGAACGGCATCGCGGCCGGCCTCGCGCAGGCCGCCGCCGCGGCGGAAACCGGGCGGCCGCCGGGACTGCTGGCCGCGCTGTACGACTACCTGCTGGAACGGATCCGCACCGCGCCCACGCTGGAGAAAACGGCCCTCGATTTCGGCGTCAGCCCGGCCACGCTGAAGCGCCAGCTGCTGCGCCACCACACGCATTTCCAGGCCGAGCTGGACCAGGTGCGCACGCACGTCGCGCTGTGGCTGTTCCAGGCCCGCCGCCTCGACAACGAAGCGGCCGCGGCCTACCTGGGTTTCCACGACGCGGCCAATTTCCGCCGCTCGTTCAAGCGCTGGACCGGGATCACGCCGGGGCCGCTGCGGCTGGCGCTGGACGCGGCCAGTTCGGCCGATTGTTGAGCCAGGCCGAACAGACTTCGCCATTCCTGCACATTTATCGCGCCGGCGCGAATGCCGACAATGCCTGCATCGGCGACACCGGTCGCCATTCACGACCAAGGAGGCGTAATGCCATTCGCAAATTTCAAGTTTCCCGAAGGCGTCGTCGACGCGGCCCGCAAGGAAGAGATCATCCACCGCACGACGGCCATGTTCGTCGAGTATTTCGGCGAGCAGGCCCGGCCCTATTCGATGGTGCTGGTGGAAGAGGTCGCCGACGGCGGCTGGGGCAGGGCGGACGAGACGCTGACGCTTGCCAAGATGGGGCTGGCCAAGCCGAAGTAGACGCAAGGTTACAACAGTCCGCAAACCATATGATAGGAATGTGGCGAGTGTATTGATATACTGAAACAATTCTTTGTGGAAAAGAATGTAATCGACTGCATATCGAGCTCGCCCCATGTATCGACGACCAACTGGCCTCAATGCCCTCAATGCCGCGCGGGCCCGCGGATTCACGCTGATCGAACTGATCGTCGTCATCGTCATCCTCGGCGTCCTGTCCGCGGTCGCGTTGCCGAAATTCGCCGACCTCGGGGGAGACGGCCGCAAGGCCTCGATCCAGGCGCTGGCCGGCTCCGTCAACACGGGCATCAAGCTGGTCAAGTCCCTGACCGCGATCCGCGGCGCAGGCACGCCGGCCGGCATCGTCAACCTGACGTTCGTCGACATGGATTCCGGCACCAAGGTGCGTGTCTGGAGCGGCTATCCGGATCGCTGGTGCGACGGGATCGGCGCGGTGCTGCAAGGCATGACCGTGCCGGGCGCCGGCTGCTATCTGAAGTCCACGGCAGTCGAGGTCGATGGCTATACGTTCTATGGCTACGGCAACGACAAGCTGCCCAACGGCGACGCGGGATGGCGCATCGAGAACGCGCCGGATCCGAAGAAATGTTCCGTGCAGTACACCTATAACGGCACCGGCGTTCCCATCGTCACGACCAATACCGATGGGTGTTGAGCGGTAAAAGCCGAGGCCGCTTGATTGCGGCTGCAATGCATTAGCGCGCCGCGGCGGCGTGCTTTTCGGTAGCATGGGGTTTCCAACCAATCGGTTCAGTATCGATGGAGACCCAATCCTCATCCGCTTTGTCCTGTGTCGACGACGTGCTCATCACGGCGGAGCTGGAGCGGCGTCCGCGCCGCGCGCCGGATCATGCGGCGGAAAACCGCGCGATGGCCGCGCTCGCCCGGCAACTGGCCGTGGATCCGCACGGCGTCCCCCAGAAGCTGGCCGAGCTGGTGCTCGACTTGTGCAACGCCGGATCGGCCGGCATCAGCCTGCTCGAGGAGCACGACGGGCACCGCGTGTTCCGCTGGCACGCGGCGGCCGGCCTGTTCGCCGACCACCTCGGCGGCACGATACCCTTCGGCGAGAGCCCGTGCGGCGTCGTAGTCGACCGCAATCAAACCATGCTCATGCGCTACGGCGAGCGCTGCTTCGCGGCGATGGCCGGCTTCGAGCCGCCGATGATCGAGAACCTGGTCGTACCATGGACGGCGGACGGCCGCGCGGTGGGCACGGTGTGGGTGATCAGCCATCGCCTCGACCGGGAATTCGATGCCGAGGATGCGCGCGTGCTGCGCAACCTGGCCGACTTCGCGGCGGCCGCGTACCAGGCCATCGTCGCGCTCGAGGAAACGGCCGAGGAACGCGCGCGCGTGCTGGCGGGGCATAACCGCATGCTCGAACACGAGATCGCCCAGCGCCGCCAGGCCGACGAGGCGCTGCGCGCCAGCGAACAGCGCTACCGCGACCTGATCGGCGCGATCCCGGCCGGCGTCGTCGCCTGCGACGCGGCGGGGACGGTCGTGTTCCACAACGCCTGCGCCGACGAGCTGTGCGGCGGTCCGCCCGGCGAGACGCCCGCGTGCTGGGGCGTGGTCGCGTGCGCGGCGAACGGCCACCGGCTGGAAAACTTCACGGCGCCGCTGCGCGAGGTGCTGGCCGGCGGCGAACCCGTCGTCGACCGCGAACTGTCGATCGAACGGCCGGACGGCAGCCGCATCGACGTCCTGCTCAACATCACGCCGCTGCGCGACCATGCGGGCGGCATCGCCGGCGCCGTCAACATCGTGCAGGACATCACGGCGCGCAAGCGGGTCGAGGACGAACTGCGGGTGTCGGAACAGCGCTTCCGCACGCTGGCGAACACCGTGCCCGTGCTGATCTGGCAGAACGACGAGGAAGGCCGCAACGTGTTCGTCAACCAGTACTACCTCGATTTCACGGGCAAGGCATTCGAGACCGTGATGGGCATGGGCTGGCATGAACTGGTGCACCCGGACGACGCGCCCGCGTACATCGCCGACTACATGGATGCCGTGCGCACGCGCCGGCCGTGGCGCAACCTCGACCGCGTACGCCGGCACGACGGCCAGTGGCGCTGGTTCGACAGCTACGCGCAACCGCTGTTCGCGCCGGACGGCAGCTACGCGGGCCACGTCGGCGCCTCGCTCGACATCACGGACGCCGTGCTGGCCGAGCAGGCGCTGAAGGAGACGGACCGGCGCAAGGACGAATTCCTGGCCGTGCTGGCGCACGAGCTGCGCAACCCGCTCGCGCCGATCAGCAACGCGGTGCACCTGCTGCGCCATCCGGACGGCCGGCGCCGCGCCGACCGCCTCGTCGAGATGCTGGGGCGGCAGGTGCGCCAGATGATCAAGCTCGTCGACGACCTGCTCGAGATCTCGCGCATCACGCGCGACAAGATCGAGCTGCACCGGCAGCCGCTGCTGCTGGCCGACGTCGTGCACGGCGCCGTCGAGACGAGCCGGCCGCTGATCGACCAGCAGCATCACCACCTGGACGTGCGCCTGCCCGAGGAGCCGCTGACCCTGGACGCCGACAGCGTGCGCCTCACGCAGGTGCTCGCGAACCTGCTGAACAACGCGGCCAAGTACACCGACCAGGGCGGCAGGATCGAGCTCGAAGCGCGGCGCGACGGCCTTGACGTCGAGATCACGGTACGCGACAACGGCATCGGCATACCGGCCGGCCAGCTGCCCGAGGTATTCGACATGTTCACGCAGGCGCACCGCACGGCCGGACGGGGGCAGGGTGGACTCGGGATCGGCCTCGCCATGGTGAAGAGCCTCGTGCAGATGCATGGCGGGACCGTGGCGGCGCAGAGTGCCGGCGCCGGGCTGGGCAGCGAATTCGTCGTGCGCCTGCCGCTGGCCGAGCCGCCCGACGCCGCGCACGACGGTGCCGTCGCAGGGGCGGATGCGGCGCCGCTGGCGGGGCAGCGCATCCTCGTCGTGGACGACAACCAGGATGCCGCCGACACGCTCGCGATGCTGCTCGACGCGGACGGCGCCCAGGCGCGCGCCGTGTACGACGGCCCGTCCGCGCTGGCCGCGTTGCCGGTCCTGCGGCCGCACACGGTGCTGCTCGACCTGGGCATGCCGGACATGGACGGCCTCGAAGTGGCGCGCCGCATCCGCGCCGATCCGGCCCTGGCCGGCGTGCGCATCGTCGCGCTGACGGGCTGGGGACAGGAGAGCGACCGCGAACGCACGCGCGGGGCCGGGTTCGATTTTCATCTTACCAAGCCGGTCGATTTGAACATGCTGCACGCGTGGCTCGGCACGGCTCGTTGACTACGGCGACCAATCGTAGGGTGGGCGCGGCCGGCGTAGGCACCCCGTGCCCACGCGGACGGTCACGTTATCGATATTTCGCGGAACGCCTTGCGATAGGCGGCCGGCGACGTCTGCAGCGCGCTGCGGAAATGCTGGCGCAGCGACAGCGCGGAGCCGAAGCCGGCCTCCTGCGCCACCACCTCGACGGCCGCGTCGCCGGTTTCCAGCATCCAGCGCGCATGTGCCAGCCGCTGGGCCAGCAGCCATTGCTTGAACGACGTGCCCGTCGCCTGGCGGAAGTGGCGCGTGAAGTTACGCCGGCTCATGGCGGCGCGCCGGGCCAGGTCGTCGATGCCGTGCTCCTCGGCGAGGTGGCGCGTCACCCAGTCCAGCACGGCGGACAGCCGGCCGTCGCTGGGCGACACGGGCAGCGGCCGCTCGATGAACTGGGCCTGGCCCCCTTGCCGGTGCGGCGCCACGACGAGCATGCGCGCCACGTGGTTCGCCGCGTCTGCGCCGCACAGCCGGCGCATCAGGTGCAGGCAACAATCGATGCCGGCCGCCACGCCCGCCGACGTCAGCACGTCGCCATCATCCACGTACAGCACGTCCGGATCGACTTTTACGCGCGGGTGGCGGCGCGCCAGCTCGGCGGCGAGCGCCCAGTGCGTGGCGACCGTGCGGCCGTCCAGCAGGCCCGCCTCCGCCACCGGGAACGCCCCCAGGCACAGCGCGACGATGCAGGCGCCGCGCGCATGCGCCGCGCGCAGCGCGTCCAGCAGCGCGGGCGGCGCCGGGCGGCAATCGTCGTACCAGGCGGGCATCACGACGATGTCGGCGTCGCCCAGCGCCTCCAGCCCGTGGCTGGGCACGATGCCGAAGCCGGCGCTCGTGGCCAGCGGTGCGTCCGGGCCGGCGCCGCATACGGTCAGTTCGAAGCGCGAGCGCGCATCCGGGCCGGGGCGGCCGCTGAACACGAGGCAGGGCACGGACAGGTGGAAAGGCGTCATGCCGTCGAAGGCGATGACGGCCACGCGCCAGGTGGAGGAGTGGGATCGGGTCATGGCCCGATTATATCGAAGGTTGTCCTGCGGGCCACTGTCGGCGCCACGTCCCCGCCGCGACAATGGCGTCACACAACCAAGGAGAGACACCATGCAAGTGACCCAGATCCGCAACGCCACGCTGCTCATCGAGTACGCCGGCAAGACCTTCCTCGTCGATCCGCTGCTGGCCGACCGGGGCGCGTACCCCGGCTTTGCCGGCACGGCCAACAGCCACCTGGCTAATCCCCTCGTCGACCTGCCCGTGCCTTTGGCGACGCTGTTCGACGTGGACGCCGTGCTCGTCACGCACCTGCACGCCGACCACTGGGACGAGGCCGCACGGCGCAAGCTGCCGCGCCAGCTGCCCGTGTTCGCGCAGAACGATGCCGATGCGCAGGCCATCCGCGCCGACGGCTTCACCGACGTGCGGACGCTCGACGCGCACGGCAACACGCTGTTCGACGGCATCCGGATCGCCCAGACGCGGGGCCAGCACGGCAGCGACAGCGTGATGGCCGCGATCGGTGCGCGCATGGGCGAGGTGAGCGGGCTGGTGCTGCGCCACCCGGACGAGCCCACGCTGTACATCGCCGGGGACACCGTGTGGAACGTGCACGTGGCCGCGGCGCTGGAGACATACGACCCGGACGTCGTCGTGCTGAACTGCGGCGACGCGCAGGTGCCCGGGCTGGGCCCCATCATCATGGACCTGGACGACGTGGCCAGCGTGGTGAAGGCGGCGCCGCGGGCGACGATCGTCGCGAGCCACCTGGAAGCCGTGAACCACTGCATGCTGTCGCGCGCCGAGCTGCGGGCCTGGGCGGATGCGCAGGGGCTGGCGGCGCGGGTGTGCGTGCCCGACGACGGCGAAGCCTGCGTATTTATCCAGTCCGGCGCGGGTTCGATGTAGTATCGGGGAGGCGGCGCCGTGCCGCCTTCCTGCGAGATAGCCGATGCCCATCGATGCCACCGAATTCGACGAGTACCTGCAGTTCGCCAACGAGCTGGCCGACGCGGCCGCCGGCGCCATCCTGCCGCATTTCCGCGCCGGCAGCGGCGCCGAGAACAAGAGCGCGCACGGCTTCGACCCGGTGACGGCGGCCGACCGCGCCGCCGAGCGGGTGATGCGCGCGCTGATCCGCGCCCGTTATCCGCACCACGGCATCCTCGGCGAGGAAGAGGGCGCACAAGCAGGCGACGGCCTCACCTGGGTGCTGGACCCCATCGACGGCACCAAGGCCTTCCTCCTTGGCCTGCCGCTGTGGGGCACGCTGATCGCGCTGAACGACGGCACGCGCCCGGTGCTGGGTCTGATGAACCAGCCTTTTACGCGCGAGCGCTTCGTCGGTACGGCGTACCGCGCGTGGAACGGCGGCCACGTGCTGCACACGCGCCCGTGCGCGCAGGTGGCGGACGCGCACGTGATGTGCACGTCGCCCGATATCTTCACGCCCGCCCAGCGCGCCGCGTTCGATGCGGTCGCGGGCCGGGCGCGCCTGCTGCGCTATGGCGGCGACTGCTACGCCTACTGCATGCTGGCGTCCGGACTCGTCGACGCCGTCATCGAAGCGGGCCTGCAGCCGTGGGACGTGCAGGCGCTGGTGCCCATCATCGAAGGGGCGGGCGGCGTCATCACGGCGTGGGATGGCGGCGACGTGCAGCATGGCGGCACGGTGCTCGCGTGCGGCGATCCGCGCCTCCATGCGCAGCTGGTGCGCGAACTAGCCGTTTCCTAGCCACGCCGCCAACGCGCCCAGGTCCACCGGCTTGGTCAGGTGATGATCGAACCCGGCCGCGCGCGTGCGCTCGCGGTCGGCCTGCTGGCCCCAGCCCGTGAGGGCGACGATGCGCACGTGCGCATGGCCTTCGGCGCGGATGGCGCGCGCGACGTCGAAGCCGTCCATCTCCGGCATGCCCAGGTCGAGCAGCACGACGCTGGGCGCGAACGCGGGCAGCGCCGCCAGCGCGGCCGTCCCGCCATACACGGCCCGCGCGCGTGCCCCGTACGTTTCCAGCAGCAGGGCCAGCGTGTCGGCCGCGTCGGCGTTGTCGTCCACGACGAGGACGCGGTGGCCGGCCAGCGCCGTACATGTGGTCCCCGCGTCGCCGTCCGGCGCCGTGTCGTGCAGCAGCGGCAGGCGCACGACGAATTCGCTGCCGCAGCCCGGTCCCGCGCTGTGCGCTTCGACGGTCCCGTCGTGCATCTCGACGAGCTTGCGCACGATGGCGAGGCCGATGCCCAGGCCGTCGCCGTCGCCCCGGTTGCCCAGGTGCGGCTGCGCGAACATGTCGAACACGTGCGGCAGCTGGGCGGCCGGGATGCCGCGGCCGTTGTCGCGCACCCGCAGCGCGACGGCGGCGCCTTCGCGCCGGGCGAGCAGTTCGATACGGCCGCCCGCGTCGGTGTATTTGGCGGCGTTGTTGATCAGATTCGTGAGCACCTGCGTCAGGCGCACGGCGTCGCCATGCACGACGAGGGGCTCGTCCGGCACCGTCACGTCGAGCTGGTGGCCGGCGCGTTCGACCTGCGGGCGGCTCGCCTCGACGGCGTCGCGCACGATGTCGGCCAGGGCCAGCGCGCGGCGGTCCAGTTCGATCTTGCCGCGCGAGATGCGCGCGATCTCCATCAGGTCGTCGACCAGCTTGACGATCTGCCGCACCTGGCGCTCGACGATGCCGGACAGGCGGTCCGTCGCGTCGCGGCCTTCGGCGCGGCGCATCAGCTGGATCGCGTTGCTGATCGGCGCGAGCGGGTTGCGCAGCTCGTGCGCCAGCGTCGCGAGGAATTCGTCCTTGCGCCGGTCCGCTTCCTTCAGCGCCTGCTCGGCGCGCACGCGTTCGATCGCGGCCCAGGTGCGTTCGGCGGCTTCGCGCACGAGGTTCACTTCGGCCGCGTTCCAGTGCCGCGGCGCCGCGTGGTGCACGCAGAACACGCCGGCGACGCGCCCGCCGGAATACAGCCCGACGCCGACGTGGGACGCGATGCCGACGCTGACCCAGCCGGCGCGCGTGATGCGGTCCATGTGCGGGTCGCGCGCCGTGTCCTCGATGACGAAGGGTTCGCCCCGCTCGAACGCGGCGAGCGCCCGTGTGCCCAGCGCGGGCATCGGATACGCGCCGGCCAGCGACGCGACGCCTTCCACATGGTCGCGCCGGATGTGGACCCGGCCGTCCTCGAACTCGCCGATCAGCACGCGGCTCGCGCCCAGGTGCGACGCCACCATGCGCGTGGCCGTCGTCTCGATCGCATCGGCATCGTCCAGCGAACGCATCGCGTCGGACAGGCGCAGCAGGAAGGCGGCCCGTTCCTCGCTCTCGCGCAGGCGCGCTTCCAGCATGCGCCGGCCGGTCGTGTCGCGCGAGACGCCCACGACCTGCTCGACCGATCCGTCCTCGGCCAGCACGGGGCCCCAGCGGAACTGGAAATACGCGCTCGTGCCGGTGGGACTCGTGAAATAGACCTCGTCCTGGATGGTGACGCCCGTGCGGAAGATGGTGTCGAGGTGGCCGTCGAGGCGGGCGGCCAGGTCCGACGGGAAGTCCAGATCCGCGAAGCTGCGGCCCACGAGGGCGCCGGCCGCCATCCCGTACAGCTCTTCCATCGCGCGGTTGACGTAGACGAAGCGGTGCGAGCGGTCGAACGCGTAGACGAAGTCGGGCAGGGCGTCCAGCGTCGTCGCGACGAAGCGCGACTGGCGCATCAGTTCCACGTGGGCGGCCTCGCGCTCGGCCTGCGCCTGCGCGCGCTCGACGGCGGCCCAGGTGCGCTCGGCCGTCTCCTGCATTACGGCCAGGTCGGCGTCGCTCCACGCGCGCGCCCGGCCGTGGTGCGCGAACAGGACGGCGACGAGGCGGCCATCCTTCACGAGCGGCACGTCGGCCACGGCGGCGGCCCCGAGGGCGGCATGGGCCGCGCGCGCGGCGGTGTCCAGGTCCGGGGCGGTCCGCACGTCCGGCCGCACCATCGGGCGTCCGGTGCTCAGCGCGGCCAGCAGGCCGGGGCCGTAGTCGGCATAGCGCAGCCGGTCCGCGAGGCCGGGGGCAGTGGTGCCGTCGGCGTAGGTGACGACCAGGTGCTCGCCGTCGCCGCAGTCGGCCGCATAGCCGATCCGGTCGACGCCGAGATGGTCGCGCAGCACGCGGGCCGCTTCCTCTTGGATGCGGCGCGGATCGGCCAGCGGGCGCAGGGCGTCGTTCAGGCGCAGCAGGAAGGCCTGGCGCCGCTCGTCGTCGCGTTGCGCCGCCTGGCCGCGGTGGCGTTCGATCGCGCCCGCCGCCGTGCGTGCGAGCAGGTCGAGCAGGCCGGTGCTGTCCGCCGCCGGCGGCCGCGCCAGCGCGAGGCGCAGCGTGCCCAATCCGGTGCCGTCGTGGGCGGCGAGGGGCAGTGCGTACGGCGCGTCCGTCGCGGCGGCGCGCGCGACCGGCACGACGTCGTTGCGGTAGCCGGAGGCCGCGCCATGCGCGCGGTGGGCCACGATGGCGCGCCCGGCGTCCGGCCCGGCGGCCAGTTCGATGCGGCCGTAGGCGGCATCCGCCAGCGCGCAGGCGCGGTTCAGCACCGGGGCCAGCGCCGCGGGCAGGTCGGACTGGCCGGGCAGCGCGACATGCAGTTCGAGCAGGGGGCGCAGGATGGCGGGACTGGCCAGCAGCGCGGCCTCGGACGTGCCGCCGCCGCGCGTTTCGGCGTGATTGCGCAGCGTCGCGAGGTGACCGTCGACGCGGCCCGCCGGCAGTGCATCGTCCAGCGCTTTCACGACCTGGTGCGCGGCGGCGGCGAAGGACGACAGCTCCGCCAGCAGGCGCGCATCCTCGGCATCGAAGTGCCGCTCGGGGTCGTGGGCGATGACCCACACGGTGCCGATCGGCTGCTCGTCGATCGTCCACGGCACGAGCAGGCATTCGAGCAGGGCGGGACCGCCGCAGCGCAGCGAGGCGAAGCGGCGCGCCGGTCCGTCGAAGAGCAACGTCGTGTTGCGGTCGACGACGACGCCGCACGGGCTGTCCCCGCGCGGCACCGCGCCGCCGAGCGCGGCGGCGTGCGCGCCGGCCAGCGCGTGCCAGCGGAACACGTCGCCGTCCGCGCCGGGCTCCAGGATGCTGACGCCGGCCGTGCCGGCGCGGCACAGCTGCAGCGCGAGTTCGGCGAGCCGCTGCAATACGCCGCGCGGATGGGTCACGAGCTCCTGGCTGAGCAGCGTGAGGGCGCGGCTCTCCGCGCGATGGTCGGGAGCACGCACCGGACGGCGCGCGAGTTCGTGCGTGATCAAGACTTCGTCGAGGGTTACCTCGACATTGCCCGTGTCGTTATGCGTCATGTCTTCTCGTCCGTTGTTATGCCGGGCAGACTCTGCGCGGCTCAGCCGCGAACGGGAAGAATAGGGTCAGATTGTTTCGCAGGGCAAGCGAAAGATGAGTTTTCGTGAGAATTCGTTCATGGAGTGTTGCCGATGCGACGATTCGAGTTCCGCACGGAAAATCTTTACTTGCCGATGGGCACCTCGCGTTCTCCCAACAGCAACTTGTCGGGCGTGATAGGCGTCGTGCGCAGGCGCTTGCCGGTCGCGTGGAAGACGGCGTTGGCGACGGCAGCGGCCACGCCCACGATGCCGATCTCGCCCACGCCCTTGGCACCGAGCTGCCTGCTGACGATGCGGTCTTCCTCGTCCGCGAAGATCACGTCGATGGCGTGGATGTCCTTGTTGACCGCGACGTGGTATTCGGCATAGTTGTGGTTCATGAAGCGGCCGAGGCGGTGGTCCGTGAACGTCTCTTCGTGCAGCGCCTGGCTGATGCCCCACACGACGGCGCCGCTGACCTGGCTCGCGGCCGTCTTCGCATTGATGATGCGGCCGGCGGCGACGGCGGACACGGCCCGCGTCACGCGCACCATGCCGAGCTTCTCGTTCACGCGCACCTCGACGAACACGGCCGAGTGCACGGCGCGCGAAAACTTGCGCTGCTTGAGCATCTGCGGCGTCATCAGGTATTTTTCCTCGACGCGGTCGCGCCCCGCCCGCGCGAGCAGGTCCGTGAGCAGGATGCCCCGGTCCGGCTGCCCGCGCGGCTGGATGCGGCCGTCGGCGAACTCCACGTCCTTGACCTTGAGGTCCTTGAAGGCGTGCTCCTTCTGCGCCAGTTTCAGCAAGGTGGCCTTCAGCTTGTCGCAGGCACCGGCCACGCCGCCGCCCACCGTCGTCACGTGCGACGAGCCGCCTTCCACCGGCGCCAGCGGCAACGTGGAATCGCCCAGCTGGAACGTCACCTGTTCGAGCGGCAGGCCGAGGCGCTCGGCCGCGATCATCGCCATCACGGTGTACGTACCGGTGCCGATGTCGGACGCGGCGCTCGACACGACGAGGCGCCCGTCCGCATGCAGCACGGCCGACACGCGCGCGATCATCACGAGCGAATCCCAGATGCCGGTCGCCATGCCCCAGCCGATCAACTCGTCGCCATCGCGCAACGAGCGGGGCTCGACGGGCCGGTCCTTCCAGCCGAAGCGTTCCGCGCCGAGCCGGTAGCACTGGCGCAGCTCCTTGCTGGAGAACGGCTTGTCCTCCAGGTGGTTGTGCTCCGCGTAGTTCTTCAGGCGGAAGTCGAGCGGGTCCATGCGCAGTTCGTACGCCAGCTCGTCCATCGCCACTTCCATCGCATGCTCGCCGTGCGCGGCGCCCGGCGCGCGCATGTCGATGGGCGTCGCGCGGTCCTGTTCGACGAGCCGGTAGCCGAGGTGGATGTTGTCGCAGGCGTACATCTGCCCGGACCAGTTGACGACGACCTCGACGTAGTCTTCCAGGCGCGACGTCTCCTGGATCGCCTCGTGCCACACGGCCTGCAACTTGCCATCCCGGTCGGCCGCCAGCTTGACCCTGTGCCACGTTTCTGGCCGGTGGCCGAAGCTGAACATCTGCTGGCGCGTGAGCACGACGCGCACGGAGCGCTTCAGTTTCAAGGCGCCCATCACGGCGAGCGGCAACTGGTATTGCGGACGCAGGCCGGACCCGAACGCGCCGCCCACATACGGGTTGCGCACCGTGACCTTGTGCCTGGAGAGCCCGAACACGTGCGACACGTACCAGCGGCTGTTCTGCGAGCTCTGGGTCTTGTCGTAGATCGTCAGGTGGCCGCCCTCGCCAATGACGACGGTGGACGCGAACATCTCCATCGGGTTGTGGTGCTCGACGGCGTTGTAGTACTCGGCGTCGATTTTTACAGGTGCCGCATCGAATGCCTTGTCGGCGTCGCCCTTGTTGCCCGGCGGCGTGAAGCCCGCCTTCATCGGCCGCGGTTCATAGGCCTTGTTCAGCGTCGCGAGCAGGTTCGTGTCGTGTTCCTCGATGTCGTATGTGACGCGCACGAGGCTTGCCGCATGGCGCGCGGCCTCGAACGTCTCGGCGATCACGAGCGCCACCGGCTGGCCGCTCCAGAACACGCGATCCGAAAACAGAGGGCGGAACGGCGAGCCGCCGGGTGCCGTCATGTCCTTGTACGCGAGGTCGTTCGAGCGCATCTTCGGCCGGTTCTCGTGCGTGATCACGTCGAGCACGCCGGGCACGCCAAGCGCCGCTTGCGCATCGATGGCCTTGATGCGGCCGCGCGCGACGGTGCCGCTGACGACGACGCCGTACGCGAGGTCCGGCGCCGGGATCTCGGCCGCGTAATGCGCCGCGCCCGTCACCTTGGCGCGGCCGTCGATGCGCGACACGGCCATGCCGCTGTGCACGCGCCCCGTGCCGTCGGGTGCGGTCGGTGTGCGCAGGTCGGGGATCAGGTCGGTCATCGTTTATCTCCCTTGCGCGCCGCGTTGGTCAATGCCTGCACGATGGCGTTCTTCGCCAGCGCTATCTTGAAATCGTTCTGCCCGTATCCGCGCGCGCCGTGCAGGATGCGTTCGGCCGCCTGTTCGAATGCCGTCGCGCCGGCGGACCGGCCGATGAGCAGGTCTTCCGCTTCCTCGATCCGCCACGGCTTGTGCGCGACGCCGCCCAGCGCAATGCGGGCCGCGCGCACGGTGCCGTCCGCGGCGAGATCGAGCGCGGCCGCCACCGACACGAGGGCAAACGCGTACGACAGCCGGTCGCGTACCTTGACGTAGTCGAAGCGCTGCGCGAAGCGGCGCGCGTCGGGCAGCACGATGTGCGTGACCAGTTCACCGGGCTGCAGGGTGCTGTCGACGTCCGGCGTGTCGCCCGGCAGGCGGTGGAAGTCGGCAAAGGGAATCGTGCGCTCGCCGTTCGCCGCGCGCACATGCACGGTTGCGTCGAGCGCGCGCAGGGCCACGCACATGTCCGATGGATGCGTGGCGATGCACTGCGCGCTCGTGCCGAGGATCGCCAGCTGGCGGTTGATGCCGGCCTTGGCGGGGCAGCCCGTGCCGGGTTCGCGCTTGTTGCACGGCGTGCCCACGTCGTAGAAATAGACGCAGCGGGTGCGCTGCAGCAGGTTGCCGCCGTTCGTCGCCATATTGCGCAGCTGGGGCGAGGCGCCGGCCAGGATCGCGGCGGCCAGCAGCGGATAGCGCGCCTGCACGAGCGGATGATACGCCGTGTCCGCGTTGCGGGCGAGGGCGCCCAGGCGCAGGCCGGCGCCGTCTTCCTCGATCGTGTCGAGGCCCGCGATCGGGTTGATGTCGACGAGGCCGGCCGGCCGCATGACGCCTTCCTTGATGAGGTCCAGCAGGTTGGTGCCGCCGGCGATGGGCCGCGCGCCCGGCGCGGCGAGGGCGGCCAGCGCGGCGTCGACATCCGCGGGCTGCGTAAAGGCGAACGGGTTCATCGCGCGATCCCCATCACGTCGCACACGGCCTGCGCGATCTGCGGATACGCGCCGCAGCGGCACACGTTCCCGCTCATCAGTTCGCGCACGTCGTCCACGGTCCGCGCGCGGCCCTCGGCGACGAGGCCGGCCGCCGAACAGATCTGGCCCGGCGTGCAGTAGCCGCACTGGAAGGCGTCGTGGTCGATGAACGCCTGCTGCAGCGGATGCAGCGTGTCGCCATCGGCCAGGCCCTCGATCGTCGTGACCTCGTGGCCGTTCTGCATGACGGCGAGGGTGAGGCAGCTGTTGATGCGGCGGCCGTCCAGCAGCACCGTGCAGGCGCCGCACTGGCCGTGGTCGCAGCCTTTCTTGGTGCCGGTGAGACCGGCGCGTTCGCGCAGCAGGTCGAGCAGCGTCACCGTGGATTCGACGTCGAATGCGCGGTCCGCGCCGTTGATGCGCAGGCGGATGGGGTACTGCCGGGTAGCGTCCATGGCCGTCCTTGTCGGGGCAAAGGCCCCACCATACGGTGGCCGGCGCGGCCGCTCGGTTCGGTCACACACACAGTATGGTCGATCTGGCAATGCGGTGTGTCATTTGTGCAGCAGTCCGCATGTTTTTCGCATAAATAATGAAATCTCACCAATTATTTCGGAGTAGAATGTTTTCAAAGTTTTACAACGGCACGGGGTGTAACCGGGATGCAACGGTTGTGGCTTCAGGCCCCCCACCGTCCAGGCAAGGATGCCCATGCTCAGTCAACAGGATCTCGCAGAAGAAGCACGCCTCCAGGCCTTGCACGCGCTCGGGTTGCTCGATACGCCCCGCGAAGACCGGTTCGACCGGTTCACCCGCCTCGCCCTGGCCGCGTTCGATGTTCCCATCGCGCTCGTGTCGCTCGTCGACCGCGAGCGCCAGTGGTTCAAGTCGCATGCCGGCCTCGATTACCGCGAGACGCCGCGCCCGCTCGCGTTCTGCAGCCACGCCATCGCCCTCGACGACATGCTGGTCGTGCCCGACACGCTGGCCGACGAACGCTTCGTCGCGCATCCGCACGTGACGGGCGCGCCCGGCATCCGCTTCTACGCCGGCCAGCCGCTGCACAGCGTGGACGGCCAGCCGCTCGGCACCCTGTGCATCATCGACACGGCCCCGCGCACGTTCGGCGACGCCGACCGGCGCATGTTGTGCGACCTCGCGCAACTCGTGCAGGACGAATTGAACCGCGACGTGCTGGTTGCCGCGCGCACGCGCGAACTGCAGGACAAGAACGCCACCCTCGAACTGACGATGCGCCTGCGCGAGGCCGCCGAGCAGGCCCTGCGCCAGAAGCAGGAATTGCTGGACGCCGTGCTGGAAACGGTGGACGTGGGCGTGGTCGCGTGCGACGCCGACGGCCACCTGATGCTGTTCAACCGCGCGGCGCGCGCCTTCCACGGCCTCGACGCCGACAGCGCGCTGTCGCAGGCCGATTGGCCCGGGCATTACGATTTGTACGGCGAGGATGGCCTCACGCCGCTGGCACCAGGCGACATCCCGCTCGTGCGTGCGCTGCGCGGCGAGCGCGTGATCGACGCCGGCATGACGATCCGCGTGCCGGGCGAGGCGCCGCGCCGCCTGCTGGCGAGCGGCCGCGCGCTGCGCGGCGCGGCCGGCGAGCCGTTGGGCGCCGTCGTCGCGATGAAGGACGTGACGGAACTGGATGCATCGCGCGCTCGCCTGGCCGAGAGCGGCGAATGGCTGCGCACCATCGCCGACAACGTGCCCGCGCTGATCGCCTATGTCGACACGGACCTGCGCTACCGCTTCGCCAACGAGCGCTATCGCGAATGGTTCGGCGTGAAGCCGGCCGACATGATCGGCAGGACGGTACCGGACGCGATGGGCGAGGCGTTTTATGCGCCGCGGCGCGAGGCGCTGGAGCGCTGCCTGGCAGGACACGCGTCGCACCTGGAGATCGAGGAACAGCGCCGCGGCCGCACGCGCGTGATCAGCTCGACCTACCTGCCGCATGTCCGCGACGGCATCGTGCAGGGCATCTACGTGCTGTCGACGGATGCGACGTCCGCGCGCGAATACGAGCGCCAGCTGCACGCTCTCGCCCATTCCGACCACCTGACCGGCCTGCCGAACCGGCGCAGCTACGAGGAGCGCTTCGCGCAGGCCATCGCACGCGCCCGCCGCGGCGCCACGCCGCTGGCGCTGGCCTACCTCGACGTCGACCACTTCAAGCAGATCAACGACAGCCTCGGCCACGCGGTGGGCGACGCCGTGCTGCGCGAGTTCGCGCGCCGCCTCGGCGCCACGGTGCGCGCCACGGACACGGTGGCGCGCCTGGCCGGCGACGAATTCGTCGTCGTGCTGGAGCAGGTCGGCTCGCCGCTGGAATGCGAACGCATCGCGGCCAAGCTGCTGGACGCGATCCGCGTGCCGTTCGCGCTGGACGGCCACACGCTGGCGGTCACGAGCAGCATCGGCATCGCGTGGAGCGCGCGTCCGGACCAGGCCGCGCTGGCCCATGCGGCGGACGACGGCTTGTACCGCGCCAAGCACGCGGGGCGCGACACGGGTTGCGTGCTCGTCGTGGGCAACTGACCACCTTTTTACAAAATCTTTACGGGCCCGCCAGTACGATACCAGCCACGATCATTGCTGGAGAACCTGGTTGGATACGCAGAACAAGAACATGGCCGGCCTCGCGCTGGCCGCCGTCGGCATCGTGTACGGCGACATCGGCACGAGCCCGTTATACACGCTGAAGACCGTCTTCGATCCCGCGCACGGACTGCCCCTCACGCCGGCCAACCTGGTCGGCGTCGTCTCGCTGATCTTCTGGGGCCTGTCCGTCATCGTCTCGTTCAAGTACGTGACCCTCGTGCTGCGCGCCGACAACCGCGGCGAAGGCGGCATCATGGCGCTGCTGGCGCTCGCGCTGGGCGGCATCGGCGACCGCCGGCGCATGCACGCCGCGCTGCTGCTGATCGGCGTGTTCGGCGCCTCGCTGTTCTACGGCGACAGCGTGATCACGCCCGCGATCTCGGTCCTGTCCGCCGTCGAGGGTCTCGAAGTCGCGACCCCCGCCCTGGAAGCGTACGTCGTGCCGCTGACGATCGTCATCCTCGTCTGCCTGTACGGGGCGCAGCGCCACGGCACGGCCGGCATCGGCCGCTGGTTCGGTCCCGTCATGCTGGTGTGGTTCGCGGCGCTGGCGGCGATGGGCGTGCTGAACATCGTGCGCAACCCCGGCATCCTCGTCGCGCTCAATCCGTGGCACGCCGTGCGCTTCTTCCTCGACAACCGCGGCATCGCCTTCCTCGCGCTGGGCGCGATCGTGCTGGCCTTCACCGGCGCCGAGGCGCTGTATGCCGACATGGGCCACTTCGGCCGCAAGCCGATCCGGCTCGCGTGGTTCGTCGTCGCCTTTCCCGCGCTCGCGCTGAATTATCTGGGGCAGGGCGGGCTGCTGCTGGCGCGGCCGGACGCGATCGCCAATCCGTTCTACCAGCAGCTGGGCAGCTGGAGCGTCTATCCGCTCGTCGTGCTGTCCACCATCGCCACCGTCATCGCGTCGCAGGCGACGATCTCGGGCACCTTCTCGATGACGAAGGAAGCGATCGCGCTCGGCTTCCTGCCGCGCATGCGCACCGTGCACACGTCGGAGCGCGAGATCGGCCAGGTCTACCTGCCCGTCATCAACTGGCTGCAACTGATCGCCGTGCTGCTGGCCGTCGTCGGGTTCGGCTCGTCCGACGCGCTGGCGTCCGCGTACGGCATCGCGGTCACGGCGACGATGCTGGCGACGACGATCCTCACGTACTTCGTGATCCGCTACCGCTGGCGCATGAACCTGCTGCTGTGCCTGGGCGCGACCGGCTTCTTCCTCGTGATCGACGCGGCGTTCTTCTCGGCGAACGTCCTCAAGATCCTGCACGGCGGCTGGTTCCCGCTGACCCTGGGCGTGCTGCTGTTCACGCTGATGCTCACGTGGCGCCGCGGCCGCGCGCAGATGTTCGAGAACCTGCAGAAGCATGCGATCCCGCTCGACGCTTTCCTCGAATCATTGTTCATCGCGCCGCCGACGCGGGTGGCCGGCACGGCCATCTTCCTGCGCGGCGAGAGCGATGGCGTGCCCCATGCCATGCTGCACAACCTGTTGCATAACAAGGTGCTGCACGAGCGCGTCGTGTTTCTGACCGTGCACATCGCCGACGAACCGTATGTCGACGCGGCGTCCCGCATCCGCATCACCGGTCTCGGACACGGCTGCCACCAGGTCGACGTGCGGTTCGGCTTCAAGGACGAGCCGCACATCCCCGGCATCCTCGACCGGTGCGCGGCGCACGGCCTGGCGTTCGACATGATGCAGACCTCGTTCTTCGTCGCGCGCCAGACCGTGATCTCGACGCCGGGCGGCGGCATGGCGCCGTGGCGCGAACACCTGTTCGTCGCCATGCAGCGCAACGCCCGCGATGCCGCCGATTACTACCGCATTCCCACCAACCGGGTCATCGAGCTGGGTACGCAGGTGGAAATCTAGCGGCGCCGCTCCTGCAAATGTGGACGGCGGGCGCCGACGCGGATAAGCTGGAGGCGGAGGGGATGTCGCACCATGCACGATGCCGACCACAGCGCCGCCGACCACGACGGCCACGGATTGTCCGCGCTCGACGGCCAGCGCCGCCCGATGGTTGCGCTCGTCGTCGGCCTGCTCGTGGGCTTTTTCCTGTTGCTGGCCGGCCTGCAGGGCTGGAGCGCCTGGCGTGCGTACCAGGCCGTCGGCGAGGACAGCCGCGTCGCCACGACCAACATGGCACGCGCGCTCGCGTCGCATGCGGAGACGTCGATCAGGCTGGGCGATGCCGTGCTGACCGAGGTGGTCGAGCGCATCGAGCACGACGGCCTGGGCGAGGCGGCCACGGCGCGCCTGACGGGACGGCTGCGCGAGATCACGCACGACGTCGGCGAACTGCACGGCCTGTTCGTGTACGGGCCGGACGGCAAGTGGCTGACGTCGTCGCTGCCGCGCCCCATGCAGGGCAATAATTTCGACCGCGAGTACTTCCAGTTCCACCTGCTGCACGGCGGGCGCGGCATGCACGTGGGCGTGCCCGTGCGCAGCCGGTCGACCGGCGCATGGATCCTGCCGCTGTCCCGCCGCATCGACGGGCCCGACGGCAGCTTCGCGGGCGTGGCGCTGGCCACGCTGAACCTCCGCTGGTTCGGCCGCTTCTACGAGAGCTTCGACGTCGGACCGAAGGGCACCATCCTGCTCGCGCTCGACAACGGCACCTTGATCTACCGCCGGCCGTTCCGCGACGACCAGGTCGGCATGGACATCCGCAGCGCCAGCATCTGGCAACGGGTCCAGCTCGACGGTTACGACGGTTCGGTCGTGCAGGCGCCGCGCATCGACAATATCGAGCGCGTGTACAGCTACCGGCATTTGCAGGGCTTTCCGTTGTTCGTCGCCTGTGGCGAGGCCACGGACGAGGTCTTCGCCGCATGGCGCCGGACGACGATGCAGACAACCGTGCTGGGCGCGGCGGCGATGTTCCTGCTGGCGTGCGGCGGCGTGGTCCTCGTGCGCCAGATCCGCATCCGCGAGCGCCTCGAGCGCGACCTGCGCCGCGTGGGCGTCTCGCTCAAGCACCACAACGCGTCGCTGCAGACCCTGGCCGACAGCGATGCGCTGACGGGCCTGGCCAACCGCCGCCTGTTCGAGGACCGTCTCGTGAGCGAATACGAACGCGCGCGCCGCAGCGGGGCGCCGTTCGCCCTCATCATGGCCGACGTCGACCACTTCAAGCAGTACAACGACCGCTACGGCCACCCGGCCGGCGACGAGTGTCTGCGCAAGGTGGCCGGCGCCATCGAGCACGGGACGCGCCGTCCGGCCGACCTGGCCGCGCGCTACGGCGGCGAGGAATTTGCCGTCATCCTGGCCGATACCGACCTCGCCGGCGCCAACGCGGTGGCCGATGCGATCCGCGCGGCGGTGGCAGCCCTCGATCTGCCGCACGCGGACAACCTGGCCGGCCGTGTCACCCTCAGCATGGGCCTGTACGTGGGCCACCCGGCGCTGGCCGAGCGCAACGATCCGCTGGCCTGGGTCGACGTGGCCGACCGATTGCTGTACGAGGCCAAGGACGCCGGCCGCGACCGCGTCGTCGCGCGCGAGGGGCACGAGGCGGAGGTTTGATCCGGCGGCGTGATGCCGTGCGCTGGTCGGCCATGAAAGGTCTACACTGGCGTAGAGCCCGCATCGCGATCTCATAGGCAAACCATGGAAGCGAACGACACATCGACCAAGCAAGGCAAGCGGACCCCGGTGCTCGACGACCAGTTGTGTTTCGCGCTGTACTCGACCGGTCTGGCGATGAACAAGGTGTACCGCAAGCTGCTGCGCAAGCTGGACCTGACCTACCCGCAATACCTCGTCATGCTGGTGTTGTGGGAAAAGGACGAGCAGACGGTGTCCGAGATCGGCGCCCGGCTGTTCCTGGATTCGGCCACGCTGACACCGCTGCTCAAGCGGCTGGAAGCGGCCGGCCTGGTGAGCCGGACCCGGTCCGCCGCCGACGAACGGCAGGTCGTCGTGGCCCTGAGCCCCGCCGGCCGCGCGCTGGAGCAGGAAGCCGCCGCGATCCATGACGGCGTGCTGTGCGCCACCGGATGCGCGCCGTCCGACCTTGCTGCAATCAAGGGTCAGCTGGACATGTTGCGCGGCAAATTGGCTGACCATACGTGAGGAGTGCGACAGCGCTGCCTGCGCGTGCGGGCAATTTATACGTCGTGCGCGATTGAATAATGCATACCTTTAGTTACAGACGCTTACGTGCCGCATGATGCGATCTTGAACACGGACTGCTATCGTAATGTGAGGAATCCATGACACAGGGGACATGCATGAACACCATCCGTATCGCATTGGCCGCCGGGCTGTCGCTGGCCGGCGGCGCACACGCACAGTTGCTGGACGGCGCGGCGGCGCCGAAGGACTTGTCGGCTACCCAAGTGCTGTCCCCGCCGTTCGCGAAAATCCAGCCCGTCCCGCGCACATACATGGGCAATGCGGCGGAAACGGATGGCCTGCGCTACCAGGACAAGAGCGCGTTCGGCGTCTACGTGTCCGATCCCAAGCTGTTCGCGGGCGTCAACCTGTCGCCGTACTTCGCCATCGAGACGGGCTACGCGAACCTGTACACCCGCGGTTTCCACTTCGCCGATTACGCCCGTCCCGACGAGGCGAACGGCGCGCTCGGCACCAAGGGATCCAACAGCTACCTGGCGGCGCGGCTCAACGTGCCCGTCAACGACCAGTTGTCCGCCTACGGCAAGCTGGGTGTCGCCGTCAGCGACCGCGTAGCGCACGACAAGACCTTGCGCAACACCGTGTCGGACACCGATGTGGGTGCGTACGTCGGCATGGGCGCGCGCTACAAATTGAACGAGAAGGCGTCCGTGTCTGCCGGGTACGAGCAGTACGGCAACAGTGCAAAGAAATGGGGCAGTGAGACCAATAACTCGGGCCTGCAGGCCAAGTTCAAGATGGGCTTCTGACCATGTGTCACAATCACGGGCATGGAAAAACTGCTCTCTGAATTGAACCGGTTGTACCTGTTGCCGGACAGCCCGGCCGCGCAAACGGGCCCCGGCCCGGCCGCGGACCTCGTCTCCGGCGCGGGCGTCACGCGCGCCATCGCGATCCCGTTCCGCAAGTCCGCGGGTGAAGACGTGCAGCACTGGGACCGCCTGTGCACGGTCGCCAACGGCCTGCAGGCCGACTTCGGTTTTCCGGCCCCGGCGGTGAGCGTCGCCAGCGCGGGCGGCTTCGTGCTGTGGCTGTCGCTGGCGGCACCCGTGCCGGTCGCGGACGCGCGCCGCTTCGTCGCCGGCCTGGGCCGCTTGTGGCCGGACACGCTGCCGCCCACCGACACCATCGGCGTGCCCGTCGAATTGCCGCCGTGCCCGAACACGGCGACCGGGACGTGGGCCGCGTTCATCCATCCAGGCATGGGCGCGTCGTTCGCGGACGAGTCCGGGCTCGACATGGCGCCGCCCGCGGCGGGGCAGGTCGCATTCCTGGAAGGCCTGGACAGTATCGCGCCCGGGCAGTTCAACGAAGCGCTGGCCCGGCTCGACGCTCCCGCGGCACCTGTCGCGGTACCTGAGGCCCCGCCCGCCGACGGCCTGCTGCTGAAGGACGCGACCCTGGAAGACATCGTGCGCGTCCTGCACGCGCGCGGGATCGAACCGACGTTCCGCTTCACGCTCGCGCGCTGATCACGGCGCGCGGTACGCCGCCTTCAAATCATCGAGGAACGCCGCCGCCCGCGCGCACCGCGGCGCGCACCATCGTCGGTGGTTCGGCTTTCCCGAACTTCTGCTTCCGATATTTCTGATTCTCTTGTTGCCCTGACAGCTATACACTTTGTCCGCTGTCAACAATAACTGAAAGGGAACCGAAATGAATCGAGTGTCATTGAACGCGGGCGTAAAGCTCGTCATCGCCGTCGTCGTGCTGATCCTGCTGTTCGCGCTGGCACCGTTCGGCACGGTGCCGGCCGGTCACCGCGGCGTGATGACGACGTTCGGCAGTCCGAGCGACCAGGTGCTGAGCGAGGGCATCCACTTCCGCGTGCCGATCGCGCAAAAGCTCAACCTCGTCAATGTCTCGATCCAGAAGGGCGAAGGCGACGGCGACGCCGCCTCGCGCGACCTGCAGACCGTGCACACCCGCGTGGCGCTGAACTACCACGTCCGCCCGGATGCCGCGATGACGGTGTTCCGCGACCTGGGCAACGAGCCGGGCCAGCGCATCATCATCCCGGCCGTGCAGGAAGCGGTGAAGGCCGTCACGGCCCGCTTCACGGCCGAGGAACTGATCGCCAAGCGTACCGACGTGCGCGACCAGATCGTCACCCAGTTGCGCGAACGGCTGGCGCGCCACGGCATCGTCGTGGACGAGTTCTCGATCGTGAACTTCAATTTCTCGCGCTCGTTCAATGAGGCGATCGAAGCGAAGACGACGGCCGAGCAGCTGAAGCTGAAGGCGGAACGCGACCTGCAGCGCATCGAGGTGGAAGCGAAGCAGCGCGTGGCCCAGGCCCGTGCCGAAGCCGAATCGCTGGCCGTGCAGCGCCAGCAGGTGACGCCGGAACTGATCCGCCTGCGCGAGATGGAGAACCAGCGCATGGCCATCGAGAAGTGGGATGGCAAGTTGCCGAGCGTGGCCGGTGGTGCGGTGCCGTTCATCAACGTGGGTAGCGCAGTTAAATGATCCCCACCATTGTAAGCAAGTGAAACAGGGGTAGCGTCGGCGTATGGCTGGGATCGTGCAGCCAACGCCGCGCTATATCCTGTAACGTGCATTGCCTTGTCTGCATGCATATTTGACTTTCGGGTCATTGATATGCACACCGGTAACAGATCCTTACCATTCCCGGATTTTTGCTTTCTGAACACGTTGCTATCTTGGCGGCCTCACACCACCACAGGAGATAGCATGAAAGCACTGACCTTCGCCCTCGCCGCCGCCACGCTCGTTGCCGGTACCGCCGCCCACGCGCAGCAGTCGACGACGTTCAAGCCGTATATCGGCGCGGGCGTCGCGACCAGCGACAACCGGGACACCGACAGCCGCCACGCCGACGCGAAGATCTTCGGCGGCGTGGACTTCTCGAACAACGTCGGCGTGGAAGCGGGCTACGTCAATTTCTCCAGCCGCGACCGCCAGTACTCGGAAGCGTCGACGGGCATTCCGGGCGGCGTGAAGACGACGACGAAGGGCTATGGCGCGTATGTCGCCGCCAAGTACACGGTGCCCATCACCGAGCGCTTCTCGGCCTACGGCAAGCTGGGCCTCGCGCACAGCCAGCGCAAGTGGAACAACGACATCGGCTACTCGGCAACGGAAAACGACAACGACGTGTACGCCGGCGTGGGTGCGCAGTACAAGCTGAACGACACGCTGTCCCTCGTCGGCGAGTACGAGAACTACGGCAAGCGCAAGGACTTCGGTGCGCGCGCCGGCGTATGGTCGGCGGGGCTGAAAGTCGGATTCTGATCGCCAGCCGTCGAACTGGTTGCTAAAATAGTTTAATTATTAAACTATTTTGGAGACGTCCATGACGCCGAACCGCGCGCCATTGGCCGAGCTGCTGGGCTTCCGCCTGCGCCGCGTGAACCAGGCGCTGGCGCGCGAGTTTGCACGGGCCGCGGGCGATTACGGATTGCGCGAGGGCGAGTTCACGTCGCTGGCGACGATCGCTTCCAACCCCGGCATCTCGCAGAACGAGATCTGCCGCGTGACCGGGATCGACAAGACGGCCGCCGTGGCCGTCATCGACGATCTCGAGCGGCGCGGCTGGGTCACGCGCGCGCGCGCGGCCAACGACCGGCGCCGCTACGTCCTCCACATCGCGCCGGCGGGCCAGCGCGCGCTCGACGACCTCGTCGGCCGTACCAGGCAGATCGAGGAGAGGGTCCTCGCCGCGCTGACCGGTGCGGAGCGCGGCAGGCTGTTCGCCGCGCTGGACAAACTGGTCGAACGCGTACTGGCCAACGATCCATGACATGACAACCAAGGAGACATCATGCGCATCACCCCGATCCTGTTCGCCGTCCTGCTGCCCGGACTGGCCCATGCGGACGACCTTGCCGCGCGTTGCGAGGGCCTGGCCGGCTACAGCCGTGATGACCTGCGCATCACGACGGCGAAACTCGACGGCGCGCCGGTGCGCCACTGCCGGGTAGAGGCCGACTTCGAACGCCGCACCGGGGCCGACGGCAAGCCCTACGCGATCCGCATGGAGCTGCGGCTGCCCGACAACTGGAATGGCCGCCTGCTGTTCCAGGGCGGCGGCGGCATGAACGGCTTCGTCGCCCCCGCCCTGGGCGGCAACATCAACTCGCAGTCGGGCCGCCCGACGGCGCTGGCGCAGGGCTTTGCCGTGGTCAGTACCGACACCGGCCACGTGGCTGCGCACGGCGCCGATGCCAGCTTCGCGCGCGACCAGCAGGCCAAGCTGAATTACGCGTACGCGGCCATCGGCAAGGTCGCTTTGCAGGCCAGGGCGCTGACCGCCGCGCTGGGCGGACACGCGCCCGAACGCAGCTATTTCATGGGCTGCTCGAACGGCGGGCGCGAGGGCATGCTGATGGCACAGCGCTATCCGACCTTGTTCGACGGCGTGCTGGTCTCCAACCCGGCCTTCAATCTGCGCGATGCCGCCTTGCTGTCGTATGCGACCGGCAAGGCCTACGACCGCGCGTCGAACGGGGCTGCCGCGCGCTTCGTGACGCCGGCCGAAGGGGAGTTGATCCGCACCGCGCTGCTGGACAAGTGCGATGCCCTCGACGGCGTGCGCGATGGCATGATCTTCGATCACGCGGCCTGCCGTTTCGATGTCCGGGCGCTGGCCTGCAGGCCCGGCCAGCGCGCCGGCACCTGCCTGGCGCCGGCCAAGGCGGACGCCATCGCGCGCGCCTTCGATGGGCCGCTCGACGCCGCGGGCAAGCCGCGCTTCACGCCGTGGACGTGGGACAGCTCGGTGTTCACGCCGGAATGGCTGGCCTGGCAGACGGGCGGCGTCAACCCGGACGGCAGCACGAATACCGGCCTGCGCGACCTGGTCGAAATGTCGCTGACCCAGTACTTCGCGTATCCGCCCATCGCCGCCGGCAGCCTCACCGGCAGCGCGGCCGACATCGACCGGCTGCTGCAGGCCACCGGGGACACCGCGTCCTGGACCGACGCCACCTCGACCGACTTCCGCACCTTTGCCGCGCGCGGGGGCAAGCTGATGCTGATAGACGGCTGGTCCGATCCGATCTTCAGCGCCGACGACCTGGTGCGCTGGCACGCCCGCATGGCCGCCGACATGCAGCAGGCCAGCGGCAAGCCGGCCGACAGTTTCGCGCGCCTGTTCATGGTGCCCGGCATGGCCCATTGCGCCGGCGGCAAGGCGCTCGACGACATGGATGGACTGGGCGCGCTGGTCAAGTGGGTCGAACAGGGCGAAGCGCCCGCGTCCGTCACGGCCACGGGCCGGGCCTTCCCGGGCGTGAGCCGGCCGATCTGCGCCTGGCCGGCGATTGCCCGCTACAAGGGCAGCGGTCCGCTCGACGCCGCCGCCAGCTTCGCGTGCGAACGCTGACATGAAAACAAGGTCCCGTTCCGGTCGAGGATCGGGCCGGCGGGTCGGTCATGACGGAACCTTCGATGAAGCCGGGACTTGCCCGGCAAGGCAGACCACGCTAGACTCCTCCTGTCGGAAAAGGCAGACTTGGTTATAGGTAGGCCCAAGTCCTTTCGGAAACGAAAGCTCTGTTTCATGCGTCTGCGCATGCGAACCCTCGACGAACACTGGCGCCCGTTGGCGCCCACTGTTCGTCCGTGTGGTCGTCATGTCGATGCACCGCTCCGGTCGAACAGACGATCAAGGAGCAGTACTTGGACGCATCATCATCCTCATTTTTTCCCCGTTTCAGCGGACGTACCGGCATCGTCGCCGTTTCCGTTTTCTTCAACTTTGCCGGCTTCACCCTGATCATCCCCGTGCTGCCGTTTTCGGTGGCGCGCTACGTGGCGGCGCCGGACGTCGCCTGGTGGGTGTCGCTGATCCTTGCCCTGTACGCGCTCTGTTCGTTCATCGCCGCGCCCGTGCTGGGCGCAATGAGCGATCGCTACGGGCGGCGGCCCGTGATGCTCGCGTCGCTCTGCGGCTCCGCCCTGGGATTCGCCGTGTTCGGCGTCGGCGGGGCGTTATGGGTCCTGGTGCTGGGTCGCGTGATCGAGGGCCTCACGGCCGGCAGCATCTCGGCACTGTATGCGTACATCGCCGATACCCATGGTCCCGCCGAACGCGGCCCGGCGTTCGGCCTGCTCGGCGCGGCCGGCGGCCTTGGCTTCATGGTGGGGCCGGTCCTGGGCGGCGTCCTTGGACAGGTGTCGCTGTCGGCGCCGTTGTATGGCGCGGCCGCGGTGGCGTTGCTCAATTGTGGGCTGGTCTGGTCCTACATGCCGGAAAGCCATCCGCCCGCGCGGCGCAGCGCACGCCTGCATCGAGGCCAGTTCAACGCCGTCGGCCAGCTGCTGCGCGCGTTGCGCGAGCCGCGCCTGCGCCTGTTGTTCGCCGTCGTGTTCTGCTTTGCGCTGGGCGGCACCGTGCTGCAGGCGAACCTGACGGTGCTGCTCAAGGACTTGCTGGCCTTCCAGCCGGGCGGTATCGGGCTGGTGCTGGCCGGTGTCGGCGTGATGGACATCGTCAGCCAGGGATTCGCGGCGCCGCGGCTGCAGACACGCTTCGGCGAGCGCCGCGTCGCCGCTGCCGGCCTCGCGATCAATGGACTCGGCCTTGCGCTGGTCGCGCTGCTGCCGCTGCACGCCATCGTGCCGCTGCTCGTGGCCGGGATCGCGATCTTCACCTTCGGCGACGGCCTGTTCCAGCCATCCGCGAGCGCGTTGATCGCGAATGCCGCGCCGGCCGAACGGCAGGGCGAGGTGCAGGGCGCAAACCAGGCGCAGCAGGCCATCGCGCGGACGGCGGGACCGCTCGCCGCCGCCTGGCTGTACGGCGTCGCGGCGAGTGCGCCGTATGCGGTGGCGGCCATCGTCGTGCTGGTTGCAGCCATGGCGCTGTCGCGCAAATCCTGAAAAAAAAGCGGGACCGAAGTCCCGCCAAGAGGGTACAACAGAAGGCGTTACTTAAAAGCGGTAGGTCAGCGAGGCTTCCCACGCACGGCCGAAGATCGGACGGGCGTTGATCGGACCGGTGCTGGCGCCGACGAGGCGCGAGTTACCCTCGGTCAGGCCGAGCGAGTTGTTGACGTTGGTGCCCGTGACGCGGAATTCCAGCTTGTCGGACAGCTCGGCCAGGATGCCCAGGTCCAGCGTGTTATACGACGGCAGGTACTGGGTGTTCTGCTGGTCCGCCCAGCGCGCGCCGATATGCGCGTAGGTGCCGTAGAAGCGCAGGGCGTAGTCGCCCACCGGCAGGCGGTAGCTCGGCGAGAAGCGGTACTGGAACTTCGGCTGGCGCTGCACCTGGTTGCCGGCGATGGCCGGGTTGTCCTTGTACGTGGAATCCTGCCAGTCGCCCGTCAGCTGCAGCTGCAGGCCCTTGATCGGGCGCACGGCCAGTTCGAACTCGACGCCCTTGCCGTGCGAACCGCTCACCGAATACAGCACGCCGGACGTCGTGATCTGCTGGAACGAGATGCCCGTGAAGTCCGTGAAGAAGGCGTTCACGTAGGCGCTGTACAGCGGCGTCGCGGTCTTGTAGCCGATTTCGTACTGCGTGACCTTCGGCGTCGGGACGCGGTTGCGGTCGTTCACGACGTCCTGCGTGCCGGCGTTGCGCAGGTCGTCGAAGTAGATGAACGTGTGGCCCTGGTTGGCGCGCACGAATACGCTGGAATCCTTGGTCAGCTTGTACAGGCCGCCGGCGGTGAACGAATTCGCCGTGTCGTCGCGCGACAGGCCCGTGAAGCTGCCGCTCGGCGTCGAGGTGCCGTTGTTGTAGACCGTCAGCGGATTGTTGTCCGTGTCGACCGACGTCAGGTTCGAGATCGAGCCCGAGATGTGCTGCTTCTCGTGGCGCATGCCGGCGTCGACCTTGATGCGGTCGTTGATGCGCCATTCGTCGGCGATGAACACCGCCGTGTTGCGGCCGTCGTACGACGCGATCGGCGCGTAGAACACATTGCCGTCCGTGCCGTTACGCGAAATGACGGCGCCGTTGTTCAGCTTGACGTCGATGAGACGTGCGTTCGGCGTTGCCGTCATCAGGTGGCTGTTCCCGAGATACCAGACGTCGTGCGACGAGTAGTTTGCGACGTAGGCGCCGGCCGTGATCGTGTTGTCGTTGCCGATGTCTTTCGAGACGCGGAATTCGTCCGTGAACGAGCGCAGCTTCTTCTCGACGGCCCACAGGCCGGCCTGCACCACCTGCTGGTTGCCCGCGACGGTGCCGCCGCCGTTCGTATAGGTAATCGCGCCCCCGGTGGCCGCCTTGCCGCCCGCCGCGGCCAATACGGCGGCGTTGCCGTTGGCGGAGGAAATCGCCTGGCTCACGTAGTCGGCCGCGCTCAGCGGGTTGTTACCCGTGAACATGGCGATCGTGTTCAGGTCGCCCTTGAAGTAGTTGAACTTGTTCGACACGTCCCAGCCGTTCAGCTTTTGCTGGAAGTCCGCGCCGACCAGGTTGGAGGAGAGTCCGCGGCCGTCGCCCAGGTCGTACGTGAGCGTCTTGCCCGGACCGGCTTCCACCGTGAAGTTGCGCATCTCGTTGCTCATCAGGGTGCCGCGCAGCGGGTCGAAGCCGGGGAACGACGAGATCGTGTGGCCGTTGTTCGACGAGATCAGCGGCACGCCCGTGTAGAACGCGTTCTTGTCGGACGTCGAGCGGGCGTAGACGGTCAGTTCGCCCTGGTCCAGCTTGCGGGTCAGGGAGGCCGAGAGCTGGCCGCCGTCGTCGGCCGGGAAGCCGGCATCGCGCACGCCGTTCGTCGTGCGATAGAAGCCGCCGATCATGCCGTACCAGCCGTCGGCGATCTTGCCGCTGTAGACGCCGTCGAAGCGGCGCAGGCTGCCGGTGCCCGTCGTGAAGCGCAGGCTGCCTTCCGGTTCGTCGCCGCCTTTCTTCATGATGAAGTTCATCGTGGCGCCCGGCTGGCCGCTCGAATAAATCGTGCTCGGACCGCCGCGCAGCACTTCCACGCGCTCGATCGTGTCATCCAGGCGGAACGCGGACGAGCCTTCGAAGAACGACAGCACGGGCACCGGGAAGATCGGGTTGCCGTTCATTTGCACGGAGACGAACGGCGAGTCGCTGCCCGACGGGAAGCCGCGCACTTCGATGTTGGCGCCGGACTGGCCGCCCGTCGCCTCGGCGTACACGCCCGGGACGATCTTCAGCACGTCGGCCGTGCTGGACGGCGCCGCCTGCTTCAACTGCTCTTCGGTCGCGGTCGTGATCGAGAAGCTCGTATCGATCTTGCGCGTGCCGGAGGCCGATGCCGTACCGGTCACGACGACCTGCTGGATTTCTTTCTGGACATTGTCTTGCGCGACCGCCTGGGCTTGGACGACGAGGGTAAGGACAGCGAGGGCAACTGCCGACAGTTGCGGGAACTGCATGGTGTTTTTCAGCATGGTGTTATTCATATTCTGCTCTCTGTGATTGGGAACCGGCTGCGGGGCGTCTCCTCCCCGATTGCCCTGTCGATTGATGGTTCGACAAGGAACGCGGCCATTGAAACATCGGATTGACATCGATGTCAATCAAAATGCTATCGATGTCATTTTTTGTCGACACGGCAAAAAAATCTGTCATAATGCGTTCCGCTCAAGTAATCTGATACCGCTACCTCTGCTTTTCTGATCCCGAACGAACATGGCGCAAGCAAAGAAACCCCTGGCCGGCGACTCTGCCGTGACGATGGAAGACCTGGCGAAGATCGCCGGGGTCTCCACGATCACGGTATCGCGGGCATTGCGCGACAGTCCGCTCGTGACGGAAAACACGCGGGAAAAGATCCGCAAGATCGCGCAGGAGCAGGGCTACCGCTTCAACATCAGCGCCCGCAACCTGCGCATGCGCCGGTCGTATTCGGTCGCCGTCGTCGTCGAGATGACGCCCGTGAAGGGGCGGCCCATGTCGGACCCGTATCCGCTCGAACTCTTGGGCGGCATCACGCAGGAACTGACCACCGCCGGCTACAGCGTCGTCCTCACGTCCAAGCAGTTGCTCGACACGGCGCCGGTGCAGGGCGCCGACGGCCTGATCCTGCTGGGCCAGGGCTCGCACGGCGAGGCCGTGAAGGCCTTGCAGCAGACGACTTTGCCGCTCGTCGTGTGGGGCGCGCCGGAAGAGGGTGCCACGTACACCGTGGTCGGTTCCGACAACCGCAAGGGCGGCGCCAGCGTGGCCGAGCGCTTCCTGGAGCAGGGCCGGCGCAAGCTGATCTTCGTCGGCGACGTCGACCACGCCGAGGTGCAGGAACGCTGCGCCGGCTTCATCGACGCGCTGTCCGGCCGCGCCACCGTGCACATCCTGCGCCCCAAGGCGTTCACGTTCGAAGCGGGCTTCGATTGCGTGACGTCGCTGCTGAAAAAGAAGAACGGCCACAGCATCGACGGCCTGTTCGCCGCCAGCGACCTGCTGGCGATGGGCGCCATCCGCGCGCTGACGGAAGCGGGCCTGCGCGTGCCCGACGATATTTCCGTGATCGGCTATGACGACACGCCGGGCGCCGCCAGCTTCGTGCCGCCGCTCACGAGCGTCCACCAATACCTGCGCGACGGCGGCGTGCTGCTCGCGAAAAAAATGCTGGCCAAGATCGAAGGCCAACCGGCGCATTCGGAAATGCTGCCGACCACGCTGATCGTCCGCCACACCTGATCGCAACCCCATAACAAGCTTGAAAACGCGCCTCTCGCGCACGAGACGAGGAAACTGAAGTGAATGATGACATCGATAACACCAATGACATCGATAACAATAGCACCATCGCTGCCGAACCGTGGCGCATCCGCGAAGCGGCTCTCGACCCGGCCCGCGCTTTCCTGCACGAGACCCTGTTCACCCTGGGGAACGGCTGGATCGGCATGCGCGGCACGCCGGACGAGGGGACCGTCGGCGGCGCCGGGCAGACGCTGGAGGGCACGTACCTGAACGGCTTCCACGACACGGAGGCGATCCGTTATCCCGAAAACGCCTACGGCCTCGCGCGCATCAATGAATTCATGCTGAACGTGCCGAACGCGAAGCGCATCGCGGCCGTCATCGATGGCGAACGGTTTTCTCTCGACGGCGGCAAGGTGCTCGCGTGGGAACGCACGCTGGACTTCCGCACCGGCCTGCTCGTGCGCACGGTCGAGTGGGAGACCACCACCGGCAAGCGCCTGCGCATCGCGAGCCGCCGCCTCGTTTCCCTCGTGCACAAGCACGTCGCCGCGATCGAATACGCCGTCACGCCGCTGAATTTTTCGGGTCTTGTCCGCATCGTCGCGGACATCGATGCGAACGTGACGAATTTGCAGGCCGGCGACGATCCACGCGTCGGCTCGGCGCTGACGGGCGCGTCGCTGATCGAGACGCAGCGCGAGGTGGGCGCGCAGGACGTGCTGCTGCTGCAGCGCACGCGCCACAGCGGTTTTACGCTGGCCACCGCGACGGATGCCGTACCGTCAGGCGCCGCCCGCGTCGAGCAGGCCGGACTGGGCCACGCGTTCGACGCCGACGTGCAGCAGGGCGCCACGTTCGCCGTGCACAAATATGTCGCCTATGCGAGCTCGCGCGACATGGCAGCGGAGGCAGTGGGCCCGCACGCGCGCGCCGAGCTGGCCCGCGCCCGTGCCGCCGGCTTCGATGCGCTGGCGCGCGAGCAGGCCGACTACCTGGCGCGCTTCTGGGAGGATGCCGACGTGGCGATCGCCGGCGACGACGCCCTGCAGCAGGGCGTGCATTTCAACCAGTTCCACCTGCTGCAATCCGTCGGCCGCGACGGCAAGACGAACATCGCGGCCAAGGGCGTGACGGGAGAAGGCTACGAGGGCCACTATTTCTGGGACACGGAGATCTATGTGTTCCCGTTCTTCCTGTACGCGCGTCCCGAGATCGCGCGCGCGCTGCTGCAGTACCGCTACAACGGCCTGCCGAAGGCGCGCGAGCGGGCACGCCAGATGGCGCATGCGAAAGGCGCGCTGTACCCGTGGCGCACCATCGCGGGCGAGGAGTGCTCCGCGTACTTCCCGGCCGGCACCGCGCAATACCACATCAACGCGGACGTCGCGTACTCGATCCGTTTATACCTCCTCGCGACGGGCGACTTCGACTTCATGGCGGAGCAGGGCGCGGAGATCGTGCTGGAGACGGCGCGCATCTGGATGGGCATCGGCAGCTACGACCGCGAGCAGCGCTTCTGCATCAACACGGTGACGGGCCCGGACGAATACACGGCCATCGTCAACAACAACTACTACACGAACGCGATGGCGCGCATGCACATGACGTTCGCGGCGGACGTCGCCGAACGCCTGCGCGCCGAGCGGCCGGACGATTTCGCGCGCGTGGCGCAAGCCATCGGCCTGGACGACGGCGAGATCCGGGCATGGCGCGCCGCCAGCGCCGCGATGCGCCTGCCGTACGACGACGCGCTGGGCATCCACGCGCAGGACGACAGCTTCCTGTCCAAGAAACCGTGGGACTTCGCGAACACGCCGAAAGAGAATTACCCGCTGCTGCTGCACTACCACCCGCTGGTGATTTATCGCCACCAGGTGTGCAAGCAGGCGGACGTCGTGCTGGCGCTGCTCCTGCTGTCGAACCAGTTCTCCCTCGACGACAAGCGCCGCGACTTCGATTTCTACGAGCGCGTGACGACGCACGATTCGTCGCTGTCGTCCTGCATCTTCAGCATCGTCGCGAGCGAGATCGGCTACCGCGACAAGGCCTACGGCTATTTCATGGAGACGGCGCGCCTGGACCTGGACAACACGCACGCCAACACGCAGTACGGCGTGCACACGGCCGCGATGGCCGGCACGTGGCTGGGCGTCGCCTACGGCTTCGCCGGCATGCGCCTCGACGAAGCGGGCCTGCGCTTCGCGCCGACGCTGCCCGACCGGTGGACGGGCTACCGTTTCAAGGCGCAGGTGAGGGGCGCGCTGCTGGAAGTCGCCGTCGACGGCAGCGGCACCGACTACCGCCTGCTGCGCGGCGGCAGTCTCACTTTCGCGCACGCCGGCACGACGATCGCGCTGGACGCGCAGCGCGCCCACATCCGCATGGAGAACACATAATGGCTACGAGATTCAAGGCGGTCATCTTCGACCTCGACGGCGTCATCACCGATACGGCGCACTACCACTACCTGGCGTGGAAGCGCCTCGCGGACAGCGTCGATGCGCCGTTCGATGAAGCGTTTAACGAACAGCTGAAGGGCGTCGACCGCATGGGTTCCCTGGAACTGATCCTCGCGCGCGCGCCGCGCACGTACACGCTCGAAGAAAAGCGCGCGCTGGCCGATGCGAAGAATGCCCACTACCAGGAACTGATCGCGACCATGACGCCGGATGACCTGCTGCCCGGCGCCCTGCGCGCGCTGGAGGAAGTGCGCGCGGCGGGACTCCTTGTCGGCCTCGCGTCCGTCAGCCGCAATGCGTTCACGGTGCTGGACCACCTGGGCATCCGCGACCGCTTCGACGACGTCGTCGACGCCGCCACGATCGTCAACGGCAAGCCGGACCCGGAAATCTTCCTCACCGCGGCCGCGCACCTGGGCGTCGATCCGCGCGACTGCCTGGGCGTGGAAGATGCGGCGGCCGGGGTCGCGTCGATCAAGGATGCGGGCATGTTCGCGGTCGGCGTCGGCAGTCCCGAGGTGCTGCATCGCGCCGACCGTGTGATACCGTCGATGGCGGCGTTCCGGCTCGACGACTACTAAAACATACACATAAAAAATATTGGAGACAGCATGAACCAACGACGCATCCTGCTCGCCCTGTTCATGATTTACTTCGTGTTCGCCATCCTGCTCAACAGCGTGGGCACGGTGATCCTGCAGGTCATTCACACCTATGGCGTCGACAAGGGCGCGGCGAGCGTACTGGAAGGGTTCAAGGACCTGCCGATCGCGATCGTGTCGTTCTTCGTCGCGTCGACCCTGCCGCGCTTCGGCTACAAGAAAGCGATGCTGGTCGCGCTGGCGATCGTCACCGCCGCCACGCTGGCGATGCCGCTGATCCCGGCCTTCGCGACGGCGAAGCTGCTGTTCCTGTGCGTGGGCGTCGCGTTCGCATTGGTCAAAGTGTCCGTGTACTCGACGATCGGCCTCGTCGCGCGCGACCGCAAGCACCATGCGGGCATCACGAACATGCTGGAAGGCTTCTTCATGGTCGGCGTGCTGTCGGCGTACTGGATCTTCGGCTTCTTCATCGATGCCGGCCATCCGGCGTCCACGAGCTGGCTGAACGTGTACTGGCTGCTCTCGGCCCTGTGCGCGGCCATGTTCCTGCTCGTGCTGGCGACCACGTTCGACGAAGTCGGCGCCGCGCCGCCGGACAGCCGCGGGCCGGCCGCCGACTTCCTCGAGATGCTGCGCCTGTTCGTGCGGCCGCTCGTGTACGTATTCGTGCTGACGGCCTTCCTGTCCGTCCTCGTCGAGCAGGCGATCGGTTCGTGGCTCCCCACCTTCAACAACGAGATCCTGATGCTGCCCGCCACGATGAGCGTGCAGGTCACGAGCATCTTCGCGGGCTGCCTCGCGGTGGGGCGTTTGCTGGCCGGCGTCGTGATGCGCCGCCTGAACTGGTATCCGGTGCTGACCGTGTGCATGCTGGCGATGGGCGCGACGGTGCTGCTGTCGCTGCCGCTCACGCACGGCATCGCCCACGATCCGGACGTGACGTGGGCGACGGCGCCGGTGGCCGCGTTCCTGTTCCCGCTCATCGGCCTGTTCATGGCGCCGATCTACCCGGGCATCAATTCCGTGATGCTCAGTTCCCTGCCGCGCCACCAGCACGCGCCGATGACGGGACTCCTCGTGATCTTTTCGGCGCTCGGCGGCACGACGGGGTCCCTGATCACGGGGTATGTGTTCGGCCACGTGAACGGGCATTTCGCGTTTTATCTCACGCTCGTACCGATCGCGCTGATGGTGGGAAGCCTGTACGCGTTCAAGCGCCAGGTGGAAAAGAGCCCGGCCGAGATCGCGGTCACGGCGTAGGTTGGCAACCCGGGTCGGCTTGCGTCGGCTCGGCGGTTTGCGCCAGCAGCAGCGCCCGGAAATCGTCGGACCGCATCGGCTTGCCGATCAGGTAACCCTGCAACACGTCGCACCCCGTCGAGCGGATCGCTTCCTTCTGCAGCTCCGTCTCGATGCCTTCGCAGATCACGTCCAGCTTGAGCGACTTGGCGAAGGCGATGACGCCGTTGACGATGTCCAGGCAGCGCCGGTCCTGCTCGATCTCGCGCACGAACGAACGGTCGATCTTGATCGCGGTGATCGGCAACGTGCGCAGGTACGACAGGTTCGAGTAGCCCGTGCCGAAGTCGTCGAGGGCGATGCGGAAGCCGTCGCGCTGCAAAAGCCGCAGCACCGATGCCGCCTTGTCGATGTCCTGCATCAGCATGCTCTCGGTGACTTCCAGCTTGATGCACTCGGGGTCCAGGTCGTAGTGGGTGACGAGGTTCGTCAGCAGCGGCGGCAGGTTTTCGTCCGTCAGCTGGCGCGGCGAGACGTTCACCGCCATGCGCAGCCGGTAGCCCAGCAATTCCCATTCGCGCGCCTGGCGGCACGCCTCTTCGCACACCCAGGCGCCGACGGCCGTGATGGCGGGCGAGCCTTCCAGCATCGGCAGGAACAGGTCGGGGCCGAGCAGGCCGAGGCGCGGATGTTCCCAGCGCAGCAAGGCCTCCGCACCCACGACGGCGCCGTTCCCGGCGCTGACCTGCGGCTGGTAGAACAGCACGAACTGGCGGCGTTCGAGGGCCGAGAACACATCCTGGCGCAGCTCCAGGCGCTGCTTGAGCAGGTGGCGCGCGGTCGTCGAGAACACGGCGAACGTGTGGCGGCCATTGTCCTTCGCTTCGTACATGGCGGCGTCCGCGTTGCCCAGCAGTTCGTCGGCCGAGTACTCGCGGCCGTTGCCGAGCGCGATGCCGATGCTGCCGCCCACCGTCACGTAATGGCCGTCGACGGCGATCGGGGTGGCGAGGTGCTGCAGGACGGCCGTGGCCACGCCGCGCGCGCCTTCTGCATTCACGCCTTCGAGGACGACCACGAATTCGTCGCCGCTGATGCGCGCCACCGTGATGCCGGCGCCGGCGAGGCTGCCCAGGCGCCGGCCGATTTCCTGCAGGGCCGTGTCGCCCGCGCGGTGGCCGTGGGCGTCGTTGACTTCCTTGAAGTGGTCGAGGTCCACGAACAGGACGCCCACCGGCCGCTCGTCCTCGACGGAACGGGCCAATGCTTCGTCGAGCGCGCGCAGGCAGCTGAAGCGGTTGTGCAATCCGGTCAGGGTGTCGTGCGTGGCCAGGTGCATGAGCCGCGTCTCCGCTTCCTTGCGCTCGGTGACGTCGGCGAAGAACGCGGTGACGCCCTCGCGCGACGGGTACACGCGCAACTCCAGCCAGAGGCCCAGCGGGGCATAGTAGTTCTCGCAGCGGGTGGGTTCGCGCTCGTGCATCGCGTGCATGTAGGCGTCGTAGAACGGGCCGCCGACGGCGTCCGGGAATTCGTCCCACATGTTCTTGCCGATCAGGTCTTCCGGGCTGCGTTCGATCCAGGCCGCGCCGCGCGCGTTGATGTACGTGAAGCGCCATTCGCGGTCGAGCGACAGGCAGCCGTCGTTGATGCTCTCGAGGACGGTGCTCAGGCGTTCGCGCGCCTGCACGGCCGCCTGCTGGGCTTCGACGACTTCCGTCACGTCCTGCAGGAAGGCGACGAAGTGCGTGGGCGCGGCCCCGTTGTCGCGCACGGGAAACAGGTGCATGCGGCTCCAGAACAGGCTGCCGTCCTTGCGGTAGTTGCGCAGCAGCGCGGTGCAGATCTCGGCGCGTTCCACGCAGTGGCGGATCAGCGCGATCTCGGGCTGGTCGCGGTCGTCGCGCTGCAGGAAGCGGCAGTTGCGGCCGACGGCTTCGTACAGCGCATAACCCGTTATCCGCTCGAACGCCGGGTTGACGTAGGCGATCGGATTGTCCGGCAGGCTGGCGTCGGAAATGATGATGCCCGTGTTGCTCGCCTCGATCAGTCGCTTGAAGAACGGCACCGGCAACTGTTCGATCTTGTCGAGGAGGGAGCGGACTTCTTCAGGAGAACAATTCTGCATGATCGTCTACCTTGGCGCTGGACGTTATCAGTGTAACGCCGCGTGAGGCAGACTGCTGCACGAAAGACAGCTGTGTCCGCATGTAGTTGCTTGTGCGACCAGGCCGCTTGCGGCGGCACGCGGATCCCTCGCCGCGCGCCATGCACACCGCGTCAAACGACGCCGAGTGCGGCCATCTTCGCCCGCAGCGCCAGCCGGTCCGCATCGATCTGCGCGCCGTTCGTCTGGCGCGACAACGCGGCCTTGTCCTTGCGGCCGAGGAAGTAGGCGATGCGCTCGGCATTGGCGCCGGACGGGTGCGGGATGCCGTGCAGGATCCGGTCGGCGTCCAGCACGCCGCGCGCCGCGAGCCAGTCGAGCGCGAGGCCGACCTTCGGGCCCAGCGGCACGTACACCGCGGCGGGCAGCGAGCGCGCTTCGGCCGCGAAATAGTCGAGCAGCTGGGCCTGCAGCAGCGGCGTCGTCAGCATGTTCGGGGACGCGCCGTTATAGTTTTTTGCGGCGACGAACACGGGATGGCGCAGCACGGCCGTCACGTGCATCAGGTGGGCGTGCTCGCCGAACAGCGACGCGCAGCTGGCGATGCCGAGCCAGCGCTGCAGGCCCACGTGGTCGAGCAGGGCGACGAGATTGGGGCGGATCGCGCCGGAAAACGCGCCGGTGTACTTGGCCGCGCGCAGCACGTCGTCCAGCGGCGCGTCCTGCGCCGCGCCGTGCGCTAGATACCGCCGCGCCTCGCGCACGGCGTTCTTCCATTGGACGAAGCCGGGCGAGATGCCGACGAGGACGAGCCGCGCGTCGCGGTTCACGTAATCGAACGGGATGTAGTGGGCGCTGACGGTGCCGGCGCGCGCCAGCAGGAAGCCGTCCGGGATCTGCGCGGGCGTGGCCACGCCGTCCGGATCGGTGTCCAGGATGAGGTCGCGGAACGCGGGAAATGTCGCGAGCATGAAAATTTTAAAAAGTCCGGATGCCTCGCATTTTGACACGTGAAATCGTTGTCACGCCCCTTTACCTGCTTTTATAGATACAAAAAACGATATCGAAGTTGCGGAAAAATTGATTGGATCGTTCTCAATCGACGGCCTACCATTACTGTCCAGCATGCCAGTTCTGAAAGATTTTCGAAGCTTTCAGAAAACTATAACAAGACTTACAAGGAATAGGAGACGTATGGAACCCATCGCTACGGGCCGGTTCGCGCCCGCGTCGCGCGCCTTCGCATTGCGCGGCACCGTCGCCGCACTCATGGGCATCGGCCTCTTGACGAGCGTGTCCGTGCGCGCGCAGGAAGAGGGCGCCGCACAGAATGCCAACCAGGCCGGCGGCGCCAACGTCGTGGTCGTCAGCGGCCAGCGCCAGGCGGCGCAGAGCGCCCAGACCATCAAGAAAAACGCGGACGAGGTCCTCGATTCGATCGTCGCCGACGACATCGGCAAGTTCCCGGACAAGAACGTGGCCGAGATCCTGGCCCGCGTCACCGGCGTGCAGGTCCTGCGCGGCGCCGGCGAAGCGAGCACGGTCGTGATCCGCGGCCTCGGCGGCGCGAAGACGCTGTTCAATGGCCGCGAGATGTTCACCGCCGCCAACCGTTCGCTGGCCCTGGCCGACGTGCCCGTCTCGATGCTGCAGCGCGTGGACGTGTATAAATCGCAGGGCGCCGACATGGTCGAAGGCGGCACCGCGGGCACCATCGACGTGCGCACGTTCCGTCCGTTCGACTTCAAGGGGTCGCAGGTCGCCATCAACGCCCGCGCCGAAAACCGCGACAAGGCCGGCAAGACCGATCCGCAGGTCGGCGGCCTGTGGTCGAACCGCTGGAAGACCGGCATCGGCGAAGTGGGCTTGCTGGGCGGCCTGTCGTACCAGCGCGGCCGCTACAGCGACGAAGTGGCGTGGGCGGGCCAGCCGGCCACGTACCAGGCCAACGGCCAGGCCGTGCAGGGCGCGGACGGCAACGGCCGCGTGATGACCACCGGCGACCGCAAGCGCCTGGCCCTGAATTTCGCCGCGCAGTGGCGCCCGAACCGCGACATGCAGTTCTACGCCGAAGGCTTCGGCACGAAGATCGACCACGATGCGCAGAGCGTCTTCTTCGTGGGCGGCTTCCCGGTCTATAACAACCCGAACACGACGATCAAGACGATCACCGAGAACGGCAAGAACTACCTGGACAGCGTCAGCAACCCGAGCGACACATCGCTGGTGCTGAGCTCGACCCAGGCGCGCCGCGACTGGTCGAAGGGCAGCCAGCTGGCCCTCGGCGGCACGTGGGACGCGACGCCGACGATCCGCCTGTCGACCGAAGCCGTGCGCACGGTGTCGACGTATCGCCAGGAAAACCCGATCCTCGACTCGATCTACACGACGCCCCATGCGGTCGTCGGCGGCACCCGCGACGGCGGCGGCTACGTCGATTATCCGGGCACGGACCTGACCGACCCGTCCAAGTGGTCGATGATCGCCCTGTACGACAACCACAACCACGCGAACGGCGCGGCCAACGACTGGCGCGGCGACGTGACGTGGACGCCGGAGAACGACGGCCTGCTGAAGGAACTGAGCGGCGGCGTGCGCTGGGCGCAACGCGATGCATCGTATGCGCACGAGCTGGGCAACTATCGTCCGGCGACGATCACGGGCCAGAACCCGGGCAGCGTTCCCGGCCTGTCGTGCCTGAGCCCGGAAATCCACGGCAACTACGGCGTGAACCAGTATTACGCCGCTTGCTACAAGTTCCTGCTGGATAACACCTCCGTCGTGCGCCAGGCCATCCTGGGCACGCCGAACGGCCTGCCCGACGATCCGCTGTCGTTCTACACGGACCGCGAAACGACGCAAGCCATCTACGGCAAGGCCAAGCTCGGCTTCGACGCCTTCGGCGTGCCGATCGACGCCACGGCCGGCGTACGTGTCGTGAACACCAAGCAAAGCGTCAACGGCAACTCGCGCAGCGGCACGGGTCCGGTCACGCCGGTGGCGGTCTCGACCAGCAACACGGACGTGCTGCCGAGCCTGAACCTGCGCGCCAATTTCCGTAATGACCTGGTCGGCCGCCTCGTCTACGGCAAGGCGATCGAGCGCGCCCCGTTCGGCGACTACAACCCGGGCGTCGTGCTCGGTTCCGTCACCACGACCAACGGCAACCCGCCGGGCGGCTCCGGCGGCAACCCGAACCTGAAGCCGCAGGAAGCCCGCAACCTGGACGTGGCGCTGGAGTGGTATTTCTCGAAGGACGGTTCGCTGACCGGTACGGTATTCCAGCACGACTTCAAGAACTTCATCCGCCACAGGACGACGACGGAAACGATCAACGGCCAGGCCTACCTGATGGACCGTCCGTACAACACGGACACGGCCAAGCTGTACGGTTTCGAAACGGCGTACCAGCAGTTCTTCTCGTTCCTGCCGGGCTGGCTGAGCGGCCTGGGCATGCAGGCGAACTTCACGTACATGAACGGCGGCATGACGGAGCCGGACGGTACGCGCAACACGTTCCCGGGCATGTCCAAGCGGGCCTACAACCTGGTCGGCCTGTACGAGCGCGGCCCGTGGTCGGCCCGCCTGGCCTACAACTGGCGCGACAAGTTCGTCGACACGTACAACTACCGCGGCCTCGGCCTGGACCTGGTCGTCGACCCGATCAAGACGCTGGATGCCTCGATCTCGTACAAGATCACGGACAACCTGACGGCAACGCTGGACGGCAGCAACCTGCTGGACCAGGAATACCACGACTACCACGGCACCCCGCTGCTGCCGCGTGACGTGCGTCGCTACGACCGTGTCATCGGCTTCGCACTGCGTTGGAAACATTGACCAAGGGCTCTGATCGATAGGCAATAATGAGGGTGCTGCTCGGAATTCCGCGTAGCACCCCGTTTCGTTTGGAAGGACGTCCGTATGCAAACCCAGAAACTTTCCACCCTCGAAAAAGTGGGCTTCGGCGCCGGCGACATGGCGCTCAACGTGGTGATCTCGTCGATGATGCTGATCATCACTTTCTTTTACACGGACGTCTATGGACTCAAGACGACCGACCTCGCGCTGCTGTTCGTGCTCGTCAAGATCGTGGGCGCCATGTCCGACCTGATCGTCGGCCAGATGACGGACAGCTTTCTTTCCCGCTGGGGCCGCTACCGGCCGTATCTGCTGTTCCTGGCGGTCCCGTACGGCCTGTCCGTCTACGCCGTGTTCAGCACGCCCGACTGGAACTATGACGCCAAGCTCGTGTGGGCTTACTCCACGTACATCCTGATGACCCTGATGACGTCGGGTGTCGGCGTGCCGTACATCTCGCTGATCAGCGGCCTGACGAGCGATCCGCAGGAGCGCCTGTCCGCCAACGGCTACCGGCTGTTCCTGGCGAAAGTCGGCGCGTTCATGGTCACCATCGTCGTGCCGATCCTCGCGCAGCGCTGGGGCAACGGCAACCAGGCCGCCGGCTACCAGGCGGCGATGGCCGTGATGGCCCTGCTGGGCGTCGTGCTGTTCCTGTTCACGTTCTTCACGACGACGGAACGCGTCGTCTACAAGACCAGGCGCCAGCCGTTGCTGGAACAGATCGCGGTGCTGGCGCAGAACGACCAGTGGCTGATCCTGTGCGCCGTCTGCGTGACGGGCACCATCGGCTACGTGATCCGCGGCTCCGTCGCGATCTATTACGCCAAGTATTACCTGCACGGCGATACGGAAACGGTGTCCGCCTTCCTGTCGACGGGCGTCGCTGCCGCGATCATCGCGATGGTCGTGTCGACGTGGGTGACCAAGTTCTATTGCAAGGTCAAACTGTTCCGCTACACGCAGCTGATGGTGGCGGTGCTGTCCGTGATGATTTATTTCCTGGTCAAGCCGGGCGACACGGCACTGGCGTTCTTCCTGTACTTCCTGCTGTCGCTCGTCGTCGACCTGCACGCGCCGGTGTTCTGGTCCGCGATCGCCGAGACCATCGACTATGGCCAGGTGAAGACGGGCAAGCGCGTGTCGGGCTTCGCGTTCGGCGGCATCTCGGTCGCGCAGAAGGCCGGCATGGCCATCGCGGGCGGCATGGTGGGTATTCTGCTGAATTATTTCCACTACCAGCCGAACCAGGAACAAAGCGCGCTGGCGCTGCAAGGCATCGCGCTGATGCTGTCCGTGATTCCCGGCTTCTTCCATTTCCTGATGGGGGCGCTGATGTTCAAGTACCGCATCAGCGACGAGTATTACTCGACCGTCAAGGAAGATTTGCGAGCGAGCCAGGCGACCTAACCAACGTCTTAAAGCAAATTCTGGAAAAACATCATGCAAGACACCGTACTGAAACCCCTCATCGAACAACGGGCCGACCCGTACATCTATAAACACACGGACGGCTATTACTATTTCACGGCCTCGGTCCCGCAATACGACCGCATCGAACTGCGCCGCGCGAAGACGATCGCCGAACTGGCCGCCGCGCCCACCGTCGACGCGTGGGTCAAGCCGGACACGGGCCCGTACAGCGAGTTGATCTGGGCGCCGGAACTGCATTTCAACATGGGCGCGTGGTACGTCTACTTCGCCGCCGCGCCGAGCCGCGAGATCAAGTCCAAGCTGTTCCAGCACCGCATGTACGCGATCCGCAATACGAACGCGAACCCGCTCGAAGGCACGTGGGAATTCATGGGCCAGGTCGACACGGGCATCGACACGTTCTGCCTCGACGCGACCACGTTCAACCACAACGGCCAGCTGTACTACCTGTGGGCGCAGAAGGACAACGCGATCGAAGGCAATTCGAACCTGTACATCGCGAAGATGAAGACGCCGTGGCAGATCGAAGGCAAGCCGGTGCTGCTCTCGAAACCCGAATACGACTGGGAAATCCGCGGCTTCTGGGTCAACGAAGGCCCGTCCGTCCTGCGCCGCAACGGCAAGATCTTCATCTCGTATTCCGCCAGCGCCACCGACGAGAATTACGCGATGGGCCTGCTGTGGGCCGACGAGAATGCGGACCTGCTCGATCCGGCATCGTGGACAAAGTCGCGCGAGCCGGTGTTCCGTACATGCTACGATCACGGCATCTACGGACCCGGCCACAACAGCTTTACGTATGCTGAAGATGGCGACACCGTCATGCTCGTCTACCACGCGCGCACTTATACGGAAATCGTCGGCGATCCGTTGTGGAACCCGGACCGCCATACCTTCGTCAAACCGCTGCGTTGGGACGAGAACGGCATGCCGGTATTCGGGCGGCCATCTACCCTCTGAGGATATAACAACGTGCAAAACGGAATCACCCAGGCGCCGTTCGGGACTTTGCCCGACGGCAGGCAAGTGTCGCAGTACACGCTCAAGAACAAGAACGGCATGGTCGTCAAGGTGCTGGATTTCGGCGGCATCATCACCGAGATCCACGTCCCGGACCGCGACGGCGTCTTTGCCGACGTCGCCCTCGGCTTCGAGACGCTCGAGCCCTACATCAAGGACAGCCCGTATTTCGGCGCCCTGATCGGCCGCTACGGCAACCGCATCGGCAAGGGCCGCTTCACGCTGGACGGCAAGCAATACCAGCTGACGACCAACAACGGCAACAACCACCTGCACGGCGGCGATCCGGGCTACGACAAGGTGCTGTGGACGGCCGCCGCCGAAGGCGACAGTCTCGTCCTGCGGTACCACAGCCCGGACGGCGAGCAGGGCTATCCCGGCAACCTCGACGCCACCGCCACGTATCTGCTGAACGACGACAACGAGATCGTCGTGCGCTTCCACGCCGTCACCGACCAGCCGACCCCCGTCAACCTCACCCAGCACAGCTATTTCAACCTGGCCGGGGCGGGGCAGGGCGACATCCTCGGCCACGAGATGACGATCGACGCCGACAAGTTCGTTCCCATCGACGCGGAATCGATCCCGTTCGGCGAACTGGCCCCCGTGACCGGCACGCCGTTCGACTTCCGCAAGCCGCGCACGATCGGCGAGCGCATCTCGCAACCGGACAAGCAGCTGCGCCACGGCACCGGCTACGACCATTGCTGGGTGCTGAACAAGCGCCTCGGCGACACGGGCCTGAAGCGTGCCGTCCATGTGTGCGAGCCGACGACGGGCCGCGTGCTGGAACTGTTTACGCAGGAACCGGGCGTGCAGTTCTACAGCGGTAACTTCCTCGACGGCTCGCTGAGCGGCAAGGGCCATCCGTGGACGTTCCGCAGCGGCTTCTGCATCGAGCCGGAGCACTACCCGGATTCGCCCAACCAGCCGGCGTACCCGAACACGATCCTGCGTCCGGGCGAGGTCTATGAAACGGAATCGCGCTTCCGCTTCTCGGTGGCGCAATAATCAGGAGAGCACTTCATGATGGATGTGGTGGTGGATGGCCGGAATATACTCGGCGAGGGCATCGTCTGGGACGACAAGGGCGCACGCCTGTTCTGGACCGACATCGAAGGCAGCGAGCTGTGGTCGCACGCCCCCGCGACGGGTGCGCTGCAGCGCTGGCCGCTGCCCGAGCGCCTGTGCTCGCTGGCGCTGACGCATGACGACGGCCGCCTGCTGCTGGGGCTCGCCTCCGGCCTGGCGTTCTTCGATCTCGCCAGCGGAGAACTCGACCGCATCTGCGACGTCGAGGCGCACCTGCCCACCACCCGTTTGAACGACGGCCGCACGGACCGCCAGGGGCGTTTCGTCTTTGGCGTGTTCAACCAGGCCGAAAACCCGAAGGACGCCATCGGCGGCTTTTACCGGCTGAACCACGACCTCACGGTGGAGCGGCTGCCGCTGGGCGACGTCGCCATCGCCAACAGCATCTGCTTCAGCCCGGACGGCCGCACGATGTACTACGCGGACTCCGGCACGCGCGAGATCCGCTGCTGCGACTATGACCCGGAGACCGGCGCAGTGGCCAACCTGCGCGAATTCGTCGGCGCCGACGCGGCCCCGGGCGATCCGGACGGCTCGACGATCGATGCGGACGGCTACCTGTGGAGCACGCGCTGGGGCGCGGGGCAGGTCGTGCGCTTCGCGCCCGACGGCACCGTCGACCGCGTAGTGACGCTGCCGGCGCCGCAACCGACGTGCCCCGCGTTCGGCGGTCCCGGCCTGGACGTACTGTATGTCACTTCCGCAACAGTCGGCCTGCGTGCCGGCCAGCTGGCGGATGCACCAAAATCGGGCGGTGTTTTTGCTAAAACGCTAACAATCAAGGGCCTGGCGGAGGTCAGATTCGCTGGTCGGCGCCGATAGCGGTAACAGCGATGCCGATAACGATATCGATTGCTGCTAAAAATTGATTGGAAAGTTATCTTATCGGCCTTTAGACTTTCTCCATCGCTGAGCTGGACGACGACAAGGGTCGCTCAGATTACAAAAACGACGGAGGAAGAATGTCCGAGACAAAGAAGAAGCCCACCCTGCGTTCCGCAGCGTGGTTCGGTACCCAGGACAAGAACGGCTTCATGTACCGGAGCTGGATGAAGAACCAGGGTATCCCCGATCATGAATTCCAGGGCAAGCCGATCATCGGCATCTGCAATACCTGGTCCGAACTCACCCCCTGCAACGCCCACTTCCGCAAGCTGGCCGAGCACGTCAAGCGCGGCATCCTGGAAGCGGGCGGCTTCCCGGTCGAGTTCCCCGTGTTCTCGAACGGCGAATCGAACCTGCGCCCGACCGCCATGCTGACCCGTAACCTGGCCAGCATGGACGTCGAAGAATCCATCCGCGGCAACCCGATGGACGGCGTCGTCCTGCTGGTCGGCTGCGACAAGACCACGCCGGCCCTGCTGATGGGCGCGGCCAGCGTCGATATTCCCGCCATCGTCGTCACCGGCGGCCCGATGCTGAACGGTAAGCTGAACGGCAAGGACATCGGCTCCGGCACCGCCGTCTGGCAGCTGCACGAGCAGGCCAAGGGCGGCCAGATCACGATGCACGACTTCCTGGCCGCCGAAGCCGGCCACTCGCGCTCGGCCGGTACCTGCAACACGATGGGCACCGCATCGACGATGGCCTGCATGGCCGAATCGCTGGGCGTCTCGCTGCCGCACAACGCCGCGATCCCCGCGGTCGACGCGCGCCGCTACGTGCTGGCGCACATGTCCGGCATCCGCATCGTCGAGATGGTCAACGAAGACCTCAAACTGTCGAAGATCCTCAAGCGCGAGAACTTCGAGAACGCGATCCGCACGAACGCCGCGATCGGCGGCTCGACCAACGCCGTGATCCACCTGAAAGCCATCGCCGGCCGCATCGGCGTGCCGCTGGAGCTGGAAGACTGGACCAACATCGGCAAGGGCACCCCGACCATCGTCGACCTGCTGCCGTCCGGCCGCTACCTGATGGAAGAGTTCTATTACGCCGGCGGCCTGCCGGGCGTGCTGCGCCGCCTGGGCGAAGCGAACCTGCTGCCGCACAAGGACGCGCTGACCGTGAACGGCAAGACGATCTGGGAAAACGTCCAGGACGCGCCGATCTATAACGACGAAGTGATCCGCAAGATCGACAACCCGCTGATCGACGACGGCGGCATCTGCATCCTGCGCGGCAACCTGGCCCCGCGCGGCGCTGTGCTGAAGCCGTCGGCCGCATCGCCGCACCTGATGAAGCACCGCGGCAAGGCCGTCGTGTTCGAAGACTTCGACCACTACAAGCAGCGCATCGTCGATCCGGACCTGGACGTCGACGAGAACTCGATCCTCGTGATGAAGAACTGCGGTCCGAAAGGCTACCCGGGCATGGCCGAAGTGGGCAACATGGGCCTGCCGCCGAAGCTGCTGGCCAAGGGCATCACCGACATGGTCCGCATCTCGGACGCGCGCATGAGCGGCACCGCCTACGGCACCGTCGTGCTGCACGTGGCGCCGGAAGCGATGGCCGGCGGCCCGCTGGGCATCGTCAAGGACGGCGACTTCATCGAACTCGATTGCAAGGCCGGCCGCCTGCACCTGGACGTGCCGGAAGACGAGATCAAGACCCGCCTCGCGGACCGCGCCGAGAACCAGAAGGAAGCGCCGCGCACCGGTTACGCGGGCCTGTACCTGGATCACGTGCTGCAGGCGGACGAGGGCTGCGACTTCGACTTCCTCGTCGGCTGCCGCGGTTCGGCCGTGCCCAAGCATTCCCATTAATGTTGGCATTCGCGTGGGCACGGGGTGCCCACCCTACACGGTATCCGTAGGGTGGGCTCTCCGAGCCCACGCGCTCTTTGAGATACCACTATGCTGCTCATCCAATACAAATCCGCCACGGGCGACCGCCGCGTCGGCATCCTGAACGGTGACACCGTCACCGCCATCATCGGCTACGCCACCACGCTGGAACTGGCCAAGGCCGCCATCGCGCAGGGCAAGAGCCTTGCCACGCTGGCCGACGCTGCAGCCACCGGCGACAAGGAATCCTATGAAGCGATCGCGCAGGCAGGCCGCGTGCTGGCCCCGATCGACCACCCGGACGCCGCGCACACCTACGTCACCGGCACGGGCCTGACCCACCTGGGCAGCGCCGATGCGCGCGACGCCATGCACAAGAAGATCGGCGGCGACGTCGAAACGCTGTCCGACTCCATGAAGATGTTCCGCATGGGCGTCGAAGGCGGCAAGCCGGAAGCGGGCAAGGCCGGCGTGCAGCCGGAGTGGTTCTACAAGGGCGACGGCTCGATCGTGCGCGCCAGCGGCCAGGACATGGAAATGCCGGACTTCTCGCTGGACGGCGGCGAAGAGCCGGAGATCGCCGGCCTGTACGTGATCGGCGACGACGGCCAGCCGTACCGCGTCGGTTTCGCGATCGGCAACGAGTTCTCGGACCACGTGACGGAACGCCAGAACTACCTGTACCTCGCCCACTCCAAGCTGCGCAACTGCGGCGTCGGCCCGGCGCTGCTGGTCGGCGAGCTGCCGGCCCACGTGGAAGGCGTGTCGCGCATCCGCGCCGCCGACGGTTCCGTGCGCTGGGAAAAGGCGTTCGTGTCGGGTGAGCAGAACATGTCGCACACGATCGGCAACCTGGAATACCATCACTTCAAGTACGGCCTGTTCAACCGCCCGGGCGACGTGCACATCCACTTCTTCGGCACCGCGACCCTGAGCTTCGCCGACAACATCAGCGTGCAGGCCGGCGAGACTTTCGAAGTCGAATCGCCGCAATTCGGCCCCGCGCTGCGCAACAAGCTCGCCGTCCAGACCACCCAATTTGCGAAAGTGAAGACCTTATGACCCTCGCACAAATCACCGGCGAAGCCCTCATCGGCGGCGTCGCCAAGCGCGGCGCCGGCGGCTCGTTCAAGGCCTGGAACCCGGCCGCACGCAGGCACATCGAACCCGCGTTCAACATGGTCGACATCGCCCAGATCGACGAGGCCTGCAGCCTGGCCGGCAAGGCGTTCGACATCTTCCGCAACACGACCGACGAAGAGCGCGCCGCGTTCCTCGACGCCGTCGCCGAGCAGATCATGGCCCTGGGCGATGCGCTGGTCGAGCGCGCGATGGCGGAAACCGGCCTGCCGCGCGGGCGCATCGAGGGCGAGCGCGCCCGTACCTGCAACCAGCTGAAACTGTTCGGCAGCCTGCTGCGCGAAGGGTCGTGGCAGGATCCGCGCATCGACCCGGCCCTGCCGCAGCGCACACCGCCGCGTCCGGACCTGCGCAGCCGCCTGATCGGCGTCGGCCCCGTCGCCGTGTTCGCCGCGTCGAACTTCCCGCTGGCGTTCTCCGTCGCCGGCGGCGACACGGCATCGGCCTTCGCGGCCGGCTGCCCGGTCGTGCTGAAAGCCCACTCGGCCCACCCGGGCACGTCGGAGCTGGTGGCGCGCGCCGTCGTGAAAGCCGTCGAACTGTGCGGCCTGCCGGCCGGCACGTTCGCGCTGCTGACCGGCACGGGCAACGGCATCGGCCAGGCGCTCGTCGCGCACCCGGCCATCCAGGCCGTCGGCTTCACCGGTTCGCGTTCGGGCGGCACCGCCCTGATGGCCGTCGCCGCGGGCCGCCAGCAGCCGATCCCGGTCTATGCCGAGATGAGCAGCATCAACCCAGTGTTCCTGCTGCCGCAGGCGCTGGAGCAGCACGCCGAGCGCATCGGCCGCGAATTCGCCGCGTCGCTCACGCTGGGCGTCGGCCAGTTCTGCACCAACCCCGGCCTCGTGCTGGCGATCGACGGTCCGGGCCTGGCCACGTTCTGCGCCTCGGCCACCGCCGCGCTGAACGACACGCAGCCGGCCACGATGCTGTCGGCCGGTATCGCGTCGAGCTTCCGCCGCGGCGTCGCCGCGCTGGGCAGCAACGAAGCCGTGACCACCTTGCTGCGCCTGGACCACGAAGACAACCAGGGCCACGCCGCGCTGTTCCGCGTGGAAGGCGACGCCTTCCTGGCCCGCAAGGAGCTGCACGAGGAAGTGTTCGGCCCGGCCTCGCTGCTGGTCGTGTGCAAGGACGTCGAGCAGATGCGCGCCATCGTCGAGCACCTGGAAGGCCAGCTGACGGCCGCCATCCACCTGGAAGAAGGCGACATCGCGGCGGCGCAGGTCCTGCTGCCGACGCTGGAGCGCAAGGTCGGCCGCATCCTGGCCAACGGCTTCGGCACCGGCGTGGAAGTGACGCACGCGATGGTGCACGGCGGTCCGTTCCCGGCCACGGCCGACGGCCGCAGCACCTCGGTGGGCACGGGCGCGATCTACCGCTTCCTGCGCCCCGTGGCATACCAGAACCTGCCGCAGGCATTGCTGCCGGCGGTGCTGCGCGACGAGAACCCGCGCGGCATCTGGCGCCGCCGCGACGGCGCGCTGGGCAAAGAATAAGTACGATAGATAGCGGCGCCGGATCGATCCCGGCGCCGCTTACAATAAGAGTAAGGAGACGACGATGGGTACTTTAGCCAAGTACGGTAGCCTCGAAGGCAAACGGGTATTCGTGACGGGCGGCGGCAGCGGGATCGGTGAAGCGATCGTCGCCGCGCTGGTGGAGCAGGGCGCGCTGGTCGGCTTTGTCGACATCATGCGCGACGCCAGCGAAGCGCTGGTGGCGCGGCTGGCGGCGGCCGGCCATCAAGCCCCGATCTACCGCTACTGCGACATCACCGACATCCCGAGCCTGCAGGCCGTGATGGCCGAGATGGCCGCCAAGCTGGGCGACTTCGACGTCGTCGTCAACAACGCCGCCAACGACCAGCGCCACCAGATCGGCGACGTGTCGGTCGAATACTGGGACGAGCGCATCGCCATCAACCAGCGTCCGATGTTCTTCACGGTGCAGGCCGCGCTGGAAGGCATGAAGCGCCGCGGCGGCGGCTCCGTCATCAACTTCAGTTCGATGTCGTGGCACGCCAAGAACCCGAACTACCCGATCTACGCGACGACGAAGGCCTCCGTCATCGGCCTGACGCGCTGCCTCGCGCGCGACCTGGGCAAATTCAACATCCGCGTCAACACCGTGACGCCGGGCTGGGTGATGACCCAGCGCCAGATCGACCTGTGGCTGGACGAGGCGGGCGAAGCCGAGATCGCGCGCTCGCAATGCCTGCCGGGCAAGCTGATGCCCGAGGATATCGCCGCGATGGTGCTGTTCCTGTCCGCCGACGACAGCAAGATGTGCACGGGGCAGGAATTCATCGTGGATGCCGGGTGGGTGTGACGCGCAAGCCGCGTTTCTCCCGTTAGCCCAAAAGCCGTCATTCCCGACCTGGCCGGCCGCCTCGGCGGGAATCCAAGGACTGCCTCGGAATTCGCAAGACTTGGGTCCCCGCCTGCGCGGGGACGACGGGAAGCATCCATGCCGCGCCCGCGGCATTTGCCGTTCGCTCACCATTAATGCAATCACCCCAACGACCACAATAAACGGAGACCACATGAAGGCATTCCAACCCACCATCCTCGCCCTGGGCCTCGCCGCCGCATTCAGTGCCGGCGCCGCGTTCGCGCAAGTGAACGTCACCGTCGACACGACCAAGCCGGGCGCGGTGATCGACAAGGACGTCTATGGCCAGTTCGCCGAACACCTCGGCACCGGCATCTACGGCGGCCTGTGGGTCGGTCCGGATTCGAAGATCCCGAACACCAAAGGGTGGCGCAACGACGTCGTCAAGGCGCTGAAGGACATGCACGTGCCGCTGGTCCGCTGGCCGGGCGGCTGCTTCGCCGACGAATACCACTGGCGCGAAGGCATCGGCCCGCGCAACAAGCGTCCGGTGAAGGTCAACACGAACTGGGGCGGTGTGCCGGAAAACAATGCGGTGGGCACGCATGAATTCTTCGACCTCGTCGAGATGCTGGGCGCGGACGCCTACGTCAACGGCAACCTCGGCACCGGTACGCCGCAGGAAGCGGCCGAGTGGATCGAGTACATGACGTCGGAAGGCAAGTCGACCCTGGCCGAGCTGCGCGCGAAGAACGGCCACCCGGCGCCGTTCAAGGTCGCCTATTTCGCCATCGGCAACGAGTCGTGGGGCTGCGGCGGCAACATGCGTCCCGAGTACTACGCCGACCTGTACCGCCAGTGGAACACGTTCCTGAAGGCGCCGCAGAACCTGCGTCCGAAGATGATCGCCAGCGGCGGCACCGGCGACGACACGTCCTGGACCGACGTCCTGTCGCGCGACCTGAAGGGCCGCACGGACGGCATCAGCTTCCACTACTACACGCTGCCGACCGGTAAGTGGGAAGTGAAGGGCGCCGCCACCGGCTTCCCGGAATCGGAATGGTTCTCGACGATGTCGCAGACCCTGCGCATGGAAGACTTCATCCGCAAGAACGTCGCGATCCTCGACAAGAACGATCCGGAGAAGAAGATCGGCTTCGACGTGGACGAGTGGGGCACCTGGTACGACGTGGAGAAGGGCACCAACCCGGGCTTCCTGTTCCAGCGTAATACGATCCGCGACGCCGTCGTGGCCGCGCTCAACTTCAACATCTTCCATGCACACGCCGACCGCGTGCGCATGACGAACATCGCGCAGATGGTCAACGTGCTGCAGGCGATGATCATCACCGACAACGAGAAGATGCTGCTGACGCCGACCTACCACGCCTTCAAGATGTACGCGCCGTTCCAGGGCGCGACGTCGCTGCCGGTTGCGCTGTCGAACAACACGACCTACGGCTCGAACGGCCAGGGCGTGCCGGGCATCAGCGCGTCGGCCGCGAAGGCCAAGGACGGCAAGACCTACGTCGCCCTCGTCAACACGAACCCGCACGAAGCCACCGACGTGGTGCTGAACGTGGCGGGCCAGAACGTCGGCGCCGTGCGCGGCCAGCTGCTGACCGCGGACGCGATGGACGCCCACAACACCTTCGAGCGCAAGGACGCGGTCAAGCCGGTGCCGTTCAGCGCCAACGCCAGCGGCGGCAAGCTGACGATCAAGGTGCCGGCCAAGTCGGTGCTGGTCGTGGCCGTCGAGGGCTGATCGATGGCACACGCATTTCAAGCGCGTGCGCTGGCTGCGGCCGTCGCCTTCGCTCTCGCCGGCTGCGGCGGTGGGGGCGGCGGTGGGGGCGGCGGTGGCGCCGCGGTGACGACGCCGGTTGCCCCGGCGCCGGGCACGACGGATACGCCGACCCAGTCCGCGGTTTCTTTCGCCAACGTGTCCGTGCACGACCCGGCCGTCATCAAGGTCGGCGACACCTGGTACGCGTTCGGCTCGCACCTCGCGGCAGCGAAGACGACGGACCTGATGAACTGGACGAGGGTCGCGGACGGCGTCAACGACGGCAATCCGCTGTTCACGAAAGTGACGACGGCCCTGGCCGAGACCTTCGCCTGGGCCCAGGTCACGGACCTGTGGGCGCCGGACGTCATCCAGCTGGACGACGGCAGGTTCTACATGTACTACGACGCCTGCAAGGGCGATTCGCCGCGCTCCGCGCTGGGCGTGGCCGTCGCCGACAAGGTCGAAGGCCCCTACGTCAACAAGCAGGTGTTCCTGAAGTCCGGCATGTGGGGCGAAGCCAGCCCGGACGGCACCGTGTACGACGCGCTCAAGCATCCGAACGTCGTCGACCCGAACGTGTTCCGCGACGCGAACGGCAAGCTGTGGATGATCTACGGTTCGTATTCCGGCGGCATCTTCATCATGGCGATGGACCCGGCCACGGGCCTGCCCGTTGCGGGCCAGGGCTACGGCAAGCACCTCATGGGCGGCAACCACGCGCGCATCGAAGGCGCCTACGTGATGTACAGCCCGGCGACGAAGTACTACTACATGTTCACCTCGTTCGGCGGACTCGATGCGACCGGCGGCTATAACATGCGGGTGGCCCGGTCGACGAATCCGGACGGCCCGTACCTGGACGCGAGCGGCAAGGACATGGCCGACGTGAAGTCGGATCCGTCCAAGCCGCTGTTCGACGACGCGAGCATCGCGCCGTATGGCCAGAAGCTGGTGGGCAGCCACCAGTTCGCGCTGGCGGCGGGAGAATCCGGCACGCCGGTCGGCTACGTGTCGCCGGGCCACAACTCGGCCCGCTACGAAGCGGCGACGAACCAGTACTTCCTGGTGTTCCACACCCGCTTCCCGGGCCAGGGCGACTACCACGAAGTGCGCGTGCACGAGATGTTCATCAACGAGGACGGCTGGCCGGTGGCGGCGCCGCTGCGCTACGTGCCGCTGGCGAAGAGCGCGACGACGATCTCGCCGACCGTCACGAGCGCGGACACGGCCGGCGCGTACAAGATGGTCAACCACGGCAAGGACATTTCGGCCACGGTGAAACCGTCCGTCGCGATCCGGCTCGAGAGCGCCGGCACGGTGACCGGCGGCGCGAGCGGGACCTGGAAGCACAACGGCAACAACAACGTCGCCATCGTGATCGACGGCGTCACGTACAGCGGCGTGCTGTCGCGCCAGTGGAACCCGAACGCGAACGCCTTCGCGGTGACGTTCACGGCGCAGTCGAAGACCGGCGTGTCGCTGTGGGGCATCCGCACGGGCTCGTAATCGAAAGGATCAACCATGCGTAAGGCAGGACTGCTCTGCGCCGCCATGCTGGCGCCGACGGTGCAGGCGGCGCAAGTGAGCGTGCACGACCCGGCGATGGCCAGGGAGGGCAACACGTACTACCTGTACAGCACCGGTCCCGGCATCACGTTCTATTCGTCGCCCGACATGCTGCACTGGAAGCCGGAAGGGCGCGTGTTCGCCGGCGAGCCGACGTGGGCGAAGCGTGCGGCACCGACGTTCAACGACCATATCTGGGCACCGGACATCCACCGGCACAACGGCCGCTGGCTGCTGTACTACTCCGTGTCCGGCTTCGGCAAGAACACGTCGGGCATCGGCGTGACGACCAATGCGACGCTCGACCCGCGCGCGCCCGGCTACCGCTGGGAAGACCAGGGGATCGTGCTGCAGTCCGTGCCGGGCCGCGACATGTGGAATGCCATCGACCCGAACGTCGTCGAGGACGACAAAGGGCAGGGCTGGATGAGCTTCGGCTCGTTCTGGGGCGGTATCAAGCTCGTGAAGCTGGACGACAGCTGGACGAAGATCGCCGAGCCGCAGGAGTGGCACACGATCGCGCGGCGCGAACGTCCCGCGTTCACCCCGGACGCAGAGCCGGGGCCGGCCGAGGTCGAAGCGCCGTTCATCTTCAGGAAGAACGGCTATTATTACCTGTTCGTCTCGTGGGGCCTGTGCTGCCAGGGGGCGAAGAGCACGTACCACGTCGTCGTCGGCCGCGCGCGGGACGTCCGTGGACCATACCTCGACCGCGAGGGCAAGGACATGGCGCAGGGCGGCGGCGCGCTCGTCGTCGAGGGCGACAAGGACTGGAAAGCGCTCGGCCACAACAGCGCCTATACGTTCGACGGCAAGGACTATCTCGTGCTGCATGCCTACGAGACGGCGGATCAGTACAAGCAAAAGCTGAAGGTGATGGACATCCGGTGGGACAAGGATGGCTGGCCGACCGTCTATCCGAAAGACCTCAACAAATATGTGAGCGAAGAAGTCAAATGAAACTGACCCGGGCGGCGAACCGCCGCATCGCCGCGCTGGTTCTGGCCATCAGCGCCGCCTCATCGCAAGCCGCCGACCTGTTCCCGCTGCAGGACGTGCGCCTGGGCGCCAGCCCCTTCCTCGACGCCCAGACGACGGACCTGAACTACCTGATGGCGATGGAGCCGGACC
>CBIHOW010000029.1:0-73345 GCA_966211695.1 uncultured Massilia sp. | reverse complement strand
CCACGGCGGCATGCGCGGCCGCGGTCTGCGCCCGGGCGGCCGCGACGGCGGCAGCACTCGCGCGCTCGCGGGCCCGGTCGTCGTCCAGTTCCTGCAGCGCGGCGGCGCCATGGGCCGCCAGCGTCTTCGACCGGGCCAGGCGGCGCCGCGCGGCGTCGAGTTCGCTTTCGCGCTGCACGACGAGCGCGGCGGCCGCGGCTTCGTCGCTGCGCCGCATCGCCAGCTGTGCCAGCGCGCCGGAGACGGCGTCGCGCGCCTGCTGCGCCGCGGCCTCCGCTTCCTGCCGCTGGGCCCGCAACGACTGCAGGTCCATCCGCGCGACGACCTGTCCGGCACGGACGAGGTCGCCTTCGTCGACCAGGACCTCGGCGACCCGGCCCGGCATCTTCGTGGCAATGTCGACTTCGATCGCCTCGATGCGGCCGTTGCCGCTGACGAAGCCGGGACCGGGCTCGCGGGGACGCCCATGGCGCCAGGCGAACACGGCCCCGGCCGCCAGCGCCAGCACGGCGATGCCCGCGACGACGCGTGTGACGATGCTCTTTCGCATTGCTGTTGCCTGATGACGCAAACGGCGCGCCGGCGCGGCGCTCCATCCGTCAGGCTAGCGTCATCCAGCGGCGCCGGCGCGGCGTATTGGCGGTTGTCTGAGCCAGATCATCGTGCGTGGACGGTCACACGTCGATATCCTCCAGCCGCGTCCCCTTCGTCTCGACGAACCAGCGCGCCACGACGAACAGCTGCACGAGCATCGCCAGCGCGAACAGCACGAACGGCAGGCCGTTCGACCGCGCCGCCATCGCCGGGAACACGCCGGCGACGATGGCATCCATGAACCAGTGCGTGGACGCGCCGAGGCTCTGCCCGCGCGCCCGCACCTCGGTGGGGAAGATCTCGGAGATGTACACCCAGATCACGGCCCCCTGCGAGAACGCGAACGCCGCGATGAACAGCACGAGCGCCCACAGCAGCAGGTCGCGGTGCATGCCGCTCCACTGGATCCAGGCCGTGCCCGCCAGCGCGACGACCATGCCGACCGAACCCACCATCAGCAGGGTCTTGCGGCCCAGGCGGTCGATGACGGTCAGCGCCAGCAGCGTGAACAGCAGGTTCGTCGCGCCGATCATCACCGACTGCAGGTCCGCCGACACCTTGCCGAAACCGGCCGCCGCGAAGATGTCGTTCGCGTAGTAGAGGATGGCATTGATGCCCGACAGCTGGTTGAATGCCGCGATCGCGAAGGCGAGCAGCATCGGCTTGCGGTAGCGGTGCCACGACAACGTCGATCCGGCGGCCATGTGGCCCTGCGCGTAGCGGGCCAGCTCGCCCGCGACGTCGGCGGCGCCGATCTCGCGCAGCACCTGTTCCGCCTCCTGCGTCCTGCCCTTCACGGCCAGCCAGCGGGGGCTGTTGGGAATCCCGAACAGGAGGCCGCACAACACCAGCGCCGGAACCGCCGCCACGCCGAATTTCCAGCGCCACTCGTCCGCCCCCAGTTCCGCCAGGCCGACCAGCCAGTTGCTCAGGTACGCGACGAGGATGCCCAGCACGATGTTGAACTGGAACGCCCCGACCAGCATGCCGCGCCGGTGCGCCGGGGCGATTTCCGCCAGGTAGATCGGCGCCAGCACGGACGAGGCGCCGATGGCGATCCCGCCCAGCACGCGCGCCGCGACCAGCACCGCCAGGCTGGGCGCGAACAAACAGCCCAGCGCCGAGACGATGTACAGGCCCGCGATGGCGCGCAGGCAGTTGCGTGCCCCGTAGCGGTCGCCCGGCCGGCCCGCGAACAGGGCGCCCAGCAAGGTGCCCCACAACGCGCTCGACACGGTCATGCCGAGGCCCGAGGGATCCAGCCGGAAGGCCTGCGCGAGGCCTTGCGTTGTACCGGCGATGACCGCCGTATCGAAACCGAACAACAGCCCCGCCAGGCCGCCGACCAGGGTTCCCTTCAACAGCGTATTCATCGTGCTTCCTTCCAGATCGAGTTCAGGGACCAGATGTTCAGGTCGCGCACCTGCGCGTCGCCGTCCACGCTGAACAGGCTCGCACCCGCCGCGCCAGCGGGCGGGAACACCTGGTCGGTCAGTACCGCCTCGCCGTCGCCGGCGAACACCGTCACCGATCCCCGGTCCACGAGGATGCGCAGCGGCAGCCCGCCGTCGCGCAGCGCGACCGGCGCGCTGTGGCGCGCGGCGAACTGCGGGTGGAAGTCCGTCGCGCCCGACTTCGTGCGGTCCACGTACACGGCGCCCTGCGCGGCGTCGTAGCCGATCTCGGCGTACGCACCCCGTCCCAGGCGGATGCCGGCGCGCGCCGCGGTGCCCGGTTGCAGGACCAGTTTGAGCTCCAGCGGTGCGCCCGCCGCGCCGCCCAGGGGCAGGTCCTGCGTGCCGCGTGCGACGGCCCGCTCCGGCGCACCGTACAGCAGCGCGCCGCGCAAGCCCTGCGCTTCCGCGATCGGCTGCTGCACGAGCCTGACCTGGCCGTTCACCGTGCGCAGTCCCAGTTCGCGCGGCAGCGACTGGGCGCTGCGCCACGGCGCCGTCGGTACCTTCTCGCCGTACAGCCAGTTGTTCATCCAGCCGACCAGCAGGCGCCGGCCGCCCGGCGCGTCGTTATAGGTCACGCCCGCGTAGAAATCGGCGCCGTAGTCGAGCCAGCGCGGCGCGGCGCCGGCCGTATCGGGATCGCGGGTGAACGTCTTGCCGTCGAAGTCGCCGACGAAGTACTGCATGCCCGACCCGCCGGCCGGACCGCCGGGATTGAGGCTGACGATCAGGACCCATTTGCGCCGCGCCGGGTCGCCGTCGACCGGCAACTCGACCAGGTCGGGACACTCCCACACGCCGCCGGTGGCGCCGGCCGGGCCGAACTCGCCCGTCCACTGCCAGTGGACCAGGTCGGACGAACTGTAGAACAGCGTCTTGTGCTGCTGCGCCACGACGGTCGTCAACACCCACTTGTGTCCGGGCGCGTACCAGAACATCTTCGGGTCGCGGAATTCGCGGTACTCGGCTCCGTATTGCGCGGGCGGTTCCGGCAGCACCGGGTTGCCGGCGTACTGGGTCCACGTGCGGCCGCGATCGAGGCTGTACGCGAGCGACTGGGCTTGCGTACCCGCGCGGACAAGCTTGCCGTTCAGCGTACGCGCCTGCGGGAACGCGGCCGTGTAGATGGCGACCATGGCGGGATTGCCCGGCTGGCCGAATCCGCTCGTGTTGGCGTGGTCGACCACCGCGCTGCCGGAAAAGAACATCTGCGCGATCTCGCCCCTGGCGTCCTTGTCGACGGGCAGCGCCAGCGGCAGTTCGGTCCAGTGCAGCAGGTCCGGACTGACCGCGTGGCCCCAGGACATGTCGCCCCAGGTGTTCTTGTTCGGGTTGTACTGGTAAAACAGGTGATACTCGCCGTCGTGGTACACGAGGCCGTTCGGATCGTTCATCCAGTTGCGCTGCGGGGAGAACGACAGCTGCGGGCGGAACGGTTCATCGTAGGCCGGCGCGGGATCGGGCGAGCGGCTGGCGCAGCCGGCGGCCAGCAGCGCCGCGCCGAGGGCGAGCAGGGAAAGTCGGAATGTCAAAGCCACGGTATTTCCTTGTTGGTGTCGGGGACGGGCAGCCGGCCGGCTGCCCGTGTTGCGGTCGTCGGCGCGCTCAGAAGCGGTACGTGACGCTGGCGCGGATCGTGCGGCCGAACAGCGGACGTGCGACGCCGCGGTTGCGGGTGCCGTCCGGCGACAGCAGGTCGGCGAACAGCGGATCGCCTTCCGTGAACGACAGCTGGTTCGTGAGGTTGGCCACGTGCAGCTGCGCCATCCAGCGCGACGAGACCTGGTATTGCGCGCCCATGTTGATGATGTGGTAGGACGGCAGCAGGGTCACGTTGGTGTCGGTCGCCTCCGAATAGCGGTCGCCGACGTACTGGTATTGGCCGTACACCGTCACCGGGATGCCGGTCGCCGCCAGCAGGTCGTACGACGGCTGGAAGTTGGCCATGACCTTGGCCAGGCGGCGCGGACGGCGGCCGTCTTCGCTGATCTGCACGTAGTGGTAGCCCGTGATCACGCCCTGCGGATCCTTGTCTTCCTGCGTGATCTGGTAGCGCGCGCCATCGACCTTCGGATTCTGCGCCACGACGCTGCCCTTCAGCTCCAGCCCTTCGAGCATGCGCGGACGCCAGGTCAGTTCGATCTCCGTGCCGACGTTGCGCACGCCGCGCTTGTACAGCTGGGCCACGTCCGGGCACGAGTTGATCTGCGTGACCCCGCCGAGCGTGGAGCAGGCCGGCGACTGGAAGTCCTTGTAGATGTTCACGGCGCTGCGCGGCGAGAACTTGTTGTAGAACAGCGCGACGGCGGCACCGAACTCGCGGGTCAGGTAGCGCAGGCCCGTTTCGTACTGGCGGATGTGCTCGACGGCGCTCATCTCGACCGGACGGCCGTTCACGACCACGGCGCCCGCCGTGCTCAGGTTGTTGAGGTCTTCCAGGCTCGGCAGGCGGAACGAGTACGATGCCAGCGCATAGACGGCGAGCGGCCGGCTGAAGCTGTAGTTGCCGCCGAGCGACCAGCCGATGCCGTGGTACGTCTTGTTCAGCAGGTTCGGCTGGCCCGGGAACTGGATCTCGTTGTCCGCGACCGTATCCTGGGTCGAGCCCACCACCACGCCGGCCGGCGTGACGTCGGTCGACGTGTTGCGGTCGCGGCGGTTGACGCCGGCGCGCACGTCCTGCCAGCGCACCCCGGCATCGATCTTCAGCTTGCCCTGAAGCGTTTCCCAGTGGTCGAGCAGGTAGGCGGCATGGCCGTCGGCCTTGATGTGGCTGACGAAGCCGAACCAGCCCGGCAGGATGGCGGCGCCCGACGTCAGCGACGGTCCCACCTGGTTGCCGGCGGCGTCGACCACCGTCAGGTCGGCCAGGCGCGACCGCGCGGCGGTCTCGGACACGAGCAGGCTGGCCTGGAAGTTCGGATCGTAGCTGTAACGGCTGCGGTAGACGCCGAACGTGAGATCGTGCGTGCCGGCCGCCTTGAACGTCTGCTGGCCCTTCAGGTCGAGGATCGTGCTTTCGGCGTCGGTATTGGCGATGAACGGGATCAGGAAGTTCAGGTACGACGTGGGCGCCGCGCGCGTGCCGTCGTTCAGGTAAGTGGCGGCCACGCCGACGCCCTTGGCGTATTTGGCGACGAAGTCCGCGCGGCTGATGTTGGCGAAATCCGCGCACGTGCCGCTCTTGAAGTAGCCGATCAGCTTGGCGTTGCCGAGGTTGCAGCTGAGCGCCGCGGCGTGCGCCGGCGAAATCACGTCGTTCTGGAAGCGCGCGTTCAGGAAGGTCGAGGCCAGCGCCGTGTCGTTCCCCGTGAACACGGCGTTGAAGCCGCTGCTGCCGCCCGTGTGGCGCAGGCCCGCCGTGAGCTTCAGGCCCGACTCGAAGTCATGCCCCAGCTTCAGGGTGAACATCTTGAAATTCGGATGGATGCCGTCGGCCTGGTCGATCGTGCGGGTGCCGTATTCTCCGATCATGTCGAAGCGGCGGTTGTAGGGCGATGCCGTCGTCCCGTGCGCGAAATCGATGCCCAGCGGTTCGATGGTGTCCTGGTCGAGCACCGTCGGATGGGCCGCCGTGCCGGTCTGCGTGAGGCGCGGCACCGAAATCGGGATGTTCTGGTAGAAGGCCGTGCGGTCGTTGATGGCGAGGGCATCGAACCGCGCCGTCGTCCTGCGGTCGTCGCTCGTGTAGACGAGGTTGCCGCGGACCTGGCCGCCGCGGTCCGCGGTATAGCCCGTGTCGCGGATGCCCTTGCTCCTGCGGTAGTAGCCGCCCACGGCGCCGGTCAGGTTGCGGCCCAGCGGGCCGGACACGAAGGCATCCTGGCGGATGAAGCCGTAGTCCGCGTATTCGAGCTTGTAGCCGCCCTCCAGGTGGTCGCCGCCGGTGCGCGTGATGTGGTTGATGGTCGCGCCCAGGCCGTTCGAGTACAGGATGCCGCCCGGGCCGCCCTTGACTGCCTCCACGCTTTCCGTCATCAGGTCGTCGCGCACGAACACGTCGTTGTTCATCAGCGGCGCCTCCGGCTCCTCGTACGCCGGCAGGCCGTCGACCAGCTGCGGCGCGAAGCGGAAGCCGCCGACCACGGGCAGGCCGCGCACCGTGATGTTGTTGCTGGCCTCGCCGGCCGTGCTGCCCTCGGCATAGATGCCCGGCAGGTTGCCCACCAGGTCGGCGGTACTCATCGGCGCCAGGCGCTGGATGTCTTCCGCGCTCAGCGTATTGATCGAGAACGTGGCGTTCTTCTTGGTCGTCGTCCGGGTCACGCCCGTCACGATCACGACGTTATTGGGCTCGTCGGCCTTGGCCGCGGGCTGCTCCGCGGCCGTGCCGGCCTGCTGCTGCGCGAACGCGAGGGCGGGCGCCAGCGCGATGACGAGGGCGGCCGAGCGGCCGATATAGGGGGTGAGCGAGTAGCGCATTATGTAATCTCCTGTTTGATATTGACTTCTTTACCTTCGTTTTTCCAGCTGCCGGTCTTGTGAACCGGATGTCCAACGTTGTCATTTCTCGTTAAAAAATTCGAAACCTTCCGCATCGGCCAGCTCGCTCGTGTACGGCAGGTCGGCGCCCCGGCGCGAACAGGTGATGGCCGCGGCGCGCGCGGCGAACCGCAGCGCCTCCACCAGTTCGTCCTGGCGCAGGCCTTCCACCGCGCGCCGCGTGAGCTTGCCGGCGCGCTGCAGCCAGGCGAGCAGGCCGGCCTGGAACGTGTCGCCCGCGCCGACCGTGTCCACGACCGCGACGGGAACGGCCGGCACTTCCACCGCCAGCTGCGCGCGCGTGACCGCGACCACGCCCCGCTCGCCCCACGTCACGACGACGAGGGCGACGCCCGCTTCCAGCGACTCGGCGATGAACGTGTCGACGCGCATGCCCGGATACAGCGCGTGGATGTCTTCCTCGCTGACCTTGAGCACGTCGGCGCGGCGCTGCATCCAGCGCACGGATTCGCGCCAGGCAGCGACGTCGGGCTCGATGGTCAGCCGTACGTTCGGGTCGTAGACGATCAGGCTGCGGCCCCGCTGCCGCTCGACCAGCGCGCGCAAGGCGGATGCCACCGGCTCGACGACCATGCAGTACGAGCCCACGTGGATCGCTTGCGCGTCGGCGGGCACGCGCCCCAGGTCCGCCGGGGTCACCATGCGGTCGGCCGTGCCGCTGCCGTAGAACGTGTAGAGGGGCACGCCGCGCTCGTCCACGCTGACCATCACGAGCGCGGTGGGGGCGTCCGGGCGCGGCGCGGCGGACAGGTCCACGCCCTCGGCCGCCAGCGCCGCGTGCAGCTTGCGGCCGAACAGGTCGCGCGCCAGGCCGCCGAAGAACGACGCCGTGCCGCCCAGCCGCGCCACGCCGGTCGCCAGGTTGAACGGCGAACCACCCTGGCAGGCCGACAGGTCGATGGCCGCCGCTTGCTTCTCAGCCCCCTCCTCCGCCGCGAACACATCGAACAACGCTTCACCACACACTACGATCATGCTTCCTCCTGTCGATCAAGATTGTTTTCGATACGCTTGCCGTCCGGTCCAAACACGTGCAGCGCACCGTCCGCCGGCGCGACGGCCCAGGCGCTGCCCGGCAGCGGCGGCGCGTCCCGGATGGCCGCCACGAGGGGCCGGGACAGGCCCGCCACGTCCAGGTGCACGTGCGATTCCGCACCGAGCCGCTCGACGAGCGCGACGACGCCGCGGAGCGGCCCCGCGGCATCCGGCACGAGGTGTTCGGGCCGCACGCCGACTGTCACCGCCACGTCGGCCGCCGCCTGGTGCCGCCAGTCCAGCGGCACGCCGCCCAGCGCGAGCCGACCGTGCGCGTCGATGACGCCGTCGCCCAGGTTCATCTTCGGCATGCCGATGAAGCCGGCGACGAACACGTTCGCGGGCCGTTCGTACAGGGCCATCGGCGCCCCGACCTGCTGCACGCCCGTCGGCCCCAGCACGACGATGCGGTCGGCCAGGGTCATCGCCTCGACCTGGTCGTGGGTCACGTAGACCATCGTCGCGCCCAGCTGCTTGTGCAGGCGCGCGATCTCGACGCGCACGTCGGCGCGCAGCGCGGCGTCCAGGTTCGACAGCGGTTCGTCGAACAGGAAGGCGCGCGGCTTGCGCACGATGGCGCGGCCGATGGCCACGCGCTGGCGCTGCCCGCCCGACAGCTGCGGCGGCTTGCGGTCCAGCAGGTGGCCGAGCTGCAGCATGCGGGCGACCGTGTGCACGGCGTCCTCGATGTCCCGCTTCGGCGCGCGCGCCAGGCGCAGGCCGAACGCGATGTTCTCGAAGACGCTCATGTGGGCGTACAGCGCATAGCTCTGGAACACCATCGCCAGGCCGCGCCGGGCGGGCGGCGTCTCGTTGACGCGCACGCCGTCGATGCGGATTTCGCCGCTGCTGGCCTCTTCCAGGCCCGCGATCATGCGCAGGACCGTCGATTTGCCGCAGCCCGACGGACCGACCAGCACGACGAACTCGCCGTCCGCGACCGAGAACGAGATGTTCTCGAGGACGCGGTTGGCGCGCTTGCCCGCGTAGGTCTTGCCCACGCCGTTCAATGCGATGGATGCCATGCCGACGTTTCCGGATCCAGCGCGCCCATGCGCCATACCCTGAGCCGGGCGACACGGTCGCCCGGCGCCGCGATCAGGCCAAGCCCGATGGCATCCGGGCGCGTCGGATACATTCGGCTCGTGATGCTCTTGCGGTCGTCGAGATAGGCTTCCACCATCGACCGGTCCAGGAAGACGCGCAGGCGCAGGTGCTCGCCGCGCAGGTCGAACGCGCCGCCCTGCACGCCGCGCGAGCGCGCGTCCGCATCGAGCGTCGTATGCGTGCGGTCGATCTCGAAACGCTTGCGCGCGGCGTCGATGACGAGGTCCGTATGTTCGGCATCGTCGGGCGACCGGCGCACGACCAGGCCGCGCCGCGCGTCGCTGCCAGGCGCCGGCGCGAGTTCCAGTTCCACTTCCAGTGCGTCCCCCTTGATCGTTGCAAGCCGGGCCGAAGCTGCGGCCGGCGTCACGTCGGCCAGGTCCAGCAACAGATCCCGGCGCAGGCTCGCGAGTTCGGCGATGGGCGCCAGCCGCAGGTCGTCGTCCGGGCCGATCGCCAGCGCTACGGGCAGGCCGGCATTGTGGGCCCAGCCGCTGGCCCATTCGTCGCGCAAGGTGCGCTCGCCTTGCGCGATCGAAAAGACGATGGTGCGTCCCGTCTTCGGATCGACGAAGCCGCTGGGGCCGGAAAAATGATGGTCGCCCAGGTCGAACACGCGCGGGGCCTCGCTGTCCGGGACGAAGCGCGCGGCGGCGGGGTCGAACACGCCGATCCAGTAATACGCCTGGGCCCCCACGTCCGTCAGGAACACGTGACGGGGACGGCCGTCCGATCCCTTCCCGATCGGCAGCAGCACGGGCAGCTCGAACGTCTTGTCGAAGCCTGGATAGCGTGTCGCATCGAGCGTGAACAGCGGACCGCGGTAACGCCAGTGGACGAGGTCGGACGATTCGTGGACGAGCGCCATGCCGCTGCCGCCCGCGATGCGCGAACCCACGAGCTGGAACCAGCGGTCGCCGCCCGCGTCGCGGAACACGAACGGGTCGCGGAAATCGCCCGTGTACCCGGGGCCCGGCTGCCGCTCGGTCACCGGCACGGGATGCTTCGTCCACCGCACCAGGTCCGCATCCGCGGGCCGCGCGAGTCCGGTGCGCTCGCGGACGGCCCCCTTGTCGTTCCCGGCCGTGAAGAACAGCACCGGCGTGCCGTCCTGCGCCAGCGTGGCGCTGCCGGACCAGATGCCGTCCGGCGCGAGCGTGTCGTCTTCCGGCGCCAGCGCGATCGGCAGCTCGCGCCAGTGCACCATGTCCGGGCTGGCCCAGTGCCCCCAATGGATCTGGTGCCAGAACGGGCCGAACGGATTCTTCTGGAAGAACAGGTGGTAGCGGCCGTCCTTGTAGAACGGCGCATGCGGCTCGTTCATCCAGCCGGAATCCGGCAGCGCGTGGTATTGCGGGCGATGGCGGTCGCCGGCAAAGGTGGACCGGGGGATCGTGACGTCGGCCCGCGCCGGCACCGGCGCCTTGCCGCCATGCGCCGCCAGGTCGGCGCGCACGCGGCGCGCGATCTCGGCGCCCGTCGCGGCGCCCGCCGTGATGCGGACGTCGTCCATCAGGCCGAGGAACGTATTCAGCTGGAATACGCCTTCCACCGTGCGCGGCTGCGAATAGCGGCCGATCTTCAGCGCGCGCGCCGGCAGCGCAAAGCTTCCCTGCGCCGGACCGGCGCCGGCCGCCACCTGTTCGCCGTCGAGGTACAGCCGCACCACCCGCCCGTGCGGCTCGTAAGTGGCCGCCACGTGCGACCACCTGTCCCTGGGCAGCTTGCGGTCGCCGACGCGCAGGTCGAACGCGGTGCCGCCGAATCCCAGCTTGATGCCCCAGGTGCCGAAGCGGTACATGCCGAACGCGAAGCCGGTCCTGGTGTCCTCGTCGAACTGGCTCAGGAAGGCGGAATACTGGCCCCCGTCGCCCCATTCGAACGCATGCGGGGCCACCCACGCGCTCATGGTCCAGCCGGCGCCGAGCTGCGCGTCCGTGAGGGCCGGCGCCGTGATGTCCGTCGAATAGCCGTCGAACAGCAGGCAGCCGCCCTTGACGCAGGCGGCGGCCGGGCGCCACAGCGGGTCGGAATCCGGCTTGAAGCGCGCATGGTTGAATACGTAGTCGACGGGGTCGCGGCGGCCCGACACGGCCTCGAGGGCCTGGCTGCCGCGCTGCTCGTCGAGCCTCCAGGCGGCGATGTCGGTGCCCGCCGTGGCGCGGCCCGACACGAGCAGCGCGAGCAGCACTGCCGGGGTCACGCCGCGCCGGGCTGTCTGGTTGAAGGGAATCACGGTGTCTCCTTTTTGTCCATCGTTGTCATTTCGCAGCCAAGAATTCGTCCAGGCGGTAGCGGCCATGTTCGAAGCGCAGCGGGATCGGGTCGCCGATCTGGCCGACGAAGCGCCCGTCCGGCCCGGTGTCGAGGAAAGCCATCAGGCAGTCCTTGCCCGTCACCGGGTCGCGCAGGATCTTGCCCGCGTAGCGCCTGCACGGCACCGCGCCGTCCAGGAAGCCTTCGGCCGGACGCCAGGGTCCGAGCGGATGGTCGGCCACGAGATAATGGGTCCCGGAGACGCCACCGTCCTGCGCGGCGCGCTGCGCGTCGGACCAGTGGTCGCGCACGTTGCAGAACGTGCAGAACCAGTGTCCGTCCCGCTCGAACACCTGCGGCACTTCCAGCTGGCCGTAATGGCCGCCCTCGTACACGGGCGCCGTCGCTTCCCAATGCACGAGGTCGGGCGAGACGGCGTGCCCGATGACGCCGCGCTCGTATTTGGGACCGTCGTTGCGGCGCGCCGTGAAGAACATGTGATAGTCGCCGTCGATCCGGTGCGGCAGCACCCACGGATCGCGCAGGGCGCGGTCATGCCAGCGTCCTTCCGCGTGTTCCTCGTAATAGCGCCCGTCGAGATCCAGCGCGAGGCCGTCGCCGACACGGATCCACGGGCCGTCGATGCTGCTCGAGGTCGCGTGGCCGATGCGCTGGCGCAGGCCCTTCTCGGCGCGGCAGGTGCCCGTGTAGAACAGGTGGTAGCGGCCTTCGGCGTGGATCACGGAGCCGGTCCACGTCGTGAAGTCGTCCCATGCGGGTCCGGCGGACGGCCGGAACACGGTGCCCCGGTAATCCCAGTTGCGCAGGTCGCGCGACACGGCGTGGCCGATGGAGACGTTCCAGTGGCGCAGGTCCGGATCGCCGATGGCGCGGTCGGCCTGCAGCATGAACAGGTGCTGCGCGTCGCCTTCCGCGTAGTGCCAGAAATCCCAGATGTATTTGTCGTCGAGTTTGAGTGTCATGATGATGGAATCGATTCAGCCCTTGATGCCGGAACCCGCCACCGAGGCGACGAACTGGCGCTGGAACGCGAGGAAGACGGCGAGCACGGGCAGCGTGACCACGGACGCATACGCCATGATCTGGCCCCAGGAATTGGAACGCCCGAAGAATTGCTGGATGCCCGGCTGCACGGGACGCGCCGCCTCGCCCTGCACGACCATGATCGGCCACAGATACTGGTTCCAGGCGGCGATGAACAACACGATCGCGGCCGTCGCGATCACCGGGCGGCTGTTGGGCAGGATGATGCGGAAGAACAGGGTCCACGGTCCGGCGCCGTCCATCCTGGCCGCTTCGTCCAGTTCGCGCGGGATGTCGCGGAAAAACTGGTAGAACAGGAAGACGCAGAAGGCGTTCGCGAGGAACGGGATGATCTGCACGTGCAGGCTGTTGAACCAGCCGGTGTGCCACGCCAGCGCGCCCTGCGCCATGCCGGGCCAGGGCAGGCGCGCGACCAGCGACAGCAAGGGAATCGCGATGACTTCGAACGGGACGATCATCAGCGCGACCACCATCGCCAGCACCGCGCGGCGGCCGCGCCAGCGCATGCGGCTGAGGGAAAACGCGAGCATGCTGTTGACCAGGACGCCGCCCACGACGACGCACGCCGAGATGATCGCGGAATTCAGCAGGAACAGCGGCAGGTTGCTGCGCTCGAAGATGGCCGCGTAGTTGGCCAGCGACCAGCCGGCATCGGGCACGAAGGCGGACCAGCTCGCGAGGTTGGCGAAGATGGCGTCGTCGCGCTTGAACGACGACGCGAACATGAACAGCAGCGGCGCCGCGAACACGACGCCGAGCAGGCACATGACGGCGAACAGGAAGGCGTTGCGGAGGAACGGCCTCATTCCGTCTCTCCCCGCGCGACGAGGACGCGCTGCAGCACCGAGACCAGCAGCACGATGCCGAAGAAGACCATGGCGATGGTCGAGCCGTACCCGATGTCCTGCTGGCGGAAACCGGTGCGCACGGCGTGGTATACGACGGTCGTCGTCGAATCGAGCGGTCCGCCCTGCGTCATCACGTCGACCTGGGTGAACAGGCCGAACGCCAGCAGCAGGGTCGACACGGCGACGAAGACGATCGTGTTGCGCAGGCCCGGCAAGGTGACGTGCACGAAGCGCTGCCACGCGTTCGCGCCCATCAGGGTCGCGGCCTCGTACAGCTCCGGCGAGATCGACTGCAGGCCGGCCAGGAACACGAGCATCTGGAATCCCGCGCCCTGCCAGGCCGACATGATGGCGATGGCCGGCAGCGCATAGCGGGGCTCGCCCAGCCAGTCCGGCCCGACGTTCGGATCGCCCGTCACGGCGCGCAGCAGCTCGTTGATCATGCCGCGGTCGGTGTTCAGCATGAACGACCAGACGATGGACGCCACGACCATCGACGTGACGACGGGCGCGAAGTACACGGTGCGGAAAAAGATGCGTCCCGCGATGCGCCGGTTCACCAGCAGCGCCAGGCCGAGCGCGACGCCGCATTGCAGCGGCAGCACCAGGAGCGCGAACAGGAAGGTGTTGATGAGGGAACGGTAGAACAGCGGGTCCGTCGCCGCCAGCACATACCTGCGCTCGCCGAACTGGACCTGCCACGCCGGCCGGTACTCCGCCAGGCCAGGGCGCGCGCGGCGTGTCTGGCGCCACGTCGGGAAGCGGATGCCCTCCTCGTCGCGCAGCGCCGCGCCGGCCGCATCGCGCAGCGGTTCGACCTCGATCACCTGCAGCGCCAGCAGGCGGCGGTAGTTCTCGAGGCCGACGTAGCGCGTCGGCTCCGGCGACACCAGCCGGTGGTTGGTGAACGTGGCGCCCGCCGCGAGCAGCAGCGGCAACAGGATGAAGACGCCGAACAGCAGCAGCGCCGGACCGGCGAAACCGGCGATCGCCAACGGATTCTCGCGGCCGGGGAGCGTCTTCATTGGCGTGCCGCCGTCCGGGGCCGGCCGAAACCGTAGCCGTCGTTGCGGACGATATCGTATTCGATCGCTTCGACCGCCTCGTCCATCGCCTCGGCCGCGTCCTTGCCGGCGCGCAGGTCCGCCATCGCTTTTTCGAACGCGGCCGACATCGCCGGATAGGCGGGCGTCGCGGGCCGTGGCGTCGCATAGCGCGCGGCGAAGTCGAAATAGATGCGCCAGTCCCCGCCCGGGCGATAGTGGTCCGTGAGCGCCGCCGCGCCCGCCGTGACGGGCACCAGGCCGGTCAGGCGCGAGAATTCGGCCATCTCCCTGGCGGACAGCACGTGCGCGAGAAACGCCGCGGCGCCCGCCGGGTAAGGACAGCTGCTCGATACGGCCCATTGCCAGGACGCCGCTCCCACCTTCGGCCCGTGCCCGAAATCGGGCGGCGGCATCACGACGAGGTCGTCGCCGAAGCGTTCGCTGTAGTCGCGCGCCTTCCACGACCCGGTGTACTGGATCAGCGAGCGCCCCTGTTCGAAGCTCTTGTCGTCGGCGGGATTGCGTTCGGCGAGCCGGTCCCTGAACAGGCGCCCGTAGTAGCGGGCGACGCCCACGGCCGCGTCGCCGTTGAGCACACCGTCGACGCGCAGGTAGGTGCCGCGGTCGATCAGGTCCGCGCCCGCGCTCTCGAGCCAGGGAGAGAAGGCATAGCTGAACCACTCGCCTGTCGCCTTGCCGTTCAGGTCGAGCGGATAGCGGTAATGGCCGGCACGCTTGACCTTCAGCAGGATGTCGTACAGCTCGCGCGCGGCATACGGCCGGTCGATGGTCGCAACACGCACCCCTTCCGCTTGCAGCGTGGAGCGGCGCGCGAACAGCGCCAGCACGACGTCGAACTGGCCCACGCTGTAGAGCCGTCCCTGGTACGTGCCGCGCCCGCCCGGCAGCAATGGTTCGACCACCGACGCCGGCAGCAGGCGGTCGAGCGGACGGATGGTGCCGGCCCATGCGAAGTTCGGCACGGCCGGCTGGTCTATCGCCATCACGCACGGCAGGTGTCCGCCGAGGGACGCCGCCGTGATCGACTCCGTGTACGTGCCTTGCGGGATCGTCTCCACGACGACTTTCCACTTGTCCTGGGCGCGGTTGAACCGGTCGACCATGTTCCGGCTCGCGACCATTTCGGCGTCGCCGGTATCGTGGCGCCACACCGTGATCGCGACGGGTGCCGCCACCGTATGTGCGGCCACCATGGCGAGGACCGGAAGCAGCGCCCGTTTCATCATTGCCCCGCCTTCCCTGCCCGCGGCCCCGCCACGGTGCCGCGCAGCACGGCGCGGCACGGCACGCGCACGATGCCGGGTTCCAGGTCCGTGCCGAGTGCCCGGCGCGCGGCGAGCGCGCCGATCTCGCGATACGGCAGGGTCACGGTCGTCAGGCCGGGATCCGATGCTTCCGAGAGCAGGCGGAAGTCGTCGAAGCCGACGACGGACACGTCTTCGGGCACCCGGAGACCCCGCCGCTGCAGCAGGAAGATGACGCGGATGGCCATCTTGTCGTTACCGCACAGGATGGCCGTGGGACGTTCGGCGTGCGCGAACAGGCCCTCGATCGTGGTTTTCAGCTGCGCGAACTCGTCGTCGGCGCCGGGCGTGGCGCCATGCAGCAGCCAGGCTTCGTTCGGCTGTACGCCGTAATCCTGCATGGCACGGCGAAAGCCTTGCATGCGCAGGCGCGTCGCCACCATGCCCTCGATCAGCTGCAGGAACGCGATCTTGCGGTGGCCGGCGCGCAGCACCGTCTCGGCAGCCGCGTAGCCGCCGCCCTCGTCGTCCGGTATGACCTCGGCGAACCGGGACGCCGCTTCGAAGCAGTTCGCGAGCACGGCCGGCGTCTGGCCCAGCGTGTCGGTGACGGTCACGGGACGATGGAACGTCGTGGCGAAGATGATCGCCTCGACGCGGCGGGTGCGCATGTCGGCCACCAGGCGGCTGGCGACGTGCGCCTGTCCGCCCGTCTCGCCGATGATGAGCATCTTGCCCTGGTCTTCGCAGACGGACTGGATGCCCTTGATGATCTCGGACGAATCGGGCGTCGTGGTGAGCTGGTCCGCGATGACGGCCACGAGATCGGTCGGGCGCCCGCGCAGCATGCGCGCGGCGGCGGACGGCGCGAAATCGAGCGCCTGCATGGCGTGCTCGATCCGCTTGCGCGTCTTTTCCGACACGCTGCTCGCATCGTTCAGCACGCGCGACACGGTCTTGATCGATACGCCGGCTTTTTCGGCGACATCGTGAATGGTCGACACCTTGTCTCCTTCGGGCCTTCAGGCCTTTTAGTTGGTCAACGTGGCCGGCGCGATGCCGTTCATCGCAAATTGTCCAACGTTGTCATTTCAGGGAATGCTATCGGCTTTTTGCGCCGGGGTCAACAATTTCAAGTGCCCGCGGACGTCGGGAAGGTTCGACTCCCGGGCAGCGGTTCACATGGCTTATCATGATCCCCATCCCGAGCATCATATTCGCACCGACATGCACGAGTTTTACAACCGCACCCTGATCGTTTTCCTGTGCATGCTGGCCGCAAGTGCCTTCCTGGTTTTTTTCTGCATCGATCGCAGCCATGTAGCGACATCCCTGCAGGACTCGAGCGATCGCAATATGTCCTGGCATGCCCGGCCCGATACCGATGCTGCCGAAAACGGCAAATCCGTCCTCGAGATTCGCGAAACCAGTCCGACGCTGCGCCTCGCATTCACGGTTTCGCCCCTTGCGCAACATCCGCATGCCGCGGTCGACATGATGTTCGACGATGGTCACGGCCGGCAGGTATGGCACGACTTGACGAAATATGCGACGACGTCATTCATCGTGAAATGCATACCGGCCAATACCCTCACGCTGACGATCCCGACATTCGACCCGACGATTTCCCGGCGCGACGACATGCTGAGTTATCGGATCATGTCGGCATTCTTCAAATGCAGTGAAAAACCGTCCCGGGTCGTCATTGACCTGACGCGCATGGAAACGCAGCAATGGTGGTTCGACATGTTTAAAATGGATTTGTCGAGCCATCATTACCGGCTCGACCAGGTGCCGAAATTCGCATTCGGCAGCACGCCGCAAAGCCCGGTGAACACACATTCCGAAGTAGATATTCGTGAACTCCAGCTGAATGGCCGCGATTACCGTTATCCGATCGGTGCCGCCCTGGTCCTCGCCATCGGCTGGACCATATTCGGCGTCTGGTTTTTCCGCGCCCATACGCGGGCTCTCGTGGCGGATCTCAATTCCCGGATGCAGAGGGATATGCCCCTGATCGCCTACCAGCAATTATCGATGGAGCCGCATCGCGACAAGGAAAAGGCGGCCATCCTGCGGCATATGGCAATGCATTATACGAATCCGGATATTGACGTGGAAACGGTGGCCAGGGAAGTCGGCGTGACGCGCGGCAAGATCAACGACGTATTGAAGAATGAATTCGGCTTCACGTTCAGCGCTTACCTGAACAAATTGCGGCTGACCGAGGCCGCACGGCTGCTGGCCGAAAAGGACTCGGCCACCGTGGCGGAAATCGCCTACTCGGTCGGGTACAGCAATGTTTCGTATTTCAACAAGCTGTTCAAGGAAGAGTACGGCTCCACGCCCAAGGCGTTCCGCGTGGTGGCGCGCGCCTAGCTTCTAACACTTTTGACGGAAAACCTTCAACTTTCGCCGTTGTTGAAGGTTTTCCCGAGACGGCGTTAATGTCGGACGCCCGGCCGACCTAGCATGTTGCCCGAGACAACCACGGTCGGGCACATGACATCGAAATCCATCGCAACGGCGCTGTTCTGCGCACTTTCCCTTTTCACGATCCACAGCCAGGCACAGCAACGCCGTATCGACGTCGACGTCAATCGGGTGCAAGGCCCATTGAACAAGACGTTCAACATGGCCGTCGGCGCCGGACGCGCCAACGAAGGCCTGCGTGCCGACTGGCAGCAACAATTGGCCGAAATCCGACGCGATGCCGGCTTCCGGTATATCCGCATGCACGGCCTGCTCAGCGACGACATGGGTGTCTATCGCGTCGATGCGCAAGGCAATGAACTCTATAATTTTCAATACATCGATGCGCTGTACGATTACCTGCTGAGTATCGGCATCAAACCGTTCGTCGAATTGGGATTCATGCCGGCGGCAATGGCCAGCGGCGAAAAAACGATTTTCTGGTGGCGCGGCAACGTCACGCCGCCGCGCAGCTATGAAAAATGGGGAAAACTCGTCAAGGCGCTGACCGACCACTGGACCGAACGCTACGGTGCCGATGAAGTTTCGACCTGGTATTTCGAAGTCTGGAACGAACCGAATCTCGACGGATTCTGGGCCGGCACCCGGCAGGACTATTTCAAGCTGTATACCGCCGCGGCGCAAGCCATCAAGGGCGTGAATCCGAAATACAGGGTCGGCGGACCGGCGACGGCGGGGGCGGCCTGGATTCCGGAAATGATCGAGTATTGCCACCGTAATAATGTGCCGCTCGATTTCGTCAGCACCCATACGTATGGCGTCAACCAGGGTTATCTGGACGAATATGGCGTTACCGGCACGGTACTCAGCCCGGACAGCGGCGCGATCAGCAACGACGTCGAAAGGAATAAAAAGGAAATCGCAGCCTCGGCAATGCCGAATCTCGAATTGCATTACACGGAATGGAGTTCGTCCTATACCCCGGCCGATCCAACCCACGACAGTTATCACCAGGCCGCCTATATTCTCCAGAAACTGAAACAGGTCGGCAATAACGCGCAATCGATGTCGTATTGGGTATTCACCGACGTTTTCGAAGAACCGGGCCCGCGGTTCGAAGCCTTCCACGGCGGCTTCGGGCTGATGAACACCCAGGGCATCAAGAAACCGGCGTACTTCGCCTATCAATTCCTGAACCGGCTCGCCCCGAATGAACTGAAGAATACGGACAAGCAATCCATCGCGGCGACGGACGGCAAGGGGAATGTCCAGGTCCTGCTGTGGGATTACACGTACACGCTGCCGCCGAAGACGAACAACCAGCAGTACTTCATCCGCGACCTGCCGGCCAAGGGCAAGGGCCAGGTCGACGTCGACCTGAAGGGCTTGCAGCCGGGCCGCTATACCCTCGCCACGTCGCAGGTCGGCTACCGGCAGAACGACGCGTTCACGGCCTACATCGGCATGGGGTCGCCCAGACAGCTCACGGTCCGGCAGGTCAAGGACCTGAAGGCGGCCGCCACCGGCAAGCCGTCGCAGCAAAAGCAGGTGCGCGTCGGCGCGGATGGCCGGCTGCACGTGTCGCTGCCGCTGCGCGACAACGACGTCTACCTGCTCGAACTGAACCGCAACCGCTGACGAACGACCACCGTATCAACGACAACCGCAAGACCATGACTTCCTCATCACGCCGTAACGCATTCAAATTGCTGGCGGCCGGCGCCGCCGGCCTGCCGTTTTCCGCGGGGGCCAACCCCGCCACGCCGCGCTGGGGCCGCGGCATCGAAGGCCAGCGCAAGGCCGACCGCGGCGACGGCACGTACGTCAACCCGATCATCGCGGGCGACCACCCGGATCCGACCATCCTCAAGGACGGCAAGGACTATTACATGACCTTCTCGTCCTTCTTCTCGTACCCGGGCATCGTGATCTGGCATTCGACGGACCTCGTGAACTGGGCGCCGGTCGGCCCCGCGTTGAAGAAGCCGCTCGGCACGATCTGGGCGCTCGACCTGTGCAAGCACAATGGCCGCTACTTCATCTACATCCCGGCCGCGCCGGACGGCAAGCCCTGGTCGATCTACGCGATCTGGGCCGACCGCATCGAAGGGCCGTGGAGCGATCCGGTCGACCTCAAGATCGAAGGCTGCATCGACCCCGGCCACATCGTGGGCGAGGACGGCAAGCGCTACCTGTTCGTCAACGGCATCCGCCGCATCCGCCTCACGGACGACGGCCTCGCGACCGACGGCACCGTCGAACCGGCGTACCAGCCGTGGCGCTATCCGGAAGACTGGGTCACCGAGAACTTCGCGCCGGAAGGCCCGAAGCTGCTGCGCCACGGCGACTACTTCTACCTGATCACGGCCGTGGGCGGCACGGCCGGACCGGTGACGGGACACATGGTGATCGCGGCCCGGTCGAAGTCCATCCACGGTCCGTGGGAACACTGCCCGCACAATCCGCTCGTGCGCACGACCGGCACGGCCGAACCGTGGTGGTCGCGCGGCCACGCGTCGCTCGTCGAGGGACCGGCCGGCGACTGGTGGATGATCTATCACGGCTACGAAAACGGCTACCGCACGCTGGGCCGCCAGACGCTGCTCGAGCCGATGGAATGGACGGCCGACGGCTGGTTCCGCGCCAGGGGCGGCGACCTGTCGAAACCGTTGGCCAAGCCGCGCGGCGGCAAGGCCGGCCCGAACGGTTTTGCACTGTCCGACGATTTTACGAAGGACCGCTTCGGTGTCCAGTGGTCCTTCCACGACCCGGCGCCGGACGAGATGACGCGCGTGCGCTTCGCGAACGGCGGCCTGGAAATCCGGTGCAAAGGCGCGACGCCGGCCGACAGCACGCCGCTCACGTGCGGCGTCGGCGACCGGTCGTACGAGGTCGAGATCACGCTCGATCTCGCCGGCCCGGCCGAAGGCGGCCTGCTGCTGTACTACAACCCGAAGGCATACGTCGGCGTGGGATTTACGCCGGACACCGTCAAGACGTACCAGTACGCCGAGGAGCAGACGTGGGCGCGGCGCAAGCAGGCCGTGTCCAGCGTGCGCGTGCGCCTGACGAACGACGCGAACGTGGTGACCTTCCGCTACTCGTTCGACGGCGGCAGGACGTGGACCCTGCACGGCACGCGCATGGAAGTGTCGGGCATCCACCACAACGTGTTCGGCGGCTTCCTGAGCCTGAAAGTGGGCGTGTACGCGGCGGGCCAGGGGACCGTGCGCCTGCGCGATTTCCGCTACCGCGCCTTGACCGGTCAACAGTGAGGGACAGGTGAAACGTCCAGCTACCGGGCGCCCTGCCCGGCCGACGATGAGCGATGTCGCGGCACTCGCGGGCGTGTCGCCGATCACGGTGTCGCGTGTCATGAACGGGAATGGCCGCGTCGACGCGCGCACCCGGTCCAGGGTCGACGACGCCATGGCGTCCTTGCGCTACGCGCCCAACTGCGAAGCGCGCACGCTGGCGGGCCGCAAGCCGATCCGTATCGGACTCCTCTACGGCAGCCGCTTCGTCGGCGATCCGGGCCGATTCCTGATCGGGCTGTCGAACCAGGCCAACGTGGAAAGCGCGCACGTGCTGGTCGAACGGTGCGCGTCCGCCGCCGAGGAAACCGGCCGGCTCGCATCCCTGATCGCAGCCGGCGTGGACGGCATCATCCTGACGCCGCTGGCGGACACCGGGCATGCGCTCGCCACCGTGGCCGCGGCCGATATCCCGGCCGTTGCGGTCGATTGCGGCCCGTCCGACCGGCGCGTCGGCACGGTCGGCATCGACGACGACCGGGCCGCGTACCAGATGACGCGCCACCTGTTGACGCTCGGCCACCGGCGCATCGGTGTCATGGCGGGTTCGCTCGACGACGTCACGGTCGCCCGGCGGGTGGCCGGCCACCGTTTCGCACTGGAGGCGATGGGCATCGCCCGCGACGACGCCCTGCTGATGACCGGAACGTCATCGTATCGCTGCGGCCTGGATGCGGCGGACTGTCTGCTGGGCCTGGCCGATCGGCCGACGGCGATCTTCGCCACCAACGACGACCTCGCGGCGGCGGCCATCGCCGCGGCGCAGCGTCGCGGGCTCGACATCCCGGGCGACCTCACCGTCACGGGCTTCGGCGACGGCATGCTGGCCACGACGATCTGGCCGGCACTGACCACGATCCGCCAGCCCAGCGACCAGATGGCACGTGCCGCCGTCCGGCAGCTGGTACGCAACGTGCACAAGATGCGCCGGGGCGTGGAGCGCACGCCCGAACACGTGCGCATCGAATTCGAACTGGTGCGCCGTCAATCCGATGCCGCGCCCCGGGTACGCCCGCAGCAATCGTGGGAGACTGCCATTGCGGCCGTGTCCTAGGTAGAGAGAATTAACGTGGAACCAACGTTGTCCAGAATTGCTTTCCGAACGCCACGGCAACCGTCTTCTCCCGGCCCCTTGGCCCAAAACAATTAATCGCAAATACACCGACGATCAGCATCAACGCCGAAGTAAAAAACCCGCGTTCGAACACGCCGAACAGGAGCCAGAAAAACAGGCAAATTTTCAAGCAAGCCTGCAACGCGTAGACGAAAAAACAGTTGGCCGGATGCGGATACGTCACCCAAAGCTTTAGCGCTGCGCGCAGCCCGGTTGCCCTGTCGCCACCGAGATTCGGGGTTGGTTGTCGAGGCGTTTGGACGCATTGCGAACAGCGCAGAGCACCAGCCTGATCATGATGTGGCGTGCGCTTTTTGCAATGCGAGCAAATACGAAATTTCATTGTCGTTTCCCGGTCGGTTAAGCCTGCAGTCAGCGGATCGCGATCGCCTCCAGGGATTGCTTTGTAATGCCCCAATTCTTGCGATGTTCTGCTTCCCTTCCAGTCGCACTACCTCTTGCTCCAGCAAACGTTTTTCTTACTCTGGCGTAGTTGCTCCAGGTCGCTAACTGCATCGGCGTCACTCATTTCTATCCTAAAGCCATGCTTGTGCACAGGCAACATTCTACGCCAAGATAGTGCACAGGAGAAACAAAAATTGGCGCGGCTTAAGGCTTCGCGGTGTTCGTACGACGACGCGGCCTTGACACCACTAACCGCCGCTACACCCTATGGCCGAATGGTGTCGAGCAGCTTCACGTCGGACACCGAAACGGGGTTGTGCGCAGGTATTCGACGATGCAACGCACCGATGGTCCAGGCGGATTGCTTGGGCGGCCCGTGCTCGATCAATGTGGCGGGAACGATACCTTGTGCGAGGAGGCGCTCGAGCTCCTCGCCATATTGCGTTTTGAATCTACCGTCAAAGAGGTGGCGTAGAGAGAATTCGTGAGGCGAGGACGTGAGTCGAACACGTCTGAACGGCTTTGCAAGCCGTCGCATAACCGCTTTGCTACCTCGCCGAAAATCATGATACGTGGGTATCCATAACGGGTATCTGTGCCGTATCAAGCAAATGCACGCCCCCGTGCGGCGCTTTCCGCCCCGATTCCGCGCCGTCAGCCGCCCCGTTCATCGTCTGCGTCGGGAATATTTACAGCGACAGCGTCGGGACGAGCGCCGGTTTTACGCTTCCCGCGGCATGAATTTCTCTCCGGCTAACCAACTTGAGGGTGTCGTGTGCAACGACAAAAACGGATTGGATCGAAGTCAACACCAGCCCCATCGATTCCGAACGTCGACACCGTTTTCCTGCGCGCCGGGCCGTACTTGTCGGCGGAACTGACAGACGTCGCAGCGACCGTCCTGCGTGCGCGCCTGTCTCCGCTCCAGTACATTGGGGCCAGGGTGGATCGGGCACGTTCCATGCATAGGTACGCTCCGTCCTCAGCCACGGAGCCACGTACCATGCACACGCTATTGCGCAAGTTCATCGACGGATCCCTTCTCGCCCTGGCGCTCGTGTTCGTCCAAGCGCCGGCGGCCGCGGTACCCATCCTCACGCTCGATCTCGATGCCTCTGCCGTGAACCTCGCCCCCGGCAGGTCGGCAACGGTCACGGGAACGATCACCAACCGCAGCAATACCCCCCTGTCCGGGATGGATTTCATCCTGAATTTCGCGGCCTACGATCCCACCGCAATCGAACCGACCCAGCTTCTCGGCACGACGGCGGTGACGATACCGGCCTTTACCTTCCGCGACGGACTCGACCTGTTCTCGATCAGCGTGCTTCCGGACGCCATCCCCGGCATGTATTCGCTCGACGTTCTGCTGCAGGACGTGCACGGGAACCTTGCCGATCCAGTCTCCATGCGCATCGTCGTGAGCGGCGCCGGGACTGCGGTACCGGAACCCGGAACCTTGTACCTGGTGCTGGCCTGCCTCGCGTTGTTGGCGGCGCTGCACCGCCAGCCGCCCGCCCCCCTTGCCTGCGAAGGAGACTGATCATGGCCACCATCACCAAGCCGCAACTCGTCAGTTTCGCACCGAACGTCCGGAACGCCGGCGGCGATCTGATCATTGCGATGCCTGTTTCCAACCTCGGATTGCAAACCGCCGAACGCGTGTATATCACGAGCCTGACCCTGGGCAGTGCCGGCCGCAAGAGCCCGCAAAGCTTTCCGGCCTCGATCGGCGACATCGCCTTCGAAGGGCGCGGGAGCATCGACGCCCGCTTCGACGCCCGGTCGCTGGTTCCCGGCACGCGCGTCCTGCTGACGGTGCGGGGAACCATCGGCCGCATCGCGCCGCAGGGCTTCACCATCAGCAGGTACATCACGATACCGGCCGCCGGCCCCGAACCCGTGCGCCTGTTGCGCGCGCGAGTGCGCGTGGCGCTGGGTGCAGGCACGTGGGAATACACGATCTACAACGACGAGCCGGCCGGCTCCAGGTTCGACATTGCGGGTTTCCATCTCGATGTCGTGGCACCGCTTGGGCTGATCAGCTCGCCGCCCGGCTGGATTGCGGAGACTGATTCGATCCATTACGTGGCCTGGTACGTCGGCGACGAAAACGGCCCCCGGGTACAACCCGGCGCATCGCTGTCCGGCTTCGGTATCCAAAGTGCGACGAGCCGCTCGGAAGCCACCGCGTACAACCTGGTCTCCTGGGACGCGAGCGCGCACATGGCCGGGCCGGTGAGCATGGACGCGGTGCTGTCGCCGATGCGGCCGTGATCCTGCCGCCACCTCACCATCACGTTCGACGGAGACACGACATGAGAACGATATCCACTGTGAAGAGCACCCCCGCACGCTTCGACGACATCGCGCGATCGATGGCGTCCGCCGGCTCGCGCCGCTCGGCATTGCGCGCCATGGCGGCCGGCATCGGCGGCATGGTCCTGTCCGGGCTGGGGATCAGGAGCAGCTGGGCCGCCGGCAACTGCCTGTGCAACGGACGGGTGTACGACTCAGACCTGGAGTGTTGCACACCGTCGGGGATCGTGCCGAAGCATCCGATTGCCGACCTGAAGACATGTCCGAACCGGGTGGCGAACAAGAGCCATCAATGCACGGACAACGGCTGCGGAGGCAAGTATTCGCGATACGTCGTTCCGCAACAATACTTCGGCGTCGACTTCAAACCTGCTTGCAAGATCCACGATTGCTGCTACGACGAATGCAACAGGGTCAAATCCGGCTGCGACACGGCATTCTTGAACGATTTGAATCGGGCCTGCAACGAGGCGTTTCCCGGAACCGGATACGTGCAGCAATTCAAGCGGTCGGGCTGTATCAGCACGGCACGCGTGTATTACGACGGGGTGAACACCTATGGCGGTTCCCTCTACGACGAAGCCCAGCAACTGGCTTGCGACTGCTGCGATACGCAGACTTGCCGCACCTGCGCCGGCGGTGTCTGTGGCGCCCTGCCTCCCTGCGCCGGCGGCGGCGACTGCGTGTGCTTCACGACACCGCAAGGCGACGGCGTCTGCCTCCATGGCAGCACGCCATGCGCCGGATTGCAGTCCTGCTCGTCCAACGCCGACTGCCCGCCGGGCTACGGATGCGCCGCCACGAGCTGCTGCGGGGACGGGCCCGTTTGCGGGCCGCTGTGTTCGGACGTGACGCCGGCCGGCGGGGCCGCACCGCGTGCCCTGGCCAGGTCGGGCAGGACGCTGGCGGGCTGAGGCGCCGCAGCGAATCGAAACATCGACCACGGAGATGAACATGAACGAAGCGATGGTTCTCGACCTGACCCGGCTCGCACTGGCGGCGGTGTTCCTGCTCGCCGGCACCAAAGCGTTCACGCACGGCAGCGCCTACCACGCGATGCTGGCCGGGTTCGGCGTGCCGGCGGCGGCCGTCCGCCCACTGGCCGTCACCCTGCCCCTCGTCGAGCTGGCGGTCGGGGCCGGCATGCTGGTGCCGGGGCTGGTGTCGACCGCAGCCGCCGTGGCGTCGGGCCTGCTGTGCTCCTATACCACCGTCATCGGCTATACGCTGCTGACCGGCAAGCGCCCGAGCTGCAATTGCTTTGGCCAGTTGTCGGACAAACCGATCAGCGCCATGACCCTGCTGCGCAATGGCGCATTGATCCTGCTGGCCTCGCTGCTGGCGTGGCGCGCAGGCGCGGCGGGCACCGGCGACGGCTTGCGTGTGAGCGCGGCCGGGGCGGTGATTGTCGCCGTGCTGTTCCTGCAGGGCTGGACGATCGCGCATTTGCTGGGACAGCAAGGAAGGCTGCTGCTCAGGATCGACAACGTCGAGCTGCAGCTGAGGGCGGCAGGGATCGACGAGGTGGCCCCGGCGCCGGCGGCGCAGGGACAGCGCGGGCTTGCGATCGGCACCCTGGCGCCGGACTTCCAGGCCAGCCGCATGGCCGACGGGACGACGCATGCCCTGTCGAGAGTGCGCGCCCTGGACCGGCCTACGGTACTGGTCTTCTCCGACGCGGCCTGCGGTCCGTGCAAGGAATTGATGCCCCGGCTCGCCGAATGGCGCCGCCGGCACGCGGACCGGCTTGCGTTCCTGGTCATCACGACATCGGCGCCGCCGGGCACCCCGACGAACGACAATCCGCTGGCGGGCCTGACCTATGTCCAGAACGGACGGGACGCCGCCGCGCTCTACCAGGCGTCCGCAACGCCGAGCGCCGTCGTCGTCTCACCCGAGGGAGCCATCGCGTCGACGCTGGCCACGGGGGCGGGACAGATCGAGCAGCTCGTGAATGCCGTCGCCGCGGCGCAGGGGAGCGCCGACCGGCAGCCGCAGGCGGCGCAATGGCGAACGGCCTGACCCGGCCGGGACACCGGCCCCTGCTTGCAGTCCTCGCGGCAGGGGTGGTCCTGCATGCCGGGGCCATTGCCATGATGGCCGATCAGGTGCTGTCGGCATCCAGCCTGCGCATCCTGGTACTGGTGCTATTGCCGTATGCGGGACTATACGGGCTGGGCCGGGTGTTCAAAGGAGAACCGGTCGTGCTCGCAGGCGCCTGCATCGTGCTGGCCATCGACGCCTGCGCGTTCGGGGTGGCACACATTCAGCGTACGAGCTCGACTGCAGGATTGATTCACATTGCTGCGACGCTGCTCCACCTCACGGTGGTCTTGCCCGCCGTCGGCCTGTTGGCCTGGTGGCGGCGCCGCCGCTGAATCGCAAGGCTTCCGTCGGACCTGTCCTCGAGACACGGTGTAGCGGGATATTGTGAGGCGAGGACGTGAGTCGAACACGTCTGAACGGCTTTGCAAGCCGTCGCATAACCGCTTTGCTACCTCGCCGAAAACCATGATAGATGGGTATCCACGGTGGGTATCTGTGCCATATCAAGCGAACGCATCGCCCGCGTACGGCACTTACTTGCCGGATTCTGGTCAAACGTGCTTCCTGCCCTGCTTCGGAGGCATCATGAATATCCTGTCCGACATTCCGCCGAGCGAACAGCGGCGCGAGGCCAGCACGTGGCAGGGCGGCACGCGGCCGCGCTATCCCGAGGCCAGCGTCGAGCACGCGCACGTCGACCTCGCGCTGAACGCGGCGCTGGGCCGCCTGACGGGCTACGTGTCGCCGGGGGCGCTGGCCGGCGCGTGGCACGACTGGGCCACCCACCTGTTCCTCTCGCCCGCCAAGCAGATGGAGCTGGGCGTGCAGGCCGTCAGCAACCTGCAGCGCTGGCTGCAGTACAGCGCCAGCGCCATGTTCGGCACCCCGGCCGAGCCCGTGCAGCCGCTGGCCCAGGACAAGCGTTTCAACGATCCGCTCTGGCACGTATGGCCGTGGAACCAGTTGAGCCAGGGCTTCCTGCTCACACAGCAATGGTGGCACCGGGCCACGACCGACGTGCGGGGCGTGTCGTCGCACCATGGCGACGTGGTCACGTTCGTCGCGCGCCAGTTGCTCGACGGTGTCGCGCCGTCGAACTTCATCGCCACCAATCCGGTCGCGCAGCAGGTCACGCTCGCCAGCGGCGGGCAGAACCTCGTGCACGGCATGGCCCGCGCCGGCACCGACATGCGCCGCGCCCTGGCCGGCACGTCGGCGCCCGTCAGCTTCCGGCCCGGCCGCGACGTCGCCATCACCCCCGGCAAGGTCGTCATGGAAAACCACCTCGTCGAGCTGCTGCGCTACGATCCCGTCACGCCGCAGGTGCACGCGGTGCCGCTGCTGATCGTGCCGGCGTGGATCATGAAGTACTACATCCTCGATCTCTCCCCGCACAACTCGCTCGTGCGCTACCTCGTCGAGCACGGGCATACCGTGTTCATGATCTCCTGGAAGAACCCGCAGGCCGACGACCGCGACCTGTCGCTGGACGATTACCGCCGCCACGGCATCATGGAATCGCTGGACATGGTCGTGCGCGAGACGGGCGCTTCGCAGGTCAATGCCTGCGGTTATTGCCTGGGCGGCACCTTGCTGGCGATTGCGGCGGCGGCGATGGCGCGCGACGGCGACGAACGCCTCGCCAGCATGACCTTGCTGGCCGCACAGGTCGACTTCACGGAGCCCGGCGAGCTGTCGCTGTTCATCGACGAGAGCCAAGTCAGCTTCCTGGAAGCCGTGATGTGGCAGCAGGGCTACCTGGACACGCGCCAGATGGCGGGTGCCTTCCAGCTGCTGCGCTCGAACGACCTGATCTGGTCGCGCCGCCTGCGCCACTACCTGCTCGACATCCCCGACAAGGACAATGACCTGGCCTCATGGAACGCGGACGCGACACGCATGCCCTGCCGCATGCATTCCCAGTACCTGCGCAACCTGTTCCTGCAGAACAGTCTCGCCAGCTCACGCTACCTCGTGAACGGACGGCCCGTGGCGCTGACGGACATCCACATCCCCATCCTCGCGGTCGGCACGATGACGGACCACGTGGCGCCATGGCGTTCCGTCTACAAGATCATCCCGCTGAGCGATACGTCGGTCACATTCCTGCTGACGTCGGGCGGCCACAACGCGGGTGTCGTGTCGCCGCCGGGCACACCCAATCGCAGCTACCAGATGAGCACGCACGAGCACGACGCACCGTACACCGATCCCGACAGTTGGCAGGCCGAGACACGCGTACGGGAAGGCAGCTGGTGGCCGGCATGGGAGCATTGGCTGACCCGGTTGGCCGGTCCGTGGGTGGCGCCGCCTCCGCAAGGCCGCAACGTGCGCGATGCGCCCGGCCTCTACGTGCTGCAGCCGTGACCGCGGGGCCGGAACGTCAGCCCGGCAGCACGATGTCCGCCGTGCCCGGGCAGACGGGCCGCGCGAATTCGCGCGAGACGTCGATGCAGCCGCCGTCGGCATACACGCCGCGCGTGTCACGCAGGCGCGACATGCGCGCGACGACCGCCGCCAGCGCCGCCGGGTTGGCGGCCGTTTCCGCCACCCTCTCCGCGACGGTCGCCTCGTTCATCCGCAAGTCGCCGGCCGAGTCGACATACGTGCCGTGACGCCAGTGGTAGATCTCGAGGCATTTCGCGACGAGGCTATAGGGCCGGTCGCGTTGCCAGAAATTGCTGAACAAGCCGTTACCGAGATAGATCACCCACGAGCCTTCGTAGCCGGACGCGTCCGACGACAACGCATCCGGATTGCGGAACCACACGCGGTCGCCCGGCACGTACCAGCGCGGCGGCAGCGGCGCGTCGAATGAACCGTATTCGACGAGGAAGACGTCGTGGAAGGCGCCGGACTGGATCGCGGACGTTTCCCACTGCCGCTGCAAGGCGGCGAGCAGCGGCGGGTTGGTCCGTTCGAGTTCGCGCGCGATCCCGAGCAGGATCACGTATTCCGTCGCGCGGTAGCAGGAGAACGCGTACATGCGGCCCATGCCCGCGTCGGGCTGCGTCGCGAGCGTCAGGGCCTCGATCAGCGGCTGTCCGGGCAGGACCGTGAAGCCGCGGTCCTCGTCGTACGTCCAGTGGCTCGCCGGGCGGTCCGCTTCGGCCGTGCCGAACGCGAGCTGGGTGGCGCGCGCGGCCACGACGATGTTGCGCCGGATCGCGACCGCCGCCAGGAATTCGGCGGCACTCGCGAAGCGGAGCCGGCGCGGCGCGGCCAGCAGCGCCAGCACGATCTCGCGTTCGAGGTGGACCATGTTCGCAGCCGTATCGAGGCCGAGATCGCGGCACAGGTTCAGCGTGTCGCCATCGTCCACGAGCGCATGCGCGGCCTCGGCCGACAACGCGAATCCGCGGCCGGGGTCGGCAGGTGCGAGATAGGGCCGCAAGCCGAGCGCGTCGAGCTTGTCGACGACCTGGCGATACTGCACGGGATCGTCCGGGACGATCTCCAGGCCACCAAGCTGCAGTGGGGTGAATTCCTGCGGGGTGAGCTCTTGATAAGCGGCGAGTTTCACGGGGCGACAGCCTAAAAAAGGGACGACGAAGGGGGCAAAGAAGCGGGCAAGAAATGCTTCCGATATGCAATGAAAACGGTACGCCGCGAACCTGAAGCGAAAATTAAAAACAGGCTCGTCGAACATTACAGATTGGAAAGCTGCCCCTGTCTCGCCCTGCTGCCGTCAGGCTTGATGTGCCTCAAATGCGCTGAAGGCCTCGAGTACCGCGCGATCGGTATCCCGGTGCAACAGGCCACGTGCCTGCCCCGGAGTCACGAGGTGGACGGCCTGCGACTCCCATCCCATCTGCGCGGGATGGCCGCCGGTGCGGCGCGCGACATAGAAGCGCGTGAACGTCTGCGTGCGTGGAAAATCGCCTAGCCAGGCCACCGGTTCCACGAGCAGTCCCGCTTCCTCCCATACCTCGCGGATGGCTGTCGCCTGCAGCGGCAGGCCCGGTTCGACGCGTCCTTTCGGAAACGTCACCGCATAGCCGCCGAAGCCGTTCGACGGCGCCACGAGCCAGATGCGGCCGTCGGCTTCGCGCACGACGGCACCGGCCGCGGCCTGCTTACCCGCCGGCAGGATGAATGGCGGTTCGGCGATCGCTGCGGCCCCGAGACACGCGGCCACGACGGTGTCGCGCGTACACGGGACGAGCGGCACGCCGTCCAGGATGCCGGCGCAGACGCTGCCCGGCACGAACGTCACCGCGGCCCGCGGGTCGGCCAGCGCATCGAGGTTCGCTTCGCACGACGGCGCGTGCAGGCGGACCTTGCGGCCGTGTTCGTCCGGTTGCGGGTGCCAGGTACAGGGTTCGCTCATGCCGGCGACTATACCAGCGCCGCGTCGGCATGGCGCCCATCATCCAATCGTACGGCGGCCTCGACTGCAATTTGCCAGAATATCGGCCGACGCGACACGTTGATCAAACGCAAAGTCGCTCGCGATTCGTATTGACACAGCGAGGAATGGATGCGCCCAACCCCATCGCTCCGCGACGGAGCCGGCACGTGAACACACGGGATGAAAGCGTGCTGCACGAAGGCACGCGGGCACCCGCCGAAGCACCGAAACCCTGCGCCACCGAATTCGACAGCATCGCGCTCGTGCTGCAGGGCGGCGGCGCGCTCGGCGCGTACCAGGCGGGCGTGTACGAAAAACTGCTGGAAGCGGGCGTCGAGCCCACGTGGGTGTCCGGCATTTCGATCGGCGCCATCAACAGCGCGATCATCGCCGGCAATCCGCGCGAACGGCGGGTCGAACGCCTGCGCGAATTCTGGGAATTGGTGAGCACGGCCAGCGACGGCATCGTGGGCGACCAGTGGACCGGCGTGCCGCTCGTCGACACGCTGCACGCGTGGGTCAACCAGGTCGCGGCGGGAAGAGTCCTCGTGCAGGGCGTGCCCGGCTTCTTCGAGCCGCGCGTGCCGCCGCCCTGGCTGTCGTGGCCAGGGGTCGGCGCGACGAGTTTCTACGACACGGCGCCGCTGCGCGCGACGTTGGAGCGCCTCGTCGACTTCGACCGCATCAACGCGCGCGAGATGCGGCTGTCGATCGGCGCCGTCAACGTCAGGACCGGCAACTTCGCCTACTTCGACAATGCGAAAGACCGCATCGGTCCCGAGCACGTGATGGCCAGCGGCGCGCTGCCGCCCGGTTTCGACGCGGTGGAGATCGACGGCGAACGCTATTGGGATGGCGGGATGGTGTCGAACACGCCGCTCGACTGGGTGCTGTCAGCGCGCTCGCGCCTGCACACGCTCGTGTTCCAGGTCGACCTGTGGAGCGCGCGCGGCGAGGTGCCGACCGATCTCGCCGCCGTCGCGACGCGCATGAAGGAAATCCAGTATTCGAGCCGCACGCGCAGCGCCACCGACGCTTTCCGCCGCACGGAAAAGCTGCGCACGGCATTTAACGAACTGCTGGCCATGATGCCGCCGGAACTGGCCGCCACGCCGCAGGCGCAGATGCTGGCGGAAGCGTCCGATCCCGCGCTGTACAACATCGTCGAACTGGTCTACCGGTCGCCGACGTACGAAGGCCAGTACAAGGATTTCGAATTCTCGCGCCGCACGATGAAGGAACACTGGCAGGCCGGCCATGCGGATGCGACGAAGACGCTCGCCCATGAAGAAATCTTCCGGCTGCCGCGCTTCGAATGCAACCCGGCCACCTACGATTTCCTGACGGCGCCCGCGCACCCGCTCCCCCTCCCCACCTCCGCAAACAAGGATCCGCGATGAACATGCAGGCGCAGTGATCACTGCGGCCCGCGGGGCCCTTCCAGCGGGCGGTAGTTCACGTCCTGCACCTGCAGGCGGCCGAGCGCCGCCGGCATCCGCGCCTCGAACCCGGCGTAATCCTTCAGCGCCTTCGGCGTCCACAGGCCTTCGGCCAGCGCCGCCAGGCGCGGCCAGGCCATGTATTCGACGTCGCGCGGCGTCGCCATGTATTCCGTCCACAATTGCGCCTGGCTGCCCAGCACGTGCCGCGCGAGACTCCCGGGCAGCGCGGCCGGCAGCGGGTCGTACGCGTACACGCGCGCGAGCGACGTCACGTCGCGCACGCCCATCGGTTCGCGGAAGCCCGGGCTCTTCGGGTCGGCCTGCCAGAAGTCGAAATAGGTCTCGCGCTCCGGCGTCATGACGACGTCGTGCCCGGCGCCGGCGGCCTTGATGCCGCCCGTCTCGCCGCGCCAGCTCATCACGGCGGCGCCCGGCGCGAGGCCGCCTTCCAGGATCTCGTCCCAGCCGATCAGGCGCCGGCCGTGCCGCGTCAGGTACGCATCCATGCGGCCGATGAACCAGCTCTGCAGGCCGTGCAGCGCCGGATGTTCCGCCGGCTTGCCCTGCGCGTCGCGGTAGTCCTGGATGTCCTGCAGGGTGGCCGTCGCGGGCACGAGACCCAGCTGCTTCATGCGCGCCAGCGCGGCCGGCGACTGCGCCCATTCCGTCTTCGGGCACTCGTCGCCGCCCACGTGGATGGTCCGGCCCGGGAACAGGTCCATCACCTCGTCCAGAACATTTTGCAGAAAAGCGACGGTGCCGTCTTCCACGTTGAACACGTGCGGGATCACGCCCCAGTCGGTGCCGACCTGGAGTTGACGGTCCGGCCGGTTGCCCAGCTCCGGGTACGCGGCGACGGCGGCCTGCGCATGGCCCGGCATCTCGATTTCCGGCACGATCGTCACGTGGCGCGCGGCCGCGAAGGCGACCACTTCGCGGATGTCGTCCTGCGTATAAAAGCCGCCGTGCGGCTTGCCCTCGTAGCGCGGCGGCGAATACGACGTCATGCTGTCGCGCCGCCACGCACCCACCTGCGTCAGGCGCGGGTAGCGCTTGATCTCGATGCGCCAGCCCTGGTCGTCCGTCAGGTGCCAGTGGAAGACGTTCATCTTGTGCTGGGCCAGCAGCTCGATGTGCTTCAGCACGAATTCCTTCGGCACGAAGTGGCGCGCGACGTCCAGGTGGCTGCCGCGCCAGGAAAAACGGGGCGCGTCCTCGATGGCCACGGCCGGCAGCGTCCACGTGCGTTTCACCTTCGCCTGGCGGTAAATGTCGGCCGGGAGCATCTGGCGCAAGGTCTGGATGCCGTAGTGGAGTCCCGCCGGCTGCGCCGCCGAGATGGTCACGCCGCGCGCATCGCTCACGAGGCGGTAGCCTTCCTTGCCCAGGCCGGCCTTCGGGTCGAGGCGCAGGCGGATGGCGTTGCCGCCGTCGTGGGCGGTCACCGGCAGGTCGAAGCCGGTGGCCGGGCGCAGGTAGTCGCGCAGCGTGGACGCCTCGGCCAATGCCGCGCCGCCGGCCACGATGCGGGTCGACGCCGTCAGTGCGTAGTCGCCGGTCCCGCGCTGCATCTGCGCGGGACGGGGCACGATGTCCAGCGCCGCATTTTGCCCATGTGCGGCACCGATCAGGCAGCTGAAGGACAGGACGGCGAACACGCGCATGACGGCACCTCGATGATGGAAGAGTGGATTCACAGCCGCGCCCACCCGCCCTTGTACAGCACGGGTCCCGTCGGACCGTTCGGATCGGGCGAGCCGCCCTTCGGCTCCAGGCTGATCGCGAGCAGCGCCACGTCGGGCGCGATCGCGCGCGCGTCGAGCGCCAGGTCCGTGCTGCGGTTGTCGGGCAGGATGCCGAGCGAACGGGGTTTGCCCGCGCGCGTGATCGCCCACAATTGCAGCGTGCGGTCGGCCGGCACGTGGACATCCTCGGCCACGCGGACCTGCAGGCGGCCATGGCGCGTGTCGGCCGTGACAACCATGCCGGTCTGCGACTGGGCGTCGGACAGCGCGGCGATCTGCTGCGTCCGCGGCGCGGACACGGGCGGCGCCGCCAGCCGCGCGGCCAGCACGAGCGCGCCCGCGCTCGCGGCCAACGCCAGCACGCCCCACGGCCGCGCGGCGGACGTGCGCCAGAACTGCCACCACGGCACGCGCGGCGCCTCCGCGGCCGGCGCGAGGCGGCGCTCGATGCCCTCCCACACGCGCGCCGGCGGCGTCACCGGCTGCTGCAGTTCGGCCAGCGCCGCGAGACGGCCCTGCCAGTCGGCGACGGCGGCGCGCAGCAGGCGGTCGTCGCGCAGCCACGTCTCGAAGCGGCGTCGCGCCCCGCCGCGCAGGGTGCCGAGCGCGTATTCGGCCGCGAGCCGGTCGCGCAGCGGCGCGTTGTCGCGGATGTTCATGCGGCCTCCCGTCTGGACAGGCAATCGCGCAACCGTTCGAGGCCGCGCCGGATCCACGTCTTGACCGTGCCGATCGGCAGGCCGAGGCGCGCCGCCACGTCCGCATGCGACAGGTCGTGCAGGTACGCCATGCCGATCGCCTGGCGCTGGCGGCCCGCGAGCGTGTCCATGCAGCGCGCCAGCGCCCGCGCGTCGCGCGAGAGCTGCACCTGTTCGTGCGGGCCCGCCGCGCCATTCGCGAAGCCGTCCGCATCCTCGAGTTCGACGCGGACGTCGCCGCCGTCGGCCTGCGCGCGGCGGCGGATGTCCAGCGCCTTGTTGCGCACGATCGTCACCATCCACGTGAGCGGCGACGCCAGGTGCATCTGGTAGCCGGATGCGGCATGCCAGATCGCGACGAAAGCATCCTGCACGGTTTCCTCCGCCAATTCTTCCTTGTGCAGCACGCGCAGCGCAAAGGCGAACAGCTTCGCCGACGTCGCCTCGTACAGCCGGCGGAACGCGGCGCGGTCCTGCAGGGCCACGGCGGCGAGCAGGTGGTACAGCTGGTCGTCCTCGTCGGTCTCCTGGCTCACGGCGCCTCTGTCATTGATTTAATGAAAACATTGTAACCGTACCATGACAGGACTGGAAACGATGACGTGCGTGCGGGGGACGTCCCGCTCTCCCCCTTGTACGCAGCGGCCCGGCGATCGGATTCAGGTCATCTGCGCCGTCGTTTTCAGCGACTTCACCAGCGTCACCCGCTTGATCTCGCCCACGATGAACACGTAGCTGAAGATCGTGACGGCCGCATTGGCGCCCACGTACACGAGCGCCCCCGCGAACGACCCGGTGCCCTGCAGGATGTAGCCGATGACGATCGGCGTCGTGATGCCCGCGATGTTGCCGAAGGTGTTGAACAGCGCGCCGGACAGGCCGCCCGCTTCCTTCGGCGACGTGTCGGCCACGACGGCCCAGCCCAGCGCACCGACGCCCTTGCCGAAGAACGCGAGCGCCATCACGGCCACGACGACGGCGTCCGTGTCGACGTAGTTACAGGCGATCATGCTCATCGACAGCAGCATGCCGCACACGATCGGCACCTTGCGCGACATCGACAGCGAAAAGCCGGCCTTCGCGAGACGGTCCGAGATCGTGCCGCCCACGACGCCGCCGAAGAAGCCGGCGATGGCGGGCAGCGACGCGACGAAGCCCGCCTTCAGGATCGTCATGTGGCGCTCCTGCACGAGGTACACGGGGAACCACGTGAGGAAGAAGTACGTCAGCGTGTTGATGCAGTACTGGCCGATGTACACGCCCAGCAGCATGCGGTTGCCCAGCAGCTCCTTGACGCAGGCGAGCGTGTCGACGGCCGGCGCCTGCGCGGCGCGCTGCGCACCATCGAGATCGACGAGCGCCCCGCCCTCCTCGATGTATTTCAGTTCGCTGCTGCTGACGGACGGATGGTCCTTCGGGCCGTGGATGACCTTCAGCCACACGAAGGCCAGCGCGATCCCGAGGCCGCCCATCACGATGAACACGCTCTCCCAGCCGAAGGCGTGCACGAGCCAGCCCATGATCGGCGCGAACAGCACGGTCGCGAAATACTGCGCGGAGTTGAACAGTGCGGACGCGAGGCCCCGTTCGTGCGTGGGGAACCAGGCCGACGTGATGCGGCTGTTGCCGGGGAACGAAGGCGCTTCCGCCGCGCCCACGAGGAAGCGCAGCACGAACAGCGTCCCCACGGCGGCCGCGCCGGCCAGGAAGCCCGCGGCGCCCGTCAACATCGTGAACAGCGACCACAGGAAGATGCTGAAGAAATAGGTGATCTTCGAGCCGAAGCGGTCGAGCAGCCAGCCGCCGGGCAGCTGGGCCGCCACGTACGACCACGCGAACGCGGAAAAGACGAAGCCCATCTCGACGGGCGACAGGCCCAGGGCCTTGCGGATCTCCGGGCCCGCGATCGAGATCGAGGCGCGGTCCGCGTAGTTGACCGTCGTGACGATGAACAGGATGGCGAGAATGCCCCAGCGCGTGCGCGACGCGAGTTTGGTTGCGGTGGCCGGCATGGCGGCCGTCGTGGTGTGCTCCATGGTCCCTCCAGAGATTGGTGTGGCCGCCGGACTCAGAACGTCTGGCGGATGCCCAGGTTGTAGCCGGTGTTGCCCGTGCCCGGCTCCGTGTTGTTGGCGACCGTGTAGCCGGCGCCGTTCTTGTTATGGATATGTGCGTACGCCGCGTAGATGCCCGTGCGTTTCGACAGCGCGACCAGGTAGCCGATGCCCCACTCGTGCGCGTCCTGGTCGAAGTGCGTCCGGTCGTCCTTGTGCTGCGTGGAGAACATCAGCGTGCCCGGCCCGACGGGCGCCGAAAAGCCCAGCAGGATCTCGCGGCCATCCGTCGACGGCGTCGGTTTCACCCCGCCGTACGGATTGTTGGCATTGCCCAGCGTGGCGCTGTTGAAGCCCTTGTCGACTTCGAACGCGCCGTACAGCTTGATCCATTTGAAGTCGTAGTTCGCGCCGAGGAGCACGTTGCGGCCCAGGTCGTGGTTGACGCCCGTCGCCGCCACGTCCGTGTTCTTGCTGTTGTAGGCAAGGCGCACGCGCAGGGCGCCCTGAGCATAGTCCAGCGCGCCGCCGAACTGGCGTCCGGCCGACAATTCGGTCTGCTCGCCGGCGCTGTACGCGAGTTCCGCATGCACGCCGTGCACGGTCGGCGACGTGTACGTGACCGTATTGCTGGTGCGGACATTGGTGCCGTTGTCCGGAAAGAGGTTCTTCGCCGTGCCCGCGTAGCCGGTGCCGAACGGGTCGGCGACGGACGTCAGGGTCAGGTGGTAAGGCGTGTACTGGCGGCCGAAGGCGACCGCGCCCGCCTTCGTCCTGATGCCCACGAACGCCTGGCGGTTGAAGATCGTGTTCGCGGCATCGAGTTCGCCCGTGTCGATCTTCGCGCCCGTCTCCAGCGTGAAGAACGCGGACATGCCGTTGCCCAGGTCCTCGGTGCCGCGGAAACCGATGCGCGACGCGGACGCCGCGCCGCTCGAGATCTTCGTCCTGTGGCCGGCGCTCGAGCCGTTCTCGCCGACGAACGCCGCGTCCGCGATCCCGTAGATCGTCACATTCGTCTGGGCGTGCGCGCCCGCGCCCGCGGCCAGGCCGAGGGCGATGCATACTGCTTTCTTCAAGATGTCTCCTTGCTGTTTTCTGTCTTGTGCGGTCGCGCGTGCGGTCAGGTCACGGGCGCCGGATTGAAGAGCGCGAGCGCGTTATGGAGCTTCCAGTGCTCGGCCCATGTCTTCTTGCGGCCGCTCGCCACGTCGAGCAGGAAGTGGAACAACTCCCAGCCCACGTCGGCGATCGTCGCGTCCCCGGTCGCGATGCGGCCGGCGTTGATGTCCATGAGGTCATGCCAGCGGCGCGCGAGATCGTCGCGCGTGGCCACTTTCACGACCGGCACCGCGGCCAGGCCGTACGGCGTGCCGCGGCCCGTCGTGAACACATGCATGTTCATGCCGGCGGCCAGCTGCAGGGTGCCGCAGATGAAATCGCTGGCCGGCGTGGCCGCATAGATCAGGCCTTTCTGCTGCAGCTTGTCGCCCGGGGACAGCACGCCCGCGATCGGGGCCGTGCCGGACTTGATGATGGAACCCATCGCCTTTTCCGTGATATTGGCGAGGCCGCCCTTCTTGTTGCCCGGCGTCGTGTTCGCGCTGCGGTCCACGCCGCCCCGCTTCAGGTACTCGTCGTACCACGCCATTTCGCGGATCATCGCCTGCGCGACGCCATCGTCGACAGCGCGGGCGGTCAGCTGGGCGATGCCGTCGCGGACTTCCGTCGTTTCGGAAAACATGACGGCGGCGCCGGCCCGCACGAGCAGGTCGCTCGCGAATCCGACCGCCGGATTCGCGGTCACGCCGGAAAACGCGTCGCTGCCGCCGCACTGCACGCCGACGACCAGCTCGGACGCCGGCACCGTCTCGCGCCGGCGCTCGTTCAGTGCCGCGAGGTGCTTCTCGGCCGTGCGCATGATGGACTCGATCATGTCGCCGAAGCCCACGTGGGCCGCATCCTGCAGGCACACGGCGTCCATCGTCTGCGCCTGGATCGGGATCGACCCCGGCGGGAACATGCGGGCCGGCTGCAGCTTTTCGCAGCCCAGGCTCACGAGCATCACGCGGCCGCCGAAGTTCGGGTTCTTCGCGATGTTATGGAGCGTGCGGATCGGGATCTCGGCGCCGGGCGCGTCGATGGCGACGCCGCAGCCGTACGTGTGCTCAATGGCGACGACGTCGTCCACGTGCGGGTAGTTCGGCAGCAGTTCCTTCCTGATGCGGTCGACGGCGAACGCGACGACGCCCGACACGCACTGCACCGTCTCGCTGATGGCGAGGATGTTGCGCGTGCCGACCGAACCGTCCGGATTGCGGAAACCTTCGAACGTATGACCTTCCAGCGGCGGCAACGGTGCGCGGTCGCGGACGGGTCCGGGCAGGTCGTCCAGCCCGCGCGCGGCCGGCATGCCGACCAGGGATTCCTCGATCCACGTGCCGCGGGCGATGGGTTGCAACGCATGACCGATCGTCACGTCGTAGCGCACGATGGGCTCGCCCTGGGCGATGTCGACGAGCGCCACCTTGTGCCCTTCCGGCACGCGGGTTCTCAAGGTCAGGCCGTCCGGGAAAACCGTTCCTTCGGGCAGACCGCCGGCATTGACGACGATGGCGACATTGTCGTTCTCGTGCATGCGGATAGTGCGGGGGATAGTCATCAGCGCCTCCATGATTGCGCAATCATTTAATGACAAAGCATGAGAATTACATGCTTTGCGCAAAAATGACACCGCAATCATTTTTGTATTAAAAATATGGCCGGTCAGGCGGCCAGGGTGTTTGGTATGATACCGCAATCATCTTCGAACGCAAGCGTTTTGTGATCGGATGTCGTACAAGTGATAAAGAATACAACAACATGAGTGCCCCCGCAGACGACACGCTCGCCACGACCGGAGACCGGCCGAAAAGCATCACGCTCAAGGACGTCGCGCGACTGGCGGGCCTGTCCCCGATCACGGTATCGCGCGCCCTGCACAACCCCAGGCTCGTCAAGCCCGACACGATCGCGCGGGTCAAGGAAGCGGCCGCCGCGATGGGCTATATCCCGAACATGCTGGCCGGGAGCCTGACGACGAAGCGCAGCCAGCTCATCGCCGCCATCGTGCCGCAGCTGTCGAACTCGATGTTCGCCGAGACGGTGCAGGGCTTGAACGACGAGCTGTCGGCGCACGGCTACCAGTTGCTGCTGTCGGTGTCGAATTACTCGCACCAGAAGGAAGAAGACCTGCTCACGGCGATCCTGTCGCGCCAGCCGGACGGCATCGTCCTCACCGGCGTCCAGCACCATCCCAGCGTGCGCAAGAAACTGCTGGCCATGGGGGTGCCCGTCGTGGAGGCGTGGGACCTGACGCCCTCCCCCATCGACATCGCGATCGGCTTTTCGCAGGAACGGGTGGGCGAAAAGGTCGCGCAATACCTGCTGAATAAAGGCTACAAGCGGTTCGCGTCGATCTGCGCCCGCGACGAGCGCGCGAACCGGCGCCGCCTCGCGCTGGAAGCGGAACTGCGGCAGCATGGCGTGGAGCCGGTCGCCACGCATATGGCGACGCCGCCGACCGTATTGAATCTCGGCCGCGAAGGCCTGCGCGCGATCCTGGCCGAGGGTCACGATCCCGACGTCGTCGTGTGCAGCTCGGACGTGCTGGCCCAGGGCGCCCTCGTCGAGGCGCAGGCGCAAGGCATCGCCGTGCCGGAACGGCTGGGCATCATGGGCTTCGGCGACTTCGACTTCGCCGAGTACACGCATCCCCCCATCTCGTCCGTCCACGTCGACAAGCGCGCCATCGGCGTGCAGGCGGCCCGGGCGCTCATCGCGAAGATCGAAGGACGGGCGCCGGCGGGCAATGTCGTCGACGTGGGGTTCAACCTTGTCGAACGCGGCACGACGAGGACGAAAGTCTGAACCTGATCAAGGTCCGGCACAGTTGAGCCGTCGCCGCTGCGGAGGCAGGGGCCCAAGTTGCACGCGGTATCGCGACGCGAACAGAACTTGGGTCCGCGCCTGCGCGGGGACGACGCCTACGCGTACGTGACTCACGTGTCGCATCGGCACATCAAAAAATTCTTGCGATGCCACGGCCTTAGTTGTACGATGTCTGACAAGTTAACCCCGAACCCTTGGAGCGCACATGAATCCGCAAGAACTCAAGCAAGTGATGTCGTCCGGCCTGCTGTCTTTCCCCATCACCGACTTCGACGCCGAAGGCAACTTCCGCAAGAGCACCTACATCGAGCGCCTGGAATGGCTGGCCCCGTACGGCGCCACCGCCCTGTTCGCGGCCGGCGGCACCGGCGAGTTCTTCTCGCTGACGCATGACGAGTACTCGCAGGTGATCAAGACCGCCGTGGACACGTGCGCCGGCAAGGTGCCGATCCTGGCCGGCGCCGGCGGCCCCACCCGCGCCGCCATTGCGTTCGCCCAGGAAGCCGAACGCCTCGGCGCGAAAGGCGTGCTGCTGCTGCCGCACTACCTGACGGAAGCGAGCCAGGACGGCCTCGTCGCGCACGTGGAAGCCGTCTGCAAATCGGTCAAGATCGGCGTCGTGGTCTACAACCGCGCGCAGTGCCGCCTCACGCCGGACTCGCTGGAAAAGCTGGCCGACCGCTGCCCGAACCTGATCGGCTTCAAGGACGGCATCGGCGACATCGAACTGATGGTGTCGATCTGGCGCCGCCTGGGCGATCGCTTCAGCTACCTGGGCGGCCTGCCGACCGCGGAAGTCTACGCCGCGGCCTATAAAGCGCTGGGCGTCCCGGTGTACTCGTCGGCCGTCTTCAACTTCATGCCGCAGCTCGCGATGGATTTCTATCACGCGATCGCCAAGGACGACCACGCGACGACGAACCGCCTGCTGGACGAATTCTTCCTGCCCTACCTGGCGATCCGCAACCGCAAGGCCGGCTACGCCGTGTCGATCGTCAAGGCGGGCGCCCGCCTCGTCGGCCACGACGGCGGCCCGGTGCGCGCGCCGCTGACCGACCTGACGGAAGAAGAACACGCCATGCTGGACAAGCTGATCAAGGCGCAGAGCGCGCGCTGATCACCAGAAGGTCGCCGGCGTTCCCAGGATCACGACGTCGGCGATGGCGCACTGGCTCGATCCGACCCGGCCCGCGGGCGCCGTCAGGCGCAACCGCACGCGCCGTCCCGTGACGGCGCGTACCGGCACGTCGAGCGTGTCGGCCGTCGCGGGCGCCTCCGCCAGCGCCTGCCACACGCCGCCGGCGTCCTGCGCTTCCGCGGCCACGTCGCAGCGCCCTCCCGGCGCGAACCGCACGGCCAGCCGGCGCAGATTCACGATGCGCTCGGGATCGATGGCGATCCATGGCGCGGCATCCTCCGGCGCCGGCGCCCACCACGTGGCGGCGTCGCCGTCGTTGGCCAGCGACGGCGCGTGGCCGGCCGCGCTCGAACTGGCCTGCGTCGGATTCTTCAGGCCGAACGCCTGTTCCGGCCCCACCTCCATCGTGCGCGGCACGTAAGGCCGGTCGGCCGCCAGCGGCGTGCTGCCTGCCACGAAGCGCGGACCGTCCACCGTCTCCACCGTCAGCACGCCGTCGGCCAGGCCGGGCGACGTCGCGCGGATGCGCGTCGTGCCGCGCTGCCAGCTGCGCATGGCGATGGCCGCCTGGCCGTCGCGGATCGGGATGTCGCCGTCCGGCGTGAACGCGATGCTGCGCCCGGTCGGCAGTTCGCCCGGCCCCGCTTCCAGCGCCAGGCGCACGGGCGGGCTGTCGGACAGCGCGTTGCCGGTCGCGTCGACGACGGTCACGACCAGCTGCACGTCGTCCGTGCCGTCCGCGTGCAGGATGACGGGGCGGCTGGCCGTCACGCGCAGCGCGGCCGGCTTGCCGGGCTGCGGCCACGCGGGCGGCGCGATGCCGCGATAGGCGTTGCGATACCAGTACCAGCCGCGCTTCGGCAGCCGGGCATAATCGACGAGGCCCATCGAACCGAACTTGCCCGCGATCGAGCCGTGGTCGAAGCCGGCCCACACGGCTTCCCCGGCCCGCCACGGGAAACGCCACGTCGCCGGCTGGCCCGCTTGCGCGCCCGGCGTGTGTTCGATGTCGCCCCAGCCCGGGTCGTATTCGCCCGGCCGGTCCGAGATGGTCGAGCCGTATTCCGCGACGAAGTTGGGGATGCCGGGATTCGGGAACAGGACGGCGCCGTCGCCGTTGTAGCCCGCGATGTCGCCGATGCGGTCGATGTCGCCCCGCTGCGCGCCGTCGACGGCCGCGGGCCGGGTCGGATCGAGCTTGTGCGACAGCGCCACCTCGTCGGCCAGCAGCTTGCGGACGTGCGGCAAGGTGTCCTTGTCGGTGAAGAAGACCTCGTTGTCCATGCCCCACGCGACGATCGATGGATGGTTGCGGTTGATGCGGATGAGTTCCGCCAACTGCTGCTTCACGCTGTCCTCGAACGCTGGCTGGTAGGCGGGCTCGGGCGGATAGGCGGAGCGGCTCCACGGGCTCTTCATGCCGGCCGTGCCCCAGAACGGCGCTTCCGGCAGGAACAGCATGCCGATGCGGTCAGTCGCCTCGGCGAAATGGGGATCGTGCGGATAATGCGAGCCGCGGATGAAGTCGAAGCCGGCATCCTTCATCATCTGCACGTCGCGGTCGATGGCCGCATTCGTCACGGCGTCGCCCCATCCGGCCTGGTCCTGGTGCACGTTGGCGCCGCGGAAGTAGCGGTGTTCGCCGTTGAGAAAAAAGCCCTGGTCGGCCGTCCACGCGATGGTGCGGAAGCCGAATTCCGTCTCGAAGCGGTCGCGCTTCCGCCCCGCCACGTCCAGCGTCGTGACGGCCCGGTACAAGGTGGGCGTCTCGGGACTCCACAGCTTCAGCCCGGATAGCCGCCGCGATTGCTGCGCGACGTCCAGCGTGCGGCCCGGCGGCACGGCGACGGCCGCATCGGGCAGCACGGCGACGGTGGCGCCGCGGCCGTCGGCGATGCGCGTGCGCACCCTGACCTTGACCGGTTTCCGGCCGTCGTTGCGCACTTCCGTCGCCACGCGCACGGCGCCGCTGCGTCCGGCGAGGCCGGGGGTCGTGACGGCCGTGCCGGTCCAGGGGACGTGCACGTCGTCCGTCGTCACGAGCCAGACGTCGCGGTAGATGCCGCCGCTGAAGATATGTTCGCCGGCGCGCGGGGCGAGCGTCGGGTCCCAGGTGTTGTCGACGCGGACGGCGATCACGTTGCGGCCCGGGTGCAATGCGCCGGTCAGGTCGACGGGAAAGCCGGTATAGCCGCCGCGGTGGCGCGCGACCTTGCGGCCGTTGACATACACCTCGGCCGTCTGGAACGCGGCTTCGAATTCGAGCGTCCAGCGGCGCCCGGCGGCCCCTTGCGGCAGCACGAGGTCCTTGCGGTACCAGCCGTAGCCGACGTACACCTCGGGCGCCTGGAAATAAGGCGTGCTGAAACTGTGCGGCAGGCCCACGGCCTGCCAGTCGGCGTCGTCGAAGTCGACTTTCTCGGCGCCGCCGATGTCGCCCAGGTGGAAGCGCCAGCCGGCGTTGAAGTTCTGCCGCTGGCGCGCGGTGGGTGCTTCGGTTGCGGCCACGCTATGGACCACACCGGTCGATATGGCAAGCGCCGTGGCGGCGCGCGCCGCCACGCGGATCAGGGCCGCCCGGGTAAGGGTCGCCGTATGCGAACGCATTGTTGCTCCAGGTTGGATGTCATCGTCATGCACGAAGGCGTCATTGTGACGACGCCCGGCCCGCGCGGGCAATGATGAAATCCACCGGCGCGGCGAACGTTTTTTCAGCGCACGGGCGCGAGCCCTTCGGCGGACGCATCCAGTTGCAGGGCCACCACAGTGTCCATGTCGTCGCGCGCGGCGGCCGGCACGGCGATCTCGATGCCGCGCGCGGATTGCTCGACCTTCGCCGCGCCGCCGCCCAGCACGGACGCGCGCACGACGCGGGCGGGAAGCGCGGGCAGCACGAGCTTGTCGCCCGGCCAGTTCAGCACGTGGACGTAGATCGTGTCGCCGCGGCGCGTGGACGCGCCCCAGCTCCCGGGCAGGAACGGCCCGCCGCGGGTGCCGTAGATGCTGTCGCCATGCTTGCCCAGCCACGCGCCGATCTCGCGCAGCCGCTGTGCCTGCGCCGGGTCGATGCGGCCGTCGGGGTCGGGGCCCACGTTGAGCAGCAGGTTGCCGTCGCGGCCCGCCACGTTCGCCAGCAGCTGGATGTAGTGTTTCAGGGGCTTCGGCTGCATGTTGGGCTGGTAGCCCCAGGCGCCGGCGATGGTCGTGCACAGTTCCCACGGATGCTGGTTGTCGAAGTCGCCCAGCGCGCCGTCGCCTTCGCGCGAATGGAAGTCTTCCTTCATGTCCGCGCGGCCGTTGATGACGGCGTCCGGCTGCAGCCGGCGCAGCATCGTGTGCACCTTGTCGTGCTGCCAGTCGAAACCGCCGGCGTAATGCTTGCCGGGCGCCCGCTTCGTCCACTGCGCGGCGGACCAGTCCCCGCTGAAGCTCAGCCAGTCGGTCTCGCCGCCGTCGAACCACAGGATGTCGAGCTTGCCGTAGTTGGACAGCAGCTTTTCCATCTGGCGGTGGTACTGGGCCCGCATCGCTTCCGCGCTGTCCCGGTACAGGTCGGGGAAGAAGTAGCCCGGATAGCGCCAGTCCAGCGGCGAGTAATACAGCCCCACGCCCATGCCGGCCTTGCGCGCGGCCTTCACGTAGTCCGCGACGAAATCGCGCTGCGCGGCCGTCCGCGTGCTCGAGAACGGATTGTCGCCGTCGTCGAACATGGCGAAGCCGTCGTGGTGGCGCGATGTGAACACCATGTATTTCATGCCCGCGGACTTGGCCAGCTGTGCCCACCCGTCGGGATCGAACTGGCGCGGCTTGAACTGGTCGGCCAGTTTCGCGTATTCCTGCACCGGGGTCTGTTCCATGAACTGCGCCCATTCGCCGCGGCCGGGAATGGCGTACAGCCCCCAGTGGATGAACATGCCGAAGCGGGCCTGGCGCCACCAGGCGATGCGTGCGGCCGTGTCGCCGTCGGTAGGGGCCGCCTGGGCAGACGGCACGCCCGGCAGCGCGCATGCGGCGGCGGCCAGCAACAGGCCGGCCAGGGCGCGGCGGCGGCCGCGCGCGGAAATGAACTTCTTCACAGTGTCTCCATTGGTTTTTATCCGGATTGTCCGAATTGCGCCCCGTCGCCGCAATTACGAAATCCGCCAGTGCCGCAATGAAAAATGCGGAAACGGCGCACGCCAAGATGGTATCGGTAACAAATCGATTTCTGCAATACAATCTTGCGAATTCGACTAAATGTGTCCTGTGATCATGCCCAGCTCCACAATGCTCCCCGCCGCGGCCCGTTGTGCCACGGCCCTCGTCGCCGCCCTCCTCGCCGCGCCGGTCGCTGCGGCCGTCGTCCCCGCGCAGGACGAGGACATCGCGGAGCTGAGCCTCGAAGAACTGGCCAATATCCAGGTCACGTCCGTGTCCAGGCGGTCGGAACCGCTCTCCGACGCGGCGGCCTCCATCTTCGTCATCACGGGCAACGACATCCGCCGCGCGGGCGCCACGTCGCTGCCGGAAGCGCTGCGGCTCGCGCCCAACCTGCAGGTGGCGCGCGTGGATGCCCGTAATTACGCCGTCACGGCGCGGGGGTATTCCAGCCCGTTCGAAAACAAGCTGCTCGTGCTGATCGACGGCCGCACCGTGTATTCGCCCCTGTTTTCCGGCGTGTTCTGGGACGTGCAGGACGTGGTGCTGGACGACGTCGAGCGCATCGAGGTGATCAGCGGCCCCGGCGCGACCTTGTGGGGCGCGAACGCCGTCAACGGCGTCATCAACATCATCACGAAGTCGTCCGCCGCCACCCAGGGCGCGCTGCTGGCGGCGACGATCGGCCGCGATGCGCGCGACGGCGCCGTGCGCTACGGCGGCAGGCTGGCCGGCGACGGCCACTACCGCGCCTACGCGAAGCATGCGGAGAACGACGACACGCACACGGCAACGGGCGCGACCTCGCAGACGGGCTGGCACCGCGACCAGGCCGGGTTCCGCACCGACTGGGGCCACAGCGCGCACGGACTCACGGTGCAGGGCGACGTCTACGACGCGCAGCTGCGCCAGGCGGGCACGCCGAACATCAGGGTCGCGGGCGCCAACCTGCTCGGGCGCGGGGCGCGCACGTTCGCGGACGGCTCGTCGGCGACCGTGCAACTGTACTGGGACCACACGGAGCGCGACCAGCCGCGCGCCTTCCACGAACGCCTCGACACGTTCGACCTGCAGGTGCAGCACGCCGTGCGCATCCGGGGCAACCACATCGTCTGGGGCGGCGGCTACCGCCTGGGCCGCGACCGCGTCGAGAACGGTCCCGCGTTCGGCTTCCTGCCCGGTACGCTGGACCTGCACTGGGCCAACCTGTTCGCCCAGGACGAGATCGCGCTGCGCGACGACCTGCGCCTGACGGCCGGCCTGAAAATCGAGGACAACAATTACACGGGCGTCGAAGTGCTGCCCACCCTGCGCCTCGCGTGGAACCCGCGCCCGGCGAGCCTCGTGTGGACGTCGCTGTCGCGCGCCGTGCGGGCCCCGTCGCGCATCGACCGCGATTTCTACAGCCCGATCAAGCCGCGCGTCGTGAACGGCGTGCCGCAGTACGCGGTGGCGGGCGGGCCCGGGTTCGAATCCGAGACGGCCAAGGTGTTCGAACTGGGCTACCGCGCCCAGCCCTCGGCCACCCTCTCGTATGCGACGACCCTGTTCTTCAGCCGCTACGACCGGCTGCGCACGCTGGAGCCGAATCCGTCCGGCCCGGGTTCCGTGTTCGAGAACCAGGCCGACGGCCTCACGCGCGGCATCGAAGCCTGGGCCTCGTGGCAGGCGGCGGATGCGTGGCGCCTGTCCGGCGGCGGCGTCGTGCAGCGCGTCGGCACGACCCTGCGGCCCGGCAGCCGCGACCTGACGGGGACGACGGGCCTGTTCACGAGCGACCCGACGCATTACTGGCAGGTGCGTTCGACGTATGACGTCGGCGCCGGCCAGGAATTCGACGTCACCCTGCGCCACGTGGGCGCGCTGCCGCGCCCTGGCGTGCCCGCGTACACGGCCGTCGACGCGCGCTGGGGCTGGCGCATCCGGCCCGGCGTCGACCTGTCCATCATCGGCCACAACCTGTTCGACCCGCGCCACGCGGAATCCGGGGCGCCGGCCACGCGCAGCGAGTACGAGCGCGCCCTCGCCGTGCGGGTCGTGTGGACGCCGTGACGCCGGCAGCCGTCAGGCCGGGAACCACCCGGCACGCCGTCCACTTGCGCTGGAGGGCCGACGCCGTCAGAACTTGTAGCGGGCCCCCAGCATGTAGCGCGGACCGCCCGTCGTGACCGACAGGACCTGCATGTCGGTGCGGCCGTGCTGGCGCTGGTGCGCGTCCGTGAGGTTGATTGCCTCCAGCGACAGGCTCAGGTTCTGGTTGACGTTGTACCCGATCGACAGGTCGACCTGCCCGTACGGTTCGACGTAGCCCGGATTGGCGCGGTTGTTCTCCGCCACGGTCGACAGGAACTGCCCGCGCCAGTTGTAGGCGAGGCGGACGGACAGGTTCTTGTCTTCGTAGATGCCCACCAGGTTGGCCGAGTTGGACAGGCCGATCAGCGCGAACTGCGGCCCCATGCCCGCGTTGTTGTACGTGAGGTCGGATTTCACGTACGTGTAGTTCGCCTGGAAGCCGAAGCCGTTGTCGAACATGTGCTGCCAGTTGACCTCCGCGCCCTTCAGCGACGACTTGTTCTGGTTGACGATCGTCGACACGTTGTACGGCAGGCCCGGATCGCCGGGGATGCCGCTGATGACGCCCGTCAGGTTGCCGGATCCCGTCACGCCCGTGCGCGTGACACCGGGCTGGCCGTCGAAGTTGGCGAGGATGTAGTTGCGCAGGCAGTCCGTGTCGGTCTTCGCGCAGCCGGCGGCGACGGCGGCATTGTAGTACTTGCCGCCGAGCGGCGTGGTGGCCGTCGTCGACGCTTCGGTCAGGGTCACCTGGCCGGCGTAGCCCGTCAGGTCCTTGTGGTACAGGCCCAGCGACACCATGCTCTGCTTCGTGTAATACCACTCGGCCGACAGATCCAGGTTCTTCGACTTCACCGGCGTCAGGGCCGGATTGCCGCGGGTGACGTTGGTGCCCGTCGAATACGCGACCGTGCCGTACGAGGCGCCGCCCTGGATCTGGTCCCAGCGCGGCCGGCCGATCGTCACGCCGTAGCTCGCGCGCACCTTCAGGTTCGGGCGCAGGTCCATGTCCCAGTCGAACGTCGGCAGCCAATTGTGGTATTCGCCCTTCTGCGTCTCTTTCGCGCCCGGCGCGAACACGATCGGCAATTCGTTCTGCGCGACCCAGTTGACCTTGACCGGCACGCTGACGACGGCGTCCGACTCGACCGTCGTCTTTTCATAGCGCAGGCCGATCCCGGTGTGCATCGGCAGCGCCGTGTCCCATTCGGTGTTGAACTGGCCGTACAGCGAATTCGATTTCTCGCGCAGGGTGCGCACCTCCGACGGGTTGGCGAGGCTCGGCGTGAACAGGGCCGGGTTGCCCACGACCTTGATGGCATTCTCGCGCACCTTGGGGAAGTCGATGACCATCAGCGTGTTGTACAGGCGCGGGTCGTCCGAGCCACCCAGCTTGCTGAAGAACTGGCGCAGGTCGGTCGGCTGCCACAGCTTCTGGTCGTAGACATTGGCGGCGTTGGCGTGGCCGCCCGGCGCCGTGCCCTGCCACGCATCCTGCTGGACATGCTGGAACGCCGAGTTGAACCGCGCCCGCGTCGTGCCCACGCCGAAGTTCAGGTTCGACGACGAGCCGATATTCAGCTTGCCGCCCGCCTGGACCTGGTCGATCGTCTGCTTGACGGCCGCGTCCTGGAACCAGGAGCCGGCCACCTCGTAGCCCATCGGCGTCACGTCCGTGTACATGACCGGCATCTCGTGGGTAAAGTCGACGCCCGTCGTGTTGCGGCCGAAGCTGGCGGTGGCGAGGTCGTTGTTGACGCCGAACGGGCTGTCGGAACCGGACTGCGCGACGGAATGGTGGGCGTCGAGCGACAGGCGCAGGCCGGCGTTGACACGGTACTGGGTGTTGAAGCCGGTCGACTTCAGGGTGGAGACGGTGGCGTAGTCGTGGCCGTTCATCGCCAGGTCCTGCAGCTTGACCTGTTCCTCGTAGACCGTCGGCGAGGCGACCGGACCCGTCACCCACGTGCTGGTCTGCTGCGGCGGATGGTTGAACCACGCCGCCAGCTCGGCGCCCAGCGTCTGCACCTTGTTGCGGGCATACGTGTAGTCCAGCGTGCTGTTCCAGTCGCGGGTCGGGCGGAACTGGAGGGTCAGCTGGCCGTTGGTGCGCTGGCGCTGCGAGCCGTTCACGAAATACGAGATGTTCTGCGGCACCTGGTAGAGCTGGCCCGGCTGCGGCGGATTGGTGACGCCGCGGCCGTCGACGGGGATCGTCCCGGTTGCGCCGGACGCGTCGCCCGCCTGGAACGGACCGTTCCAGCCGCCCGCGATGGCGGCCTGGTTGTAGCCGGAATTGCGCGACTGGTAGCTGGCGCTCAGGGACACGCCGAAGATGTCCCCTTCGCCGAACTTGCGGCTGATGAGGGTCGACACCTCGGGCGTCAGCTTGCGGCCCGCCAGCTGGTCGGGCAGGTTGTCGTTCGAGCGGTCGTACACCGTCTTGATGCCGATGCTGTTCAAGTTGCCGAGGTCCAGCGGCTTGCCCGTCATGATGTTCACCGTCGCGCCGATGCCGCCGGGCGGCGTGTCCGCGCGCGCGCTCTTGTACACCTGGATCTGCGAGACGGCTTCCGACGCCAGGTTCGAAAAGTCGAACGAGCGGCTGCCGCGGTCGCCCAGGTTCGCGGTCGGCATCTGGCGGCCGTTCAGCAGCACCAGGTTCAGGTCCGGCCCCACCCCGCGTACGGTCACCTGGGCACCCTCGCCGCGGTTGCGGTCGATCGACACGCCCGAGATGCGCTGCAGCGATTCCGCCAGGTTCGTGTCGGGGAATTTGCCGATGTCGTCGGCGACGATGCCGTCGACGATACCGTCGGAATTGCGCTTCAGGTTCAGCGTCGACTGCATCGACGCGCGCACGCCGGTGACCACGACCGTGGGCGCGGCGTCGGTTGGTGTAGCGGCGCCCGGGGTCTCTTGCGCGTGCGCCGGCAGGACCAGGGCCGCACAGGCGCCGGCCACGGCGAGTGCGATCGCCCGGCGGCGGGTCGGGGGAACGGTACTTTTACGCTTGGCATTGTCCATCTCGTCTCCTTGTTGTTGTGGAAAAAGACACCGCGCCCGGCAATGCGGTGCGGCGGTACTGCGGTTGCAAAGGGCGTGCAAGGCCATCCGGCGATCCGTGGCGGATCCCGGTCGGCAGGACTGTCGGGGGAATCAGGTGGTGCGCGTCAGGTCGCGCGGGTGCTGTGGTGGATCATCATGTCGTCCTCGCTTCTCTCTCTTCTTGGAATGGTAGAGCGCTCGCCAAATGATTGCGTTAACAAACTCTAAGTGCTGCCTGGCAAAGCACCTTTTTGTTAAAAAAAATGTTTATTAAATATAAAATGCTAATGTAAATATCAAATAACCCAGTGACCAATCACTTTTTTTGCGCGATCGATACCGTAAAACGTATCGCTATCCCGAACGCATGATATACGCTACCAATGTTTGCTAACATTCGTGTTAAGCGCAAACAGTCACGCCGTTTTCACACGGTGTTAAGCAAACAATCCGTAGGGGTGCGATCATTGCGTTCTCTGCATCCGACAACTCATAGAGGACCCATGACCACCTCCAGCTATCCCGACACCCGCCTCCTCATCGCCAACGAATGGGTGGACGCCACCGGCGGCAAGACGATCCCGGTCGTGAACCCGGCCACGGGCCAGGCGATCGGCACCGTCGCGCACGCGACCATCGCCGACCTGGACCGCGCCCTCGCCGCCGCCCAGCAGGGCTTCGACAAATGGCGCTTCGTGCCGGCCGCCGAGCGCGCCGCGACGATGCGCCGCGCCGCCAGCCTGCTGCGCGAGCGCGCCGACAGCATCGCCCGCCTGCTGACGCAGGAACAGGGCAAGCCGCTGGCCGAAGCGAAGATGGAAGCCATGGCCGGCGCCGAGATCATCGACTGGTTCGCGGCCGAGGGCATGCGCGTGTACGGCCGCATCGTGCCGGCCCGTAATCCGCAGGCGCAGCAGCTCGTGCTGAAGGAACCGGTCGGCCCCGTCGCCGCCTTCACGCCGTGGAACTTCCCGATCAACCAGGTCGTCCGCAAGCTGGCCGCCGCGCTGGCCACCGGCTGCTCGTTCCTGTGCAAGGCGCCGGAAGAGACCCCGGCCTCCCCCGCCGCGCTGTTCCAGTGCTTCGTCGACGCGGGCGTGCCGGCCGGTGTCGTGGGCCTCGTGTTCGGCGACCCGGCGGAGATCTCGGGCTATTTGATCCCGCACCCGGTCATCCGCAAGGTCACGTTCACGGGTTCCACGCCGGTCGGCAAGCAGCTCGCCGCACTGGCCGGCGCGCACATGAAGCGCGTGACGATGGAACTGGGCGGCCATGCGCCGGTGATCGTCGCCGAGGACGCGGACGTGACGCTGGCCGTGAAGGCCGCCGGCGCCGCCAAGTTCCGCAACGCGGGCCAGGTCTGCATCTCGCCGACCCGCTTCCTCGTGCACAACGCGATCAAGGACGAGTTTACGCGCGCGTTCGTGGCGCACGCCGAAGGCTTGAAACTGGGCGACGGCCTGGCCGAAGGCACGACCCTGGGTCCCCTCGCCAACGCGCGCCGCGTGGCGGCGATGACGAAGGTCGTCGAGGATGCGCAGGCCAAGGGCGCGATCGTCGCGACGGGCGGCAAGCGCGTGGGCGACGCCGGCAACTTCTTCGCGCCGACGATCCTCGCGGACGTGCCGCTGGAAGCGTCGATCTTCAACGACGAGCCGTTCGGCCCCGTCGCCGGCATCCGCGGCTTCGACAGCCTCGAGGACGCCATCACGGAAGCGAACCGCCTGCCGTACGGCCTGGCCGGCTATGCGTTCACGCGCTCGATCAAGAACGCGCACCTCTTGATGAACCGCGTGGAAGTGGGCATGTTGTGGATTAACCAGCCGGCCACGCCGAGCGCCGAGCTGCCGTTCGGCGGCGTCAAGGATTCCGGCTACGGTTCCGAAGGCGGCCCGGAAGCGCTGGAAGCCTACCTCAACACGAAGGCGATCTCGATGGTGGGCATCTAAGCGGCGACGCGGTTGCGGCCGGCGTGCTTGGCGTCGTACAGCGCCGCGTCGGCCCGCGACAGCAACGTCCCGACGGGCGTGTCCGGCGACTCCCGGCGCGCCACGCCGATGCTGACGGTGGCGTGCAGGCGCGCGCCGCCGTCCAGCACCACCGGCTGCGCCGCGAAGGCGTCGCAGATGCGCTGCGCGATGACGCGCGCATCAATCGGCGCGCAATCGGGCAGCAGCACGGCGAATTCCTCGCCGCCCAGCCGGCCCAGCACGTCGCCGGCGCGCAGGCACCCCGCCGCCACGCGCGCGAAGTGGGTCAACACCTGGTCACCGGCCGCGTGGCCGTGGGTGTCGTTGACCTTCTTGAAAAAATCGATATCCATCATCAGCACGGCGGCAGCCTGCACGGTTTCCGCGCGCGCCATGAAACCGCCGCGGTTGAGCACCTGCGTCAGCGGATCGTGCGAGGCCGCGTGCTGCAGCCGCGCCAGCAGCTCGTTGCGCGCGACCATCACGCTGGCGACGGCCAGCGGGGCCAGCGCCGTCAGGGTCACGCCCACGCGCAGCGACATGATGGCTTGCGGGGTGTCGACGGCGGCGCCGATCGCGAGCGTGCCGCTGGCGATCGCGAGCAAGGTCCACATCGAGAACAGCAAGGTGATGCCGGCCGTCGCGAACAGGCTGTACGTCAGCGCGCACCACAGCATGGCGGGAATCGGGAAGGAGACCGCGCCCGGCCCGCCCAGCTGCGTTTCCAGCCACAGGCTGCCCGCGAACGCGGCCAGCGGCGCGAGGTCGCCGAACCGGCGGCCGGATGCGTCGCCGCGGCGCGTGCGCCCCGCGAGCCGGCGCGCCAGGTCCGGCATCGCCAGCAGCACGGGCAGGATCGCGATGTAGTTCACGAGCTCCGTCGAGAACCAGAACAGGAAGCCGTAGGCCCGCGTGCCGCCGAACAGCGCGGGGTGGATCACGGTGCCGCCCACCCCGGCCGCCGCGGCGCCGCCCAGCGCGACCAGCACGAAGCGCAGCATCGAGCGCGGATGGCGCAGGCCGCGCATGTCGTCGCTCATCCGCTTCAGCAAGTGATAGCAGACGGTCACGCCCATCAGGTTGGTCGTCGTGAGCATGACAGTCTTGGGCCAGCCGTGCCCCATGGCGAGGTCGGCCACGATGTAGCCGGCGATGGCGGCCAGCCAGTGCGCCACCGTCGGCGGATGGGCACGCCGCAACAGGAGGCCGACGAGGACGGCATTCGTGGGCCAGAACGCGGCCAGCACGCCCGGGGGCGCGGTGTAGATGCCGAAGATGGAACAGATGAAGACGAGCGCGCCGACGAGCAGCGCGTCTTTCAGGTCGAGGCCGGCAACCGGTCGATGGAGGTCATGGGAGGGTTGCACGGCTCGAAGGAATCGGTGGGAACACGCTTCCAGCCAGAGTAGCACAGTTCCATACGGAAACAATCCACTCTGACAAGAAGCGTGTTCACAACGCAACGGCTTGCGGCTTACGGCTTGCCGACGACGATACCCCGTCCGGCCGTGCTCATGTAGACCACGCCGAACGTGTTCATGTCACCGACGACGAAATGCCCGTTGCCCGGACCGCCGTACTGGTGCGCGTTGTCGTTGACGCGGGTCCAGCTCTGCCCCGCGTCGGTCGACCGGTGCACGCCGGTCACGCCGCCGATGGTGCCCCAGATGAACACGGTCGGATACGACGCGCCCGCCGCGGCCTTGCCGAAGCCGACAGCGCCGCAATACGTGACGTTCGGGATATTGCTGAACTGCCAGCCCGAGCTCGTGGTGCGCGCCAGGCCGCCCCAGTTCAGCGGCACCCAGATATCGCCTTCGCGGCCCGGCGCGGCGCGGATCACGTCGCTGCCCCAGGTCGCCAGCGTGTTGAACTTCCAGAACGACGCGCCGCTGTCCGTGCTGATCATGAAGCTGCCGTCGGCCGGGTTGTACACGTAGAACTTGCTGGCATTGGCCGGATCCGCGACCGGACGCGCATTGTTGACGCTGAGGCCGCCCACCGTCGACCAGCTCGCGCCCATGTTGGTGGAACGGTACATGGTCGACGAATTGGACGGGTTGTGCAGCAGGACCGTGCCGCTGGCCGACAACGCCACCTGGCCGTACGTGCCGTTCATATTGGTCTGGTTCCAGTTCACGCCACCATTGGCCGACGTATACATCTTGTTGCCGACCCGCACCGCCAGGCTCTTGTTGGCGTCCGCGACCGCCAGGCCCGTCGTCGTGCCCATCGTCGGCGAATACTGCGGATTCGTGTACGTGTTGATGTCATAGTGGATGAAACCGTCGTAGTCGCCGATGGCGGACAGCACCGGACCGCCCGGGATGCTGTTGATGTTCAGCGGCACCGTTTCTTCCAGGCCCTTGACGGTGAACGTCCACGTGGTCGGCACCGCGTCGATGTTGGCCGTTTTAAAGATGCCATTGCCCGAGGTCACCCACACGGCCTTGTTGTTGAACGGATCGAACACGGCCACGCCGGCCCAGTGGATCGCCTTGCCGTTGATCCAGGGCACGCCGCCATTGTCGCGGACGAAGCCGCGGTTGATCACGTCGGTCCAGCTGGCGCCGCCGTTGGTCGAGATGTAGATGTGGTCGCCCCAGCTGTCGCCCTGCTGCATGTACTGGTTGATGGTCGACGCGACGAGGCGCTGCGCATTCCACGGGTCCACGCTGATGCCGCTGAACGCCGCGTTGACGCCGGACGGCGTCACGTTGGTCCACGCGCCGTTCGAGATCGTGTAGCGCAAGATCTGGCCGCTGTTCATCGGCTCCGAGCCCGAGCTGTTACCGTGCGGACCCGCCCCGTTCGCATACGTGATGTACACGTTGCCGGCGCCGTCGAACGCGGCGCGCTGCGGCATCAGGCCGGACGGGCTGCCGGACACGGCGGAAAACGATGCGCCCCCGTTGTCGCTGCGGTACAGGTTCGCGCCCGCCGAGCCGTAGCGCGAGACGCCGACCAGCAGCCGCTGCGCGACGCCGCCCGACACGCTGGACGGATCGGCCAGCACGAAGCTGATGCCGTTGCCGTTGGGCGTCGTCGTCACGTTCAGCGCCGTCACCCTCGACCAGTTCGCGCCGTAGTTCGTGCTCTTGAACAGTCCGCTCTCGCGCGTGCCGGCGTACAGCACGTTGCTCGAGCCCGGATCGACGACCAGGCGCTCACCGTTCTGGCGGCCCATGCCGTTGCCGTTCGCCTTGAACTGGCTGGTCACGTCCGCGACGGCGAACGTCCTGCCGTAATCGGACGAGCGCAGGACCGCGGTCTTGCCGTTGTTGAAGTAACTGATCCCCACGGTCATGTAGACATTGGCCGCGTTCTTCGGGTCGACGGCGAGCGATTCGACGCCGAGATAGCCGACCTGGTCTTCCGCCACCCAGTCCAGCATCGACACCCAGCGGCCGCTCGCATTGTCCCAGCGGTAGGCGCCGCCGACGTCGGTGCGCGCGTACACAACGTTCGCCTCCGTCTTGCTGGGAATGACGGCCGATACGAACCCGCCGCCCCCGATGCCGACGTTCCCCCAGCTGTAAGCTGCCGCCGGTTGATGGATGGCCAGCGCCGCTGCCGCAAGCAGCGTCGCTTTCTGCAATAGTGCATTGTTCAACTTCATGTAATGCCTCCTAAGATTTGTTATGCATCTGAAGTAAGGCAACGCCTGGTTGCGGGCAGGCGTCGATTCCCGCGTCGGCCTGTCTCCTCCAAGCCGAACAGCAAGAATCTCCAAAACATAGCCGACCGGTTTGCGCGCACACGGTGGTGTAAGCATGACTGCGATAAATTGTTCAGGCACTTGGTGATTTTCATAAAGCACTATCAAGCACCTGCTTGACAACGCATGCCCGCCTCTGTCAAGCTGTTGCTTGATAACGAACGACGGAGGAGGCACCATGCGGCAAGACAAGGACGGCCCGGCACCCGCGACGCGGGTCCGGTTGAAACCCGACGAGCGGCGCAGGCTGATCGTGGCGGCGGCATTCCGGGCGGTCGCGGACGAGGGCTTCGAAGGCCTGCGCACGCGCGACATCGCGGCCGCGATCGGCATCAACAGCGCCACCCTGCACCACTACTTTCCGACCAAGGATGACCTGATCGCCGCGATCGCGGACCATCTGGAACACCGGTTGCGCACGGAGCATGCTCCCGTGCGGGACGACGCGGAGGCCGACCCGTTCGGCCGCCAGTTCGACGACCTCGCCCACTACCACGCCCATGCGCCGGAACTGCTGGCCGTATTCCGCGAACTGGTCGCCCGCGCGCCACGCGACCCTGCGATCCGCGCGCTCGTCGACCGCCTGCACGCGGGCTGGCACGCCAGCATCGTCACGGCGCTCGAGCGCGCCCGTGCGCAGGGCCTGCTGCGCGCAGGCATCGACGCCGACGCCTGCGCCCGTATCGTGCTGGGCACGGCGTGGGGCCTCGTCGCCCGCATCTGCGTGTCGATGGATGAACTCGACGCCGCGGCCCGGCAACTGCGCACGCTGGTGCTGGCGCCCGACCGGAGCCGGCCATGAGCGCCGTCCGCCCAAGCTGGCAGAGCCGGTGCGTCAACCGCCTGCTGTGGAAGCTGCGCGTCAGACGGCTCACGGCGTCCCCGGAGGCCGTGCACGACCACCTGCGCCGCACGGCGCTGCGCCCGGCGCCGTATGCGCCGTCAGGACTGGGCCGCGGCGTCGACGTGACCGCCTCGTACGTGGCGGGCTGGCCCGTCTACCACACGGCGCCGCGGGAAGACGGCGGCACGCGCCACCACGTCGTGTTCCTGCATGGCGGCGGCTTCATCAACGAAATCGTCCGTGCGCACTGGCGCTTCGTGGGCCACCTGACGCGTCATGCGCGGGTGCGCTGCGTCGTACCCATCTATCCGCTCGTGCCGCGCGCCACGGCGGCGGACCTCGTCCCCGCGACGGGAGAATTGCTGCGCCGGCTGCTGGACGACGTGGGGCCGGAGCATGTCACGCTTGCCGGCAACTCGGCCGGCGCCAACCTGGCGCTGGCGGCCGCGCTGTGGCTGCGCGACGCCGGCCTGCCCCAGCCGAGGCGGCTCGTGCTGTTGTCGCCGGGGCTCGATTTCGCGGCGGACGCCGCGGACCGGGCCGCCCTCGCCGCCGCCGACCCCGTCAACGACCTTCCGGGCACGCTCGAGATCGGCCGCCTGTACGCCGGTGATCTCGGCGTGGCGCATCCGTGGGTCAGTCCGCTGCGCGGCGACCTGCGCGGCCTCGCGCCGATGACCGTGTTGTCCGGCACGCTCGACTTCCTGTATCCGGACTGCGTCGCCCTGGCCGACAAGGCGCGGGCGGCGGGCGTGGACGTCGACCTGCATGTGCGCGACGGCCAGCCGCACAACTATGCGGGCATGCCGACGCCGGAAGGCCGGGAAGCGCTCGGCATCATCCTGCGGGCAGTCGCGCCTCCAGCACCCGGTCGATGAGGCCATATTCGACGCCCTCGGCGGCGGACATGTAGCGGTCGCGGTCCGTGTCCTTCTCGATCCGCGCCAAGGTCTGTCCCGTGCGCTCGGCCAGGATCGTGTTCAGGCGGTGGCGCTGGTACAGCATCTCGCGCGCCTGGATGTCGATGTCGGCCGCCACGCCCTGCGATCCGCCGTGCGGCTGGTGGATCATGATGCGGGCGTTCGGCAGCGCATAGCGCTTGCCGTGCGCGCCCGCCGCCAGCAGGAACGAGCCCATGCTGGCGGCGAAACCCGTGCACAGCGTCGACACGTCGGGCCGGATGAATTGCATCGTGTCGTACACGGCCATGCCCGCATACACGGACCCGCCGGGCGAGTTGATGTACAGTGAGATGTCCTTGTCCGGATTGTCCGATTCGAGGAACAGCAGTTGCGCGACGATCAGGTTGGCCGACTGTTCCGTCACCTCGCCGACGAGGAAGATGACTCTTTCCTTCAGCAGGCAGGAATAGATGTCGAAGGCGCGCTCGCCGCGGCCGGTCTGTTCGATGACGGTGGGGACGAAGTTCATGGTGGTCCTTTCGGTGGTGGAAGGTGCCCCCATGACGCTTGCGGCCGGGCGCCGTGTGACGGCCTGAAAAATAAAGCAGCAATGTGTCACATCCGGACCGCGCCGGGCGTCAAGCGGTACCACCACCAGCGAGGAGATGCACGATGGCATGCACAAGGGATACCGACGTGTTCGAACAACTGCGTCCGCGCCTGATCGCGCTCAGCCTGCGCATCGTCGGCAGTGCGGCCGACGCCGAGGACGTCGTGCAGGACTGTTTTTTGAAATGGCAGGCCGCCGACCGGGCCGCGCTGGCGACGCCCGCCGCCTGGCTGACGACCGTCGTGCAGCACCAGTCGATCGACCGCCTGCGCCGGCGCGCGCGCGAGACGCAGGCCGCGCATGCCGCCATGGAACTCGTGCCCGCCGCGCCGCCGTCCCCGCCGGACGAGGTGCTGCTGCGGCGCACGGACGTGGGTGATGCGCTGGCCCGGCTGTTCGCCCGGCTGTCGCCGTCCGAGCGGCTGGCGCTGGTGCTGTTCGACGTGTTCGAATGCGGCCACGCGGACATCGCGGCCGCGCTCGGCACGACGCCGGCCAACGCCCGCCAGCACCTGTCGCGCGCGCGCCGCCGCCTGCGCGCACCCGATGGCGACACCCCGCCGGACGAGAAGCTGTGCCGCGAGCTGATCCGCCGCTTCCATGCCGCGCTCGACGGCCTCGACGTGCCCGCGATGATCACCCTGCTCACCGGGACGCAGCCGCTGGCCCTGCGCACGCGGGCATGCGCGAACGACGCCGCGTACGCGCTTTGCCTGGCGGCATAGGGACGGCGGCGACGCTATAATGAGCTCGTCCATTGCTGACGCGCCCACCCATGCATTACGCCCTCGCGCCGCGCACGCTCTTCTTCAGTCATTACTTCTATACCGGCCTGCGCATCGCCACGGGCGTCGTCGGCCTGACGTTCCTGACGTATGCCGTCGCCGACCTGCCGACCGCGATGGCGGTGGCGATGGGTGCGCTGTGCACGAGCCTGATGGACCTGCCCAGCCCGCTGCGCCACAAGTTCAACGAGATGCTGGCCGGGGTATTGACGTGCTCGCTGGTGGCGCTGCTGGTCAGCCTGTGTTCACCCGTGGAATGGCTGCTGCGCACCGTCATCGTGCTCGTCTCCTTCCTCGCCAGCATGATGACCGTGTACGGCCGCAAGGCGATGCCGCTGCAGTTCGTCGCCCTGTTCGTGATGATGCTGTCGAGCGACGCCGCCGCCACGCCGCTGCAGGCGCTGCGCCACGGCGCCCTGTTCTTCGCGGGCGGGGCCGGCTACATGGCGTATGCGATGCTCGTCGTCTGGCGGCTGCGGCGGCGCCTGAAGCAGCAGGTGCTGGCCGAGGCGCTGTACGAACTGGCGGCCTACACCGGCATCAAGGCGGGCTGCTACGACATGGGGAACGCCCTGCCGGCGCAGATGGAAAAGCTCGTGCGCCAGCAAAGTGTGCTGGCCGAACGGCAACAGGCGTCGCGCGACCTGGTCCTGCGCGGCAAGCCCAGGGAGGACGAAGCCGTGCTCGTGCGCGTGCACTACGCCATGTTCGACCTGTACGAACTGGTGTTGTCGACGCACACCGATTACGCCCTGCTGCGCCAGCACTTCGCCGGCGGCCCCGTGCTGCCGCTGCTGGGCGACCTGATCGGCAAGGCGGCGCGCGACATCGAATCGGCGGCCTATGCGATGACGCGCAACCGGCCCTCGCACGCCGCCGTCGACTACCGCGACGAACTGGACGCACTCGACGCGGCCCTGCGCGCCCTGTCCCCGGCCGACAGCGACGACGTCAATGCGCAGGCGGTACTGCGCGCCACGTCCAACAAGATCCGCGACATGATCGCGATGATCGCCCACCTGCACGCCGCCAGCGCGACGACCGGCGGGACACTCCCCACGCCGGGCAGCGACCTGACGCCCTTCCTCACCCAGCAGCGCTACAACCTCGACACGCTCGTCGCCAACCTGCGCTGGACGTCGCCGACATTCCGCTTCTCGCTGCGGGTGGCGATGGCGATCTCCGTCGGCCTGCTGTCGTCCGAATGGCTGCCCTGGTCGTCGCACGGCTACTGGACGGCGCTGACGATCGCCGTGATCCTCAAGCCGACGTTCAGCATGACACGCCAACGCCGCGCCGACCGCCTCGTCGGCACGCTGATCGGTTGCGTGCTCACGGCCGTGATCCTCCGCTTCGTGCATTCTCCGGCCGTGCTGATCGGCTTCCTGTTCGTCGCGACCGCCGCCGGCCCGACCTTCCTCTCCATCAAATACCGCTACACGGCGATCGCCGCCAGCGTGCAGGCCCTGCTGCTGATCGGCCTCACGGTGCCGCATTTCGCCGGCGCCATCGAGGAGCGCCTGTTCGACACGCTGCTCGGCACGCTGATCGCGTCGTTCTTCAGCTACGTGCTGCCGAACTGGGAACACCAGAACCTGCCGGAGCTGGTGGACGCCGTGGGCGACGCGAACCGCGGCTACATCGACGCGGCCGCCGACCTGCTGCTGGGCCGCATGGGCGACGATGCCCGCTACCGGATCGCGCGCAAGCGCTTCATGGACGCCCTCGCGAACCTCAGCGCTGCGCTGGGCCGCATGCTCGACGAACCGGCGGCCCAGCAGCGCGCGCCCGCCGAACTGAACCGCTTCACGGTGCAGAACTACCTGCTGATGGCGCACATGGCCGCGCTGCGCCTGCTGCTGCAGCGTTACGCGGACAACCTGCCGCGTGCGGACGTCGAAGCCGCGCTCGTGCACGCGTTCGCGCGGCTGCGCGGCACGCTCGGGGCGGCCGCGCGGGCGGAAGGGGCGGCGCCGCACGGCAGCACGGCCTGGCCCGGCTGGGCACCGCTGCAGCGCCGGCTGCGCCTGCTGCAACAGGATGCGGAGCAGGTGGCCGTGTGCCACGGCGCAATCGATGCCGTGCTCGGCCGGACCGTGCATCGATCCACTGCAAAAACCGCGGACGCGGGATGGAACTAAACGAGCCCCGATCCGCTCTGTGATTCATGATCCTGGCGCGGACACGCGATCATGAACATCTCCAAGCCACTCTCCGGTAAACGCATTGCCGTCCTGGCCGCCGATGGTGTCGAACAGGCGGAACTCAAGACCCCGCTGACGGCCCTGGCCGACGGCGGCGCCGACGTGACGCTCGTCTCGCTGCGGCGCGGCCGCATCCGCGGCATGCACATGAACCAGCCGGGCGACCTCGTGCGCGTCGACCGGGCCATCGACGACGCCCAGGCTGCCGATTACGACGGCCTCCTGATTCCCGGCGGCTACATCAGTCCCGACATCCTGCGCCAGTCCGCCCAGGTGCGGGCCTTCGTCCGCCAGTTCGACGCGGCGGGCAAGCCCGTCGCCCTGCTGTCCCAGGCGCCGCTGATCCTCGTGTCGGCGGGCCTCGCGCCGCGGCGGACACTGACTTCGTGGCCCGGCGTCCGCGACGACGTCGTCAACGCGGGCGCGACCTGGCTGAACCAGGACGTGGTGCGCGACGCGCACCTGCTGTCGTGCCGGGGCACGCAAGACCTGGCCGCGTTCGTGCAGGCCCTCGTGCCGTTCTTCGCGGGCGAGCCTTCGACGCAAGCGAACGCGGCGGAGGCGCAATCGGACCCGGCGCAGGACAAGCCGCTGGAACAGCCGAACCAGTCCCTGCGCTGGCTCGCGGCCCCGTCGTTCGGGACGATGCTCAGCCTGGCGCTGCTGGGAGTGGGCGTCGTGGCCGCGCAGCGCGTCCGCAACAAGCAGCCGGCCGCCGATGCGACCGGCAGCGCCGCCGCGCCGGATTGAATGGCGCGGTGCAACAATATGTGACAATGCGGCACCCGTCGTCTGGTATCGTTGCGCCCCATGAACGCCACCCTGACCCGCCGCCTCGCGGCCGTGCTGTGCGCCTGCGCGCTGGCCGCCTGCTCCGACAAACATCCGGCGCCGCCGCCACCGCCGGCCGCATCCGCACCGGCACCCGCACCTGCAGCGCCGGCAGCGGCAACGGCACCAGCGGCATCCGCTCCCATCGATTACGCCAAGCATGCGGTACTCGACTGCGACGACCGCAAGATCGTGCTGGACGCCACGTGCAGCAACGTGTACGGCCCCGAACTGATGGCGTGCTCGCGCCAGTCGCTGGCGTTCCAGGAGAGCACCGGCGGCCGCGAAGTCGGCAAACGCGACTTCGCCGTCGTGAAGGGCGACGGCGACATGCCGCCGATGGTCGAGGAAAAGATCGGCGCCCTCACCTGCACGCGGACCGCGTCCGGCGAACGGTACGTCGTCGCCGACATGTTCAACGGCGGCAATTGCGAGCAATGCGAGTGGCACGACGTGTACGACTGGCAAGGCAAGCTGGTGGGATCGGACCGCGACCGCGGCAAGACGGACCAGCGCGTGGCGGACATCGTGGCCGCGGCGGCGGCCCCGGCACAGGCCATCGGCCACGACGAACTGGAAGACTTTTACGCCGAAGGCAAACAGTAAGGCTAGCGCTCGCGCACCAGGTTGAACTGCCGGGCCTGGCGCTTGTAATCGGCGACGGCCTGGCGGATGTAGCGGGTCAGCGCGTCGCCCGTCAGCGCGAGGGGATACAACCCGATCTGCGCGCGCATCCGGGCGAATTCCGGCGACGACTCGATGCGGTCGAAGGCTTGCACCCAGCGGCGGTAGTCCGCGTCCGGCACGTCCGGCCCCATCAGGATACCGCGGATCAGCGGCCACACGAGATCGAAGCCCTGCTCGCGCGCGGTGGGCACGCCGGCCATCGCGCCGGGCAGGCGCTTGTCCGACAGCACGGCCAGCACGCGCGCCCTGCCGGACGCCGTGTACAACGCGGTCTCCGACACGTCGCTCGACACCACTTGCACGTAACCCGCCTGCATCGCGACGAATTCCTCGCCGCCCCCTTCCAGCGCCACGAAGCGCAGCTGGCGCGGGTCGAGGCCGGCCTGGCGGGCCAGCAGCGCCATCTTCATCCAGTCCTGGCTGCCGATCGTGCCCGACATGCCGATCACGATCTTCTCGGGGTCGCGCCGCAGCGCGTCCATCAGGTCGCGCAGCGAACGGTACGGGGAATCGGCCGGCACGGCGATCACGCCATAGTCGACACCCAATCCGGCAACCCAGCGCACGTCGTCCGGGCTCGCCTTGCCGAACTTGCCCTGGGCGAGGTTCAGCAGCGAACCGCCGGAAAACGCGACGAGCGTGTCCGGCTCGGCGCGGCGCTGCGACACCATCGTGTGCCACGCCACGGCGCCGATCCCGCCCGGCAGATAACTCAGCTTCAGGCGCGGCGCGCCGGGCTTGGCTTGCAGCGCCTTCTGGGCCAGCTTGCAGGTCAGGTCCATCGCCCCGCCCGGCTTGGACGGGACGACGCATTCGGCGTCCGCGGCCAGCGCGGGCAGCGCGGCCAGCAGCGGCAGGGACAACAGGAAATAACGCAGGAACTTCATGGCGCTCATGATACTCGCGTTCGCGTCCGCCTTAGTGCAGTTGCGACATTGCCAACAAGGTCAGCGTGACCGTGATCGCACCGCCGATGCGGGTGGCGATCTGCGCGAACGGCATCAGCTGCATGCGCTCGGCCGCCGTCAGGATCGCGACGTCGCCCGTGCCGCCCTGTCCGCTGTGGCAGGCATTGATGATCGCGGTCTCGATCGGGTACATGTTCATGCGGCGGCCGACGAAGAAGCCGGTGGCGATCAGGCTGGCGACGGTGGAGACGATGACGGCCAGGTTGACCACATTGAAGGCGGAGACGAGCTTGTCCCACGGCGTCATCGACGCGCCGATCGCGAACAGCAGCGGATACGTGACGGCCGTCGAGAAGAATTTGTAGACGACGTACGCGCTTTGCTGCAGCTGCGGCGACACGAGGCGCGACAGCTTGAACATCACGGCCACGAACAGCATGGCGACCGGGGCCGGGAAATCGAACAGGCGGAAGCACATCATGCCGACCATGTACAGCGAGATCGAGGTGATGCCCGCGGCGGCGATGTTGCCGATGTCGAACTGGCCCGGCAGGCTCTCCGTCTGCGGCGCCATGGCTTCCTCGCCCGGCTGCAGGCGGCCCTGGCCGGACAGGTGCGGACGCTTCTTGCCCAGCGAATTCAGCATGCCGGACAGCAGGATCGCCGTCAGGCTGCCCAGCATCACGGGCGGCAGGACTTCCGCGAAAATATGGCCCTGCTCCTGGCCCAGGATGCCCGCATAGCCGATCGACAGCGGGATCGCGCCCTCGCCCACGCCGCCCGCCATGATCGGCGCCACGAGGTAGAAGAACGTGTGGTACGGGCCCAGGCCCAGCAAGGTGCCGACCGCGGTGCCGACGGCGCCCGCCACGACCGACCCGATGGCGAGCGGCACGAAGATCTTCAGGAAGCCCTTGATCAGCACGTTGCGGTCCATGCTCAGGATGCTGCCGACGATGATCGACGAGATGAACAGGTACAGGAAGTTGGTGGACTTGGTGAAGTCGACGACGTTCTTCAGCACGGGCGCCGGCAGCAGCTTGCTGAAGGCGAGATACGACGGGATGAACGTCGCGAAGATGGCGGCGGCGCCGATGTTGCGGAAGTACGGCAGGCGCTTGCCCAGCTCGGCGCAGGTAAAGCCGCCGACGGTGAGAATGGCGATCGATACGCAGATGTCGTTCGGCACCTTGCCGGTCGAGACAAGGCCCCCGATCAGCGCCAGCAGCAGGACATAGACCGGCAGCGGCACGATGCCGATGCGGGCGCGCGCGATGGTGCGGCAGATCCGCGGAATGGATGAGCCGGCCGCCTGCTGTTCTGCGCTGGCCGGGGTGTAGGTCGTCGTGTTCATGTGTGCTCCTCGTTCTTGTCCAGGCGAGATATCGGTCCCGTTGATACGGACGATCAGCCTGGTGAATGGCGCCCACTATATCGGCGCAACCCTTCAATTACCTTTCACCCGGCGGGCGCGGCATAATGGCGGGTTTTCGCCGTCCTTGACGAGGTTTTCGTGTTCCCTCCCGTATCGCTCGACGTGAGCGCCGCCATCAAGACCCTCGTGCTCGTGCTCGACCTGCTGGGCACGTTCGTATTCGCCCTGAGCGGCGCCGTGGCCGGCGTGCGCCGCCGGCTCGACCTGTTCGGCGTGCTGGTGCTGTCGTTCGTCGCCGCCAACTCGGGCGGCATCGTGCGCGACGTCTTGATCGGCGCGACGCCGCCGGCCGCGATCCGCGACTGGCGCTACCTGGCCGCGTCGCTGCTCGCCGGCGTGCTGATCTTCTTCTGGTATCCGCGCATCAAGCGCCTGCAGAGCCCCGTGCTGGTCTTCGACGCGGCCGGCCTCGCCCTGTTCTGCGTGGCCGGCGCCCAGAAAGCCCTCGTGTTCGGGCTGGACCCCGTGATGGCCGCCCTGCTCGGCATGCTGACGGGCGTGGGCGGCGGCGTCGCGCGCGACGTGCTGCTGTCCGAGATTCCGGCCGTGCTGCGCTCGGACATCTACGCGGTCGCCGCGCTGGCCGGCGCGGCCGTGATGGTGACGGGCGACGCTTTCGGCGTGCCGGGCACCGTGAGCGCGTGCGCCGGCGCCGCGCTGTGTTTCGGCCTGCGCCTGGCGGCCATCAGGCTGGACTGGCACCTGCCTGTCGCGCAGGCGTCGCTGCAGGCGGCGGCGGATGCGGCGAAGGCGGAAAGCCAGGCCGAGCGCTAGAGTGTGTCCGGCTGATCTCGGCCCCTGGCCAGGAGGATGGGGCAGATTGACGTTACAATCGCGGGCATTCGAACAAGAAGGAGATACCGGATGCTGCGCACTATCCTCATCTGCCTGCTCGTCGCCTTGCCCCTGACTGGCGGCGCCGCCGATCTGAGCACCCAGCTGACGCACAAGCCAGTCCTGAACCTGAACGTCGTGCGCCAGATCGCCGCCGCCGCCGAAGCCGAAGCGCGCAAGAACAACTGGAACGTATCGATCGCCATTGTCGATGAAGCCGGGCGCCTGATGTACTTTTCGCGCATGGACGATACGCCCAACTCCTCGGTTGACGTCTCGATGGGCAAGGCGCGCCACGCGGTCAACTATCGGCGCGACACCAGGTTCCACCAGGAGCTGCTAGAGAAAGGCAATGTTGTCGTGCTTGGGCTGCCGGACATTACGCCCATCGAGGGCGGTCTGCGACTGATCGCCAACGGCAAGGTCATCGGCGGGATTGGCGTATCGGGTGTGCAGGCTTCCCAGGATGCTCAGATTGCACGTGCCGGGGCCGTTCTGCTGGGCGAGTAATACAGTGCCGGGCCCGCATAGCAACCGATAAGATCCAGCCGTTCCACCTCAACCGCGATCTTGCCGCTGCCGAGAAGCGCACAGGCGAGCAGCGCGCCGGCCAAGGCGGCCGCGACGGCCCGCGTCATTTCAGCACCCACAGCGTGACGTCGCGAGCCGGACGAAGATCTCATGACATTGTGACTTTGCTTTAACGTTTTTCAGCCTGCATGGTGACTTGTCCACTGCCTTGCGCAGGGCGCAGCATTCGTGCTCGACCTGCTGGGCACGTTCGTATTCGCCCTGAGCGGCGCCGTGGCCGGCGTGCGCCGCCGGCTCGACCTGTTCGGCGTGGCCGGCGCCCAGAAAGCCCTCGTGTTCGGACTGGCCCCCGTGATGGCCGCCCTGCTCGGCATGCTGACGGGCGTCGGCGCCGGCGTCGCGCGCGACGTGCTGCTGTCCGAGATTCCGGCCGCGCTGTGCTTCGGCCTGCGCCTGGCGGCCATCAGGCTGGACTGGCACCTGCCCGTCGCGCAGGCGTCGCTGCAGGCGGCGGCGGATGCGGCGAAGGCGGAGAGAAGGAACGAGCGGTAAGGCTGGCTTGCTTTGAGCTGACCGCAGTGTATTAACGTTCCCTGGAGGGCTTGGCCAGTCTGGTAGCCAAGCTGTTCAGCTCGCGGCTTTGGAACAGGTCGATGCACTTCATGGTATCGAACCGTCCTTCGACCGAGCCGCTGTAGCGGCGCGCCGCGTAGTTCTCCGCCAGCTCACGCAAGGCGGCATACGCCTCCGGCGCCTGGTGGCCGAACTCCATGTAAGCGCTGGCGGTGGCGTTGGCGTCCGCGCGCAGCGCCGGGTCGGTCGCTACGGTTGCCAGGCACGTGCTCAAGGCCCAGTTTTTCAACAAGTCCTTTTGCGAGTAGCTGGCCGTCATCGGGGCGCCGTCTCGGGCCGGGTCGGATTTTCGCTCCGCTGCCTGGGCAGCAGGCGCGCACGCGACCAGCGCGCCAGCCACGGCGGCCGCGAAGACCCGCTTCATCTGAGCAACCACAGCGTGACGTGGCGAGACGAACAGTTGCCTCATTAAATTGTGACTTTCATTTGACGTTTTTTCAGATGCCATGGTTACTTTTCCGCTGCCTTGTTCAGGGCCAGCATAGCGGGTTACGAAAGCGAAAAAGTCTCGAACTGTCACGCCGGGCGTCTTCCGACCCCGGGCAGGCGGAGCGGCGGAACGAGCGCTGGACCCAATCTCATGCGGCAAGGATCGCTGCTTGCAATCTGAGCAACTTTGCAAATACACTGGTTGTCCGACAACTTTCCCCCGTGATCATGAAAACCGACCTCAGGAAGCGCATTGGCGTTCTCGGATTTGCCGTGCTTGCCGGCTGCGCAACGCAGCCGGCATCCGTTCCCCCGGCCCTGGCCGACGCGCTGGCGCGCCAGGGCGTCGGCCCCGTCGACAACATCAACTACGCGGATGAGCACGGCCGACAGATGAGCGCGCACGACTTCCTGGCGGAGATCGCACGGTCCCGGCAGTTTGCGGTCACCAGGATGCGCGACGACCGCGAGCGCGACGTGACCTTGCGCTTGCGGCCGGCGAACTACTATGCGTTCAGCCGGCTCAAGATCGGCGAGACGTGGCCCCGGTTCCATTTGACGCGCCTGGACGGCACGCCGGTCGACAACCAGGCCCTCGAGGGCCGCTACACGCTCGTCAATTTTTATTCGGCCGCATCCGCGCCGTCGGCGGCAGAGGTCCCGCAGCTGAATGCCCTGGCGGAGCGCCGCAAGGAACTCAACCTGCTCGCGGTGACGGCCGACAGCGACGCCGATGCGAAGGCATTCGTGGACAAGCACCGGTTCGCCTGGCCCGTCGCGACGGGCGGGGGCCAGCTGGCGAAACAGATCGGTGTCGACGCCTATCCGTCACTGGCCTTGTTCGACCCGCAGGGCAAGCTCGTCGCTGCCATGGGGCGCGTCGAAGATCCAGAGACCTTCGCGTCCTGGCTCGGCCAGAAGATCGGCGCGGTGCAGGTGGCGGCGCCGGATCCGGCCAACAGGTACGCCATCATCGATTTCAAGACATGCCCCAGGCCAGCCTATCCGCCGGACGAGGTGCGCGCGAAGCACACGGGCCTGGTCAAGCTGAACTTCCTGATCGGCGTCGACGGCGCCATCAAGAAGGCCGAGATCGGGACGTCGTCGGGCTACCCCGCACTGGACCAGGCCGCGCTGGCCGCCCTCTCCCGCTGCCGCTTCACGCCGGGCACGTCGGCCGGCGCGCCGGCGGAAAAATGGTCTCCCGTGCACTACCGGTGGAGCATCGAATAACGCCGGTTCAGCCCACGCGCCGGTAGTGCATGGCGACCGCGCCGTTGCGCAGCGGCTGCGCGGCGATCAACTCGAGCCGTCGCGTGGCCGGCAGTCCGCTCTCGTACAGGATCGGACCATGGCCGGCGATCCTGGGATGGACGAGGAACCGGTACTCGTCGACCAGGTCCAACCGTTCCAGCGCCACAGCGAGCTTGCCGCTGCCGAGGAGTACGCCGTCCGGGGTCGCGTCCTTGAGCTGCTGCACGCCCGCGCGCAGGTCGCCGGCGATGTGGTGGCTGTTCGTCCAAGGGAACGCCGTACGCGTCGAGGACACCACGTACTTCGGCTTGGCCTCCAGCTTGTCCGCCCACGCGCGCATCGCGGGCGGCGCGTCGACGGCGCCGCGGGCAACCGCCGGCCAGTAGCCTTCCATCATCTCGTAGGTCACGCGGCCCCACAGCATCGCCCCCGCCTCGTCCATGAGGTCGGTGAAGAAGGCGTGCGTCTCGTCGTCGGCGATGCCTTCCTGGTGGTCGACGCAGCCGTCCAGGGTCAGATTGATACTGAATGTCAAAAGCCCCATCGTGTCCTCCGTTCGTTTGGTAGTTCTAACAATACCTTTCAACGTACCGCCAGCAGAGGAGCGAGCCGGCCAGCAAGAGAAAGGCCTGATGAATGTCCGCCCGGTGCAAGTAGCGGATCGGCAGCCTTTGAAATCATTGAAGCCCCCCCGAGTGTTCGTTCGACGATCCAACCGGCGATCTTCATATGCGTTAAGACAGGTGTGTTTTTTTCCGCTCCTGGCCAACCGGCGCCACGCCGGTCAGCGACGAACGCGATAGCGAATGTGCGTGGCATCCGGTGTGTCGATCACCCGAACGATCTCCAGCTCGATCCGCGAAGGCAACACCTCGAATAGCCGACGGCCGCCACCGAACAGCACTGGTATCTGATGGACCTGCAACTCGTCCAGCACGCCGGCCTCAAGTGCCCGTTGTGCTGTGTACGCGCCGAGCACCAACACGTTCAGGTTGCCAGCGGCGGCCTTCGCCTGAGCCATCGCGCTCTCGATTCCGTCACGCACATACGTCACCAACGGATAGTTTGCGACGGATGGGCCGGCCGGCCGGTGGCTGGGTACGAAGATCGGGACACCGTGATTGTCACCGCCCCAGTGATCAATTTGCTCCACGGTCCGACGACCCGCCAATATCGAACCAGGCGTGTTCCACTCGTCCCACAATTCTCCGACGGCCCCGGACGGCCGGGAGAAGTCCCCATACCACTCGTGTAGCCGATCGAAGGCATCGCCTCCAGGATTGCCGACTTCGTCGTTCGGACCAGCAATATATCCGTCGAGCGACATTGACATGAATAGTACCGATGAAGCCATTTGAATCTCCTGCGCTCATGAAAAATGGTCTTGCCTCTGTACGACGTGCGAGGAGCGACAGGATCGACATAATGGCTTCGGATTTTTTGCGACGTGGAGGCGGCCTCGCCGCCCCGCAACGCGTGCCGAGCGCGACGCGCGCCGCGAGCGGAGGTGCCGCCGCGCCGCCGAGGTAGCTTCGCCTGAAACTCCCGTCCATCCCACAAAGACCTGCGCCTATGTGCGAAGGTCTTGAGCGGGACCCTGCGGGCCCTGCAGCGCGAGATTCGTGCTGCGCTGGGCCAACGACAATGGCGATGACGCTCGACCAGTAGTGGCACAGCCGCAATGGCCAGCCGACAAGAGACGCGTGACGAGCTTCCGGTTATGGCCGAACCCGGCCATTCGTGAGGCTCAGGGTACGGCCCGTATTGCTCTCCCGGCAAGCCAGGTTTTTGGTAGACGTCCTTAGTCCCCCGGCCCGTCGCAAGGCAGCTTGTCCATGTCCGCCAGCGTCCACTGGTCGCGCCAGCGCACGACCGGCTTGCCGGCCTCCCACTCGATGGGCAACCACACGTAGCGCCCGTCGATCGCATCCTCCTTGCGCCAGACGTCCAGCATCAGGATGTGCCGCGTGCAGCCGTTGCGCCGCAAGGTCAGCGCGTAGGTCGACTGGCCGCCGAACGTGATCTTCTGCTGCTCCGGCGTGCCGCGCACCGGGTTGCCGAGGGCCCGCCACGGGCCCAGTATATCGTCCGCCATGTACGACTTGGCCGCGTTCGGCGCCCAGCCCGTCAAGCCCGACGTCACGAGGTAGTACTTGCCGCCGTGCTTGAAGATGGCCGGAGCTTCGTCGTCGCCGTTCTGCTTCACGCGTGCGTACTGACCGGCCGAGCGCAGGTAGTCGTCCGTCAGGCGCGACACGTGCATCGTATGGTTTTCTTCCGATGCGTAGAACTGCCAGGCCTTGCCGTCGTCGTCCACGAACAAGGTCATGTCGCGCGACATCTGCCCGCCCGCATGGTCGCGCGCGAGGAAGGACGTGGCCGGGTCCTTGTCTTCGGGCTTGACGTCGACCGGCCACGCGCCCGCGTCCGGCCGGAACGAGCCTTGATACACGTACGGCCCCGTCACCTTGTCGGCGACGGCCACGCCCGCGCGTGCCGCGTCGTAGCGCTTGCCCTTCAGCTCCAGGTGGAACCACATCACGAATTTTCCGGTCTTTGGATTGCGGATGACCTTGGGCCGCTCGATGATCGCATCGCGGACGATGTCGCTGGCCGGGTCATCGCTGACGGCCAGCGCGATGCCTTCGTCCTTCCAGTCCGTCAGGTTGCGCGAACTGTACACGTGCACGCCCACCTGGGCGCGGTTGCCGGCCGTGCCGGCGACCTTGTGCTCGCCGAACCAGTAATACACGCCGTCGTGCTCCAGGATCCCGCCGCCGTGCGCATTGATGTGCACGCCCTTGTCGTCGGGCCACAGTGCGCCAGGCCGGAACACGCCGTCCGCCTGCGCATGCACCGTCGCGGCCAGCAGCGCCGTTGCCAGGAACATTCTCGTCTTGTTCTTCATTATGCTTGTCTCAGTGTATGGATGCAGACTACAATGTTATCGATATCCGCAAGATTTGTCGCGAGCTTTTTCGATTGCGTCCGACACGGCACGTCTGCTACCATGTGATCGATAACAAATCATGGAGACCTCATGCGCCCGTTTTTGCGTCCGCTATTGCCCCCTCTTCTCGCCCTCGTGAGCCTGTGCGCCACCCTGAACGCCGCCGCCGCAGACATGATCGAACGCGTCGCCTCGCCCGACGGCCACATCGTGCTCGAACTGGCGCAAAAACTGGACGCCGCCGGCAAACGCGCCCTGACCTATAACGTGCGCTACGACGGCGAGACCGTCATCCGCGACTCGCTGTTGGAACTGAGGCTCGACAACCACCTGTCCGAGAATGCGATGGCCCTGCCCGTCGACCATCACGCGCGCTGGTTCGAGAACCTGCGCGTGA
>CBIHOW010000028.1:0-75893 GCA_966211695.1 uncultured Massilia sp. | reverse complement strand
CGTTCCTGTTCGCGGCGCTGGCGCTCCAGCTGCGCTTTCGCCGCCGCTTCCGCCTGGGCCTGCGCCAGCTTGCGCGCGGCCAGCTCGCGCGCGGCGCGCTCCTTTTCGATGGCGTCCGCAGCAAGCCGCGCCGCCTCGTCGACGACCGGCGCCGCCTGCAGCCGCGCCAGCAAATCCGTCACGCTGGCGGGACGCCGGCCCGGATCCTGTGCGAAGCCCGAACGAAGCACGGCCCACTGCGCATCGTTCAATCCCTCCGGCCGCGCAGGATCGGCGCCGACGGGCAGCGCGCCCGTCAGCATCCGGTACAGCATGACGGCGACCGCATAGACGTCCAAACCGCGGTCCGGCACGCCGCCGGCGCCGCTCGCTTCCGGCGCGCGGTAGCCCGCCGTGCCCGAGCTGGCCGGGGCTTCCAGCGCCAGGCCGCCGGCACGGGCGCGCGCCGCGATGCCGAAGTCGAGCAGCTTGACATCGCCGCCGCGCGCGAGGAAGACGTTGGCGGGCTTGATGTCGCGATGGACCAGGTGATGCCGCTCCCACGCGTAATCGAGCGCCGCGGCCACCGGCGCCAGCACGTCCAGCGCGCGTTCGAGATCGAGCCGGCCGGCGCGCGCCAGCAGCGTGTCGAGGTCCTCGCCGTCCAGGCATTCCATGATGATGAAATAGCTGCCGGTCGCCGGGTCCTGGGCCCAGTCGTACACGCGCACGATGTGCTGGTGCGCCAGCTGGCGCGCGCGCGCCGCTTCCTCGATCAAGAGCTTCGCGTGCAGCGAGTTTTCCGTGAGCCGGGGCGGCAGGATCTTCAGCGCGACCTGGGCGCTGTGGCCCAGTTCCGCATGGGTGGCGAGGTCGGTCGCCTGCCACACCTCGCCCATGCCGCCCTGGGCGATCAGGCGCTCGAGCCGGTAGCGGCGATTCACGGGGCCCACTTCCTGCGTGGCCATCAGGCCGATCTCGGTGCCGGCGCGCACCGGCGCCTCCGCGGGCGTGTCGGCCGGCGCATCGGCGGGATAGGCCGCGTCGAGGATCGCGTTCTTGCGGCTGTCGAATTCCTGGCGGCTCAACAGGCCGTCCTCGTGCAGCGCGCGCAGTTCGCGCAGCTTGTCGATCGCCGTCTGCATCATCCCCGCGCCGGAAGCGGCGCGCCGCACGTACCGCAGAACCGGTCGCCGGCCTGGGCGCCGGCGTGGCGGCAGGCCGCGCCCGCGACCAGCGCGCTGCCCAGCTGCGCCTGCGTGGCCAGCGCCGTCTTGTTGACGTCGTTCTGCAGCGCGAGCAAGTCCAGCTGGTGGCGCCGTTCGCGTTCCAGTTCCGCGTCGCGGCGCGCGCGCTCGCGCTCGATCTGTTCGTCGGCGAGGCGGGACGACGTCACCGCGGCCAGCTGGTCCGCGCTCATGCCGGCCTGCGTGCGCGCCTTCAGCACGTCCGCCAGCAGCGCGGCATTGGTCGCGCCGGCCAGGACGAGTTTCGTCGCGTCGTCCACGGCGCCCAGCGTCTCCATGCGCCGCAACTCGTGCGCGCGTTCGGCGGCAAGCAGCTCGGCCTGCAGCACGGCGCGGGCTTCCTCGCCGTCCAGCGCCACCCGCTGCAGCGCCGCATCCGCCTCGATCGTGCGCAGCAGTTTTTCGTGCTGGGCCAGCGCGTCGGCCTGCGTGGCGTCGCGGCGCAGCGCTTCCACGCGTGCCGCGCCCTGTGCATCCTCCCATTCCAGCGCACGCTCGGCACCGCGGCGACGTGCCGCATTCGCCAGCTCGAGCATCTTCAAGCGGCCCGCATGTTCCTCGGCCTCGATCTCGCGCGCACGCCGCGCCGCGTCTTCCTCGGCCGCGTGCAGGCGCGCCAGTTCCGCGCGCTGGCGGGCCGCGTCCTCGATGCCGCGCGCCTGCTCGATCTTGTTCCTGATCTGCTGTTGCAGCAACTGGTGCGTGAACCGTTGCGCGGCGACCGTGCGCGCCTGCGCCGCATCCTGGCGGGCCAGCGTAACCTCTTCGCGCATGCGCACGGCGGCCAGTTCGCGCAGGTGCGCCCATTCCGTTTCCTGGTCCGCGCGCGCGCCGCGTTTCTGCGCGAGTTCGTGTTCCAGTTCGGCGACGAGATCCTGTGCGCCCCGTTCGATCGCGTGCTTGCGCGAGCGCGCCTCGACGATGCGGCCATACAGCTCGATCTCGCGCGCGCGGATCGCCTGCGCGCGCTCGGCATTCCGCAGGCTCATCTCGGCGCGCTCGAGGCTCGCGCCCTGGCGCAGTTCCGCGCGCCGGTGCGCAAGGCGCGCCTCGCTTTCCTCGCGCGCGATGCGGCGCCATTCGTCGTCCGAATACAGTTCATCCAGCTGGCGCGCATGCTCGACCTTCACCCGCTGCTCGTCCACGGCGAGCCACAGGCTGCCGATGCGGGCGCGGTTGGCGTCGAAACGGTCGTGGCGCAGCGCCAGCGTCTCCACGCGGACGATGGCCAGGCCGTAATCGGCCAGCAGGGTGGCGAGGCCGCCCTGCAGGTGCTGGTCCAGCTCCGGGCGCAGTTCGCGCCGCCCCGCCATCTCGCGCAGCGAACGGGCGGCGACGAATTCGCCCGCCAGCTGGCGCACGGGCTGCAGCAGCAGTTCGCGCAAATGGTCGGCCTTCACGGTGCCGGGCATCGTCATGAAATGGCGCGCGAACGCGGGCACGCTCTCGATCCGCACGGAGAGACTGAGGCGCGCCGACACGGCGAGGTGCTCCGCGCTGAACAGGCCGTCCAGCTCGAATTCCACGGGCAGCGCGCTGCTCCTCGTGACGAGGATTTCCGCATGCTGGTCGCGCAGCAGGTGGTTCAGGCGCGTAAAAAAGCCTTCGATCTCGTACTCGCCCTGGGGCACCTCGGTCGCCTCGTCGCCCTGCAGGATATAGGCACGCGCCGTGGCCGGCACACGCAAGGTCTTGACGAACACGCCGGACAGCGCCCGCACGCCGAAGAACACCGCAAGTTCATCCGGGCCGGGCACCCAGCGGTTCTCGACCAGCACGGGCGCGTGGCGCGGCGTGCCGAGCATCAGGCCGCAGGCGGCGCAATAGCCGTCGGCCCCACTATTCCCATGTGAACAGCGCGGGCACTTCGCCCCGCCCGATCCGAACATCCGCAACATCATCGACTCCTTCCCGGACACGCCACAAGCCTACCTCAAATGATCCCGATCCGCTCGGCGCACGCCACGCTCGCGCCGCGCGCCCGGACGTCGTCCGCGAAGCCGGCCGGCAGCGCGTCGCGCCACGCGTGCGGCAGGAGAATACGGTCGCCCGGCCCGGCCTCGCGCAGCAGCAGCGCGCATTTCGCCGCGATGCCGTCGACCGTGTCCACGCGGCCCGCATGCCACGCATCCGAACATCCCGTCGCCAGCAGGCGGGCGCGCGGGATGAATTCGCGGCCGCGCGCGATGCGGTCGGCCAGCACGAGCGCCAGTTCGTACGAGCGGCCCGCGAATGCGGCGTCGGAAAAACGCACCGTCGTGCGCCAGCGCCCGAGGCCCCGGCCGTCGAAGTGACGGGCGCCGGCCAGCGCCTGGCGCACCGCGAGCTGGCGCGCCGCATCCGCGCCCGCCACGGCGATCGTCTGTTCCTCGTCCACGCGTTCGCCCTCCAGCGGATGGACGCTCACCTCGACCCAGCCGAGGCCATCGCCGTCGCCGCCGCTGTGCAGCGGGAACCATGCACGGGCGCTGGACACGCGCGCGCCGGGATCGGGATGGCCGTCCAGCTGGCCCAGGTGGGACAGGCCGCCCGGGCCGCCCAGCAGCGCGTCCGGCGACGCATCCGCGACGTCATGGCCGTCCACGCGGCCCAGTTGCCAGGCATCCGACCAGCCGTTGGCGACGATATCGCCCCGCCCGTGCCACACGCCGCGCACGAGGCGGTCGGCCAGCACGCAGGCCAGTTCGCAGTCGCGTCCCGCAGGCAGCCGGTCCACGCTGAGCACGACCTGGTCGCGGCTGTCGATCTTCGCTTCCGTATGGCGCGCGAGGCGCACCACCTGCTGCAGGCGTTCGGCCAGTTGCGCGTCGCCCGGCACCGTGCACTTGACGTCCGCGCGGCCCGCGCGTTCGCGCCGCGTGGCCGTCACGGCGAGCAGCGTGCCGTCGGGCAGGCGCGTGCGGCAGATCGCTTGCGCGGGCGCACTCACGCTGCCTCCGCGACGTGCTTCGCCGCGCGCCGGCCGGCGCAATCGGCTTCGAGATTGGCGACGATCCGTTCGGCTTCGTCGTACAGGGCGGCCAGGCGCTCCCCTTGCGCCCCTTCGAGGCGGGACAGCAGCGCCCAGGCCTCGTCCAGCGCGACGGTCGCGCGGCGGCTGTGGCGCATGCGGCGCAATTGCTCGTCCAGCGCGAGCGGCTGCCCCGGCGCGGCCAGCACGAGGGCCGGCATCGACGTGATCTCGACGGACAGCCGGTCCAGGCGCTGCAGCAAGGCCTGCTGCTGGCGGAACTGGTCCTGGCCGTTCGGCAGCGCGCCGAGGCGCAGGCCGCACATCAGGCAAGGCAGTTCCAGGAACAGCCGGCGCAGCGCCTTCGCGTCGGCCACGTCCGGTACGACTTTCTCCGCGCTGGGTGCTGGAACGGCGCATTCGGCATTGTTTCCGACCGCGCGCGCGGCCAGCTGCGCCGCGTAGTCGACGCCCTCCAGCTCGACGGGCACGCAATCGTCCACGGTCAGGCCGAAGCGCAGGTACAGCAAGCGGTTCAGGCCCTGGCGGAACGCATTCCACTCGTCGATGTCCGCGCACGGGGGCAGGTCCAGCGACCCCTGCTCCAGCGCGCTGCGCACCGCGCTTTCCACGTTCATTCCCAGCGCGGCCAGGTCGACGCGGCCGTCCGCTTCGGCAGCGAGGTACAGGTCGAAGCGCTTGCCCGCGGCGGCGGGGTCGTGCGGGTCGATGGCGAACGTCGTGCGCAAGCCGATCTCGGGCGCCTGCGCGTACGGAACGAGGTCGATCGTGTACGGTCCCGGGTGGAACGCCCAGGCGAGTTCGCCGGGGCGCAGCTCGACTTTTTTCCCGGCCGGGGTCGTGGCGCGGCGCGGTCGGCCGTCCGCGTCGACGATGACGACGGGGCAGCCCGGCGGCGCGCCGCAGCCGGGCGACAGCGGCAGCGCGACGGCCGTGCGCCCGAGGGAACAGGCGTCATGGACGGGCGCGGCGCGCTTGAAGAATGGGATCATGGTGTGTCCGCCTCCAGCGGTTCGACGGTGAAACGGGCGCCGTGCGCCTGCAGGTGTTCATGCGGCGCGGCGGCGAACGGCCAGGCGGCCTCGCATTCGCCGTCCGCATCGAGCTGGCCGGCGAGCACCACGCCGCCGGCGCCGTCCACGACGCGCAGCGGCGCGCGGGCGACCAGCAGCGCTTCCGCGAATGGGGCCTGCGGCGCCAGTTGCAGGATCGCGCGCCAGCCGGCGCCGGCGGGGACGAAGTGCAAGGTCCACCAGCCGTCGTCCGTCGCGATCGCGTCAAGCGTGCCGGTGCTCGCGGCCCGCAGCGCGCCGCGGCTGCCGCGCCAGGCGGTCGATGCCGCGCTCCGCCGCGCCAGCGCGAGATGGCGCAGCCGGCGCACCGTCAGCGGCGAAGCCTGCAGCGCGGCCCGTTCGCCTGCCGTCAGCGGGCGGCTGCCGTCCAGCGCGGCGGCCAGCGTGGCATCGTCCAGCATCAAGCGGTCGCCGTCCTTGCGGCGGGCCAGCAGCAGGGCTTCCTGCAGCCGGCGGGCGGTGTTCTCGTTGCTATGCATCGCTTCCTCGCTTCGTGTCCAAGGCGGCTGTCATCCGGGCGATCGCGGCGTCGCGGCGCTTGCGCAACGTCGGCAGCGACACCTCGGCCAGCGCCGCCAGCTGCTGCATCGTCGGCAGCACGCCCGTGGCCGGGTCGCGCCAGGCGTCCGGGTACGACTCGTCGTCGGGGCCCAGCAGTTTCGCGTACACCGCCAACCCCACCGGCAGCCCTTCCGCCGCCAGCAGACCATCCGCCGGCGCCTGCGCAACATAGCCGGGGGGCAGTGAAACGCTCAGCGCCAGCGTTTCCAGCCGCGGGTCGGGCGTCTCGTCGGCCGGCGCCGGGTCGGGTTCCGGTGGCGCCGCGTCGAGCGCATCCTGCCGTGCCTCCAGGATGCGGTCGGGGCCCGGCGTCGCCGCACTCTCCGATTCCTGCAGCACGCGCCAGTAATCCTCCACCCAGACGGACGCGTCGTCCAGGTCCTGCAGCCAGTCCTCGTCGCGGTTGGCCGACAGCTGTTCGTAATCGCCGATCTCGCGCAGCATGGCGGCGATCCGCTCCGGGCTCGTCTTCAGGCTGGCGAAGCGCTTGGAGCGCGTGTGCAGCGGGCCGGGGCCGCCGCCGAATTCCTCCAGCGATGCGCTCCAGCGCAGGATCCACTCGGCGCGGCAATCGTGGATCGTGCGCAGCTGGCGCACTTCGATCGGGTCGGCGCCATCGGCGATGTCGCGGCCGAGGATCGCACCGACCTGGGCCAGGTGCGCGCGCCAGTTGGCGAACAGGCGGGCGACGTCGTGATAGGCGGTATCCAGCATCCGGTACGCGTACATACGGTTCGCGCTGCACGGGCGGCCGCAGGCGGCCTGGTAGTTGTCGGCGTCGACGCGGTCGCGCAGCACGGCGTACATGTCGTTCACTTTCTTGCGCAGCAGCGCGTCGCCGGGAGACGCCTCCGCCAGCGCGGCGCACAGGGTCTCCCAGTCGGCCGGACGGGCGCGCAGCTCGGCGACGAGCGTCACGGCCAGCTCGTACACCGTATCGCCATAACCGTTGCCGGCCGCCCGGGCGCGGGCGCCGTGGCGCTGGGCCAGGAGCTGGTCCGTCATGCGCTCCACGTAGCTGTCGAGATCAAGATGTGCGGCATCGAGACCGCGCAGCGCGGCGAGCGAGCACTGTCCCAGCAACTTGCGCACTTCTTCCCAGCCCGGTTCCTGGTACCGGGTTCCCGGCAAACGCATAAATCCTCTTCGATGTTCGGCCACAAATAGCAGGACCGTAACAGATCATGCCACAGAAACACATCCCGGAGGCGCGCAGATGAGCGGGAAATACCCCTCAATTCGTCATGTTGCCGACCAACGCCCCCAGGACGGCCGCCGCGACCGGCGCCGCATGTTCGCCCCCCGTCGCTTCCGAGCGGCTGACGAAGACGGCAACCGCCAGCCGGTGCGCCTGCCCCGGCACGCTGTGCGGCTCCAGCCAGCCCGTGAACCAGACCGTGGCGAGCGACCCGTCGCCCACCGGCGCCGTCCCCGTCTTGCCGGACAGGCCGCGCCGGATGCCGGACAATGCCGGCGCGCGGAAGGCGCCGGCGGCCGTGCCGACGTCGACGACGCCCTTCATGCCGGCGCGGATGCGGTCCAGGCGCACGCCCAGGGCCGGCCCGTTCGACGGCGCGGCCTGCCTGCCGTCGAGCTCTCCCAGCAGGTGCGGCACGACCGTCCTGCCCTGGCCGACCGCGCCGGCCACGAGCGCCATCTGCAGCGGCGTCGCCTGCATGCGCAGCCCGATTGCCATCTGGCGCAGCTCGTGGCGCGTATGGACGGGGTCGATGGCGGCCGGCGTCGTCTGCAGGGCGTCCCAGGTCGACCACGCCGTGTCCGCCGGCAGCAGGCCGCCGTCCAGCCGCAGCGCCTGGCCGAAGCCGAGCCGGCGCGCCATCGCGACGAGCGGCCGGACCGGGTCCAGCGCACCCGCGTCCAGCGGCTGCAGGTCGGGCACGCCGCCGTGGGGCCGGCCGAGGAGACTCCTGTCGGACAATTCTCCCGTCCACGCGAACCACGTGTTCAGGCTGTACGTCAGCGCCTGCGCGAGGCCCAGGCGGCCGTCCTGGGCGCGCCGGTCCAGGCCCTGGTCGCGGAAATTCGTGATGCGTGCGCGGCCGTCGACGGGGTACGTGGACGCATCGGTTCGAAATGCGAAGCCCCGTTCGTGCGCGACGGCATTGATCCCGGCCAGCGGCAAGCCGTCCAGCAAGGCGTCCAGCTGGCGGTCGGTGCGCGCGGCCAGCTCCAGCCCGAGCGCGCTGACGATCTTGAACGTCGATCCGGGCGCCCGCTCGGCGCCGCCGTCGTGCTGCAGCGCGGGCAGGCGCAGCGGGCTCGCGGCCGGGTCGACGCGGTCGAAATCGCGCGCCTCGCGCCAGTTTTCAATCGTCACGGCCGGCATCCCCGCCCCGGCCGCGGCGAGGATCGCGCCCGTCTCCGTGTCGAGCAGGACGACGCCCGCCTGGCGGCCCGCCGGCACCGGCCCGCCCCCGCTGCACCGCCGGCCATCCCAGTGCCCGCGCCGCATGGCGATGCAGTCGAGCGCCGCCTGCGCGGCCGCCTGCAGGCGCAGGTCCAGCGTCAGGCGCGCGGCGTGCCGGTCGCCCGGCATCCGGCCCAGCAAGGTCGCGACACTGCCCGCCTGGCCCGCGCGCACGCCCAGCATCGTGGCGAGGCCGGCCGCGCGCGCCGCGTCCGTCGGGGTGCCGTCGCGCCACAGCGGGAAGCCGTTGCGGTCGGCCAGCACAACGTCGGCCAGCGGCGCTGGGGCCGACGCCTTCGCCGGCCCCAGCGCCTGCCACGCGAGGCGGCCGTCGCGCACGACCAGGTGCCGGTAGCGCGCATCGCCCGGCGTGGCCAGGGCCCCCTGCGCCAGCGGTTCCGCATCGATCACGATCTCGCCCGCCTCGGGCAGCAGGTCGAGCACCTGCACCTCGTCCGGCGCATTGCACGCGCGGCCGTCGCAGGCGGGCTGCGGTTCGGCGCGCAAGCGGGCGCCGGTCACGTGGCGCAAGCGGCCCGCCAGCATCAGCCGGATATTGCCTGCCCCGTCGGGCACCGTCAGGCGCAGCCGCGCAGCGCCGCCGTCCGCCGGCCACGCGCCGACCCGCTGCCACGGCGCCCAACCCTGCGGCAAGCGGGCGAACAGGCGGGCGCTGGCCGGCGGCATGTCGCCGGCCAGCGGCACGGGCACGGTGGCCGCGCCCTGCAGGACTTCCGCGCGCCACGCGGCCGTCATACCGTCCGGCAGGCGCCACGCGAGCAGCCGCCGCTCGGCATTGAAGATGCGGACCTGTTCGCGCAGGAAATCGCCGTCGGCGCGGCGGTACAGCCGTTCCAGCAGCCGAAGCGCGTCGCCGTCGAGATGCACCTCGTCCCACGGCGTCTTGCCGGCCGCGCGCCACGCGGCGAGGTCCGGCGGCGCCAGCTCGGCCAGGCCGTTCGCGCCCAGGTGCACGAGCCCCCTGGCCTGCAACTGGGCGAACAGCTGCGCGTCTTCCATGGCCGGCGCCGGCGACGAGGGCACGCGGTAGTCGCCCGGCGCCAGCAGCGTTTCCACCGGGTTGCCCTGCGCCGGCACGGCGATGACCAGCGCGCGCGGCGCGGGCGCCGGGCGGTAGAGCTGCACGAGGAGTTCGCCGGCCGCCGGGCACGTGCCGCTCGGCCTGTGACGCAGGCGCAGCGCACCGTCGCGCCACGTCAGCCAGCCGTCGCCGCCCGGCGCGACCCGGGCGTTCGGACCGACCCATTGGGCCTGCCCATCCCAGCGCACGTCCAGCGGCGCGCCGGCGCGGCCGTCGACGCGCACGCGCGGCATGGCGTGTTCCGCCAGCAGCACGTTGCGGGGCGCGGAAAGCAGGGCCGCGTCGGCGAACGTCCAGCCGATCCGCAGCGGCAGCAGGCGGCCGGGATGCGTGCGGTCGGCGAGCTGGTCGCACAGGTCGACACGCTGCATGGGGCCGGCGCGCATGCCGGACAGGATCAGGAGCGATGCGCCGTCCTGCGTGCGCACCGTCACGCCCGGCGTGTCGGGCACCGTGAACGCGAGGCCCGGCAGCACGGCCGCCAGGCGCGCCGCGCCGTCGCCCGGGGGCGTCTCCCCATTTGCCGCCAGCCAGCGCGCGTGCACGACGATAAGCGCGGCGCCCGCCGCGGCCAGCAGCACGCAGCCGGCCGTCAGCCAGCGCAGCGGCGCGGGTCCGCGGGTACGCGGCCGTGGGACGGCAAGCGTGCGCCCGCCGGCCCGCAGGTTGCGCGCGCGCCGCAGGCGCGTCCGGTTGGCCGCGACGGCCGCGACGAGCGTTCCGATCATCGTTGAGTTCTCCCCGTTGTGTTCGTGCGCGCCTAGCCGGGGGTCGATGAAAGCCGGTGCCGCATATATGCGCTTCATCCGCCGTTTCGTGCGGTTCGTCGCACGCCGCTGGAGACGCAGGAGGCCCGCGACTACAGTACAACCATCGACAAACGCTTCACCATCCAACCCCGAGGAGAGCATCATGAACGTCATCAAGCACATGGAAGCCGCCTTCATCGTCGCCCTTGGCCTGGCTACCGCCGGCAGCGTGGCCGTCGACACCCTGAAACCGGCCCAGGCCACCGCACCCGTCGTCGCCACGACGGCCGGCATTCCGGTGGCCGGCACCCCGGTCGTGCACGTCACCGCCAAGCGCCTGACCCCGGCCGAGAAACAGCAGATGCTGGCGCTGGAACGCGTGCGGAGCCGCGCATGACTTTCACCACGCGGACGGCCGCCGTCGCCGTCCGCCGCACACAATCTGTTTCAGATGTAAGAGTGTGCTTCAGTCGCTGAATCGTTCCGCCCGCCGCGCTATATTGGTCACATCCGAAGTCCGGATTGGAGACCAACATGAAACGCCTCACGCTTGCCGCCCTGATCGCCATCGGCGCCGCCGCCGCACCGCTTCCTTCCATGGCTTACAGCAATGTCAGCCTGTACATCAGCACCGCCCCGCCGGCCCCGTTGTACGAACGCGTCCCCGCGCCGCGCCACGGCTATGTGTGGGCACCCGGCCACTGGGAATGGTCCGGCCACCGCCACACCTGGGCACCGGGTTACTGGATCGCCGAACGTCCGGGCTATGTCTACCGCGCACCGGCCTGGTACCAGGGCAATGGCGGCTGGTACATGCAACCGGCCGCGTGGACCCCGTACGGCCCCGACCGCGACCGCGACGGCGTGCCCGACCGTTTCGAGCGCCGCTACGACCGCGGCTACGACCGGAATTACTATTACAACGACCGCCCGTACTACCGGGACCGCGACCGCGACGGCATCCCCGACCGCTACGAGCGCCACGGCCGCCGCTGGGACGAAGACCGCGACGGCGTGCCGAACCGCTACGACCGCGACCGCGACGGCGACGGTGTGCCGAACCGCTGGGATCACCGGCCGGACAATCCGTACCGCCGCTGATGCCGAGGACAGCGCCGCACTGCGGCGCTGTTTTTCTTTGTAGTATCCTCTCGGCATGAACGAATTCCCCGACCTGGACCGGATCGCCTACAAGGCCGAGCGCGCCGCGAGCCGCCGCCTGGCGCAGGCCGCAGGGCTGTCCGCCGACGACGCGCTGCGCCGGACGCTGGAACTGGTCGCCGGTGCCGCCGGACTTGCCGCCCTCGTCGAGATGCGCACCGGCAAGCTGGCGGCGCAGGCCGCGCGCGACGCTGCCCGTGCTTTCACAGCGGCGGCAGCGCCCGCCAAGCGCGACGCGCAACCGACCGCGTGGCGCGCCTGGTTCGACGGCTCCGCGAAGCCGAACCCGGGCCGCTGCGGCATCGGCGTGCGCATCGAAGGCCCGGACGGCCGCATCATCGAACTCGCCCGGTCGGCCGGCCACGGCAACAGCAGCGAAGCGGAATACCGCGCGCTGATCGCCCTGCTGGAAACGGCCGTCGCCCATGGCGCGCACGCCCTGACCATCCACGGCGACAGTCGCGTCGTGATCGACGACGTCACCGGCCCCGACCTGTACGCCGCGTCCGCGCTGACCGGCTACCGGGACCGCGCGCGGGCGCTGCTCGCGCTGTTGTCCGACGTGCGCCTGCGCTGGGTGCCGCGCCACAAGAACACCGGGGCCGACGCGCTGTCGCAACGTGCCCTCCTTTCCGTAGAATCCGATGCAACCACTTCATCCTGAACTCGACGCATGGCGTCCACGCCTCGCGCAACTGGCCGCACAGGCCGTCGCCGACCAGGGCCCCGACGGCGCCCATGACCTGAACCATTTCGAACGCGTGTGGCGCAATGCGCAGACGCTCCTCGCACAGTACGACCAGGCCGATCCTCTCGTCGTGCTGGCGGCGTGCTACCTGCACGATCTCGTCAACGTGCCGAAGGACGATCCGCGCCGCAGCAGCGCGTCGCGCCTGTCGGCCGAACTGGCGCGCGAGCGGCTGGCGGCGCTCGGTTTCCCGGCCGACAAGCTGGCGGGCGTCGCGCACGCGATCGAGGCGCACAGCTTTTCCGCCGGCGTCCCCGCGACGACCCTGGAAGCCCGCATCGTGCAGGATGCCGATCGCCTGGACGGCCTGGGCGCCGTCGGCCTCGCGCGCATGTTCTACATCGCCGGCCGCATGGGCAGCGCCCTCGCCCACGGCAGCGATCCTCTGGCGCTGGACCGTCCGCTCGACGACAAGGCCTACTCGCTCGACCACATCGATGCGAAGCTGGCGCGCCTGCCGGGCATGATGCAGACGGACGCCGGCCGCCGGCTGGCCGAGGCCCGGCTGGCGACCCTGACGGCTTTCCGCAGCGCGTTCGCGGCCGAATGGAGTGGGATCCCGCACGTGGAAGGTTGACCTCACAGCAAGCAGTTGTCTGCCCGGCAATCGGTGCTACCATAGACGTTTTCCGCATTCTCACGGGACGCCCATGGCCAGAAGCGCGAACCTGAATTTCGTCCTCATCTGCGTGTTCGTCGACATGCTCGGCATCGGCCTCATCGTGCCCGTGCTGCCGAGCCTCGTGGGCGAATTCGTCGCCGACCGCGCGCAGCAGGCGCTGTGGTTCGGCGTGCTCGGCGCCACGTTCGGGCTGATGCAATTCCTGTTCATGCCGATGGTGGGCGCGCTGTCCGACCGCATCGGCCGCCGCCCCGTGCTGCTGTATTCGATGGGCGGCATGTGCATCAACTTCCTCGCGACCGCATGGGCGCCGAACCTCGCCTGCCTGTTCATCGGGCGCGTGATCGGCGGGGCGTCGTCGGCCAGCATGTCCGTCGCCTCCGCATACGCATCGGACGTATCGACGCCGGAGAACCGCGCGAAAAGCTTCGGCAAGATCGGCGCCGCGTTCGGCTTCGGCTTCATCTGCGGCCCGATCCTCGGCGGCCTGCTGGGCAATATGGGGCTGCACCTGCCGTTCTACGTGGCGGCCGCGCTGTCCGCCGCGAACTTCGTCTACGGTTACTTCGCCGTGCCGGAATCGCTGCCGCGCGAGCGCCGCGCGCCCTTCCAGTGGTCGCGCATCAACCCGTTCGGCTCGCTGCTGCGCCTCGCGCGCCGCACGGACATCCGTGGCCTGATCGTCGTCTACACGCTCGTCGCCTTCGCCCAGATGATGCTGCAGTCGACGTGGGTCCTGTTCACGACGTTCCGCTTCGACTGGACGCCGCGCGACAACGGCATCGCCCTGTTCTGCGTGGGCGTGTGCTCGATCGTCGTGCAGGCGGGGCTGCTCGCGCCGCTGATCCGGCGCTTCGGCGAGGTGCGGCTGTCGCTGATCGGGCTCGCGTCCGGCGCCGTCACCTACTTCCTGTACGCGATCGCGACGCACGGCTGGATGATGTATGTCTTCATCCTCTGCAACCTGCTGTCGTTCGCGGCGGGACCGGCGCTGCAGGGCATCCTGTCGAAATCGTCGTCGAGCCGCGAACAGGGAGAGCTGATGGGCTCCCTGCAATCGATCAGCAGCATCGGCCTCGTCGTCTCGCCACTCGTCGGCACGCTGCTGCTCGGCGCGGCGAGCCACCTGCCGCCGCAGGACTGGCGCGTGGGCGGGCCGTTCTTCCTGTGCGCCGCGATGCAGGCCGCCGCGCTGCTCGTCGCGCACCGCTACTTCCGCAACCACGGCATCGCGGAGACGGCACCGGCCGCCAAGCAGGCGTGACGCCGTCCGTCCTGCTCGCCGTACTGGGCGCGGCGCTGCTGCACGCGAGCTGGAACGCGCTGCTCAAGCGGCGCGGCGAACCGCTGCTCGCGACGGTGCTGGTGGTGGCCGGATCGGCCGGCGTCGCGATCTTGTTGCTGCCCTGGCTGCCGGCGCCGGCGCGTGACAGCTGGCCCTTCATCGCGGCGTCGAGCGTCGTCCAGGCGATCTACTACCTGCTGCTCATCGAGACCTACCGCGACGGCCAGGTGAGCCACGCCTACCCGCTGATGCGCGGCTGCGCCCCGCTGCTCGTCGCCCTGACCGGCGGGCCGCTGACGGGCGACCGGCTGAGTCCCGGCCAATGGGTCGCCATGGTCCTGATCTGCGGCGGCGTGCTGGCGCAAAGTCTTGCCGCGCCTGCCGCCGGCGCGCGCCGCACGACCGTGTTTGCGCTGCTGACTGCCACCGTGATCGCGGCCTATACGCTGATCGACGGCCAGGGCGTGCGCCGCTCGGGCGCGCCGGCCGCGTACACGCTCTGGATCTTCCTGCTGACAGGGGCCGGCGTATGCGCCTGGACGACCCGCGGCCGCCTGCCCGCGCTCGTCGCGTTCGCGCGCGCGCACCCGCTCGTGGCGCCGCTGGGCGGGCTCGCTTCCGTCGGTTCGTACGGCATCGCGCTGTGGGCGATGACGCGCGCCCCGGTCGCGGCCGTCGCCGCGCTGCGCGAAACGTCGATCCTGTTCGCGACCGCGATCGCCGTGTTCATCCTGCGCGAACCGGTCGGCAGTGCGCGTCTGGCGGCCATCGCCCTGATCGCGTGTGGCGCAGTCGCGATGCGACTGGCCTGACCCGCCGGGTCCTATTTTTGGGGTGTCGCAACGAGCGTCACCACGGACATCGGTCGCGACTGCACGGACAACCTTGCCGCGCACGGCGCAGGTTTCGAAGCGGCGAGGCTATCTTTTGCCTGGGTAATAAAAGTTTTGCAGGTCAGCTTTCCGCGTTTCGCATCCGGCAGCCGGATGTCGAGCATCCGCGCAACGATACCCGGATTGACTGCCACGATGACGACTTCATTCGTTTCCGGATTTTCCGCCACTAACGCATCGGGGTGATCGGATTTCAGGAACCGATATCCCGGCCTGATGAACCTGGTGAAATTCGCAAACGCCCAGAATTTCTTCGTGACCTGGTATTCCGGTCGCTCCAGGTTTGAAAAGTCGGCCTTGATCAATCCCCAGTTCGAGCTGTTCTTCGGATCGGAAGACCTGTTTTCGATGGCTTGCCAGAGAACCCAGGCACGGGGGTTCATGCTGTTGATGTCAGTGACGATCTGCTGCGCCAATGCTATGGCCGGACGCATGTCGTCGACGTCTTCACGCACATTGCTGGGCGATAGATCGACTTCCGACATCCATAACCGTTTTCCGGAAATTTCCGCAATATCCCTGACCCCGCTCTTCCCGATCCATTCGTAGCTATGGACGTTGATTTGCCCGATGGCAGCTTTTGCATCGGCTGACAAACCAGCCCAATCAACGAAAAAAGTCTGGGGATTGGTTTCGTCCGGCCCGGATATTTCCGTCTTCATTCCAGATTCTTTTAATACCTGAGCCAACGCCATGAACATGCGCGACTGCGCTTCGGGCGACCAATGAGCGCCTTCCTGCTTGTTCGTGGAAAACCAGTACGGGGTATTGGGCTCGTTGACCGGAGACAATGTTCTAAATCGAATACCATGCCGCCGCTCGAGCTCCGCCGTGACTCGCGCGAGATACCTGGAAAACTGCATTTCGAACCCCGGTCTAAGGTTGTCCTCCAACGCATTGACGTTACCGGAAACCAACCCGCTGCGGGTCATGAAATAGGGGGGCGAGTTAGAAAATGCCTCCAGAATCAAATCGTGCGGCGCTACCCGCGCCTTGATCGCATCGAGCCACCAGCGCTGTCCCGCATCCGCAGACCAGTCCCAGGCATCGTCGGCGTCGGGATTCCACCCATCTGTCCCGGATTTCCCACCCGGCTTGCGCCAGAATCCAGGAATATCCCCACCGGGGCGCAAATACGCAGGCGTCTCCGCGGCATTGCCGCCGCCAATGTTGTAACGCGCGATATTCAGTGCAAGGCCGTCCCGTCCATAGAGCAAATCGGCCAACTGCGAACGATGTGGCTCGGCGAATCGCCCGCTTACATGGGCAAACCAGGCAAGCGCCGTTCCCCATCCTTCAAACGCACGACCCGGATGCGGCCAGTCGACATTCACAGCGGCGGACACGCTCGGCGGCTTGTCGGCGTTGTTTTCGGCACGGGCCCCGCTTGCCAGGACACACAGTCCAATGACAACCGCACACCTTGACGACATGATCCGCAGAGTACGAGCGATCATTCAGCGGTTCTCCATTACCGAGGTCAGCTTCTTTTCTTTGATGTAGGCGGCATGATCCGGAAGCCTCGACACGATCTTTTTAAAGTTGCGCTCGAGATTGCTGTACGCGTTCGCGAGCATGGCGTCGTCTTGCAAGGCCATGGTCGGCATATAGGTTCTTGGTCGAATTCCCTGCCCCAACAGGACGGCATGCCACGACGTACTTTGGAACAGTTCTTCGGCAGCGAGGTTCAGTTGTCCACGCTCACGGAACAGCGCGATTCTTTCCTCGAGACTGACTGGAATCCGCATGGATTTTACGTAGCGCCACAATTCCGAGTCGTCGCGTTCAGTCGCGTGGTAATGCAGGATGAGGAAGTCCCTGACATTTTCGATTTCCCGGGTCGCGTCCTTGTTGAAGGCCTGCGCACACACCGGAGAAAAACCCGCTTCCGGAAAATACCGAATGAGTCGCTGGATGCTGGATTGAATGAATTGAATGCTGGTCGACTCCAGCGGTTCGAGAAACCCGCTGGCAAGCCCGATCGCGACGACGTTCTTGCACCAGGGCGTCCTGCGCCTTCCTGCCGTGAACTTGATGCGGTTGATCGGCGCGAGCGGCTCACCTTCCAGTCCTTCCAGCAGACACCGCTCTGCCGCTTCATCCGTGGCAAACTCGTTCGAATACACCACACCGTTACCAACGCGATGTTGCAAAGGTATCCGCCACTGCCAGCCAAAAGGCCTGGCCGTGGAAATCGTGTATGGCGTCAGTGCCAGTTGCTGTTCACAAGGCACCGCGCACGCGCGATTCATGGGCAACCAACGCGACCAGTCTTCGTATTCGACACCCAACGCCTGCCCAAGAAGCATTGCGCGCATTCCGGAACAGTCGATGAACAAGTCGCCCGATACCAGCTCGCCCGACTTCAGCTTCAGACCCGTGACATGCCCGTTTTCAGGGTTACGTTCCGCCGTCAGCATGTCGCCGATCTTGTGCGACACGCCGCGCTCTATGCAAAGCCCCTTCAGGTATTTCGCATAGCGGCCGGCGTCGAAGTGATAGGCGGACTGGAGGTGCTGCAGCGGATCACCCGGCCGTTCGGACGCGGGCGCAAATGCGTTGCTTCGAGCTGCCAGTGTACATAGCGAGAATTCGGAGAAGTCCGAAACCAGCCCCTTCTCCTTCAAACGCAGCCAGTACTGGAAAAAGTAGCCAATGTCGCGTTCTACCCCGTACGCGCCAAAAGGGTGGAAATACGTCGAACCTTCATTCAGCCAGCCGCGAAATTCGATACCGAGTTTGAACGTCGCTCCGGTGGCGCGCATGAACTCGGCTTCATCGATGCCGATCATTTGATGAAACGTGCGGATCGGCGGGATCGTCGCCTCTCCAACGCCCACCGTGCCGATGGCGTCGGACTCTACCAGGACGATCTCGACGGCCCGGCCAAATGTGTGGGACAACGCGGCCGCTGTCATCCAGCCGGCGGTACCGCCGCCGAGAATCACAACTTTCGCAATCCATCTATCCTTGACCATCATATCCCCTTGTGGATCGCGTTCACAAAAAGCGCGCCGCGGAAAGATCCGCGGCGCGTTCGCACATGTCAGCGTCAGAAGCTTGCCTTCAGGGACACACTATATCGACGATCGTTAAGTTGCCACAACAAACCGCCCGAGGGACGCTCGACATACGTGTGGTACATGGAGTTCCTCAGATTGACGGCGTCCGCCGATAGCGTAAAGATCTTGTTGATTTGATAGCTCACCGACGCATCGAGTGACGAATACGGCGCCGCATACTGGTTTGCACCAAAAACACCACTGCCGTTGATCTGGTCGAGATAAGCGGAACGCCAGTTGTACGCGAGACGTGCTTGCAGCGGTCCCTTTTCATAGAGGGCGATCAGGTTGTAGCTGTTCTTGGACAACTTCGGCAAGGGAATAAGGTTCCCAGGCTTGAGCTCGACTTTCGAGTCCACATAGGTATAGTTGGCCTGTACGCCGAATCCCTTGAACGGATCGGGAAGGAAATCGAAGAATTGCGTCACACCGGCTTCGATGCCTTTTACCGAGCCTTTGCCGAGATTGATGCTGGTTCCGATATCGTAGATGACGCCACCGAAGTTCATCGGTTCAGTGCCGCCGGCCAGGTAACCGTCGATATCCTTCTTGAACAAACCCAGGAACGCCATGTTGGACGTTCCCCAGTAGTCTTCCACCGTCAAATCGTAGGAAGTCGCAGTCATTGGCTTCAGGTACGGATTACCGGAACTGCCGGTCGGGCGCCCGTTGGCGTTGTACTGCGACGGGATGTTCGGATTCAGCTGGACATGGGCGGCCATATCGGTGAAGTTTGGCCGCGTCATCGTCTTGCTGTACCCAAAGCGGATCTGCACATCCTCGTTCAGGTGCAGGCGTGTGTTGAGGCTGGGGAGGTAATTCGAGTAGCTGTTATTGAGCGTGGCAGCGCGCGACCCGGTGCTGTCCTGGACATAGCCAACCGACGTCTGATCGGTCTTGACGACGCGAATACCCGCAGTACCGTCGAGGTCGTACCCGAATACGCTGGTACCGAAGTCACCCGTGACAAAGAAGGACCGCGTCTTTTCGCGTTGCTCATTGATATCCCCGGGACGGAACGACGTATCGAACGTATACGTGTTTGGCTTTCCGGCGAATAACTGTGCGTAAGTCGCGACGGTTCGATCAAGAACGCTCGAGTTGGGATTGGCGTACTCCGGGAACACTGCAACCGGCCAACCGATGCCCGGCTGCATGAAATTGCTCGCAGGCCCAGCGTAGGCGAGATCCGGATGTTGCGCGACCGGAATCAGCGGACATGCTCCCCAGCTCGGGTTGGTGCCCGTATCGTTACACACACCGGTGTTGTTCCAGTTACCCCGCAACAGCACCTTGGTATCGGCTGCGCGAATGCCGAGGTGCAGTTTGCTGAAGAAGCCATCGCCGAGGTCGTAGTCGAAATCCTGGCTAAGCGTCGACATTTTCAGCTTATGGCGGTCGACCGCATTGGCGAGCCACTCATAATACCAATTCTTCGGATTGCCGAAATACGCGTAAGGGTTGCCTGGATTGGCTGGATCGACGATCGAAAATGTGGGGATCCTGCCGCGCACATCGAAGGCCAGGTTCAGGTTGGGAATATTGGCAACGCTCCTGCTTTCATTATCGTAAAGCTTGATGGAGTCGCCGTTGCGGTCGGCGTCGTAGTTGGCACGTTCATACGCGAAGTCGGTCTTTGATTTGAGCCTGTCCGAGATCCGCCACTTGATGTTCACCGCGGACAAGTTCGTGCGATTGCGAACGTCCTGGTCGAACCGGGAGGATGAGAAAATTTGCGGCGACAAAACGCCGCTCGTCGCGCTGCCATCGGGCCCCCAGGTCCATGTGGAACCCGCCGCTGCGCGCGGGTCGCTGTTCTTGTCGTCGCCGTAGATGTATTCTCCGCGCCGGACGAACTTGTAGTTTGAATAGAGATTCTGTGCCGTGAGGAGAATGTCGTTGTTCACCTGCCATTGGTAGGCGAGCGCAAGGCCCTGACGCTTGCGGTTGCCCGAGTCCTGGTACATCTCGAAGGACGTCGGCACATAGAGTTCCGACAGAGATCCCTTGTTCGGCATCGAATTGTAGGCCGCGACCTTTGCTGCCGAAGGCGCTTGCGTCGGGTCGGTCGCACATTTCCCAACCGTTGCCGTCAGACAGTGCTGCTGCTGTTGAAGAACGGCGTCCTGGCGATAATAGGTCTCGCTTGCCGTCGCATTCACCAGGAAGCCCATGCGGCCGAAATCCGTCTTGAACTGGCGGCTCAACAGGCCCGAACCCGACGGTGAAGACTTGCGAATCCGATCGTAGTAATTGGCCTTCAGCGTAACGACGTTGATGTCTTCCTTCGAGTCGAACGGCAGTCGCGTGCGAATGTTGACGACGCCGCCGATACCGCCTTCGATCAGGTTGGACGCGGCGTTCTTGTAGACGTCGACGCCGGCCATGAGTTCGGAGGGGAGCCCTTCCAGATCCGGTGCGCGACCGCCGTTGGCCGTAAAAAAGTCGCGTCCGTCGATCAGGTTGCGGACCTGGGTAATGCCGCGGATCGTAATCGCGGGCTCGGTGCGATGGTCGTAATCAGTGCCACCCTCGCCATAGCGGCGCTGGATCTGTACCCCGGCGACCCGCTGCAGCGACTCGACAGTACTCACATCCGGCAGCTTGCCGATATCGGTTGCCTGGATCGAGTCGACGATCTGGTTGGCGTCCTGCTTGAGATCGCGCGCCGACTTCAACGCCGCGCGCTGGCCGGTGACGATCACGGTGCTCGGGACGTTCGTGTCCGCGCTTGCACTCGCAGCGCCGGCGTCCTGCGCATTCGCGGTCAGCGGCCCTGCCATTAAAAGCGCGCACGCTTGGGCCACCATCGTTTTTCTGATCGTTCTTGTTTTTCCGTTTCGCACAGCGAATATCTCCTTATAGTAATTTTTGGGGCATTGCCTTCGTATGTGCCGGCTCGATAAAGATCACATTCCAGCGCCGGCGGGGAATGTCGTTCGGATTTCGTTTCGCGCGCATGTTGCGGCGTGGGTTGAAGGTGCGCGTACGGCGGGATGGGCTGGATTGACTGGAGCGGCGGCATGGACGCCGCCCGAAAACTGCAGAGGCGCGCCACCGGATGCGGCAGCCCCTTCTTGTAGCACGCGACGGCACCGCAGGTTCGTCGCCATGCTTATCCGCAACATCTTCTGCTGCATGGTCCTGTCTCCACCTTGTATGTCGTTCCCACCGCGTTCGCATGTGTGCGCGGTTTAGGGGTGCCAACCATTTCGCGTCCCCGCCTGGTACGCCAGGTGAGGTGCGACAAGGTTGTCGCATACAATGTTACGAGAAGAAATTGCCGTCAATACTATGTGGATTTTGTGTGGAGATATAACGAATCCGGATAGATCCGAGTAGGCGCGCAGCGGCGCCGTAGAGGAGCGGATTCGGGGTCAGAGCACGTTTCAGGAACATTGTTCACTCTGCGCGACAATGTGCCCTGACCCCGAATCTTCAGAATTTCATTTCGAGCGTCGCGCGCACGCTGCGGTACAGCGGCGTGATGGTGCGCGTGGATTGCGTGCCGTTGCCGGCCAGGACATAGCTGCTTTCGCTGATGTAGTCCTGCGCGAGCAGGTTGGCGGTGGCGACGCGCAGCTGCAGCTTCGGGTCGAATTTCCACAGCGCGTACAGGTCGAGGTCGCGCCGCACGGACTGGTAGCTGATCTGGTTCGCCGACACGCGGACCTGGCCGCCGTTCTTGAACACGTACGAGCCGCCCACCGTCAGCGCGCCGCGCTTGTAGTCCGCGCCCAGGGTGGCCGAGAGGGGCGTCTGCGCGTCCAGGCGGTTGTTCGGACCCGGCACGGAATCGACCGTCGACCAGTTGCGCGACAGGCTCGCGCGCAGGTCCAGCGCTTCCTTCGTGTCGATCACCGCCTTCAGCGGGAATTTCGCTTCCAGTTCCAGGCCGTGCGTGCGCGCCTGGCCCGCGTTGGACGGCGTCGACACCCAGCGCGTGCCGTCGAACAGCACCTGGTTGCGCGTGTAGTCGTCGATGCGGCGGCTCGATACGCTCGCCGACAGCAGCGCGCCCTCGGCCCAGTAATGCTCGTACGACGCGTCGATGCCCAGCGCCAGCTCGGGCTTCAGGTTCGGGTTGCCGATGTAATCCGGTTCCGTCTGGCTGTTGTTGACGGTCGTGAAGCGGTGCGGAATGAGGCTCTGCAGCCCCGGCGCCTTGTACGTGCGCGTGACGGCCAGGCGCACCTGGTCACCCTTCGTGTCCGGCAGCTTGTACAGGGTCTGCATCAGCGGACTCCACACGGTCGAGCGCGAGTGGGCCGTCGCGAACGTATTACCCTCCGTGCGGGTCTGGATGCCTTCCCAGCGCGCACCCAGGTACACGGACCAGCGCGGCGTCACGTTCCACTCGTCCTGCGTGTAGACGGCCAGCCGGGCGACGTGGGCGTCGTAGACTTCGTCGCCGCCGGGCAGCGCGACTTCGGGCCGGAAGTAATCGCGGTCGCGGCGGGCATCGTCGCGCGTCGAATAGCCGCCGTCCCAGCCGAACGCGAGCGCATGGCCTTCCCAGCTGGCGCTCGTGTATTTGCCCATCGAGCTGATGCCGCGGTCCGTGCCGGCCGAAAAAATCACCTCATGCAGCGCCGGCGACGCCGCGTTTCCGCTGCCGGTGCGGTACGTCGCGTTGGCGAGGGCGCCGTACAGGCCGCTGAGCTTGGCGTCCAGCTTGCCGCCGCCCGCGAACTTGTGCACCCAGTTCAGCTCTTCGCGGAAGAAGCGGTTGTCGTTGCTCATCGTCTGGTCCAGCGCCGGGTACGCGGGCAGCGGGCCCAGTTGCGTGGCGACGCGCCCCTCGGACGCGTTCTGGAACCGGTTGATGTTGAAGAACGTCTGCGACGTCAGGGTATCGCCGTTGTCGAAGCTCCAGTTCAGGCGCGGGCTCACGTTGAAGGCAGTGAACCGCGCGGCGTCGGACTGCTCGCCCAGGCGCAGGCCGTCGACGCGGCCGGCCGTGTCGAGATGCCGCTCGACGGTTCCGGGCTCGCGCCAGAAATGCGAGCGCGACAGGTTCGCCGACAGCGAATACGACAGCTTGCCGACGCGGTCCGACAGCTGCAGGTTGAAGAACGGGTTCGCCACGTCATGCCCATGGCCATAGCCCGCCTTCAGCTCGCGCTGGCCCGTTTTCACCGTCTTCTTGAGGACGATGTTGATGGTGCCGGCGATCGATTGCGTGGAGAATTCCGCGCTGGCCGCGCGCAGCACCTCGATGCGTTCGATGACGTCCGGCGCCAGCGAATCGATGGAAAAACCGGCCGGCGCGCGCTCCCCGTTGAGCAGCACCTGCGTATAGCCGCTGCCGAGCCCGCGCATGCGGATCTCGCCGCCCCGCCCTCCGCCCGTCCCGCTGACGGTCACGCCCGGCACGCGCTTCAACACGTCGAGGATGCTCGTATCGCCATACTTGACGATCTCGTCGTGATTGACGACGATCTTGCTGGCGGTGTCGTCACGGCGTGGATTGTAAGCGTCGGCCGCGCCTTTCACTTCGACCTGCTGGACCTTCTCGTCCTTGGCGAGTGGTGCCGGCGCTTGTTGGGCGTGGGCGGCGCACATGGTGGCGATGGAGGCGATGGCGGCGGCAAGCAGGGTCGGGCGGAATGGCATTTTGGCGATATGCATGTCAGAATGGCAAAAATAGAATGGGCGCCATTGTCTCCCAGATCGCCGACTTTTTATTGCCCTTGCGTAAATATTTTTGATATGCATTACCGAAGGCCAACCGGCCGTTTTGCCTGAGCGAACGCCCGTGCCGCTATAATGGCGCGTCTTCCTATCGAGGTTCACCGTGTCCGATCGCCTGAAAGTCCTGCCCCAGTACCTGTTGCCGAAACGGCGCCTCACGACCTTTGCCGGACGCGTGGCCGGTGCCAATGGCGGCACGGTGACGACGCGGCTGATCCGCTGGTTCGTCGCCAAGTACGGTGTGAACATGCTCGAGGCAGAGAATCCGGACATCACCAGCTATAAAAGCTTTAATGAATTCTTCACCCGCCCGCTGAAACCCGGCGTGCGCCCGCTGGCCGATGCGGATTTCGTCTGTCCCGTCGACGGCGCGATCAGCCAGTTCGGCGCGATCGACGACCACCACATCCTGCAGGCGAAGGGCCACCGCTTCACGACCACGGAACTGGTCGGCGGCGACGCGTCTCTCGCGAAGCAGTTCCAGCACGGCGGCTTCGCCAACCTGTACCTGTCGCCGAAGGATTACCACCGCCTGCACATGCCGTGCGACGGCCGGCTGACGCGGATGATCTATGTGCCGGGCGCCCTGTTCTCCGTGAATCCGACGACGGCGCGCGGCGTGCCGAACCTGTTCGCCCGCAACGAGCGTGTCGTGTGCGTGTTCGAATCGCCGGAACATGGCCCCTTCGTGCTGGTGCTCGTGGGCGCGACGATCGTCGGCAGCATGGCCACCGTATGGCATGGCGTCGTGAATCCGCCCCGCATGCAGAAGGTGACGGAGTGGACCTACACGGACCAGGACATCGTCCTGAAAAAGGGAGACGAGATGGGCCGCTTCCTGCTCGGCTCGACGATCGTCATGCTGTTCCGTCCCGGCACGATCCGTTTTAATCCGGACTGGGCGCCGGAACGCGCCGTGCGGCTGGGCGAGATGATGGGCAATCGGCCGGCCTGATTGTATTGACAAGAATTTCATGGCAGCATGGACGCCTCATTTCAAGGAGGCAATCATGCAGGAACCGCTCACCGTCGCTGCCGCCCAGCAGGACATGCGTACCGCCTACCTGGGCGGCGCGCCCGGACTGTTCGTATCGGGCACGGTCTGGACCATCGCCGGCGTCGTCTGCCTGTGGAAGTCGCCGCAGGAGGCCGTCTGGGCGCTGTACGCGGGCGGCGTGCTGATCCATCCGATATCGTCCCTGCTGACCCGCCTCCTCGGCCGCTCCGGCAAGCACGCCGCCGGCAATCCGCTCGGCATGCTCGCGTTGGCGACGACGATCTGGATGATCCTGATGCTTGCCCTCGCCTACGGCATCTCCCTGTGGCGCATCGAGCTGTTCTTCCCCGCGATGCTGTTCATCATCGGCGGGCGCTACCTCACGTTCGCGACGATCTTCGGGACGAAACTGTTCTGGGTGTGCGGTGGCTTGCTGGCAGTGGCCGGCTATCAGCTGGCGCGGCTGCACGCGGGGCCGGCGATCGCGGCGTTCACGGGCGGCGCCATCGAAATCGCGTTCGGCATCGTCGTGCTGGCCGCGCTGCGCCGCACCACGCGGGTCGCATCCGCGTCGGTCTGAGCACTCAGCCGGACTTGTTACGGTCCTTGCACAACATCTCGTCCAGCATGTCGAGGAACGCCCGCGTCTTCGCAGGCATCAGGCGCCGGCCGGGGAACACGGCCCAGCCGGTCGACCCGGGCAAATCCCAATCCGGGAGCACACGCACCAGTTCGCCCTTCCTGACGTACTCGGCCACGATGAAATCCGTGCTCGCGGCGATGCCGGCCCCGCTACTCGCGATCTTCGCCAGCAGTTGAGGCGAATTGGCCGATAGGCGCGCCGTCAGTTCCCTTTCCCAACGCACCTTGCCGCGCTGAAGAATCCATGGCACCGCCCCGCCCGAGCGGCTGAGGATGCACAGCACGTCATGCCGCAGCAGGTCGTCCGGATGCTCGGGCAGGCCGCGCCGTGCGAGATAGGACGGCGCCGCATACAGCCCGAACTGCTGGACGGCGATGCGGCGCGCGGCCAGGGTGGAATCCTCCGGCAGATCGCCCATGCGGATGGCGATGTCGAAGTTCTCCGCGACGAGGTCCACGCGCCGCGGCGACAGGTCGATCTCCAGCGACACCGCGGGATAGCGGTCCAGGAAGCGCGGCATCATGTCCGCCATGACGACGCTGGCGAAATCCTGCGGCATCGAGATGCGCAGCTTGCCGCTGGGCGCGGCCTGGCGGTGCTGGGCCAGCGCGCCGGCCGCCTCCACCTCTTCCGCCACCTTGCGCGCGTGTTCCAGCAGGCTTGCGCCGAATTCCGTCAGCATCAACCGGCGCGTCGTCCGCTGCAACAGGCGCTCGCCGACGCTTGCCTCCAGCAGCGCGATGCGGCGCGATACGGTCGACTTCGGCAAGTCGAGGCGCTGCGCCGCCATGCTGAAACTGCCGGCCTCGACGATGCGGGCGAACAGCAGCAGGTCGTTCGGTTCGACGTCCATAGATTGTTCCATTGACTGAATAATGTTATCCATTCTACCGTCTACCGCACGATATTTGGAACCGCTACAGTGTCTCCATCGAAACGCGAACCAACACGACAACGAAGGAGCACACCATGAACATCCTGCAGATCAATTCCAGCCTGCGCGGCGCCCAGTCCGAATCGAACCGCGTCGCCAACGCGATCGTCGCCAAGGTGGCCGCAGCCAACCCGGGCGCGACCGTCACCGTGCGCGACCTGGGCGCGAACCCGCATCCGGTGCTGGACGAAGCGGCGCTGGGCGCCCTGTTCACCCCGGCCGACCAGCGCACCGCCGACCAGGCCGCCCGCGTGGCCCTGGATGACGCGCTGATCGCCGAAGCGCAGGCCGCCGACGTGATCGTGATCGGCGCGCCGATGTACAACTTCGGCATGCCGATCCAGCTGAAAGCGTGGTTCGACGCCATCGCCCGCGCCGGCGTGACCTTCCGCTACACGGAGAACGGTCCGGAAGGCCTGCTGAAGAACAAGAAGGTGTACGTGGCCACGGCCCGCGGCGGCATCTATCCGCTCGATGCCGACCCGCAAGTCCCGCACATCCGCATGCTGCTGAACTTCCTGGGCCTGACGGACCACGAGTTCATCTACTCGGCGGGCCAGGCGATGGGTCCGGAAGCGGCCGCGAAAGGCCAGGCCGAAGCGGACGCCGCGGTCGCAGCACTGGCATGAACCATCAACCGCGTTCAGGAGAGCGATCATGACCCAGCAAGTGCAACCCCAGGCCGTGGCCACGAGCCGCGGCGTCGAACGCCTGGTCGGCGGCCAGTTCGTGATGGACGGCGCGGGCGTCAAGATCAACCGCGTCCTGACGCAACCGCTGCAGCGCCGCCTGGATCCGTTCCTGATGCTGGACGCGTTCGGCAGCGACAAGGCGGGCGACTACATCGCCGGCTTCCCGGAGCACCCGCACCGCGGCTTCGAGACCGTCACCTACATGCTGACGGGGAACATGCGCCACCGCGACAGCGCCGGCCACGAAGGCTCGATCACGAACGGCGGCGTGCAATGGATGACGGCCGGCCGCGGCGTGATCCACTCGGAAATGCCGGAGCAGAACGAGGGCCTGATGGAAGGGTTCCAGCTGTGGCTCAACCTGGCCGCCAGGGACAAGATGAGCGCACCGTGGTACCGCGACATCCCGGCCGAATCCGTGCCGCGCTTTACCCTGGACACGGGCGCGACCGTGCAAGTGATCGCCGGCAGCACCCATGGCGTCGCCGGCGCGGTGCAGCGCGAGGTCACGGAACCGCTGTACCTGGACATCGAGCTGCCCGCTGGCGCCACGTTCGAGCAGGCCCTGCCGGCCGGACATAACGCGTTCCTGTACGTGTTCCGGGGCGAAGTCGTCGTCGAGGGCAAAGCCGTGCCGCAGGCCCGCATGGCCATCCTCGACAACGCCAAGGCCGCCGACGGCGTGCGCATCAAGGCGGCGCAACCGGCGCGCCTGCTGCTGATCGCGGGCCGGCCGCTGAACGAGCCGATCGCGCAATACGGCCCGTTCGTGATGAACACGCAGGCCGAGGTGTTCCAGGCCGTCGAGGATTTCCGTAACGGGAAGTTCACGGACAGCACGGCGGCTTCCGCAGTTTGATGAGGCAAGTTTCCCGCGCGGGCAGACTGTCACTCCGTGGCGGTCTACCGCGCGTTTCCCTTTCTTGGTCTACACTAGCGCGCATCGCATGATTTACGTTCGCTCACGATGCCGCTGCTCCCCGTCCTGTCGTCCCTGCTGTCCCGCGCCAGCCGCGCCCTCGGCCTGGAAAGCGTCGACGCCTTCCCGCCCGGCCACCGCTACCCTCATACGCGCTGGGACCGCGCCTATTTCGACATCGCGTCCGACCTGACGGCGGACCAGATGGAGACGGCGGTCTGCGAAGCCATCACGAACACGCCCGCCGTCTTCGCCCACATCATCCACCCGACGCCCCGCATGCAGCGCGCGCTGCTGGCCATCATCCACGCGCGCCTGCGCCGCGGCAGCACGGCGCCGACGGACCTCGTCGCCATGCTGATCGACGCCTGCGACAGCCCGCGCACGCCGGAAGCCCTGCCCGGCCTGCGCGCGGCGCTGGCGTCGACGGAAGGCTATGACCCGACGATGCGCATCGCCCACCTGCAGGCCTGGCTCGCGGACATGCCGGCCGCCTTCGACGTCATCGAAGCGCCGGTGCGGGTACGGGGCTGAGCGCCGCATCCCACCGTGCGCGCAGGCGCATGAACGGCGTCTCGACGGCGACATACAACAACCACCCGGCCGCCAGCGACGCCGCCATGCACGCGGCGATCGTCGCGGGCGCCTCCGCCCCGTAGCCCGCCTGCGCCATGCGCGCCGCAACGAGGATGCTCACGGATTTGTGCGTCAGGTAGATCGCGTAAGACCACAGCGCGAGGCTGGCCGCGCCCGGCACGCGCACGCGGTGCAGCAGCGAACCCGGCGCCAGCGCGGCCAGGATCAGCAGCGCAAAGCCGAAGGCCAGCAGCGGGTAGCCGGCCACCGTCTGCGCGAACGCATAATGGTCGGCGAGAAACCACGCGAACGTGGCGCCGACGACGAGCACGCCCGCCGCCAGCAACGCATTCCCGCGCGCCAGGATCCGGCGCCACAGGCCCGGCGCGCGGTGCTTCAGCAGCGCGAGCGCGACACCCGCCAGCAATTCGTCGGCGCGGCACCAGCTCGAGTAATAGATGAACTGGTAGTAGTAGCCCAGTCGGTTAGGTGCATCCTGGCCGTCCTGCCAGATCGTCGCGCGGGCCAGCATGCCGCCCGCGACGGCGAGCGCCAGCGCGCCCCAGGCCCAGCGCTGCTTCACGCCGGACCGCCCCAGCGCGGCCCCGAGGATGGCTACCGCCGGCAACAGCATATAAAACTGTTCTTCGATGCATAGCGACCACGCGTGCGAAAACGCCGTGCCCGGTTGCAAATGGATGTTCTGCGTGAAGGTGAGGTATTGCCACAGCGGCAGCATGGCCGCGTCGCCGCGCCAGGCCGGCCACAGCGCATACAGCGCCAGCACGACCCAGAAATTCGGAAGCGTGCGCAACAGCCGCCGCACGTAAAACCGGCCGAGTCCGAACCCGCGGGCCGAACCGACCGCCGCGAAGATCTGGTTGCCGATCAGGTAGCCGGACAGCGCGAAAAACAGGTCGACGCCCGCCCAGCCCATGGTCCCGACCCAGCCGAACGTGGGCGCGTCGCTGACGAACAGCGTGTAGTGGTGCAGCACGACGAGCGTGACCGCAAGCGCGCGCAAGGTATCGAGGCCGTGGATGCGGGACGAAGCCCCCGTATTGACGCCGTCCATGCTGACAGTCTTCTACGAAAACCACGGATGATGCCATAGGCGGGGCCGGCACGCTACAATGCCCGCATTCTTTCTTCTTGGAACACGACGCATGATCCCCGCCAGCCAGCTGCACTTCAAATCCGTCAACTACACCGGCCAGGGCCCCGGCCCGAAAGTCATCATCATGGGCGCCACGCATGGCAACGAAAAATGCGGCACCCGGGCCATCCAGCGGATCATGGCGGAAATCGACGCCGGCACGCTCCCCATCGTCAACGGCGGCGTGACCTTCGTCCCCATCGTCAACCCGAAGGCCTATGCGCAGGATACGCGCTCGGGCGACCGCAACCTGAACCGCGACCTGTCGCCGAAAGCGGAACCGCACGACTTCGAAGACCACGTCGCCAACTGGCTGTGCCCGCTGCTGGCCCAGCACGACGTGCTGCTCGACCTGCACTCGTTCAACGCGGCGCACGGCGAACCGTTCGTGATGGTCGGCCCGCTCGACAACGACGGCCCCCTGGAACCCTTCACGCACATGCGCGCCGAACGGGCGCTGGCGCGCCGCCTGGGCGTGCGCCGCTTCGTCACGGGCTGGATGGCCGCGTACGGCGGCGGCGTGCAGCGCCGCTCGCGCGGCAACGCGCAGGAACTGCAGACCGTGCTGCGCTACGGCATGGGCACGACGGAATACATGCGCAGCACGGGCGGCTACGCGCTGACCCTCGAATGCGGCCAGCACCTCGACCCGCACGCGCCGGAAGTCGCCTACACGGCCATCATGAACACCCTCGCCTTCCTCAAGATCATCGACGCACCGGAACCGGAACCGGTCCCGTTCGAGGAGATGGAGGCGCTGCAGATGGTCGTCGTGCACGACAAGCTCGACGCTGGCGACCGCTTCACGCGCCAGTGGGCCAGCTTCGACCCGCTCGCGGAAGGCGAACAGATCGGCGTGCGCGCGGACGGCACGCCCGTCGTCGCGGAATTCGCGGGCCGTATCCTGTTCCCGGACGTGAACGCGCAGCCCAACCACGAGTGGTACTACCTCACGCGTCCGAATCCCGCTTTCGGCCGCGAGTAATCGCGGCGTCAGCGGACTGACGCGGACGGTGCTACGATGTCCGGCACCGTCCACCTCGTCCCGTTCCCACACGCCATGACGCCGACCACGTTATTCCTCATCCTGGGCATCCACGCGCTGGCCCTGGTCTCGCCGGGGCCCGACTTCGCCGTCGTGACCCGCACCGCCATCGTGTCCGGACGCCGCGCCGGCCTGTGGGCCGCGAGCGGCGTCGCGGCGGCGATCGGACTCTACGTCCTCGTCTCCGTCCTCGGCATGTCGCTCGTGCTGGCCGCGCTGCCGGGCCTGTCGCGCATCCTCGCCATCGTCGGCGCGCTGTACCTCGCCTGGCTCGGCATCCAGTGCCTGCGCTCGCGCGGCCAGCTGCCGGACGCGCAGGGCACCCAGGCGGGCCACAAGGCCTTCATCAGCGGCTTCCTCACGAACCTGCTCAATCCGAAGGCCATGCTGTACTTCGGCTCGGTCCTGTCCCAGGCGTTGAAGCCGGGCCTGGCCGCGGCCGACGTCGCCCTGCTCTGGACGCTGCTCGTCGCCGAATCGCTGCTGTGGTTCGCACTCGTCGCGCTGCTGTTCTCGTCGCGCCCCGTGCTGGCCTGGCTGCGTGCGCGCCTCGTCTGGCTCGACCGGACGGTGGGCGCCGTGCTGCTCGTGCTGGCCGCCAAGGTCTCGCTGCTCGCGGTGCGCTGAGCGCCGGATCAGCTGCAGGTTGCGCAAATAGATCGCGACGCCGAGGCCCTGCCCGGCAACGAACACGGGATCGCGCCGGTGCACGGCATAGACGAGCAGCGCGAGTGCGCCGACGATGCTCAGGGTCCAGAACGACACCGGTATCACGCTGCGGCCGTCGCGCTCGCTGGCCAGCCACTGGATGACGAACCGGCCCATGAACACGGCCTGTCCGGCGAAGCCCAACAGCAGCCACCCGTCTTCCTCAGCCATCGTCCCGCCTCCGCTGCACCCGCTGGACGAGCCGTATCAGGCCGAGCCGCGCCAGGCCGAGCCGCGCCAGGCCGACCTTCACCGGCCTCCAGCGCGGCCACGCCACGCCGAGCGTCCATGCGTTCCCGGCGTCCGCCGGCGGCGCCCGCGACAGCCAGGCCATCTCCCAGGCACCCGACGCGAGGCACGCGGCCGCGAGCAGGCGCTGCGCCGGCAGCACCGCCGGGATGCCGATATGGCGACTGACCACGAGGCTCGCCGCGACGGCCATCAGCACCGCCCCGGCCAGCATGCCGACCCGCCCCGCCGTATGCCAGGGACCGTGCCAGCGCGCCTGCAGCGCGAGGCCGCACCACGCGCCCAGCCAGCCGCCGAGCATGCCCCACAACACGTCCAGCGGCCAGTGCACGCCGACCATGATGCGCGACAGCCCCACGAGACTGGCCGGCACGAGCAAGAGGCCGCGCCAGGGGCGCCGGCCGCGCATGCCCATCACCCAGATGCCCGCCAGCGCGAACGCAGCCGCGGCGTGGCCGGACGGAAAGGACACGCGGCGATAGGCCGGTCCGGCCTGGTGGAACGCGTCGCTCGCGAACACGGACAGCGGGCGCGGTACGTCGACGAACTCCTTGGTGACCTGGGTCCACAGGCCCGCCACGACGGCCGCCAGCAGCGCTGCCCAGAACAAATGCGGCGCGCGCCGGATCCAGGGCAGCACGAGCGCCAGCGCCACCGCGCCATCGCCCAGCATAGTCAGGTGGAACCACACGACGTCGCCGACGCGCTGGCCGCCGTGGTTCAGCCACAGGAACAATGCCCGGTTGGTGTCCGTGGCAAGGATGCCGGCCACCAGCGCCAGCGCGACCGCGGGCGGGAGCCAGGCCCAGGGAGTGCGCAGGGAGGGCGGCATCGCTTCACCTCTCGATGCGCACGAGCAGCACGCCGCCCTCGCGGAACAGCACGCGCGAGCGCGGCGGCAAGGCGTCCAGCGCATCGCTGCGCGTGAGGATGACGTCGCCGGGGCGCGGCGCATCCGTCGCGGGCGTCACCGCGGCGCGGTAGACGGAAAAGCTGGGGACATTGATGCGCCAGCTGCGCACCGGCCAGCCGGCTTCCCGGGCCAGCAGCGCGGCCCGCTTGACGGGCCCCTGCTGCAACTCGGCCGCGGCCGGCAGCAGCAGCCCGCCGATGGCGTACGAACAGGCCAGCGCCGCCGCGACGAGACGGGGCCATGCCCGGCCGGTGCGCGACCGGCCGGGCCACAGCGCCAGCAGCAGCGCACCAGCCAGCAGCGCGATCGACTGCGCCTGCCACGCGGCGCCGAACGCGTCGGTCCGCGACAGCGCTTCGCGCACGTACGCGTTGCGCACGCCCGGCGCCGCATGGCGCAGCACGAGCGGCAGCGACGCGACGGCGGCGAGCAACAGCAGCGCGGGCCACAATGCCGCGGCCCGGCTGCGCAGCGCGTCACGTCGGCGCGCCATCAGGATGAACAGCGGTGTCGCGCCGTACAGCAGGTAATGCGGCAGCTTGGTGCCCGCCAGCGTGAAGAACCCGAGGACGAACAGGAACCAGCACCACAGCAAGGTGTCGAGCGGTGTCGCGCGCAGCCGCCGCACGCCGGGTAGCGTGGCCAGCAGCAGCCCCGTGTACGGCAACACGAGCAGCAGCAAGGCCGGCAGGTAGAACAACGGGCCGCCCGCGTGGCCCTGCAACGGCACGAGGAAGCGTTCGACGTTGTGGCGCATGAAAAAGCCGGCCAGGAACGCGTCGCCGCGCGCCGCATATTCCAGCGCGTACCAGGGCCCCGCGACGGCAAGCAGGATCAGCCAGCCGACCGGGTCGCGCGCGGCGCGCCACCAGGCGCTCATCCGTCCCTGCAGCCCGAACGCGAGCGCGCCGGCCGCACCGGGCACGAGCAGCGCGACGGGCCCCTTCGTCAGCACGCCGAGCGCGATCCAGAAGAAAGCCCGGCGGCGCCAGCGCGGCCGCGGGTCGACCAGTTCGCGGTAGACGTCGAACAGCGCGAGCGCGAGGAACAGGTTCAGCAGCGCGTCCGCGATCGCCCCCCGGCCGATCACGACGACGCCGGCGCTGGTGGCGGCGATGAACGCGGCGGCGCGCGCCGTGCCATCATCGTGGACGCGGCGCACGAACGCGTAAATGGCGGCGACCCATGCCGTGGCCGCGAGCGCCGACGGGAGCCGCAACGCGAATTCGCCCAGGCCGAGCAGGCGCACGGACGCGGCCTGCAGCCAGTAGATGAGGATCGGCTTGTCGAACCGGGGCTGGCCGTTCAGCCACGTCGACACATAGTCGCCCCGCGCCAGCATTTCCCGCGTCGCTTCGCCGAACGCGCCCTCGTCCACGTCGAACAGCGGGATCGCGCCCAGGTCGTGGAACAGGCCGAGCCACACGGCCGCCGCGAGCAGCGCCGGCCACGCCCACGGCGCCAGCGCGGCGCGCACGCCGGACAAGCGGTCCCGCGCCGTGTGCGTCCGCGCCAGCACGTCGGGGCCGCGCTGCGCCGCGCTCATGGCCACTCCCGCGCCGGACGCGGCCGCCGGTGCGACGGTACGCTCTCGTCGTCCGCGCCTACGGTCTCGCGCACGAGGTAGGCCGGGGCGCCGCCGGCCTCGAACCAGGTGCGCGCCAGCATTTCCGTCAGGATGCCCGTGCAGACAAATTGCGCGCCGATCACGACGAGCAGGATGCCCAGCAACAGCAACGGGCGGCCCGCGATGGCGGCGCCCTCGCCCACCTTCTGCCACGTCAGCCAGGCCAGCACGCCCAGCCCGGCGCCGCCGCACCCGAGACCGATGCGTCCGAAGAAGTGTCCGGGGCTGGCGCGGAACCGCACGAAGAACGCCATCGTGAGCAAATCCAGCAAGACCTTCACGGCGCGCCCCAGGCCGTAGGCGCCGTATTTCGAGCGCCCGTGACGGCGCGGGAAATGGCTCACCTCTTCCTCGCGGATGCGGTCCGGCGAGGTCAGCGTCGCCATCCAGCTCGGGATGAAGCGATGCATCTCGCCGTACAGGCGCACCCGGCGCAGCACGGCGGCGCGGTAGACCTTCAGCGTGCAGCCGTAGTCGTGCAGCGGCACGCCCGTCAGCAGGCCGATCAGGCGATTGCCCAGCCGCGACGGCAGGCGCCGCCACAGCCCGTCGCGGCGCGCGCGGCGCCAGCCGACGAGCAGGTCGAGGTCTTCGTCGAGCAGGCGGCGCACCATGCGCACGATGTCGTGGGGGTTGTTCTGCAGGTCGCCGTCCAGGGTGGCGATGACGGTGCCGCGCGCGAGGTCGATGCCGGCCTGCATGGCGGCCGTCTGGCCGAAGCCGCGGCGCAGGATCGCGCCGCTCAGGTGGCGGGGGCTTGCGGCGACGGCTTCGCGGATGCGCTCGCCGGTGCGGTCGCGGCTGCCGTCGTCGACGAGGATCAGTTGCCACGGCCACGGCGCGCCCGCGAGCGCCGCCTGCACCTGGGTCGCCAGCGGCAGCACGTTGTCTTCCTCGTCGCGCAGCGGCACGACGACGGACAGGCAGTGGCCCGGCTCATGCATGGCGAACCTCCCGCCGGCCGGCGTGCGCAACCGTGCCCGGCATCGCGATGAAGACCATCATCCCATTCTCCTTGTCGGCGCCGGCCGCGGCGGCTGGCAGCGGTATCTTCGCGTGCGGCCGCGTTACGGGGACGATTCAGGTCAAACGTGCGCGGATCATGCGACAATCGCCCGTCTCGCAAGAATTCGACACGACAACAATGCGAATGGGGAATTACGTAAGAACAGTGCGGACCGTGCTGCTGGCGTTCGCGCTCGCCGCAAGCCCGGCCGCACGGGCGCTGGAGGTGCGCGTCGCCTCCCAGGAAGTGCTGGAACCGAAGTGGCTGCGCGAAGGCGGGCGCGTCACCGGCATCTGCCCGGACATCATGGCCGCCGTCGAGAAGATCGAACCGCGCCTGCGCTTCACGGGCTACCAGCGCAACAGCCGCTCGCTGTCCGGTATCGAAACGGGACTGGAGACGGGCACGCTGGATGTCGCCTGCGGCCTCGTGTCGTCGGCACGCCGGCTCGGCATCGGGCAGCCGGTGGGCAAGCCGATCTACCAGGTGCGTCACTACCTCGTGGTGCGCAGGAACGACCCGGTCACGATCGAATCGGAGGAAGACCTGGCCCGGCTGGGCGACCTCGTCACGACGCAGCGCGCCTCGGTGTTCACGGAACGCCTGGTGGCCGCTGGCGTGCGGATCGACGACGCGACCGACGACAACCGCGTGAACCTGCGCAAGATCCTCGCCGGGCACGGCCGCTTTGCCTACATCAACGACCTCACGCTGCGCTACCTGATCCGCAAGGACGGCCTGGAAAACCGCGTGCGCGTGCTGCCCGTCGTGCTGGGCGACGAGCCGACGTATTTCTGGGTCAGCCGCAGGGCCGATCCCGCGCTCACGCCCCTGCTGGGCGCCGCCCTCGACAAGCTGAAGGCGAGCGGCGAGCTGGACCGCATCCACGCGCGCTGGGCCGACATGCCCTGACCGGTTCAGGCCGGCGTGAGCAGCTTGAGCCCGACGATGCCGGCCGCGATGAGGCCGATCGACAGCAGGCGCAGCGCGCCGGCCGGCTCGCCCAGCAGCACCATCCCGGCCACCGCCGTGCCGATCGTGCCGATGCCGGTCCAGACCGCGTAGGCGGTCCCCAGCGGCAAAGTCCGCAGCGCCAGGCCGAGCATGGCGACGCTGCCCGCCATCGCGGCCAGCGTAAACACGGAGGGCCACAGGCGCGTGAAGCCCGCCGTGTACTTGAGTCCGACCGCCCATGCGACTTCCAGCAGGCCGGCCACGGCCAGGTAGATCCAGCTCATCGATTGCTCCTGCCCGATGGGAAAACCCGCCAGTATAGCACCGGCCTCCCGATGCCGCCCCGGCACCGTGAAATCGAGCCGTCCTCAGCAGGATTTCCGCCCCTGCTTTAAGATGCCCTCTCTTCGCCGCAAGACGCGGCGGATCAACGAAACAGGAGTACCGATGACGACTTTGTTTGACCCGATCAAGGTCGGCAGCCTCGAGCTGCCGAACCGCATCATCATGGCGCCGCTGACCCGCTCGCGCGCCGTGGGCGCAGGCCGCGTGCCGAACGCCCTGATGGCCGAATACTACGTACAGCGTGCCTCGGCCGGCCTGATCCTGTCGGAAGCGACCTCGGTGACCCCGATGGGCGTGGGCTATGCCGACACCCCGGGCATCTGGTCCGACGAACAGGTCGAAGGCTGGAAGCAGGTCACCGCCGCCGTGCACGCGGCGGGTGGCCGCATCTTCCTGCAGCTGTGGCACGTGGGCCGCATCTCCGATCCGATCTTCCTGGACGGCGCGGAGCCGGTCGCGCCGTCGGCCATCCAGCCGAAGGGTCACGTGAGCCTCGTGCGTCCGGTGAAGCCGTACGTCATCCCGCGTGCGCTGACGCTCGATGAAATCCCGGCCATCGTCGCCGCCTTCCGCAAGGGCGCGGAGAACGCGAAGAAGGCCGGCTTCGACGGCGTCGAGATCCATGGTGCCAACGGGTATCTGCTCGACCAGTTCCTGCAGGACAGCACCAACCAGCGCACGGACGCCTACGGCGGCTCGATCGAGAACCGCGCCCGCCTGATGCTGGAAGTGACGGACGCATGCATAGCCGTCTGGGGCGCGGACCGCGTCGGCATGCACCTGGCGCCGCGCCGCGACGCGCACGACATGGGCGATTCCACGCCGCTGGACACCTTCGGCTACGTGGCACGCGAGCTGGGCAAGCGCGGCATCGCCTTCATCTGCGCCCGCGAAGCGATCGGCGCAGACCGCCTGGGTCCGCAGCTGAAAAAGATCTTCGGCGGCGTCTACATCGCCAACGAAAAGCTGACGAAGGAAAGCGCGGAACAGCTGCTGGCCAGCGGTGACGCGGATGCCGTCGCCTTCGGTCAATGGTTCATCGCGAACCCGGACCTGCCGGAGCGCCTGAAGCGCAATGCGCCGCTGAACGCGCCGCGTCCGGACAAGTTCTACGCGCCGACCGCCGAAGGCTATACGGACTATCCGGCCCTGCAGGCCAACGGCTGACGCCGCTCCCATGCTCGGACAGGCGCCTGGCCGTCCGAGCATTTCTCTCCTTTCTCATGCATATATCCCGGTAAAAAAACCTTCATTCGCGGGCGTCACCGATACGAATACTATTGCTGACATGATATTCTTGTGAGATTCCTACTGGCCGTGGCCACAAGCCGCGGCCTTCGTTCAGCCTCGCAAGGAGTCCCGTGAAGACCTGCCTACCCCGCCTGATGCCGCTCGCCGTCGCTACCGCGCTGGCATTTGCCGCATCCCCTATCGTCCACGCCGCCCCAGGAAATGCGAACGGCGCGGCACGTGCCGAAAACGCCTTCCTGTCGCAGGTCGATGCGGCTGCCCGCTCGGCGCGCGTGTCCAACGTCGACTACCGGCTCGACTTCACGCTCACCGGCAAGGAAACGTTCAGCGGCACGACGACCCTGACCTTCGACCTGAAGGACGCGGACAGCCCGCTCACCGTCGACCTCGACAAGGCCACGATCAAGTCGCTGACCGTCAACGGCAAGACCGTCACGCCGCGCTACAACGGCTGGTTCATCACGCTCGCCGCCCAGGACCTCGCCCGTGGCCGCAACACGGTCGTCGTCGCCTACGAGCGTCCCCACAGCACGAACGGCGAAGGCCTGCACCGGATGGTCGACCCCGTCGACGGCCGTGTCTACACGTACTCGCATTTCGAACCGGCCGCCGCGCACCAGATGTTTGCCGTGTTCGACCAGCCCGACCTGAAGGCCACGTACCAGGTGACCGTGAGCGTCCCGGCCGACTGGCAAGTGATCTCGACGACGCGCGAGACGAACGTCGCCCCGGCCGGCGACCTGCGCCGCTGGACGTTCGCGCAGACCAAGAAACTGAGCCCGTACAATTTTTCGATGCACGCCGGTCCCTACAAGATGTGGGAAGACACGAGCGGCACCTACCCGATGCGCCTGTTCGCGCGCCAGTCGGTCGCGGCGCAGGTCAAGCCGGCCGAATGGTTCAAGTACACGAAGGCCGGCCTCGCGTTCTTCGACGATTACTTCGGCGTCCCCTACCAGTTCGAGAAATACGACCAGGTGCTCGTGCCGGACTTCCTGTATGGCGCGATGGAAAACGCGGCCGCGATCACGTTCGCGGAACGCGGCTTCATGTACAAGGCCGACATGACGGCCGAACAGCGCGCGCGCCTGGCCTACGTCATCATGCACGAGATGGCGCACCAGTGGTTCGGCGACCTCGTCACGATGCAGTGGTGGAACGGCCTGTGGCTGAACGAGAGCTTCGCGTCGTTCATGGGCACGCTGGCGACGGCCGAGGCCACGGAATTCAAGGACGCGTGGCGTGCCTTCTACTCGGAAGGCAAGCAGCGCGCCTACGCGCAGGACCAGCGCACGACCACGCACCCGATCGAAGTGCCGGTGCCGTCGACACAGAACGCGTTCGACAACATCGACAACATCACGTACTCGAAAGGCGCGTCCACGTTGATGCAGCTGCGCCACCTGCTGGGCGCCGACGTGTTCCGCAAGGGCGTGCACAACTACCTCGTCAAGTACCAGTACCGCAACGCGAAGCTGGACGACTTCATCGGCAGCCTCGGCCAGGCCGCCGGCCGCGACCTGACGGGCTGGACGAAGGAATGGCTGTACCAGCCGGGCGTCAACACGATCGCCGCCAGCTACACGTGCAAGGGCGGCAAGGTCACCGGCTTCACGCTTACCCAGACCGCGCAGAGCAAGGCCCTGCCGACCCTGCGCGAACAGCGCGTGCAGGTGGCCGCCTTCCGCATGGACGGCAAGGACTACAAGCTCGAGCGCAACGTCGCCGTCACGTACAAGGGCGCGAAGACGGCCGTCCCGGCCATGAACGGCGCCGCCTGCCCGGACCTCGTCTACCCGAACTACGGCGACTGGGGCTTCGTGAAGGTCCAGCTCGATCCACGCTCGTTCGACAGCGCGCGCAGCCACCTGGCCGCCGTCGATGACCCGCTGCTGCGCGCCATGCTGTGGCAAAGCCTGTGGGACGGCGTCCGCGACGGCAAGCTCCCGCTCAACGACTTCCTGTCCACGGCACTCAATAATGCGCCGCAGGAAAAAGACTACACGTTGCTCGGCGATGTGATCGGCAAGATCCTCGGCGCCAAGCGCTACCTCGACCTGATGGAGCCGCAGGCGCCTTCGCAGTCCTCCTATACTCAGGCGGTCACGCGCCAATTGGAAGACATGGCCTGGACCAGCACGCTCGCGAACAAGGGCGACGACAACTTCCAGCGCCGCTGGTTCGGCACCTATATCGCCGTCGCCAGCTCGCCTGATGCGCTGCGCCGCCTTGCCGCCATCCTCGACGGCAAGGAACAGGTCGACGGCCTCGCCATCAACCAGGACCTGCGCTGGTCCATCATCGGCCGCCTGAACCGCTACAACTACCCGGGCGCCGCCGCGCTCGTCGATGCCGAGCAGGCGCGCGACAAATCCGACGCGGGCCAGGCCGCCGCCCTGACGGCCATCGTCAGCCGCCCCGACCCGGCTACCAAGTCCGAGTGGCTGGGCACCGTGCACGACCTCAAGACGAAGCTGCCGTTCTCGAAGGTACGCACGGCGATGGAGCACCTGTACCCCGCCGAGCAGCACGGCCTGGGCGACGAGACGGCCGGCGCGCGTCTTGCACGCCTGCCGCAGCTCGACAAGACGGCCGGCCCCATCTACATGCGCGCCTATGGCCCCGCACTGATCCCGGCCGGATGCACGCCGGCCAGCGTGCAGCGCCTGCAAGCGGCGGCCGACAAGGACAAGGACTTGTCCGCCGGCACCCGCCGCGCCCTGCTCGACGCGGTGGAGGACGACCAGCGCTGCGTCACCATCAAGCGGGCCATGACGGCGCACTGAGCATGCGGGACGGCACACGCACACACGACACATTCGACGCGCGCCGGCGCGGCGTGCTGGCGTTCACGTTTGCCGTCCACCTGCTCGCGCTGTTCCTGTGGACGCAGGACAAGCGCCTCCTTCCCGTCCGCCCGTCCCGGGCCGTGACGATCCTCCTGCAAACCGACCGCGGCCAGCCCGCGCGGCCGCCGGTGGACGCAGCGATGGTGCCACTGCCCATACCATCCTCCCCGGCCACCCCGGCCGTTCCCGCGCTTGCGCCGCAATCCGAGCCCGTGCACCACCGGGAAGACGAGGACGACGCACAGCCCGCACGACAGCGCGAACCAGGTATCGTCAACGTTCCGGCAAACGTCCCGGCAAACCTCCCGCCAACTGCGCCATCTGCACCGGACGCGGCCGCATCAGTGCCCAACCCCATCGACACGGCGCAGCCGGTCGATCCAGCCGCAGGCGCATCCTCCACGCCAGGCGGCTTCGCACTCGGTCTCGCGAAGCGCCAGGCCGGTCGCATCGACCGCGAACTCCGCAAGGGCAAACCGGGTGTGCCGACCGAAGCGGATACCCCGATGGCCCGCTTCCGGCGGGGCGTCGAATCCGCCTACATCGACCGCTCGCTGACCTTGCAGTCCGACACGTACACGTCGCCGGACGGCGTGGTCATCTACCGCTTCCGCCAGGGCAACCGGTACCGCTGCCGCCGGGCCGGCGGCGTCGGCATGCCCCTGGCCGGGATGCCGGGCACCGGCTCGATCACCGCGGCGAGCGCCGGCGCCGCAGGCAGCACCGACTGCCCCAAGGGCGTCGTGTGGAACCAGGATCCCTGAACGCCGCCGCGCCGCGCTAGCGCCTGGCCGACCTGACGGGCCTGTCGCCGCTTCCTCCGCCACCACCTCCTTCCTCGCCATTGCCCGGCTGCTCCGGCGCACGGCACAGCTCGGCCATCCTTTCCCACGCGCCTTCGGCCTGGCAATGCAGGGGCGCGTACGCCTGCAGTGCCTTGGACAGGTCGATCGGCTTCATCTCGTTGACCCGGACGTTGTTGTTCACCTTGATGCACATGACGTCCTGCCAGGCCGCCGAGTAATTGCGGGGTATGGGCACCGGCCCACGCAACCTGCGTGCTGCCGTTTCGCACTCGCCCTGCTTCAGGTACTGCCCCCGCAGGTTGGCCTGGTCGAGCGACACGTCCAGGCCCTGCTGCAGGTACAACAAAAGAATCATCGTGTACATCGTGGCCTCCATCGTTTGCATAGACCGTACGCCAGTCCGGCGGTTCGCTGCGCACGCCTGAGCTGCATCAGTCCGCGACATCGGCGTCGCGCTAGCCTGACGGTCTCGAAAGGACCGCCATGCTCACACTGATCACCTGGAACATACAATGCGCCCGTACGCCGGACGGCGGCGCCGACCTCGACCGCGTCGTCGACCGCGTGCTGGCATTGGGCGCCCGTTTCGACATCCTGCTGCTGCAGGAAGTCGGCTGCGGCCTGCCCGCGCGCGACGGCAGGCCGATCGGCGACCAGTTCGCGGGCCTGGCACGGCGCCTCGACCACCTGCACGCCGCGTCGGCGTTCGCCCTCGACGCGTGCAACGAGGACGGATCCCCGCGCCGCCTCGGCTGCATGACGTTCGCGCGCGGCAGCATCGTCCACGTGCGCCGGCACGCCCTGCCCTGGCCGCCCGACCCCGCGGTGCTGACCATGCCGCGCGCCGCGCTCGATACCGTCGTGGCCACGCCGGACGGCATGCTGCGCGTGCTGAACGTCCACCTCGAGTATTTTTCGGTGCGGCAGCGCATGGCCCAGGTCGAGCGCCTGCGCGAGCTCCAGGCGGAAGCGCTCGCGGGCGTCGCGCGCGCACCTGCGCCGGCGCCCGCCAGCCCGGGCGGCATGCCGTTCGCGCCGCTGCCGCATCCCGCCGCCGCCGTCCTCGCCGGCGACTTCAACATGGTGCCCGGTTCCGACTGCCACGCCCGCCTGCTGGCGCCCGGGTCCGACGACGTCCCCTTGTGGCGCGATGCCTGGGAACTGGCGCATCCCGGCGAACCCCATGCGCCGACGGTGGGCCTGCACGACACCGCGGCCGCATTGCCTTGCACGTTCGATTACGCCTGCGTCAGCCCCGCGCTGGCGCCACGGGTGCACACGCTCCACGTCGATACGGCCGCGACCGGATCCGACCACCAACCGCTGCTGCTGGAGCTGGCATGAGGGCCGGCACGGGCGCGCCCTGCGTAAAGACCACCGGCCCCGTGCGCCGACGTAGAATAGGCGGCCACGCAGCAACTGGAAGGACTTCTCTTGGATTGGGATCACCCGCACCCGTTCACCCTGCCCCGTGTCCCCGAAGCGGCCGACATCGACGGACTGAACCACACCAACAATGCCGTTTACGTCCGCTGGTGCGAACAGGCCGGCTGGGCCCATTCGGAGGCCCTGGGGCTGTCGCTGGACGACTACCGGCGCCTCGACCGCGCCATGGCCATCCGGCGCGGCGAATACGATTACCTGCTGCCCACCTTTGCCGGCGAGGCGCTCGTGCTCGGCACGTGGCTCGTCGCGGGCGATGGCAAGCTGGCGATGGAGCGCCGCTTCCAGCTCGTGCGCGAACGCGACGGGGCGACGGTGCTGCGGGGCCGCTGGGATCTCGTGTGCATCGAACTCTCGAGCGGCCGCCCGCGCCGCATGCCGCAAGCATTCCTGGACGCCTACATGACGGTGGTGGTAGCGGACGCGCAGACCGTGTCCTGACACCGCACGCGGCGGCACCCGCGCACGCCTCAGCGGGCGATCCCCTTCTGGGCCCGCACGAGCCAGCGCAACGCACCCCACAACAGCAGGATGGCGATCACCGACGACGCCCCCAGCACCAGCAAGGTGAGGTCGTACAAGGCATTGCCGAAGATCCAGGCACCGCCCGAGACGACGGTGAAGATGTTCGCGAACACGAAGAATTTCGCCGCCGTCAGCAGGCATTGCCGTGCCGCCCGGTCGCGCACGGCCGGGTCGGCGGAATCGAGGTCGCGTTCCAGCGCCTGCGACGCGGAACCGGCGCTTTCCAGATACCGGTAGATATAGCTCGCGACCACACTGCCCGCCACGCCAACGAGGATGAGGACGATGTCCTTGGCTTCGATGTGGATGTTCATGGTCTCGGGTCTGCCTGTGCGCCGTCCGGGCGGCTGCCGTCGACGTTCGAGTGGCACGCAGCCGCAAGATTCCGTGCGCGCGTCCGCGAGGCCGACGCGCTCAAGCACCTCCGCCGTGTGAGCCTGCTACCCGGCGTCGATGATCCAGTCCGCCGGCTTGCCGCTGGGCTGGCGCGGCAGTCGCGGTCCGAACGTCCACGCGACGGGCCGCTCGGGCGCCGTCAGCCGTTCCGCGATCCAGCCGGGCAATTCGGCGCGGAGCCGGTCGAAGTCGGCGCCGGGCTGCGCCACGACGAAGGCTTTCAGGCGTCGCCCCTCGTCGGGCCGCATCAGCCGCACCGCCGCTTCGCGCACGTGCGGATGCAGCGCCAGCACGTCCGCCACATAGGCCGGGAACACGTTGATGCCGCCGACCTGCACGGCGTCGTCGATGCGTCCCGCCGGCAGGAAGTGCGCCGCGTCGGTCCAGTCCAGCCGGTCCTGCAGCGGATAGTGTCGCATCGTCCCGTCCGGCAGCGCGCGTGCCAGGCTGCCGGGGTCATCCGCGCGGGCCCAGTGCGGCAGCAAGGTAAAAGGGGCGCCCGCCCGATCGCGCCAGCCGACACCGGCCGTTTCCGAGCTGCCATATACCTGCAGTAGACGGATGCCGGCGGCGGCCAACGTCTCGGCGAGCGCGTCCGGACACGGCGCGGTCGACGTCACGCCGACGATGTCCGCATCGAATGCCGGCGTGACCCGTGCGGCGGCTTCCCACCACCCAGGATGCGCCACCACGAGGTCGCCGGCACGCGCCACGCCGGCCAGCGCGGCCGGGCCGGCCTGGCGCACATCGACCACCTCGACCGGCACGCGCCACGCGACGGACGCATCCGGCGCCTGCCGCCCGCGCCGCCCGGCCGCGCCCGCGCTGACGGGGCTCGCGAGCCACCACGGCAACATCACCGTGAACAGGAATCCATAGATATGGTGACTGGGCACGGCACTCAAGATGCGGCGCCGGCCCGACACGAGCGGCGCCAGCGCGGCGACCTCCTGTTCCAGCGTGGCGAGCGCATGCGTGCAACGCTTCGGGCTGCCGTTGCTGCCCGACGTGCGGAACGTCAGCGCGGGCGCGTCGACGTCCGCGCCGGCCCGCAGGCAGGCTTCCAGTACCGTCCGCGCACTCGCGATCCAGTCGCCGACGCAGGGCCGGGCCAGCAACTGCTGGTCGATACCGCCGCGCTGCAGGTGCAATGCCTCGACCAGAGCCGTGCCCAGGCTCATGAGCTCCAGCGAATCGACGCCCAGGTCGTGCACGAATCGGGTGTCGGGCGACAAGGGCAACGACAGCGGCGACGGCGCACGGCCGGGCCGCATGTGCGCCAGTTCGGCGGCGAGCAGGTCCGTGACGACGCGGCACAAGGCATCGCCGTGCGTCCACCATGCGTCCGGGCCGGCGCCGCGCCTGGTACCAGTTGAGGCAGAATGGGATCGTTCGGGCATGGTCGTTCGTCGTTGCTGGGGCGCGCAGACTATGACGGGGCGGCTCGCCGCTGTCAAATGCGTACGGACGCGCCAATGTGACATGTGCGCACGATACGTTTGACAGAGACATGACGCCATGTCACTATGCCTTTCTTCGCTGCAACACAACCTTCCGCTGGAGCTTCCCATGACCGCCGACCTGTCCTTCGCCGCCCCGGACCTGCACGCGCGCCTCGCGCAACTGGCAGAGGACGAGCTCGACCGCCTCGACTTCGGCGTCATCGGTTTCGACGCCGACACCAACGTGTGCCGGTACAACCGCACGGAATCGGAAGCGGCCGGCCTCACGCCGCCGCGCGTGCTGGGCCAGCCGCTGTTCACGAACGTCGCGCCCTGCCTCAACAATTTCATGGTGGCGCAACGCTTCGAGGATGCGCAGGACGACGGCACGGCGCTCGACGACACCATCGACTACGTGTTGACCTTGCGCATGCGCCCCGTGAAAGTGGCCCTGCGCCTGCTGGCCGCGCCGGGGGCGCCCGTGCGCTACGTGCTCGTCCGGCGCAAGGCATGACGGCGGCGTCGGACGCGTACGCCCGCCTGGCCGCCGAGCACGAGGCGCTGATGCAGTTCCTGTACCTGGCCCCCGTCGGCCTCGTACAGACGGCGGCCGACGGCGAGATCCTCATGATCAACCCGGTCTCGGCCCAGTTGCTGATGCCGCTGCAGCGCGACGGCAACCTCGTCAACCTGTTCGACGCGCTGGCGGGCGTCGCGCCCGAGCTGCGCCACCTGTGCGCAATGTTCGCGCGGCCCACCGGCATGGTGTGCGACGGCATGCACATCCAGCTCGGGGGCCGCGGACCGCAGGTTCTGTCGCTGACGCTGCTGAAGCTCGACGAGGCGCGGTTGATGGCCGTGCTATCCGACGTCACGGAACAGGTGCGGCGCGACCGCCAGCTGCGCCAGAACGAAGCGTGGCTGGGCGCCCTCCTCACGAGCATCACGGATTACGCCCTCGTCGGCCTGGACGGCGCCGGCCGCGTCAGCGCGTGGAACGAGACGATCGCCCGCATCACGGGACATGGCGAAGGCCCGCGCGTGCGCGCGGACGGCAGCGAGTTCTTGGCCAGCGCGATGATTTCGCCGCTGCCCGACCGCGACCCGCATCTGGCCGAACCGGGCGACCCCGCATACTGCCTCGTGCTGCGCGACGTCAGCGACAAGCGCGAGGCGATCGATGCGCGCCGCAAGTCGCTGTTCTCCGACCACCTGACGGGCGTCGCCAACCGCCGCGCGTTCTTCGAGGCGGCGGAGCTGGAACTGAACCGCAACCGGCGCGCGCCGCGGCCCACGGCCCTGGTCCTGCTGGACGCCGACCACTTCAAGCGCATCAACGACCGCCACGGCCACGCCGGCGGCGATGCCGTGCTGCGCCACCTGGGGCAGTTGTTGTCCGCCACGTTCCGCCAGGTCGACGTCGTCGCGCGCGTGGGCGGCGAGGAATTCGCCGTGCTGCTGCCGTCGTCCGGCCTCGACGCCGCCGTCGCCGTGGCCGAACGCCTGCGCGGGCTCGTCGCCGGCCGGCCCGTCGCGTACGACGGCGCGCTCATCGCCTGCACGATCAGCGCCGGCGTCGCCGTGTGCGACGGCGAGGCGCTCGGCCTGGACGGCCTGATGAAACGCGCCGACCGGGCCTTGTATGCCGCCAAGGCGGCGGGCCGCGACCGCGTCGAGCGCTGGCGCCCGGCACTGGATGACGAGGTGAAACGATGAACGACACGAACAAGATGGACGCCTACGAGGCGCTGGTCCAGTTCCTGTACCGCGCCCCCATCGGCCTCGTGCAGGCGGGACTGGACGGCACGGTCGACATGCTGAACCCGATGTCGTCCAGCCTGCTGATGCCGCTTGCCCGCGACGGCAGCCTCGATAACCTGTTCACGGTGCTGCAGGACGTGGCGCCGCAGTTGCGCGCGCTGACGGCGGCGTTCGACGCGCCGTCCGGCGTCGTGTGCGAAGGCCTGCGCGTGCAGCTGGGCGACGCGGCCGCGCCGGGTGCGCCGCAGGTGCTGTCGCTGAGCGTCCTGAAACTGGACGGCGCGCGGCTGATGGCCACCGTGACCGACGCCACCGCGGACGTGCAGCGCGAGCAGGAACGGCTGGCGCACCGCCTGCGCAGCCAGGCGCGCACGGACGCGCTCACGCGCATGCCCAACCGCGAAGCCGTGCTGGAACAGCTGCAGCAGATGGTGGGCCGGCCGCCGCCCGCGCACGGTGCTGGCTTCGCGCTGCTGTTCATGAATTGCGACCGCTTCCGCCAGGTCAACGACGCGCTGGGCCAGGCGGCCGGCGACCGCCTGCTCGTGCAGATCGGCGACCGGATCCGCGCCACGCTCCGCCCGCCGAGCGACCGCATCGATCCGCACACGGGCGCGGGCCAGATGGCGGCCCGCATCGGCGCCGACGAATTCGCCGTCGTGCTGGACGGCTTGCGCAGCCGCGACGACGCCGAGCGCGTGGCCGTGCGCCTGCTCGACGCGCTGGCGCGCCCGCATGCGCTGGACGGCCAGGACGTCGTCATCCGCCCGAGCATGGGCCTCGTGTGGAGCGCCGACGCGGGCCCCGGCGCCGGCGCGATGCTGCACGATGCGAGCATCGCGATGGTCGAGGCCAAGCGCGCGGGCGGCGGCCGCTGCGTCGCGTTCGAAACCGCGATGCGCGAGCGGGCCGCGCGCCGCGCCGACATCGAATCGGACCTGCGCCAGGCCCTGGTCGACGACCAGCTGTTCGTCGTCTACCAGCCCGTCGTCGGCCTGCGCGCGGACGGCGCCACCGACATCGCGGCCGGCGTGGAAGCGCTCGTGCGCTGGCGCCATCCCGTGCGCGGCGTCGTGCCGCCGGTCGAATTCATCCAGGTGGCGGAGGAATCGGGACTCATCGGCGCGCTGGGCGACTTCGTGCTGCGCCGCGCATGCGGCGACTTCGCCGCCTGGCAGCGCGACCTGGGCGAGCGCGCGCCGCGCCTGCTGGCCGTGAACCTGTCGCGCGCCCAGCTGGCGGAACCGGGCTGGCCCACCGTCGTGCGCGACGTGCTGGCGCAGAACGGCATGCGCCCGGAGCAGCTGCAACTGGAAGTGACGGAAAGCCTGGCCGCGCAGGACCAGCAGGTGCAGCAGCGCCTGCACGAGCTGAAGGCCATCGGCGTGACGCTGGCGCTGGACGATTTCGGCACGGGATATTCGTCGCTCTCCAGCCTGCACCAGCTGCCGGTGGACACGGTCAAGATCGACCGCTCGTTCGTGTGCCAGGCCGACACGAGCCACCATCACCGCGTGCTGATCGAGGCGACGGTCAAGGTCGCGCAGAGCCTCGGCATGAACACCGTGGCCGAGGGCATCGAGACGGAGGCGCAGGCCGCCGCCGTGCGCGCCCAGGCCTGCGCCAAGGGCCAGGGCTACCTGTTCAGCCGTCCTCTCGCCGCGCCTGACCTGGTCGACTGGCTGTCGAACCACTGCACCGCGTTCAGCGCATCGCCAGCGGACGGCGCCGGCCCGGCGGCGGAAAGCCCGCGTCCAGCAGCGCCAGGTCGTCCGGCGTGAGTTGCGGCGCGAGGTCCAGCGCGGCGCGGTTGGCGCGCACGTGGGCCGGTTGCACGGCCTTCGGAATCGCGACGACGCCGTCCTGGCGCAGCAGCCACGCCAGCGCCACCTGGGCCGGCGTGACGCCGTGGCGGCGCGCCACCTCGCCCAATTGCGGACGGGAGAGCAGCGGCCGCTGCTCGGCCGGCGTCGATTCCAGCGGCGAATACGCCATCACGGGAATGCCGCGCGCGCGGCACCACGGCAGCAAATCCCATTCGATGCCGCGCTGGAGCAGGTTGTACAACACCTGGTTCGCCGCGATGCCGGGGCCGCCAGGCAGCGCGGCCGCTTCCAGCATGTCGTCCGTGTCGAAATTCGAGACGCCGTAGGCGCGGATCTTGCCCCCGTCGCGCAGGCGTTCGAACGCCTCCAGCGTCTCCGCCAGCGGCACGCCGCCGCGCCAGTGCAGCAGGTAGAGGTCGAGCCGGTCCGTGCGCAGACGGCGCAGGCTGCGTTCGCACGCGGCGCGCACGCCCGCGCGCGACGCGTTGTGCGGGTAGACCTTGCTGACCAGGACAACCTCGTCGCGGCGGCCGGCGATGGCCTCGCCGACCACCTCCTCGGCACCGCCCTCGCCGTACATCTCGGCCGTGTCGATCAGGGTCATGCCGAGGTCCAGGCCGAGCCGCAGCGCGGCCACCTCGGCCGCGCGGGCGGACGGGTCTTCGCCCATGTTCCAGGTGCCCTGGCCGAGGATGGGGAGCGGGTTCATGGTTATCTCCGGATTCGCAAACACGAAGGTACAGCAAATTACGACAACGTCGTTCCCGCCTGCGCGGGAACGACGGATTTTCATTTTGCAGCCCGTGCCGTCGCGATCTGGTCGAGGATATGCTTCGGCACCGCCGCGTAGTGTTTGAATTCCATCGTGTACGTGGCCCGCCCCTGCGTCAGCGAGCGCAACGTCGTCGAGTAGCCGAACATCTCCGCCAGCGGCACGACGGCGTTGATCAGCTTCCCGCCGCCGCCCGGGATCTCGTCCATGCCCTGCACGACCCCGCGCCGCGTGGACAAATCGCCCATCACGTTGCCCGTGAACTCCTCGGGCGTCTCGACCTCGACGTGCATCATCGGCTCGAGCAGCTCCGGCGCCGCCCTGCGCATGCCTTCCTTGAACGCCATCGACGCGGCCACGCGGAACGCGTTCTCGTTCGAGTCCACGTCGTGGTACGAGCCGAACGTCAGCGTGGCGCGCACGTCCACGACCGGGTAGCCCGCGAGGACGCCGTTCGGCAGCGTCTCCTGGATGCCCTTGTCGACGGCCGGGATGTACTCGCGCGGCACGACGCCGCCCTTGATGGCGTCCACGAACTCGTAGCCCTTGCCCGGCTCCAGCGGTTCGAGCTTGAGCACGACGTGGCCGTACTGGCCCTTGCCGCCGGACTGCTTGACGAACTTGCCCTCGACGTTCTCGACGGCCTTCTGGATCGTCTCGCGGTAGGCCACCTGCGGCTTGCCGACGGTCGCCTCGACGCCGAACTCGCGCTTCATGCGGTCGACGAGGATCTCCAGGTGCAGCTCGCCCATGCCGGACATGATCGTCTGGCCCGATTCCTCGTCCGTGCGCACGCGAAACGACGGGTCTTCCTGCGCGAGACGCGACAGCGCGATGCCCATCTTTTCCTGGTCGGCTTTCGTCTTCGGCTCCACGGCCTGCGAGATCACGGGTTCCGGGAACGCCATCTTTTCCAGCACGATGACCTGGTCCGGATCGGACAGCGTGTCGCCCGTCGTCACGGCTTTCAGGCCGACGGCCGCCGCGATGTCGCCGGCGAACACCTCCTTGATCTCCTTGCGTTCGTTGGCGTGCATCTGCAGGATGCGGCCCAGGCGTTCCTTCTGGCCCTTGGTCGGGTTGTACACGGTGTCGCCCGAATTCACGACGCCCGAGTACACGCGGAAGAACGTCAGCTGGCCGACGAACGGGTCGGTCATGATCTTGAAGGCGAGCGCGGAGAACGGCTCGTCGTCGGACGGATGACGTTCCAGCGGCTTGTCGTCCTCGTCGTGGCCGGCGATCGCGGGCACGTCCACCGGCGACGGCAGGTACTCGATGACGGCGTCCAGCATCGCCTGCACGCCCTTGTTCTTGAAGGCGGAGCCGGCCAGCATGGGGACGATCTCGCCCGCGATCGTGCGTGCGCGCAGCGCGGCCTTGATCTCGTCTTCCGTCAGCGCCTCGCCGTTCAGGTATTTTTCCGTCAGCTCGGGCGTCGCCTCGGCGGCCGCCTCGACCATCGTCTCGCGCCATTTTTGCGCGACCGGGAGCAAATCGGCCGGGATGTCCTCGTAGCTGAAGCGCACGCCCTGGCTCGCGTCGTCCCAGCGGATGGCGCGCATCTTGACGAGGTCGATCACGCCCTCGAAGTGCTCTTCCGCGCCGAGCGGGATCTGGATCGGCACGGCATTGCCCTTCAGGCGGTCCCTGATCTGCTGCTGGACGCGGAAGAAGTCGGCGCCCACGCGGTCCATCTTGTTGACGAACGCGATGCGCGGCACCTTGTACTTGTTCGCCTGGCGCCAGACGGTCTCGGACTGCGGCTGCACGCCGCCGACGGAATCGTAGACCATGACGGCGCCGTCGAGCACGCGCATCGAGCGCTCGACCTCGATCGTGAAGTCGACGTGGCCCGGCGTGTCGATGATGTTGATGCGGTGTTCGGCGAAGTTACCGCCCATGCCCTTCCAGAAGGCCGTCGTCGCGGCCGAGGTGATCGTGATGCCGCGTTCCTGTTCCTGTTCCATCCAGTCCATCGTCGCCGCACCGTTGTGCACCTCGCCGATCTTGTGATTCACGCCGGTGTAGAACAGGATGCGCTCCGTGGTGGTGGTCTTGCCGGCATCGATGTGGGCACTGATGCCGATGTTGCGGTAACGCTCGATGGGGGTCTTACGGCTCATCACTATCTCCTGTGGATACGGAACGCCAATGTAAGTGTATATACCCGCATTTTCAAGGCCGGGCTGGGTGAACCGGTCTTAAGACAGAGGGTATAGCCGCACAATGTAACTGAAGTGCGGCTTTCGTGCTGGCGGCGTGCCCCTGGAACGAGCGTCATGCAATACGGATGAATCACCCGACGATGGTCTGCAGCCCCCGCGCCGGGATCTCGACCGTAACTTCCTGCCGGTCGACGAACAGCCGGTACCGCTGCGGCTGGTCGCTGCGGTTCATGACGACGACGGCCAGGCGCCCGTCCGCGTTGCGGAACGCCGTGGCGTCGAGCGTGCTGCGGCTCGTCGTCGCGCCCACGCGGCGCGCCTTCGGGCGGATGTAGCGGCTGAAATGGCCGATGGCCGCGTAGATGGGCGTGAACACGAGCTGGCCGTCGTCGCTCGCATGCAGCGGCGCGAAGCAGAAGTTGTTCTTGTGGTTCGGACCGCCGCGGCTGTCGAGCAGCATGTTCCAGTCGACCCAGCCGCTGGAACCCGCGTTCAGGTCCGCGATCATCTCGCGGCCGTAGCGTTCGCCGTTGGCCCAGTCCTGCAGGCGCGCGGGATCGAATTTCTCGATGCAGCCTTCCGTCATCAGGAGGTTCACGTCCGGCCAGGCCGCGTGCACGGCGGCGACGTTGCGGTGCATCGGCTCCCCGCCCGCCCACGTCTCGTACCAGTGGTAGCCGACGCCCCAGATGTACGGCCGCGCCTTCGCATCGGCCAGGATCGTGGCGGCGCGCTGCGGCAGCAGGTCGCGGTTGTGGTCCCACACGATGACCTTCTTGCCGCCCAGTCCCGCCGCCTTCAACGCGGGGCCCAGGTGGTCGCCGAGGAAACGGGTCTCTTCATCCGCGCTGAAGATCATCGATTCCCATGTCTGCTTCGCCATCGGCTCGTTCTGCACGGACAGGCCCCACAGCGGAATGCCGGCCTGCTCGTACGCCTGCACGAATTTCACGATGTAGCGCGCCCACGTGTCGCGGTAGGCCGGCAGCAGGCTGCCGCCCGCGAGCATGCTGTTGTTCGACTTCATCCAGGCCGGCGCGCTCCACGGGCTGGCGAACACGCGCACGTCGGTGCCGTGCGTGCGTGCCGCCGCCAGCGCCGCGCGCAGCAGCGGCACGCGCAGCTTCAGGTCCGGGGCGATGCTGAAGGAACCCAGCGTGCGGTCGCCGTCGCGCACGTACGTGTAACTGCCGCTGCCGAAGTCGGAACTGTGGATCGTCGTGCGCAGGATGTTGTAGCCCAGGCCCGCGCGCGGATCGAAATACGCCGCCAGGAACGCCTGTTGCTGCGCCGGCGTCAGGGTCGCGTGGACCTCGGCGACGGCGTCCGTGACGGCGCCGCCGAAGCCGAACACTTCCTGGTAGCGCTTCGATGTGTCGACGAACACGGCGATGTCCGTCTCGGGTGGCTGGCCCGCCGGCTGGAATGCGCCGAGGGGCCGCGTGGCGAAGCGGTCGGCGCCCGGTGCCGACGTCACGATCTGCCAACCCGCGCCGCTGGCGGCCACCGGCGCGGCCGCGGGTGCCGCCGCGGGTGCCGCCGTACTTCGGCCCGCCACCGCCATCGGTCCGCCCACCAGCGTCGCTGCGCCCAGCAGCCGCATTGCTTCTCGTCTCGTCGTCATCGTGTCTCCCGTTGTGGTGTTGTCGGCCGCATGATTGGAAACGTTACCAATCAAGCGGACCACTATACCACTCGTCGTTTCACGATGTCAAAAGACGGTTTTTACAGGATTTCCTGCACCAGCCCGGACGGCCGGCACAGCCGTACACCCTTCGGCGTGACGACGAACGGGCGATTGATGAGGATCGGATGCGCAACCATCGCGTCCAGCAGCGCATCGTCGGTCGTGGCCGGATCGTCCAGGCCGAGTTCCTTGAACAGCGCTTCCTTGCCGCGCACGGCGTCGCGCACGTTCAGGCCCGCGCGGGCGATCAGGTCCTTCAACTCGTCGCGCGTCGGCGGCTGCGCGAGATAGTCGACCACGCGGGGTTCGACGCCGGTCGCGCGGATCGTTTCCAGCGTGGTGCGCGAGGTGCCGCAGCGGGCATTGTGAAAAATCGTGATGTTCATCTTGAAAGTCCTTGTTTGCGAGGCAAGGATGATACCGACGCGGCCGCAACGCTTCCAGTTTTTTCGCTTGTTCCGCCACTGGTAGCGCTATAAAATGCCCGGTTTGCTTGCCGACGGCCTGCCGCATGGAGAGAACATGGACGACTACCTGATGCGCCCCGAGGCGCTGCCGACCTGGGGCCAGCGCACCGCGCTGCGCATGCTGAACGCGTTCGGCTGGAACTTCTATTTCAAACCCCTGCCCGGCCCGCACGGCATCGCCGTCGTGTATCCGCACACGTCCAACTGGGATTTCCCCATCGGCCTGCTGGCCAAGTGGGCCGTCGGCGTCCAGTTCCGCTGGCTCGCCAAGGATTCGCTGTTCCGCGGCCCGATGGGCGCCCTCATGCGCTACTGGGGCGGCGTGGCCGTCGACCGCAGTTCGCCGCAGGGTGCGATCCGGCGCCTCGCGGAGACGATGCACGCCGCCGACTCGTTCTGGCTCGCCATCACCCCGGAAGGCACGCGCAGCTATCGCCCGCACTGGAAGAGCGGCTTCTACCGCATCGCGCTGGCCGCCCGCGTACCCGTGCTGCTCGTCTCGTTCGACTACGGCAGGAAGGTCATCGACGTCACGCGCACGCTGACGCTGACGGGCGACGAAGCGGCCGACATGGCCGCCATCGCGCAAGTGTACGACGGCGTGCGCGCGCTGTATCCGGCGAAGGCGGCGCCGATCCGCCTGGCCGAACCGGGTTCCAACAATTCAGACGACACCCGCAAGCAGGCATAGTCCTGCCGCGCCGATCGCGGCGCCGGCCATGCGCCGCAGCCGTTCGCCCGGCAGCGCGCCGGCCAGCATCACCAACGCGCTCGCGGCCAGGAAACCTGCGCCGCTCGCCATCCCTGCCAGTTCCTGTCCGTGCGCTAGCCCGTGCAGGAAGGCGCATCCCCCCACGACGACGACCGCCACCTGCGGCGGCAGGCGCCGCTGCACGCCGGGCGCGCACGCGACCAATGCGCCCAGCAGCAGCACGGTCGCAGCGATCGACGTCTCCAGCGCGGGCAGCGCGAGGCCCGCGCCGGCGCTCGCCGCGCCGAGCGCCATCATCACGAGGAACGCGGGCGGCAGCACGGCCCCGTGGCGCTGCTGGCGGCTCCACAGGCCGACGGCCAGCAGCGCGAACAAGTGATCGAGCCCGGTCAGCGGATGCAGCAGGCCGGCCGCGAATCCGCCGTCGGGATGGCCCGGATGCGCGGCGGCCGGCAGCGCCGCGGCGAGGCTGGCGAGCGCGGCGACCGCACCGCCCAGGCGCATGCGCGGACGCGGGGACGAACCTTCATGGCGCACGCGGATGTTCGTGTTGTCGTTCCATTTCATGGCATTCCCTTTCATTGGTCGAGTAATCCCTGCTCGCGGATGAATGAAACGACGGCGTCCACGCCCTCGCCCGTGCGCAAATTCGTGAACACGAACGGCCGCGCGCCGCGCTGGCGCTGCGCGTCGCGCGCCATGACGTCCAGGTCGGCGCCCACGTGCGGCGCGAGGTCCGTCTTGTTGATGATGAGGAGGTCGGAGCGCGTGATGCCGGGCCCGCCCTTGCGCGGGATCTTTTCGCCGCCCGCCACGTCGATCACGTACAAGGTCAGGTCCGACAGCTCGGGGCTGAACGTGGCCGCGAGGTTGTCGCCGCCCGATTCCACCAGCACGAGCTCCAGCGCCGGGAAGTCGGCCTGCAGCCGGGCGATGGCTTCCAGGTTGATCGACGCGTCCTCGCGGATCGCCGTGTGCGGACAGCCGCCCGTCTCCACGCCCATCAGGCGCTCGGGCGGCAGCGCGTTCGCGCGCAGCAGGATCTCCATGTCTTCGCGCGTGTAGATGTCGTTGGTGATCACGGCCATGTCGTAGCGCTCGCGCATGCGCCGGCACAGCATCTCGCACAGCGCCGTCTTGCCGGAACCGACCGGGCCGCCGATGCCGACGCGCAGGGGATTCGATGTCATGGCTTTACCTCTTTCAGGAACGGTACAACCGCCCATGCTGCACTTCGTGCCGCATCGACAGCATGGACAGGCCGGGCGACCAGTTCGACAGGCCCGCATCCGCCAGGGAGCGCGCCATGGCGGCCGCGCGTTCGAGATCCGGCCGCAGCGACAGCAGCAGCCGCTGCCCCGCCACCTGCCCCAGCGGCACCGACTTCACGCACACGAGCACCTGGTTCTCGGCCCACGCGAACAACATCGCGAGCAGCGCCTCCTCGTGCGGGATGTCGAGCGCGTCGACGGCGCATGCGAAGGCGGACGGCAGCGTCGCCTCGTCGCCCAGCAGGCCGGTGTCGGCCACGCCCAGTTCCGCGATCAGCCGCGTGAGCGAATAGCCCATCTGGACGGTCTCGGCACGCAGCTCGGCCGTGTCGCGCGACGCGAGGAAGCACGCGCTCCACGCCGCGATTGCGGCGGCGTCGCGCGCGGCGAACGCTTTCAGCAATCGCCACAGCAGCGGCGCGTCCCAGCGCGCCAGCACCTCGTCGAGATAGCGCACCAGCCATGCGTGCGCGCTCACGGCATCGTGCACGCGGCCTTCGTCGATGGCCGTCTCCAGGCCCTGCGAATAGCTGTACCCGCCGATCGGCAGCGCGGGGCTGGCGAACTGCAGCAGGTGCAGCAGGCTTGCGGCGTTCACAGGTCCGCCGGCCGGTGGATCTTCTGGCGCAGGGGTACGGGCGCCAGCAGGCCGCCGCCGTGGCCATGATGATGGCCATGGCCGCCCGCATACGCGCCCGCCTCCGGCTCGAACTTCGCCATCTGCTCCTCGACGTGCGCGCCCAGTCCGGCCACCATCTCCTTCAGCACGGGATCGACGCGGATGCGCAGCCAGCCCGCGCCCACCTGCGTCTGCGTGTGGCGGTTCCCGAGGTGGAAGGCGCAGCGCGCGAGGAGCGTCGCGTCCGCGCAGCGCACGAGATACGTCGGCTCCGGCGCGGCCACCACCCGTACCACGCGTCCGCCCTCGCCGCTGTCCTCGCCAATAAGCAAATCGCCGTCGCGCAGCACGGTGCCGCGCACGAGGAACAGTGCGACTTCCTCGCCGGATGCGAGGCGCGCCCGCTGGCGGCAGCGTTCGCGCTGGTCGTACGGCAGCACGAGTTCGTCGTGCACGACGTCCGCCTGGGCGATCTTCGTATGCAGTGACAACAATTGGTTCCTCCGATCGGTCAGAACAGGAAATACCGCTGCGCCAACGGCAGCACCTTGGCGGGCTCGCACACGAGCAGGCGCCCATCGGCGCGCACCTCGTAGGTTTCCGGATCCACTTCCATGTGCGGCGCGGCGCCGTTATGGACCATGTCGCGCTTGCGCAGCCCCCGGGTGTTGCAGACCGGGATGACGGTCTTGGCGAGCCCCAGTTGGCGCGCGATCCCCGCGTCGAACGCGGCCTGCGACACGAACGTGAACGATTTGCGCAGGCCCCCGCCGAACGCGCCGAACATCGGCCGGTAGTGCACGGGCTGCGGCGTCGGGATCGACGCGTTCGGGTCGCCCATCAGGCTCGCCGCGATCATCCCGCCCTTCAGGATCATGGACGGCTTCACGCCGAAGAACGCGGGGCGCCACAGCACGATGTCGGCGATCTTGCCCGGCTCCAGCGACCCGACGGCGTGCGCGATGCCGTGCGCGATGGCCGGGTTGATCGTGTACTTCGCCACGTAGCGTTTTACGCGCGCGTTGTCGCTGCGCGCGGAGTCGCCGTCGAGCGGCCCGCGCTGCACCTTCATCTTGTGCGCCGTCTGCCACGTGCGCGTGATGGTCTCGCCCACGCGGCCCATCGCCTGCGAATCGGACGACATCATCGAGATGGCGCCCAGGTCGTGCAGGATGTCCTCGGCCGCGATGGTCTCGCGGCGGATGCGCGATTCCGCGAACGCCACGTCTTCCGCGATGGCGGGATCGAGGTGGTGGCAGACCATCAGCATGTCCAGGTGCTCATCCAGCGTGTTCACCGTGTACGGGCGCGTCGGGTTCGTCGACGACGGCAGCACGTTGTCCTGGCCGACGGCCGCGATGATGTCGGGCGCGTGCCCGCCGCCCGCGCCTTCGGTATGAAACGTGTGGATCGTGCGGCCCTTGAACGCGGCCAGCGTGGATTCCAGGAAGCCGGCCTCGTTCAGCGTGTCCGAATGCAGTGCGACCTGGATATCCATGCGCTCGGCGACGGCCAGGCAGTTGTCGATCGCGGCCGGCGTGCTGCCCCAGTCCTCGTGCAGCTTCAGGCCGACGGCGCCCGCCTCGATCTGCTCTTCCAGTGGCCGCGGTTGGCTCACGTTGCCCTTGCCGAAGAAGCCGAGGTTCATCGGGAACGCGTCGGCCGCCAGCAGCATCGAATGGATATGCCACGGGCCCGGCGTGCACGTCGTGGCGGCCGTGCCGACGGCGGGGCCCGTGCCGCCGCCCAGCATCGTCGTGACGCCGGACGTCAACGCCTCGTCGATCTGCTGCGGGCAGATGAAGTGGATGTGCGTGTCGATGCCGCCCGCCGTGACGATCATGCCTTCGCCCGCGATGATCTCCGTCGCGCCGCCGATGGCCATCGTCACGCCGGGCTGGATGTCCGGGTTGCCGGCCTTGCCGATGGCGGCGATCAGGCCATCCTTGATGCCGATGTCGGCCTTGACGATGCCCCAGTGGTCGACGATGACGGCGTTCGTGATCACGGTGTCCATCACGTCCGCGCGCACGCGCTGCGACTGGCCCATGCCGTCGCGGATCACCTTGCCGCCGCCGAATTTCACTTCCTCGCCGTAGATGGCGTAGTCCTTCTCGATCTCGATGACGAGTTCCGTGTCCGCGAGGCGGATGCGGTCGCCCGTCGTGGGGCCGTACATGTCGGCATAGGCCTGGCGTGAGATCGTGACCATTCAGAGGCCTCCGTTCACGCGGCCCTGGAAGCCGTGCACGATGCGCGCGCCGTCCAGCGCCACCAGTTCGACGGTGCGGCGCTGGCCCGGTTCGAAGCGCACGGCGGTGCCGGCCGCGATGTTCAGGCGCATGCCGCGCGCCGCGTCGCGGTCGAACTGCAGCGCATCGTTCGCCTCGTGGAAGTGGTAGTGGGACCCGACCTGCACGGGACGGTCGCCCGCGTTCGCGACGACGAGCGTCGCCGTGCGGCGGCCGGCATTGATCGGGATCTCGCCATCCTCGAGGAAGTATTCGCCGGGGATCATGCCGCCTCCGGCATTAGCAGGGTTTTCATGAACCCGGGCTCCGCGGCCGGGTGCAGGTCGGCGAGTCGGCCGCGTATCACACCGCAGGCCTGGGCATCGGGCAGGAGGATCTTCATCGTGGGCTCACGGGATCGGGTTGTGGACGGTGACGAGCTTGCTGCCGTCCGGGAACGTGGCTTCGACCTGGATGTCCGGGATCATCTCCGGCACGCCGTCCATCACGTCGGCGCGCGTCAGGATCATGGTGCCCGCGCTCATCAGCTCCGCCACGCTGCGGCCGTCGCGGGCGCCTTCCATGATGGCGGCCGTGATCAGCGCGACGGCTTCCGGATAGTTCAGCTTCAGGCCGCGTGCGCGGCGGCGTTCGGCCAGCAGCGCGGCCGTGAAGATCAGCAGCTTGTCTTTTTCGCGCGGGGTCAGGTCCATGACTGTCCTTTACGTATTCCAGATGCGCGGCGGCGCGGCCGGCCGGTCCAGCAAATGCGGCCGCAGCACGGCCCACGCGCCCGTCAATGCCGCGCGCGCCCGTTCGCCGTCGTCGCCGAGGAAGCGCGCCACGAATACGTGCTTCACCTGGCTGGCGGCGAGGCCGGGATCGATTGCGCGCACCGCGTCCCGCAGGCCCGCGGGCACGGGCTTGCCGACGGCGACGAGCGTCGCGCACACGCTGTGTCCATGCATGCCCAGCGGGCTCGCGAGTAGCGCCGGCGTGGCGCCGCCCTGCTCCCACCACACGGGCCGCCCGTCGATGCGGATGCGCATGCGCTGCCCCACGCGTCCGCGCGTAAAACGTTCGCCGGATGCGCGCCGGCCGAAGCACAGCACTTCGCTGCCGATGTACACGGCGCCCGTGGCCAGGTCGACGTCGTGCGCGAGCGTCACGTCGGCGTCGTCGTAGACGATGGTTTCCTGCGGCAGCCATTCGATCGCGGCGCCGGGACCGGCGGCCAGGGCCACGTCCTGGCGCGACGTGCGGCCGTTGGCCCGATACCACTTGGCGGCGCCGGGCGACGTGGCCAGCACGTGGCAGCCGGCCGGCACGTCGAGCGCGATGTCGAGCCGGTCGCCGCCGACGATGCCGCCGGGCGGGTGCACGACGATCACGTGGCAGGTGCCCGGCCCTTCCGGGTACAACGCCTTTTGCACGCGCAGCGGCCCGCGGTGCTCGCGCCGCACGAGGCGCGTGCAGGCGCCGTCGCGCGCGAAGCCGAGGCGGAGGGACGCGTGCCAGGAGGTGCAGGTTGGGTCGTCGAAAGGCATACCCGATGAGTTAGCACGATGCATGCCACTGCCGGGACACCGGGAAACAGCGATGCGGCGCACCAGCGCGGCGCCGGCGGCACCGGAACAGTGCAAGCGCACGCCCGGATCAGGTGATCAATACGAATTCGGCAACGTCAGGAATGGACTCGACAGACGGACGCGCATGGCGACCAGGAGGGAAAAACGAAGCGTGTCCGCGAGCCCGACCGGTGACGAACACCGGTCAAGCGGGCGAACCTTGACCGCGAAAAATCAGCGGCGACGGCGCAGCGGGCGGGCGATACGGACCGGACGCAGGGCGCGCTCGCGGTCGGCGGCGCGCTTGTACGCGGCCAGTTCGAACGTCAGCGCCAGGGCGATGCCGGCCGGGACGGCAGCGGCGAAGCCGAGGGCGAGCAAGGCGACGGTTGACAACAGAATAACGACAGTACTTGGGCGCGGCATGGTATCCACCTTTACTTTAAAACCGTGGTTCCATCCTGCCACAGCTGGGATTTGCTTGCAATCACGTATCGTGCCGTGCGAGGGCATCCCAGGCGTTTGCTGTACTTAAAAAGAGACGTCCGCTGAGCTCAGTCAACAAAGTCGACGCGCGCAAGCGGTCCAGCACCGGTCCCTTGACCTCGGCCAGGTGCAGGCGGACGTCGCGCCGCGCCAGGCCGCGATTCAATTCCAGCAACCCGAACAGCGCCGAACTGTCGATGGCGTTCACGGCCGACAGCACGAGCACGAGGTGGCGCGCCTCGCGGTGCGCGGCCAGTTCTTCCTCGATGCGCTGGCTGACCGCTTCGATATTCCCGAAGAACAGGCCCGCGTCCACGCGCAGCAGCAGGACGTTCGGGTCGGTCTCGGCCGAGTACCGGTCGATGTTGCGGAAGTGCTCCGTGTGCGGAATCCGGCCCAGCACGGCGATGTGGGGCCGGCTCTCGCGCCAGATCATCGTCCCCAGCGACAGCAGCAGTCCCAGCACGACGCCCGCCTCTACCCCGAGCAGCAGGACGCCGCCGCCGGTGGCCAGCAGCGCGAGCGCGTCGGCGCGGTCGTAATCCCACGCCGTGCGCAAGGTCGACCAGTCCAGCAGGCCGAGGACGGCCACGATGATCGTGGCGGCCAGCACCGGCAGGGGCAGCAGCGCGAGCCAGCCGGTGGGCAGCACGAGCGCGCCGGCCAGCAGCGCCGCCGTGATCACGCCGGCCAGCTGGGTGCGCGCGCCGGCGGCGAAATTCACGGCGGAGCGCGACAGGCTGCCCGTCACGGGAAAGCCGCCGGACAGCGCGCTGCCGACGTTGGCCAGGCCCAGCCCCACGAGCTCGCGGTTCGTGTGCAGCTTTTCCGCGCGCTTCAGCGCGAGCGTCTGCGCGCCCGACATCGCGATCAGGAAGCTCATGAAGCCGATCAAGAGGGACGGTTTCAGCAGGTCCTGCCAGTGCGCGGCGGACGCCGCCAGGCTCAAGCCCGGCAGCCCGGCCGGCACGGCGCCGATCACCTGCACGCCCTTGCGGTCGAGGTGCAACGCGGCCACGAGCGCGATGCCGGCAAGGACGAGCGCCATCGGCGCCAGCCGGGCCGCGATATCGGCCGCGGCGCACGGCATGCCGAGCCGGCGCAGCAGCGGAGACAGCCAGCGCCGCGCGAACAGCAGCAGAGCCACGCTGCCGAGGCCCAGCGCGGCGCTGGGAACGTGCACGTGCGGCAGCGGGCCGCCCAGCAGTGTCCGCAACTGCCCCAGCGAGATGACGACGGCGGAGCCCAGCGTGAAACCGCTCATCACGGGGCGCGAGAAGAAGTTCGCGAGGAAGCCCACGCGCAGCAGGCCGCACGCGAGCAGCACGATGCCCGACACCAGCGCCAGCTGCGCTGCCAGCATGCCGTACAAGGCGCTGCCGGGCGAAGCGAGAGGCGCCAGCGCGGACGCCGTCATCAGCGAGATGATCGCCATCGGCCCGACGGACTGGGTGGAACTCGTGCCGAACAGGGCGTACAGCAGCGGCGGCACGATGCTGGCGTACAGGCCGGCGACGGGCGGCAGGCCGGCGACGAGCGCGTAGGCCATGCCCTGCGGGATCATCATCATGGCCACGACGATGCCGGCGCCCACGTCGCCCGCGAGATCGTCGCGCCGGTACGCCCGCAGCCAGCCGAGCAGGCGCGGGTTTGTCGACACCACCCCGTTCACTGCATCGCCAGTTCGACGCAGTTGCGGCCCGCCCGCTTGGCGCGCGCGAGGGCGGCGTCGGTGCGCTGCGTCAGCGAATCGCCGCTCTCCTGCTCGCCCAGCTGGGCCACGCCGAGGCTCACCGTCACGTGGTCGCAGCCGGGGATCTCGGCCTGCTCGATCGCCACGCGCACCTTTTCCGCCATGCGCAGGCCGTCGACGGCGCTCGTGTGCGGCGCGATGATGTGGAATTCCTCGCCGCCCGAACGCACGAGGATGTCGCTGGCGCGCAGCACGGCGCGCGTCGTGTCGGCCACGGTGCGCAGCGCCACGTCGCCGACGGGATAGCCGTAGGTGTCGTTGACGGCCTTGAAGCGGTCGATGTCGAACGACAGCAGCGCGAGCGGCACGCGGTAGCGGCGGGCGCGCTTGATTTCCTTTTCCAGCAGTTCTTCGCCGTGGCGGCGGTTCGCGACGCCGGTCAGCGCGTCCGTCGTCGAGATGTACGTCAGGCGCGCCATCAGGTGTTCGTTTTCCTGGCCGATGGCGACGAGGCGCAGGCCGAAGGCGGCCAGGCGCGCCACGTCGTACAAGGTCGTCCACTCGTCCGGCGTAAGCTCGCGCGCGGCGCCGAACAGCAGCGACAGCGCACCGCGCGGCGTGCCGGGGCCGTCGGCGGGAACCGGCACGCCCAGCGCCATCGCGACGCCGTGCGCGCGCAGGCCCTCGGCCAGCGCCGGTTCGCCCGATTGTTCCGGGACCTCGATCAGCGCGGCCGTCCCGCCCGCGGCGGCCAGCAGGCCGGGGAACGCGTGGCGCAGCGGCGCCTGCAGCAGCCGGTCCGTGCGCTGCAGCAGCGCGCCGAGCAGGAGGCCTTCCGGCCCCTGTTGGGCTTCCAGCTGCAGGTCGTTGCCGTCCTTGAGCAGGAACATGCCCGCATGCAGCACGCCGGGCCAGGCGCACAGGGCGGCGCATAGGGCTTCGGACAGGGTGTGCGCATCCTCGGCCTCGTCCAGCGCGGCCTGCACGCGGGCACGCAGGTCCAGCAACGTGCGCAGGCCGGCCGCATCCAGGGGCGGCGCCTCCGGCTGCGCCAGGCGGGACGCCACCGCGGCGCGCAACGCGGCCGCGTCGAGCGGCGTGACGGCATAGTGCACGTGGCCGTGCGCCATCAGCGCGGGCAGCCAGGCGGCGCCGGCGAAGGGGCACAGCAGCAGGACGGGGGCACCGGCGCGGCGGGCGACGAGGTCGCCCAGCGCGTCGAGGTCGATGCTCGGTTCAAAACGGTCGAGGTCGATCACGAGCAGGTCCGGCTGGTCGCGCGCCAGCAGGCTGGCGGCGACGTCGGCGCTGTCGGCCAGGTGCAGGCGCCCGAACAGGGAGGCGCACGCGTCCCCGAATTCGGCGCGCCGCTGCGCCATCGGACTCAGGTAAATCGCGGTCTGCTCTAGCATGCATCACCTATGGAATACTTTGTTACGCTAACAAGTTTGCCACAAAGCACCTGTAACGCCTAGCAAATGCTCGCAATGTGTGGAAGCGCACCGTCAGCGCGGCCCGCGGCCGGGAATACTGGCGGAATCATGCACAAGGAGAGCACCATGGCAATACAGGACGATGCAGCGAACAAGCAGAAGGCAATCCAGAACCGCCAGGACCAGCACGACGCCAGCATGCAGAAGGGTGACCAGGGCTCCGGCGGCGCGGCACAGACGGGCATCCAGCAGCCGAGCGGCGACTTCCCCGCCCAGCACCTGGCCAAGCCGGGCATCGAAGCCCAGATGGAGCTGAAGCCGAAGTTCATGGCCGAGCACTACAAGGGCAGCGGCAAGCTGGCGGGCCAGGTCGCCATCGTCACGGGCGGCGATTCCGGCATCGGCCGCGCCGTCGCGATCCTGTTCGCGCGCGAAGGCGCCGACGTCGCGATCCTGTACCTGAACGAACACGAGGACGCGGCCGAGACGCAGCGCCTGATCGAGGCCGAAGGCCAGAAATGCCTCACCGTCGCGGGCGACGTCAAGGACATGGAATTCTGCCAGCAGGCCGTCGACCAGATCGTCGCCAAGTGGGGCCGGCTGGACGTCCTCGTCAACAACGCCGCGTTCCAGGAACACGCCGAGTCGCTGCTCGACCTGACGGAAGACCGCTTCGACGAGACGATGCGCACCAACATCTACGGCTACTTCCACATGGCGAAGGCCTGCCTGCCCTACATGAAGCGCGGCGCGGCCATCATCAACACGGGTTCCGTGACGGGCCTGAAGGGTTCGAAGAAACTGCTCGACTATTCGACGACCAAGGGCGCCATCCACGCGTTCACGATGTCGCTCGCCGCGAACCTGCTGGACCAGGGCATCCGCGTGAACGCCGTCGCGCCGGGTCCCGTGTGGACGCCGCTGAATCCGGCCGACCAGTCGCCGGAAGACATCACCAAGTTCGGCCAGAGCACGACGTTCGGACGTCCCGCACAGCCGGAAGAGCTGTCGCCGGCGTACGTCTACCTGGCCTCCAACGTCTGCTCGGGCTATGTGACGGGCGTCGTGCTGCCGATCACGGGATCGGTCGGCGAATAACCTCGAGGAGAGCTCCAGATGGCACGCAGCATGTGGAAGGGTGCGATCAGCTTCGGGCTGGTGCACATCCCGGTCGAGATGTATCCGGCGGCGAGCGACCAGGGGCTCGACCTGACGATGCTCGACCGGCGCGACTTCGCGCCGATCGGCTTCAAGCGCTACAACAAGGCGACCGGCAAGGAAGTGTCCTGGGACGACATCGTCAAGGGCTACGAGTACAGCGACGGCGAATACGTCGTGCTGACCGACGAAGACCTGCGCCGCGCCAACCCGGAAGCGACGCAGACCATCGACATCCTCGCGTTCGTGAACGCCGAGCAGGTCCCGCTGATCTACTACGAACAACCCTACTACCTCGCGCCCGGCAAGGGCGGCGACAAGGTCTATGCGCTGCTGCGCGAGACCCTGCGCGATGTCGGCAAGATCGGCATCGCGAACGTCGTCATCCGCGTCAAGCAGCACCTGGCCGCCCTCGTCTGCGTGGGCGACACGATCGTGCTGAACACCTTGCGCTACCCGGACGAGATCCGCCCCACCGACGAACTCAAGATCCCGGCCGAAAACTCCAGGGCCGCGCAGGTCACGGAGAAGGAACTGCAGATGGCCAGGGCGCTCGTCGAAGGCATGAGCGAGAAGTGGAAGCCGCAGCAGTACCACGACACGTACCGCGAGGACGTGATGGCGCTGATCAAGAAGAAGATCGCCGCCAACCAGACCAAGACGCTCACCGAACCGGAGCCGGAAGAAGAGAAACCGGCCAAGTCGAACGTCATCGACCTCGTCTCGCTGCTGCAGGCCAGCCTGGGCAAGAAGCCCGCGAAAGCTGCGTCGGCGGACGACGACGACGACGACGAACCGCCGCCGCGCAAGTCGAGGAAGCCGTCGAGCGACGAGGATACGGACGAGACGCCGCCGCCGCGCGCGCGCAAGGCGCCTGCGCACGCGGCCACGCACGCGAGCGCGAAGCGCACGACGGCCGCGAAATCGACCGCGGCAAAGACGGCAACCAAGACGGCGGCCAAGCGCGCGACCGCCACGAAGACGGCCGCAACGAAGGCGCCCGCAAAGCGCAGGAAGGCCGCCTGAGTGGATGTCGATACGCTGCTGGACTTGCTGCAATGGCCCGCGATGGCGGTCACGCTGGTGGCCGCCTTCCTCGTCGGCGCCCGTCACGCGAAGAAGCGCGTGATCGGGTTCTGGACCTTCATCCTCAGTAACGTGCTGTGGATCGTGTGGGGCGTGCACGACGAAGCCTGGGCGCTGATCGCGCTGCAGGCGGGCCTCGCCGCCATGAACGTGCGCGCCATCTTCCGCAACGAGCGGGGCGATCCGGGGAACGAGAAGGTCGCCTGACACGTCGTCCCCGCCTGCGCGGGGACGACGATCATTTTTTCTCTGCCTTGAACCCCAGCGCCTTCATGGCCTTGGTGAGCGTCACCGCGCTCTTGTCGTAGTCCGCCCACGGCGCATTGCCCTCGTCCAGCCGCGTGTGCGCCGTCTTGACGGTCCAGTGGCTGCCCGACTTCAGCTTCGGCAGTTCGTCCCAGCGCACGGGCACGGAGATGCCCAGGCCGGGACGCGCGCGCGCCGACCACGCGGCCACCGTCGTCGCGCCGCGGCCGTTGCGCAGGTAGTCGATGAAGATGCGCCCCACGCGGTTCTTCGCGCCGCTCTTGGCGGAGAAGCGGTCCGGGATCGTCTTCGCGAGATGAGTCACGATCGCGTGCGAGAAATCCTTGACCGTGTCCCAGTCGAGTTTCGGCTTCAGCGGCACGACGACGTGCAGGCCCTTGCCGCCGCTCGTCTTGAGGAACGGGTTCAGCCCCAGCTCCTGCAGGAAGGCGCGCATCAGCTGGGCCGCTTCCTGCACCTTGGACCACTCGACGCCCTCGCCCGGGTCGAGGTCGAACACCATGCGGTCGGGCGTGTCGTAGTGTTTCGACGTCGCGTTCTGGCTGTGGATCTCGACGACGTTCCACTGCGCGCTGGACAGCAGGCCCTCGATCGTCGCGATTTCCGTCATGCGCGGGTGGTCCGGGTCGAGCGCCTGGTCCATCTGCGCGACGCCCGGCATCTTCGCGGTGTCGGCGACGTGCTTCTGGAAGAACAGCTCCTTGCCCACGCCGTCGGGCGCCCGCACGAGCGAGACGGGGCGGCCCTTCAGGTGTTCCATCATCAGCTCGCCGACGAGGGCGTAATAGCGCACCATCTCGACCTTCGTGACGCCGCTCTCCGCATCCATCACGCGGTCGCCGTGCGTGACCTTGAACGTGGCGGGCAGGTTGCCCGGCAGGCTTGTCTCTTCAGCCTGCTTCGTCGTCCGTTTGCGGGCGGGTTTGGCATGTTCCACGGGAGCCTCCTGCATGTGCCTGGGCAACTCGCGCACGACGCTCTTCGCCGGCTTGTCCTTGCGCAGGCCCTGGAATACGGGGTGGCGGATGGAGTCGGTGGCCGTCCATTCCGAAAAGCTGACTTCCGCGACGAGCTCCGGCTTCACCCAGTGGTTCGTCCGTCCCGGCACGGCGCGCGGCGGGAACGGGTTTTTATCCGTCTCGATCGCCTCCAGCACCTCGCGCATGTGGCGCAGCGACGCGCCGTTGAACCCGCTGCCGCAGTTGCCCGCGTAGCGCAGCACGCCGTCCTTGTCGTAGTAGCCCAGCAGCAGCGAGCCGATGCCGGTGCGCGCGCCATGCGGATCGGTGTAGCCGCCGATGACGAATTCCTGGCGCTGGCCGCATTTCAGCTTGATCCACTCGGGCGAGCGGCGCGTGACGTAGCGCGAATCCTTGCGCTTGCCGATCACGCCCTCCAGCCCGATCTGGCACGCGGCCACGACGAGCTGCGCCGGGTCCGTGCCGAATTCGGCGGAGAAGCGCACCGTGTCCGACGGCCGCGCCGCCAGCGCCTCCTGCAACAACGGCCGGCGCTCGTCCAGGCGCACGTCGCGCAGGTCGTAGCCTTTGAAGTAAGGCGCGTCGAACACGAAGTAAACGATCTGCGCCTTGTTCGAGCCGTCGAATGCGAGCTGCAGCAGGTTGAAGTTCGGCTTGCCGTTCTCGTCGTGGACGACGATCTCGCCGTCGTACCAGCCGTCCGGCAGCTTCATGCGGCGGATTTCCTGCTGCAGCGGTTTCAGCTTGTCGGTCCAGTCGTTGCCGTTGCGGGTGATGAGGCGGATGTCCTTGCCTTCAACGCGCGCGAGCATGCGGTAGCCGTCGAACTTGATCTCGTAGATGTAGTTCTCCGGATCGGCGGGCGGCCCGTCGACGAGGGTCGCCAGTTCCGGCGTCAGCGTCTCGGGCAGGTCGGCCTTGACGGCGCCGGCGGGCATCGCGCCGCGCCTGGGTTTCGCCGCAGCCTTGCGCGCCGGTTTCGCAACCGCCAGTCTTTCTACCTTCGCCTCGGCGCCGTGCTCCGGCATCGGCAAGTCCTTCACGCTGTCGGGGAATTCGTCGACGACGGAGAATTCGCCGGCCGGCTTCGCGTACTCGTCGTTTTCCTTGATGAGGAGCCACGGTTCCTGCTTGTCGTCCTCGTGGCCGCGCAGGCGCACGAGCACCCAGCGGCCGTGCATCTTGTGGCCATGCATCTCGAACTTGATCTCGCCCTTTTTATACCCCTGGCGCGGGTCGCCCACGGGCTCCCACGTGCCCTTGTCCCAGATGATGACCTTGCCCGCGCCGTACTGGTGCGGCGGGATCGTGCCTTCGAAGTCGGAATACGAGATGGGGTGGTCTTCCACGTGCACGGCCATGCGGCGGTCGTGGGTGTCGTAGCTGGGGCCTTTGGGCACGGCCCAGCTTTTCATGACGCCGTCCAGTTCCAGACGGAAATCGTAATGGAGGCGGGTGGCCCAGTGCTTCTGGATCACGAAGGTGAGGAGGCCTGTGCTGGCCTCCCCGCCCTCCTCGGGCTCGGCCGTGATCTTGAAGTCGCGCTTGGCCTTATACAGCTTTAACGGGTCGGGCATGGCATCACCTCTGCAGTGTGTGCCTTAGTGTAGGCAAGAGGTGCGGACGCGACTGTTCGCTGGCTAACCCTTGGTGGGCTCGGGGAGCCCACCCTACGTGCTTACTTGCGCTCGGCCGCGGTCTTGTCCCGTGCCGCACGGAACTCCGAGTCCTTGGCCCAGTTCGGCCAGGCCGACGAATCGGCCAGGTCGCGGCCCACCGAATACAGGACGCCGAGGTCGCGCGCCATGCCCGTGAACGGCCACGATGCGCTCCACTCGTCGGCCGGCTGGTGGTACGCGACGGACACGTATTTCTCCTCGGCCGCCTTGCCCGCGGCCACGCCGCCCTGCTCCCAGTCTTCGCCCGAACCGAACGAGATCGCCGGGACGCCGTGCTTGGCGAACGGGAAGTGGTCGGAGCGGAAGAAGTGGCCCGCTTCCGGCTTCGGATCGGCGGAATAGCGGATGCCGTTCGCCTTGGCCTTCGCAACGAGCTGGTCGAGCAGGTCGAGCTTGGCGCTGCCGGAGATCGTGAAGTCGCGCGACGGGCCGTACGGGCTCAGCGCATCCATGTTGATCACGCCGACCGTCTTGCCCAGCGGGTAGACCGGATTGTTCGCATAGTATTCCGAACCCAGCAGGCCCTTCTCTTCCGCCGTCACGGCCAGGAACACGACGCTGCGTTTCGGCGCCGGTGCCTTGGCGTAGGCGCGGCCCAGTTCCAGCAGCGCGGCGATGCCGGTGGCGTTGTCGACGGCGCCGTTGTAGATCTTGTCGCCCTTCGCGTCCGGCAGGCCGACGCCCAGGTGGTCCCAGTGGCCGCTGTAGATCACGACCTGGTCCGGATGCTCGCTGCCCGGACGCACGGCCAGCACGTTCTTCGACGTGATGACCTTGGCGTCGACGGCGTAGTGCGCGGACATCGTCACGCCCTTCAGCTCGACCGGCTTGAACGTGCGGGTTTGCGCCTGCTTCTTGAGCTTGTCGAAGTCCAGGCCGGCGCGCTTGAACAGGTCGACGGCGACGTCGCGCTGGATCCACGCTTCCACCGGCGCATGCGCTTCCAGCGGGTTCTTGCGCACGATGTCGTACTGGACGTTCGTGTTCGAATTCTTCACGGTGGCCCAGCCGTACGACGCCGGCGCCGTCTCGTGGACGATCAGCGTGCCCAGCGCACCGCGGCGTGCCAGTTCTTCGTATTTATAGGTCCAGCGGCCGTAATACGTCATCGCCTTGCCGCCGAAGTCGCCCTTGCCCGTCTCGAAATCCGGGTCGTTGATCAGCACGACGGCCAGCTTGCCCTTCAGGTCCTGGCCCTTGAAGTCGTCCCACTTGCGTTCCGGGGCCGTCACGCCATAGCCGACGAAGACGAGCGGCGCGTTCTTGAAGTCGACGCTCTTCGCGCCCGTCATCGCGGCGCGCATGGCCACTTCGTTACCCTGCGTGAAGGCCTTGGTGGTGCCGCCGGCCGTGACCGACACATCGACGGGGCCGCTGATCTCGAAGCGGCCGAGCGGGACGTCCTGCGTCCAGCCGCGCTTGCCGTCGACGAGGTCGCCGCCCGGTTGCAGGCCGGCCTGCTTGAACTGTTCGATGATGTAGTCGACGGTCTTCGTCTCGCCGGCCGTGTTCGGGCCGCGGCCTTCGAACTCGTCGGATGCGAGGACTTTCACGTCCTGCGACAGGTGCTGCGGATCGATGTGGACGGCGTCGGCGGCGTGGGCGGCCAGCGTCGCGGTGGCGAGCGCGATGGCGGTCAGGGTGGTACGGAGGGTAGTAGGTAGTCTCACGAGCGGTCTCTTGGGCGTCGAGTTATAGGGGGCACGGATAGTGCCGCCAAAGTATCGTTGGAATAATTTCCAGTGTCAAACATCGTTCTGCCAAAAGGATTTCCGTACGTACACTTGTAACGGGATGTAAAGCATCGTCAACCACGCGGCGCATGGCCGCGTTTCTGGCCCAGTAGCACCCCTCAACTACGCCTGAAGGAAACAAGTCATGAGCAAAATCGTCGCTACCCTGATCGCAGGCCTGTTCGCCACCTCGGTGTACGCCCAGACGACCGCCACCCCGGCCACGACGACGACGCCGGCCGCAACCAAGGCCGAAGTCAAGGCCGTCAAGAAAGCCGCGAAGGCCGAAGCCAAGGAAGAAAAGGCCGACGTGAAAGCCGACGCGAAACTGGAGAAGAAAGCCGCCGAAGCGAATGCGGACGTCGCCGTCGCCAAGGCCGACGCCGCGAAGACCAAAGCCAAAGCACACAAGAAAGCCGCCAAAGCCAAGGCGGAAGCCGCAGCCGACAAGGCCGAGGCACACGCAGACCAGAAAGCCGCCGCTGCCCACTGAGCCGGGCAGCGCACAACCGGCTCAAGCCCCTCCCGCCTCCGAAGACAGGGCCAGTCCCTGTCTTTTTTTTATTCGCGTTCTACAATGGTCGTCCTTCTTTGCCCGGGACTACCATGCACGACATTGTCTTCCTCGATCGCGACAGCCTGATCGCCAACATCCGCAAGCCATCCTTCGAGCACCGCTGGCGCGACTACCCCGCCACCAACGCTGGCGAAGTCGTCGAACGCCTCGCCGGCGCCACCATCGCCATCACGAACAAGGTGCCGCTGCGCGCGGACGCGATCGCGCAACTGCCGGACCTGAAGATGATCGCCGTGGCCGCGACGGGCACGGACAACGTGGACCTGGCCGCCTGCCGCGAGCGGGGCATCGTCGTCGCGAACATCCGCAACTACTCGCTCGTCTCGGTGCCGGAGCACTGCTTCGCCCTCATGCTCGCCGTGCGCCGCAACCTGCGTGCGTACGTGGCGGACGTGGAGGACGGCCGTTGGGAACGGTCGACGCGTTTCTGCCTGCTCGACCACCCGATCGGCGACCTGGCCGGCAGCCGCCTCGGCATCGTCGGCTATGGCGCGCTGGGGCGCCGCGTCGCCCAGATCGCGCGCGCGTTCGGCATGGACGTCGCGGTCACGTCGCGCTCGCCGGTGCCGGACGCCGACGTCGTGCAGCTGCCGCTGGACGAGTTGCTGGCCACGTCGGACGTCGTGAGCCTGCACCTGCCGCTGACGGACCGGACCCGCCACATGATCGGCGCACGCGAGCTGGCATCGATGAAGCGGAGCGCCATCCTGATCAACACGGCGCGCGGCGGCCTCGTCGACGAGGCCGCGCTGGCGCAGGCGCTCGCCGACGGGACGATCGCCGGGGCCGGCTTCGACGTCCTGAGCAAGGAGCCGCCCGTGCCGGAGAATCCGCTCCTGCAGCTGCGGCTGCCGAACTTCGTGCTGACGCCGCACGTGGCATGGGCCAGCGGCGGGGCGATGCAGACCCTGGCAGATATGCTGGTCGATAACCTGGAGGCCTGGGTGGCCGGGAAGCCCACCAACGTCGTTTAACGGTCGGCCCGCAGCGGCAGCTCGATGACGAACACCGTGCCGTGCCCCGGCCGGCTCTCGACCCGGATCGTCCCCTGCAGCACCGTCGTCACGAGGTTCCAGGCGATGTTGAGTCCGAGGCCCGTGCCGCCCTGCCCCATCCGCGTCGTGAAGAAAGGATCGAAGATGCGGGACAGGTGTTCGGGCGCGATGCCGCGGCCGTCGTCGGCGAACTCGATGCGCACGCGGTCGCCGTCCAGGGGCTGGGCATCGATGCGCATGTGGCCGCCCGGCGCGTCGAACGCGTGCAGCAGCGCGTTGTTGATGAAATTGATGACGACCTGGCCGAACGGGCCGGGATAGCTGTCCATGACGATCCCCGCCGGCACCTGCAGGTCGAGCGTGTGGCCGGCGCGGCGCACCTGGTTCATCATCGTGGCCGCGATCTCGTGGCAGGCCCGGCCCAGGTCGAAGCGGCGGCGCTGCGTACTGGCCTGGTCCACGGACACCTGTTTAAAACTGTTCACGAGGTCCGCCGCCCCGTTCAGGCTGCGCACGATGAGGCTCGCCGCCTCGCGCGCCGCCGCGATCCACGTCTCCAGGTCCGATTTCTTCAACGCGTTGTTGGTGAACCGGTCGGCCAGCGCGTTCGTCTTTTCTTCCAGCGTGCTGGCCATCAGCAGGCTGTTGCCGATCGGGGTGTTCAACTCGTGGGCGACGCCGGCGACGAGGGAGCCGAGCGACGCGAGTTTTTCGCGCGCCGCCAGCTGGGCCTGGGTTTCCTTCAGTTGGCGGTAGGCATCCGCATTGTCCAGCGCGACGCCGACATAGGATGCGAGGGTGCTGAGCATGTCGAGCTGCACGTTCTGGTACGCGCCCGGCCGGCCGCTCTGCACCGTGATCACGCCCAGCACGCGGCTGCCGACCAGGATCGGCACGAACATCAGGGAGCGCGGCGACGGCGGCGTCTCCGCCTCTGCGCCGGCCGGGTCGACGCCGAGCACGTCGCGCACGAGGCCCGAGAACCGGACGTAATCGCGCGCCAGGTCGCCGATCAGGATTTCCTCGCCCGTCACCAGGCAGTACTCGCCGAGGCCGCGCACGCGCGCGGGGAAGCGCCCCGCTTCCGGCACGCGGCGGCCGTCCGCGACGACGTACGGATACGCCATCGGACCGTCGGCGCGCGCCAGGCCGATCGCGAACAGCGGAGCATCCATCAACTGGCGCACCTGGCCGAACACGTTGGCCATGATGGCCTCGCCGTCCAGGTTCGCCGTCAGCTCGCGCCCGATGTCGGACAGGAGCGCGATATTGCGGCGCGCCTGCTCCACGGCTTCCTTCTGCGCCTCCGCCTCCTGCTTGCGCTTTTCCGCCTGTTCCTTCTGCAGCACGAGTTCCGCCGTGCGCGCGCCGACCTGGCGTTCCAGCCGGGCCTTCTGCTGCACGAGCACGCGCACGCGCAGGCGGTACAGCGCAACGGCGGTTGCGAGCAGCACGCTCGCCGCGGCCAGGCGGAACCACCACGTCATCCAGAACGGCGGCGGGATCGAGATGGTCAAGGTGGTCGGATGCTCGCTCCACACGCCGTCCTTGTTGGCGGCCTTCACCTCGAACACGTACTCGCCCGGATCGAGGTTCGTGTAGGTGGCAAAGCGCTTGCGGGCGTCCGTCTCGGTCCAGTCCTGGTCGAAACCGAGCAGCCGGTAGGCGTAGCGGTTCGCCTGCGGATCGGCGTAATGCAGCGCGGCGAATTCCAGCGTGAACACGGAATCGCGGTGGTTCAGCCGGATCTCGCGCAGGCGGTCGACGGCGGCGGGCAGCGCGCGCGGGCGGTTGAACACGAGGAAGTCGGTGATGACGACGGTGGGCGGGAACGGGTTGTCGTGGATGTCGTCCGGCTGGAACGACGTCATGCCGTTGATGCCGCCGAAATGCAGCTCGCCGTCCGCGCCGCGCGCGGCCGAGCCGACGAAGTACGAGCCGTCCGTCAGGCCGTCCTTGGCGGTGTAGTTCTTGTAGCGCCCCGTCTCCGGATCGACGCGGGTCAGGCCGACCGTCGTGCTGACCCAGATCTGGCCGTTGCCGTCTTCGAGGATGCCGCCGATCGGCACCTGCTCGCGCGAGGGCGCGACGGGATACCTGCGGAACGCCGTCTTGCCGCCGGCGCCCCGCTCCATGCGGTGCAGGCCGCCCGCCGTGCCGACCCACAAGTCGCCGCGCGCGGACTCGTACAGGTAGTAGACGCGGTTGTGACCCAGGCTCGCGGGGTCGCGCGGGTCGTGGCGGAAGTGCGTGAACGTGTTCGTCGCGCGGTCGTAGCGGTCGAGGCCATTCTCGGTGCCGATCCAGATCGTGCCGGCGCGGTCCTCGAGCACGGCGAAACCGTAGTTCTCGCCCAGGCTGGCCGGGTCGAGCGGGTCGTGGCGCCAGCCGCGCAGGGTACCGTCCGGCGCCAGCATGAACAGGCCGCCGCGCGTGACGATCCACAGCGCCCCGGCGCGGTCGAGCGCAAGATCCTGGACCCAGCTGGCGCCCGCCTCGCGGCCCAGCGCGACGGGCGTAAAACGTCCCGTGGCCGGGTCGCGCCACGACAGGCCGCCGGGCGTCCCCACCCACAGGCGGCCGCGCCCGGGCAGCACGCGGGTGATCGTGTCGTCCGGCAGGCTGGAAGGGTCGCGCGGATCGTGGCGCAGCATGTCCACGCGGCCACTGTTCGTATCCAGATGCAGGATGCCGCCGCCGGTCGTCCCCAGCCACAGGCGGCCGTCGGCGCCGACGGCGATGCTGCGGATCTTGCGGGCGCTGCGCGGGTCGGCCGCCTGGCCCGGCAGCAGCGCGAAGCGGGAAAAGCCGCCGCTGGCAAGGTCCGCGCGGTTGACGCCGCCGAACATCGTGCCCGCCCACAGCGTACCCGTACGGTCGACCCGGATCGACATCACGCGGTTGTCGGACAGCGTATGGCGGTCGAGCGGCTGGCTGGTGTAGCCGACGAAGCGCCCGGTCGTGGGGTCGCGCCATTTGAGGCCGTCGAGTTCCGTGCCTACCCACAGGGTGTCGCCCTGGTCGTGGTACAGCGATTGCACGCGCCCGTCGTTCATGCCTTCATCGGCGCCGACATGGTGGCGCTGCGGCGCGCCCTGGCCGATGCGCCACGCTTCCAGTCCGGCGTCCGTGCCGATCCACAGCGTGTCGCGCGGCCCCATCGACAGCGCGACCACGGCGTTGCGTTTGCCGTTACCGTCGGTGTCCATGTCGTAATGCGTGAAGCGGACGGCGCCGGCGGGCAGGTGGTCGAGGCCGACGCCGGTGCCGATCCACAGGCCGCCGCGCGGATCGAGGGCGAGTGCCGTCACGCGATCGTCGCGCAGGCTGGCGGGATCCTGGCCGTCGTGGCGCAGGGCGCGCAGCGCGCCCGTGGCCGGGTCGACGTGCACGATACCGTCGCTGGTCCCCACCCACAGGCCGTCGGCGCCGTCGCCGACGATCGCGGTGACGGCACTGTTGCGCGCATTGCGGTCGGTGCCGCCGACCAGCGGCAGGCGGATGAACCGACGGGTCGCGGGATCGAACCGTACGAGCCCGCCGCGCGTGCCGAACCACAGCCGGTTCCGGCCATCCTCGTACGCGGCCTGCACATAGTTGTCGGCCAGGCTGGCCGGATCGTTGGGGTCGTTGCGGAAGACCTGGTTGCGGTAGCCGTCGAAGCGGTTCAGGC